>NZ_CP097800.1:700000-1400000 GCF_000612545.2 Streptomyces sp. PCS3-D2 | reverse complement strand
GCCCGTCACCAGGAGCTGGGCGGCTGACGCCGTACCCGTGACCGCCCCGGGGGCCGACACCCCCGGGGCCGGTACACCGTTCAGGGGCGCACCGGATTTCCGGCGCGCCCCTGAACCGGTTCCCCACCGGTGCGGGTCAGAGCACCAGCGCGGCCACGACTTCCTCGTCCTCGAACGCGCCGGTGGGCCTGAAGCCGAGCTCCGCGTAGAGGCGCGCGGCGGGCGCGTTGTCCGGGTGGTACGAGAGCCGTACCTCCCGGCAGGACGGCACCGCGGCGAGCCGCTCGACCAGGGCGCGCACCGCGGCCCGTCCCACCCCCTGCCCTGCTCGGCAGCATCGACGACCATGCCGCCGATCCAGTGGGCGCCGCCGTCCTCACCTTCCGGCAGGACGGCACCGCGGCGAGCCGCTCGACCAGGGCGCGCACCGCGGCCCGTCCCACCCCCTGCCCTGCTCGGCAGCATCGACGACCATGCCGCCGATCCAGTGGGCGCCGCCGTCCTCGTCGTACGCCCACATCACGTGTCCCACGACGGTGCCGCCCGCGCGGATCGCGAGCGAATGCCACACCCCGGGGCCGGCCCGCCCGGGGCGTGCGCGGCCGCGGGCCCGGAGGGGGCTACGCGGCGTGGCCGCCGTCGACCGCGAACTCCGCCCCCGTGACGTAGCCCGCCCCCGGCCCGGCGAGGAACGCCACCACGTCCGCGACCTCCTCGGCCCGCCCGAACCGGCCCAGTGCCGTCATGGCCGCCTGCGGGCCCGCGTACGGCCCGTCGGCCGGGTTCATGTCGGTGTCGACGGGCCCCGGATGCACCACGTTCGCGGTGATCCCGCGTCCGCCGAGCTCCCGGGCCAGGGCCTTGGTCAGTCCGATCGTCGCGGCCTTGCTCATCGCGTACAGCACTCCGCCCGGCCCGGGCACCCGCTGCGCCATGCAGCTGCCGATGGTGATGATCCGTCCGCCCTCCCGCATACACCCGGCGGCGGCCCGGGCCGCGAGGAACGCGCCCCGCACATTGACGCCGAGCACCCGGTCGACGTCGGCCGGCCCGACCTCCTCCATGGGGCCGACCAGACCCACCCCGGCGTTGTTGACGAGCACGTCGAGCCGCCCGAACCGCCGTACGGTCTCTCCGACCGCGTTCGCGACCTCCGCCGCGTCCCCCGCGTCCGCACGCAGCGCGACGGCCCGCCGCCCGAGCGCCTCCACCGCCTTGACCACCCCGGCCGCGGCCCCGGCATCGCGGACGTAGGTGATCGCCACGTCCGCTCCCTCCTGCGCCAGCCGCACCGCGACCGCCGCGCCGATGCCCCGGCTCCCCCCGGTCACCAGCGCCACCGTGTTCCCGTCCATGTCCTCTTCCTCTCGCATCATTTGGTTGCGGGTTCAATCAAATAGCCTCCAACCCCCCATCGCCGGCAGGAATCCGACCCCGCGTTTCCGCACCGCGAGGAGGAACGCCAGAGCCCCGCCGGTTGCGATCCTCGGCGGGGCCCTGGCTACAGGAGGCGTCTGCTATCCGATGGTGAGGTACGTGTTCCAGGCGTCCTCGTCCACGCCGGTCGGCCCGCCGACCGCCGTCGTCCCGCCCGAGTAGAGCCACTCCTTGCCGGCGCTGTCCACGGCCCAGATGTCCGGGATCCCGTCACCGTTGGCGTCGGGCGTGCCGAGGATCTTCGGAACTGCGGTCCGGCCCCAACCCGTGGTGGCGTAGCCGTAGTCCTGGCCGCCCAGGGCACTCGCTCCGTCCTTGAGGGAGACGAGGTCGACGCCGCCGTTCGCGCCCGGCTTTCCCTTGCGGAGTACCAGGCCGCGGTTGGGGTTGAGGTTGTCGCGGTAAAGGAGGTCGGGGATCTTGTCGCCAGAGATGTCCCGGACGCCGACGATGTCGCGAGAGTCCCAGACGGTGGTGGCCACCTTCTTGTACGAGCTGAAGCTGGCACCGGAATAGCCCGAGAACAGCCACAACACGTCGCCGGCGATGGCGAACATGTCGGGGGAGCCGTCGCCGTCGATGTCCTCGGTAACGACGATCTGCCGGAGGGTCGCCGGATCCGGCGCTCCTGCGGGGAGCAGGATCTCCATGCGGCGACTGATATCGAACTGGCCCGTGCCGATGCCCGGGTACACGTAGAGCTTGCCGTCGGGCATCCGCGCGATGATGTCGGTCAGGCCGTCCCCGGGGAACCAGTCCGTGGAGTGGCCGATGAGTGCAGACTGCCCGGTCTGTGCGTCCTTCCAATGACCGCTGACACGCGTGCCGTTGTCCAGAGTGGCGAGGAGATGGGCGTCGGTGTCGCCGATTGAGTCACCGGCGTAGGTCAGCAGGTCCCCGTTCGCGTCGACGGCCAGGAGGTCGGGGTGGCCGTCGCCGGTGACATCGCCGGGCATGTCCAACCCCGGCCTGGCCCTGACCAGGAAATCGTAGGCGGTGTGGCCGGATACATTGCCCGACTTGCTGACGGTGCGGACGTAGAGGACGTTGGGACCGGTGGTGTCGACCTGCATGGTGATGGTCGCCTTGTCACCGCCGGACTCCGGGGTGGCCTTCTTGTCGAAGAGTGGGCGGTTCAGGCTCCACTGGTACTCCTGGACGTCGCCCGCCTTGGCGCCGTTTCCAGTGATGTGCAGCGTTTGGTTCGGAGTACCGGCCTGGTGGAGGCTCCAGTCGGTGCCGTTGCCACTCGGCGGGAAGTCGATCGAGTCGACGGCCGGGTTGGGCGGCACGCTGTGGCTCACGGTGAAGGTGCACCAGCCCCCGCCACCCGAGTCGGCCGGCCCGCTTCCGGGCGACCAGGAGCCGTCCTTGTCCCTGGCCCGGGCGAGCCACCAGTACTGCTTGCCGTCGTCGAAGTCGTCGAAGGGCACTTCCGCGAAGACGAAGCCCTCGCTGTTGACGGGCAGCCATTTGTTGAAGACCGTCGTGTTGTCGCTGCCCCACACCTCGATCTGGATCTCGTGAAGGTTCTGCTGGTCGGTCCGGTCATCGCGGTCCGTGCCCTGGACCTGGAAGGTCACGTTCGTCTTGCCGATGGCGGTGCCGGCACCACTGGTCAGGCACGGGCCGCCGGGGAAGGTCTTCATGTTCGCCGCGACGGGGATGTTCGGAGGAGTGTTGTAGACGATCTCGACGTACGGCGCGGTCTCACCGTTGGCGATGAACTTCTTCCAGTAGTACGGGTTGGACTCGTTCGGGGCGGCGAACCCCAGCGACATGGCGCCCCAGCCGCTGTTCGCGGCGTGCGTCACAAGGCCCTTGATGTCGGGAGCGATCCAGTTGTCCGGGCACGAGCTGTTGTACCCGTAACCGGAGTTCTCGCTGGTGACCTTCCAGTTCCAGAAACCGGTCGTGTTGTTCCAGGTACTCGACGAAGAGATGAAGGGAGTCGAGTAGATGTCCATCGGCTTGTTGTCACACGACCACGAGTACGTCTGCAATGCGCGTACCTTGGCCGAGAGGATGGCAGTGCCCTGCAGTTGGCTGCCGAACTCGAAGTTGAAGATGGAACGGGACGTGCCGCCGGTGGTGGACTCGTATCCGACGCGGGCTTCGTTCGTACCGCTCGCGTTGTAGTTCTGCCCGTTGTAGAAACTCGAATTCCCCTCCGTCTTGTAGAGGAGCGTCCAGGAGTGCTTGTGCCCCTTGAACGACGGGTCGATAAACACCGGGTAGACGGTCTGCGGGTCGTTCAGCAGGGAGCCGTCCGGGGCCAGCGAGAGCGTGTTCTCTGCGAGGGCCGCCTTCACCGGACGCAGGCGGGCGCCCTCTGCTCCGGCCAGACCGGCCAGGCCGAGCGTCGGGTGCTGCTTCGCCGTCTCGGACGGCTTCCACGCCGGTACGCCGTCGGTCGCGGCGACTTTGCCGCTGGAGTCCCACGACATCGGCGTGGGAGAGCCGGCGATCTCCTCGCCCTTCGCGTCACGGGCACTGACCGCACCCGACTCGGCGTCCAGCTGGAAGCTCATGTCGGGCGAGGCGAGGCGGTACTTCAACTCACCGAGCAGAGGATCGGCCGCGGCTTGCTTGTCCTTGACCACCAACAGGTGCGAGTAGCCGCCGTCCTGTGCGGTCATCACGAGGTCGATGCCCGGACGGACGTTCTCGTACAGCGCCCGTGGACCGTCGATGACCGGTGCTGGCAGTACACCCGGCCAGCTCACGACCATCTCGTGACCATCGGTCTTCAGGCGCACCAGCTCGGTCCATGCCTCGCCTGGTGTGTCCTGGCGCAGTGCCACCCGGCTCACGCTGCGTGAAGCCCGGTCACCGCCGGCACCCTGCTGATCCGTGCCCCCGCCGAAGAAGACGCGGCCGTTGACGGCCTTGGCCGCGTAGCCGCCTTCGACGCGCTCGAGGTCCGTGTCGATGGGCTTCCAGGCGCCATCCACCTCGGCACGGAACGCCGAGCTGTGGATCTCCTTGCGGAAGGAGCCGTCCGGGCGGGCCCACGTCGTGGTGTTCGCGGCACGCGCGGCGGTGACCTCCACCTCCTTGCCGGTCTTCTCGGCGAGACGCCGCGCTTGGTATTCGGCGAGCGGCGTGTCCTGACCGGACCGGTCCCCGGAATCACCGCCCACGACGTGCACCCCGACGGGCACCGCGACGGCGACGGCAAGCAATGCGGCGACGCCTCCCAGGGTTCGGCGGCGCCGGTACCAACGGGACGCCACCGCGGCAGCGCCTTCTCTTTCGGCCGCCTTCGGCGGGCCTTCGTCACTGACAGACACAGACGTACTTCTCCCCCCTCGGGCGCTCAGCTCCGCAGCCCTCGGTACTCACAAATGATGTCCGGCCATCGGCCTGAAACGCGAAGGGCTCACTCCCCGTTCGCCATTCGCACACACGATGCGCGAGCCGAGCATGAACCATCGCGCCGACATCCGCACCCGTGGCACCGCCCGTCCGGCGTGCCGTTAACGGCCGATTCGTACCCATTACCCCAGCGTGTGCAGTCGTTAAGGTGACAAAGAGCACACCGGATATCGGAACCGTGACTTTTCCTGCGCGTTACCCGCACAATCAGCTGGCTATTTGTCAGTTTCCTGCCGGCCATGTGCCTCGCCGTGGCGGCAGCTCGTGGGGGGGTCCACATGTCGCCGCTCTCGGCGAACAATTTCCGCCTGCCCGGAGGCAGAAGGGCCCGCGCGAGACGCGCGCGCCTCGCCGGGCGTACCGGCATCACGCTGTCCGTGGTGCTGGCCGCAACTCTTCTGCCCGCCCCGGCCTGGGCGGCGCCACCGGGCGACCGCAGCGGTGTGCAACTGCCCGAGCTCCAGAGCGAGAGCCGGGCCACGCTCGATGCGACCGAGGCCGCGAAGCTGAAGGTCTGGAGCGGCGACGTCGTAAAGCCTCTTGCCGAATTCGAGGCGACCCACAAGGCGGCACCGGCCGCGGCCGTCGACAGCGAGACGCTGTCGGCAGAGGCCACGGCTCCCGTTCAGATCGGCGCCCTCCCCGTCAGCATCGGCAAGGCCGAGGGAGCCGCTGCCGCCCCGTCGGGTACCTGGTCGGCCGCCATCACGGAGCGCACCAAGACCGAAGCCGCCGACGTCGACGGTGCGATCATCACCGTCACGCCGCCGGCTGATGCCGCCACGCCGGTGGACGTGCAACTGGACTACACCAAGTTCCGAGACCTCTACGGTGCCGAATGGGCCTCACGCCTGCAGCTCAAGCAGCTGCCGACGTGCTTCCTTGAGCGGCCCTCGGATCCGCTGTGCTCCGTGTCCACGGACGTTCCGAGCACAAACAACCCGTCGGCCAAGACGGTCACCGCAACCATCGACCCGAGCACGGCAACCGTTGAGGGCGTGCGGACCATGACGGGCACCGGAGGCGGATCGGTGGTCCTCGCGGCCTCCGACAGCGCCGCGGGTGCGGGCGGTACGTACAAGGCCACATCGCTCGCGGCTTCGGGTTCCTGGACTGCCGGTGGCAGCAGCGGTGGATTCAGCTGGTCCTACCCGCTGACGGTTCCGCCGGCCCCGGCCGGCCCCACCCCTGCCATCGCCTTCTCCTACTCGTCCCAGGCGGTGGACGGCAAGACGTCCGCGACCAACAGCCAGGCATCCTGGGTGGGCGACGGCTGGGACTACAGCCCCGGCTACATCGAGCGCCGCTTCCGTTCCTGCTCCGACGACCTCAAGGAGCACAACGGCAAGCCGAACAACGACAACGCCACGGACAAGAAGAAGGGCGACCTGTGCTGGGCCGGCGACAACGTGGTCATGTCGCTCGCGGGCTCGACCACGGAACTCGTGCACGACGCCGCAACCGGGAAGTGGGTTCCCTCCTCCGACGACGGTGCCAAGGTCGAGCTGAAGACCGGCGCCGGGAACGGAGCCAAGGACGGCGAGTACTGGGTCGTCACCACGCGTGACGGCACGCGCTACCACTACGGCCGCCACAGTGTGGGGACGCACGGCGACGGTACGTCGCCGAAGACCGTCACCGACTCCGTCTTCACGGTCCCGGTCGTCGGTAACCATCCCGGCGAGCCGTGCTACAAGCCGGCCTACGCGGACTCCTTCTGCACGCAGGCGTGGCGCTGGAACCTCGACTACGTCGAGGACGTCCACGGCAACGCCATGGTCATCGACTGGGAGAGGGAGTGGAACCGGTACGCCAGGAACGAGAAGTTCTCGGAGAAGGACGTCAACAAGGTCGGATACGTCCGAGGCGGTCACCCCACCCGGATCTTCTACGGTCTCCGCGCAGACAACCTCGCCGGGGCTCCCGCCGGCCGCGTGGATTTCGGCGTGGACGAGCGCTGCTTCGCCGACCGCAACACCAAGTGCGGAGAGGACCAGTTCAACTCGAAGAACGCGGATGACAAGCGCGGCTGGTGGGACACCCCCACCACTCTGCACTGCAAGACGGACGCGGCGAACTGCTACGTCAGCTCGCCGACGTTCTGGTCGCGCAAGCGCCTGGTCTCCGTCACCACCAACGGACAGCGCACCGAAGGCTCCACCAGCCTGTCCAAGGTCGACCGGTGGACGCTGACCCAGTCCCTGCCCAGCCACCGGACCGACACGCACCCCCCGCTGTGGCTGGAGTCCATCACCCGGACCGGATACGGTCCGACCGGCGTCGCCAACGATCCGCCGTTGCCGCCCGTCAGCTTCCTCGCCAACGAGGTCGACATGCCCAACCGGGTCGCCAAGTCGGCCAGCGAGGCGACCCCGGACTTCGACCGGCTGCGCGTGGAGACCATCCGCACGGAAACCGGCGGCGAGATCCACGTCGACTACTCCGCTCCTTGTGCGGTGGGCAGCCCCGCCAGCCTCAAGGAGGAGGGCAACGACACCCGGTGCTTCCCTGTCCGCTGGTCCCCGGACCCGGACCTGCCGCCGAGCAAGACGCCGATCGAGTGGTTCAACAAGTACGTCGTGGAGAAGGTGACCGAGATCGACCGGGTCGCCCGGCAGCCCGGTGTCACCACCGCGTACGCGTACAACGGAGGCGCGGCCTGGGCCAAGGAGGAGGACGAGTTCACCAAGCCCGAGCTGCGTACGCACAGCCAGTGGCGCGGCTACGCCGAGGTCGTCACCACCACGGGTGTGACGGAGAACGCGGGAAAGCCCACCGCGACGGAGCAGTCCCAGACCACCACCCGCTACTTCCGGGGCCTGTCGACGCCCACGGCGAAGATCATGGTCAAGGACTCCACGGGGGCTGAGGACCTCGGCGAGGACCTGCTCCAGTTCCAGGGGCAGGCCGCGGAGACCATCACGTACACGAACGCGGGTGGAGGCGTCGAGTCCCGCGAGCTGTTCAAGCCGTGGAGGAGCGAGAAGACGGCCTCTCGACCTCGTACGGACACCACTCCGCTCGAGGCCTACCGACTGGGCGTCGAGCGCAGTGACAAGATCCAGTACGTCGGTGGCGGTGCTGCGCGGATGGAGCGCGTCACCACCACGTACGAGGGCGCGGCCACGTCGTACGGCCTGCTCCTGAGCACCCATACCGCGATCAAGGAGAACAAGGGCACCGGCTGGACGACCTTCAAGGAGTCCTGCAGCAAGCCCGAATACGTCCACAACCCGGCGAACAACCTGGTCGGCCTGGTAGCGGAAGTCGTCGAGACGACCGGTGACTGCAGTGCGGCCGCCGTAGCCGCCGCGCTCGCTTCCGGATCCGTCATCGGCAAATCCCGTACGTCGTATGACGCGGCGAACGCCTTCGGGGCGGCACCTACCAAGGGCCTCCCGTTCCAGGTCGACGGCATCGACGGGGCGGGCACCGGTTGGACGACGTCCGGCCGTACCGAGTACGACCCGCTGGGTCGTGCCGTGAAGACCTACGACGCGGCGGGCAACCCGACCAGCATCGCTTTCAGTCCGGCCACCGGCCCCGCCTTCTCCGTCACCACGACCAACGCGCTCGGCCACCAGGTGACGACAAAGCTCGATCCGGCCCGGGGCAGTGTGCTGGAGGCGACCGACGCCAACGGGCGCAAGGTCACCACGGCGTACGACGCGCTGGGTCGGACCACCGAGGTGCGCACCCCGTCGCAGAAGGCGGCGGACAAGGCTGCCTACACGTTCGATTACCAGATCACCGAGCACAAGGCGCCGGCCGTCATCTCCCGGACGCTCAAGGACAACGGCACCTACACCAGCTCCATCGCGATCTACGACGGCCTGCTCCGACCGCGTCAGACCCAGAGCGAGGCTCACGGCGGCGGACGTCTGGTCAGCGACACCCTGCACAGCGCGAACGGCACCGTCAGCCAGACCAACAACGGCTACCACGCCGAGGGCGATCCGGGCACGGAGATCTTCGTTCCCAAGTCGATCACCGAGGTTCCCAACTCCACGCAGACCGCCTACGACGGCCTGGGCCGCGCCGTCCGCGTCACCGCACTGGAGAAGGGCACCGCCCAGCAGTCCGCCGTCACCCAGTACGACGGCGATTCGACCCTGACCCGCACCGCGATCTCGCCCACCGGCACCACGCCGATGGCGGGCAGCCGGGCGGTCAGGACCAAGACCGACGCACTGGGCCGCACCTCCGAGATCCAGCACTACACCGCCACCGACCTCACCACGTTCAACACGACCACCTACACCTACGACGTCCGCGGCAAGCTGGCCAAGGTCACCGATGCCGACCTGAACAACTGGACCTACAGCCACGACGCCCGTGGGCGCCTGATCGCGTCCGAGGACCCCGACGCCGGCAAGTCGAGCTTCACCTACAACAACCTCGACCAGCAGGTCTCGACGACCAACGCCTACAACGTCACCCAGTACACGGCGTACGACGCACTCGGCCGCAAGACCGCCCTGCGCGACGACTCCGAGACCGCCGCCCCGATAGCCACGTGGACCTACGACACGCTGCCGGGCGGCAAGGGGCAGCCCGTCGCCTCCACCCGCAGGTGGAGCGGCACCCACTCGTTCAAGACCGAAGTCACCGGCTACGACAGCGAGTACCGGCCCACGGGGTCGAGGATCACGATCCCCGACCTGCCCACCACCAAGGGCCTGGCCGGCTCCTACGCCTACAGCACCACGTACACCCCCACGGGCAAGGTCCAGTCCACGACCCTTCCTGCAACCGTCGGCGGTCTCGCCGCCGAGAGGCTCGTCACCCGCTACAACACCGACGGCATGGTGCAGACCATGTCGGGCCTGTCCTGGTACACGGCGGATACCGTCTACAGCCCGTTCGGCCAGGTACTGCGTACCGCGGCCGGCAACGCGCCCTACCGTGTGTGGACGACGAACTCCTACAACCCCCACACGGGACGGGTCGCCAAGGCGTCAAGCCACAGGGAGACACCGGACGCCAACTCCCAGTCGAACCTCCTCTCCTCGCTCGCCTACCAGTACGACATGGTCGGCAACCCGACCTCGATCACGGACTCGTACCCGGGAGCAGCCAAGGGAGCGGAGCTCGTCGACCGCCAGTGCTTCACGTACGACGCCATGGGCCAGCTCGTCCGAGCCTGGACTGCCAAGGACACGTGCCCCACGACGCCTGACGCTCCGGCGCTCACTGATGTCGGTTCCGGCACTCCGGGTGACGCGTACTACCAGGAGTACGCGTTCGACAAGATCGGCAACCGCACCAAGCTGACCGATCACGATCCCACGAACAGCGCGCTCAAGGACGAGACGAGCTACACGTACGGCGTCGAGATCACGGGTGGAGCACAGCCCTACCCGAAGAAGCAGCCCCACGCCCTGACCAAGGTCAACAAGACCACCAGAACAGCCGGCTCCACGGTGGACTCCCTTTCCACCTACACCTACAGCTCGGTCGGCAGCACCAAGACCCGCACGATCGACGGCGACACCCAGACCCTGAACTGGGACCGCCGCGGCAAGCTCCTCTCCGCCACCAGCCCCGGTATCGGTTCCGTCGCGGTCACCGGCCTCTCCGGCAAGTGCCTTGACGTCCGGGACGGCAACACTGCCGACGGCACGACCGTCCAACTGCTGTCCTGCAACGAGACGAAGCCCCAGCAGTGGAGGATCACCGGCGACACCGTTCAGGCCCTCGGCAAGTGCCTCACTGCCGCCAACGGCAAGGCTGTCCTGAAGGCCTGCGCGGCGGGGGACCTCAATCAGAAGTTCACCTACGCCCCTGAGGGCAAACCGCAAGCCCTCGTCACCGGTGCCAACCAGTGCGTCACCGTCCCCAATGACAACGACGCCGAAGGCAACGAGCTGCACATCTTCACGTGTGCGAGCCCTGCGCCCACGCCGGCCCAGCAGTGGAGCTTCGGCAACGTCACCAACTACCTCTACGACGCCTCCGGCAATCGGGTCATCCAGGAAACCGGAAGCGCCCGTACCCTCTACCTCGGCGAGACCGAGGTCACCGTCGACAAGGCCGGCAAGGCAATCGACGCCGTCCGCTACTACAGCAGCCCCGGCGCCCCGACCACGGTACGCCGCACCAACGGCAAGACCACCGGCCACACCCTGTCGCACCTGCTCACCGACCACCACAACACTGCGACGATCAGCGTCGACCAGAAGAAGGACCAGGAGGTCACCCGCCGCAAGTCCGACCCGTACGGCAACGCGCGCGGCAGTCAGCCCGCCTACTGGCCCGGCGACCGCACCTTCCTCGGCGTCGGTAACGACGACAACACCACGGGCCTGACCCACATCGGCGCCCGCGAGTACGACCCGACGACGGGCCGCTTCCTCACGGTCGACCCGATCATCGACCTCGCGGACCCGCTGCAGATGAACGGGTACACGTACTCCAACGGCAACCCCATCACCAACTCGGACCCGAGCGGCCTGAAGCTGTTCGAGGGTGACAACGACGGCGGATTCGACAGCGGCGGATGCGGCGGATGCAACACCGCTGCAAAGAACTACACCCCGGGCAAGGATCTCAGCTACTACAACGATGGTCCGATCACCCTGAAGATCGGCAAGACCGTCATCGTCTTCAAGGACGTGCCGACCTTCCAGGAGTCCACCAAGGCCCTTTACAAGAGCGACCCCAGCATCAAGAGGCACTACAACATCTATGCCGACTGCATAGACATGAAGAGTGGGGATGGCTGTCGGCCCCGTCATCCTGGCACTGCTGTCCACTGGTCGGTCCCGGACTTCCTCTGTGCTCGTGAAGGGGTCACCTGTGAAAACCAGATGACCTACGTTGAGGCAGTTGCCGAGGTTGGAGTTGCCGCGCTACAGCATGGCAGCGGCCCGATGCTCAGGGGCTTCGGGGGGCCCAGGGGGACGCCGCCGCCCCCCTGCCGTAATAGCTTTGTCGCCGGCACGGAAGTCCTCCTCGCAGACGGAACCAGCAAGCCCATTGAGGATCTGGTCGAAGGCGACGAGGTCCTGGCGACCGACCCGGAGACCGGCGAGACCTCCGGGAGAACCGTTACGGCGACCATCTACACGGAGGACGACAAGACCTACGTCGACCTGAGCGTCCAGACTGCTCACGGCGTCAAGACCATCACCACGACGGGCCACCACCCGTTCTGGTCGGAAACCGACCGGGTCTGGAAGGACGCTGCAGACCTCAAGCCGGGTGAGACCCTTCGCGCAGACGATGGGGCAGGGGTAGCGATTGCAGCAGTTCGCGCCTACGAGGCCTTCGACGAGACCTACAACCTCACCGTTGCCGACCTCCACACGTACTATGTGCTGGCGGGAGCCACCCCCGTCCTCGTCCACAATTGCGGCGGCAGGGTCAACGGGGCTGACTGGCATCACATTTTCAACCGGCACTCCGCGAGCAGTCGGCACCCCGGTAAGAGCAAGTTCTCTACAGATAACACCACGACGATCCGTTCCCTCGTGGAGGAAGCCCTGCAGAAGGGGGCGCGTGGCTCCAATGGTCTGAAGGGGGGGCACGTCCATGAGTTCGACTTCGGGAGAACGGTGGGGTATGACAGGAACGGGAAGCCATTGACGGGCGTCCGAGTGGTGGTGCGTAAGAAACAGATTATTACCGCCTTCCCGATCAAGATGGGCACAGGTGCAGGAGGTCCCCCGTGATTGTAATCAACTACACATTGTCGAGCGATCCACTCGTACTGCGGGAGCAGAGTAAGATGGATCTCGCTACTTCCAGCCTTGCGGATCTGTGCTATTCGTGCTTCGGGGGAGATCTGAAGCTGCAGATAAATGACGTCGATTTCAGCATCGTGACCGGAGGGGGGGTTCAGATGCTCGACTTTTCCGTCGAATTCTATGAGGCTACTCGCCGAGTGGAATCCGCGGGGAGTGGGAGGGTGACCTTCGCTGGCATGGCCGACGAGATCTTTATTAGCAAGTCGCCCTCCGGTGGAGCGGAAATAAGTGCGAACTATGTGGACGGGTCGTCTGAGGTGTCACTGGGTGAGCTCAGTAATTCTGCTTCCGCATTTATTAGGCAGTTGATTTCCGATTTGGAAAGAGAGTATCCAAAGCTGCGTAGTAATAAGGAGTTTATGCGACTCCATTTGCTGTCCTAAGTGGCGCCCGGTTGACCGCAATGCAATGCCCGGCCGGAGGATCCCCTCCGGCCGGGCATTGTGCATATTCTGGCGGACGCTTGCCGATTGGCTCGATTTGCCTGGCATCTCACACCGCAGCGACCCTGCAATTCCCAAGATGTGATCGGTGTCGACAGGTGTATCGCCTGAAAGATGGCGCGCAAGTAGGGGCTTGTGGCGCAGGCGACCTTTGTGGCTGCATATTAGTGTCGATGTAAAGGATGGCTAACTAAGCCTGCAACATGGGATATGAGGTTCACGCTCATAGCATATAAGCCCAATAGGGCAGACGCGGGCTATCCGTCCAAGGTTATGGTCCGTTGTGGGCAGCTTGCTGTAGGCGGCGCTCTGCAGACTGAGCTCTTTCCGTCATCGGCCTGAGCTCGCCAGATGCAGGGTCAGGACAGCTTGGACCAGGCTTGTGATGCGGGTGGTCGAGCACCGCAGTTTGCGGAGGAGTCGCCAGGACTTAAGGGTGGCGACGGCCTGCTCGACCATGGCCCGGATCTTGGCGTGAGATCGGTTGACGGCCTTCTGACCGTCGGAGAGCGTCTCCCAGCGACCCCAGTACGGAACGCGGACTGTGCCTCCGGCACCGCAGTATCCTTTGTCCGCCCAGCACGTGATGCCGGCGTCCGTGAGCATGTCGACGATGCCGTGTTCACGGGCGGCTCGGACGTCATGGACAGCGCCGGGAAGAGCCGGCGATGCCCACAGCAGCCGACCGGACGGATAGGCCAGAACCTGCACGTTCATCCCGTGCTTCTTGTGCTTCCCGGGGTAGAAAGGGCGGTCCGCGGCGATCCGGTCGATGGGCAGCAAGGTGCCGTCCAGTAGTACAAGCGCCTTGGTCGATGCCGGCAGCCTCCTCAAGGGTCGGGGCGAGTGCGGCCAAGAGGTCGACAGCCTCGGCGACGTATCGGTAGGCGGTGGTGGTGCCGACACCGAACCCGGCCGCGAGCTGGGCGTAGGGGTGGCCGTTGCGGAGGTGGGCGAGTGTGAGCAGAGCCTGCCGGCCCGGAGTCAGGCGCCTCCACCGGGTGCCGAGCTCCCGGCGGTGTTGGCGGAGCTTGGCGGACAGGAGGCGCAGGGCAGAGCTGGACACGTCGACGCCGGAGGGGTACACAAGCACACGAAGCCTCTGAAGGAGACGGTTTTCTTGGTCGAAGACCCGTCTACCAGGGGCTTCACCTGCCTGTCAGCCCAACTGGCCAACGCGTCCGCCGGGTTGGAGTCGACTCAGTTCCTCAAGACCCAGGTGGGCGGCCTGCTCGCGACGGACTTTCTCCACCTCGACACCATCGGCCTGCACCGCTTGTACGCCCTGCCCGTCAAAAGCATCGTGGGAGCCATGCCGACGGCCGCCCTTCGGCATCGGAGTCCGCCGATCATTCCGGGTGACAGTCCGGACCAGCGGGTGGCACCATGCGGCCATGTGCGAAGACTGCCTGGCCGGCTACTCACGCTGCGTCCACGTCACCGCTGACGCCGCCGACGCGTACCGCCAGGCCATGCGGCTGTGCGCGCTGATGGAACACCACGGCGAGGAGGCGGAACTGCTGACGCACCTGGAGAGCGTCGACGAGGTCCGCCGAATGGCGGCGGCGCTGCCGAACTCCCGCTTTGTGCACCGCCCTTACCCTGGCGCCCGACCCTCTTGCGGCGCCGGCGGCTGCGAACCGGACGTGCCGGTCATGGACGACCGTGAACTGGAGGCACACCTGCCGCTCGAGATGTCGGCACGGTTCGCACGGGGGACGGCCGAGGACCGGGTTATCGCGGCACTGGGCGACAACGGCAACGCGGTCCTCCTCGTATGGCCGGGCCGCTGGCCGGACAGACCCGAGCACGGCCTGCACGGCTCCCGCCACGACGCGGTACAGGTCGCCTTCCGCGGCGACCACGCCGACCCTGCACTGCTGTCCGGCCGGCACGCGGTCCACGTCCACGTGTCCAAGCAGTCCGGCCACCGCGGCGTCGAGTATCTGGCTGCGCAGGCGGGCGTCCACCCGTGACCAACTCGGTGCTCGTGCACGCCGCCGTCCGGTCCGCATCACCGCACTCGCCCAAGCCGTCCTCGCCCTACACCTGACCAGCTCAGCGTGAAGGTGGAAAGAGCTCACTGACCGGTGGTAAGCATTGGCGGTCGTGCGTGGCGGCGCGATGAGTTCGGGTGGGGGCGGGAGTCTGAATCCGTAGAGACCATCGAGCGAGGAGCGCAGAGGCATGGCCGAGCTGACACTGACCACCTTCGTGACGCTGGACGGCGTGATGCAGGCGCCGGGCGGGCCCGACGAGGACCGCAGCGACGGGTTCGAGTACGGCGGGTGGGCCGCGCCGTACGTCGAGGAGGGGATGGGGGAGTTCGTCACCGAGGTGTTCGGCCGGGCCGGGGCGTTCCTGCTCGGGCGGAAGACGTACGAGATCTTCGCAGGCTACTGGCCGGAGCACGACGACCCCGCCGACCCCGTGGCGGGCGGGTTGAACCGGCTGCCCAAGTACGTGGCCTCGACCACCCTCAAGGAGCCGGCCTGGGGGCCGGCCACCGTGCTCGACGGGGAACACCTGCAGAGCGAGATCGTCCGGGTCAAGGACGCGCTGGACGGAGAGCTCCAGGTGCACGGAAGCGGGCAGCTCGCGCAGTGGCTGCTCGCCCGGGACCTCGTGGACGAGATCAACCTGCTGGTCTTCCCCGTGGCGCTGGGCACCGGGCACCGGCTGTTCCCCACCGGCGGGCTGCCGACCGCCTACGAGCTGACGGGCTCCCGGACGACGCCCGTCGGGACGGCCATCCACACCTACCGGCCGACGGGCCGCGCCTCCTTCGGCACCGTCGGTGCCTGACCCCCGAGGACCGGCACGGGTGGGCGGGCCGAGCTCGCCGTAGGGCCGTGGACGGGGTGCGACCTGCGTTCGGCTACCGCCGGTCCAGGGCCAGTTGGACCACGCGGCCCTCGCGCAGGACCAGGAGGTCCGGGGCCTCGTGCTCGTAGTGGCGGATGCGGCCGACCGGGCCCGGCGGGCGGATGTGCGGGGTGAGCAGCAGCAGGAGGTCCTCCAGGGCCGGGAGCTGCTCCTCGTGGATCTCCTGGCGGGCCGTCAGGGCCCAGCCGTCGCGTTCCGCCGGGCCGAACTCGCCGACGAGCATGCCGCCGACGCGCCACGCCGGGCCCCGGGGCGAGAGCAGGCCGTCCCCCGTCAGCTGGCGGCGCACCTCCGCGAGTACGGCGTCGGGCGTGGTGTCGAGCAGGTCGAACGCCAGGTCCACGGCGTAGAGATCAGCCATGGGCCCGATGCTACGGGTCGCAAGCGGACGGCCCGGAAACGGGTCGCCCCGCATGATCGGCTCCGGTACGGTGTGCCCCGCAACCGTGCGAGCCGTCGATGTCTCCACCCCCTGAGCGCCCGCTGGAGACTCCCGTGACCGTTGCCGTGCCACCCCTCGTCGCCGCTCCCCGCCGGGCCTGGCGCGGTGATCTGCCCGTGCTGGCCGTCGCCGTCGTGTGGGGCGGGAGCTATCTCGCCGCCAAGGGGATCACCACCGCGCACACCGTGATCGCCGTGCTGGTGCTGCGGTTCGCGGTCGTGCTGCCGGTGCTGGTTCTCGCCGGATGGGCGCGGCTGCGTGCGCTGAGCCCCGCCCAGCTGCGGGGCGCCGGGCTGCTGGGGCTCGTACTCGGCGGGATCTTCCTGCTGGAGACCTACGGGGTCGTCCACACCTCCGCCACCAACGCCGGGCTGATCATCAGCCTGACCATGATCTTCACCCCGCTCGCCGAGGCCGCCATCAGGAAACAGGCGCCGTCCGCCGGCTTCCTCGGGGCCGCCGCCGCGTCCGTCCTCGGCGTCCTGCTGCTCACGCAGGGCACCGGGGCCGGATTCACCGTGCCCGGCCTCGGTGACCTGCTCATCCTCGGGGCCGCGCTCGCCCGGACCCTGCACGTGCTGCTGATGGCCCGGGTCAAGGCCGTCCAGGACACCGACTCCCTCTCCCTCACCACCGTCCAGCTCGGCGGCGCCGTGCTCGTCTTCGCCCTGCTGGCCGCCCTGCCCGAAACCGGCGCCGCACCGTGGGCCGCCGCCGGCTTCGGGCCCGCCCAGTGGGCGGGCCTGGCGTTCCTCTCCGTCTTCTGCACGCTGTTCGCCTTCTTCGTGCAGATGTGGGCCGTACGGCGTACCTCCCCCTCCCGGGTCAGCCTGCTGCTCGGCACCGAGCCCCTGTGGGCCGCCGTCGCCGGAGTCGCCGTCGGCGGTGAGCACCTGGGCCCCCTCGGCTACGCCGGAGCCGTCCTGGTGCTCGCGGGTACCGCCTGGGGCCGCCGGGCCGTCGCCTCC
The DNA here is from genome assembly GCF_000612545.2 of Streptomyces sp. PCS3-D2. Classification (GTDB taxonomy): domain Bacteria; phylum Actinomycetota; class Actinomycetes; order Streptomycetales; family Streptomycetaceae; genus Streptomyces. Next base: position 1,382,698 of record NZ_CP097800.1, on the reverse strand, counting down.
GCGCCCGCCCCCTGAGCGTGGCCGGAAAGCGCCGCAGTCAGCCGGGGATCACCGCCGTAGGGTGGCCGGATGCCCTGCACACCGATGCGGCTGTCGAACCGGTCACCGATCCGGCAGGTCCGGGAGCTCCTCCAGCCGGACCCGGCGACGCTCCCGCCGCGACAGCTCGCAGGCCTCCGCGACCCGCAGCGCGGCCAGGGCCTCCCGCCCGTCGCAGGGGTTCTCGCCCTCGCCCCGCGCCTGGCGTACGAAGGCGTCCAGCTCGGCCTCGTACGCCGGGCCGAAGCGTTCCAGGAAGCCGGTCCACGGCTTGCTCGCAGCCGGCGGCCCGTTCGGTTCGGTCGAGGCGATCGGGGTCCGGTCGTCCAGCCCGGCGGAGACCTGGTCCCGCTCCCCGGCGAGTTCCATCCGCACGTCGTAGCCGGCGCCGTTGCACCGGGTGCCGGTCGCCGTGACCAGGGTCCCGTCGTCCAGTGTGAGGAGGGCCGCGGCCGTGTCGACGTCACCCGTCTGCCGGAACTGCGGCGGCCCGGCGTCCGATCCGGCCGCGTACACCTCCACCACCTCGTGCCCGGTCACCCACCGCACCATGTCGAAGTCGTGCACCATGCAGTCCCGGTACAGGCCGCCCGAGGCCGCCAGGTAGTCGGCGGCGGGCGGTGCCGGGTCGGCCGTCGTCGTCCGTACGGTGTGCAGCCGTCCCAGAGCTCCGGAGCGGACCAGCTCCCGGGCGGTGAGGTAGCCCGCGTCGAAGCGGCGCATGAAGCCCACCTGGAGCAGTCCTCCGAGGGCGGACACCTCGCGCAGTACGGACAGGGTGCGGGCGAGGTCGGGGGCGACCGGCTTCTCGCAGAACACCGGCAGGCCGCCGCGGATCGCCCGTACGACCAGCTCCGCGTGACCGTCGGTGGAGGAGGCCACGACCACCGCGTCCACGCCCCAGGTGAAGACCTGTTCCACGGAGGGCGCGGCCGTGGCCCCGAGCCGGTCGGCCAGGCGTGCCGCCCGCGCGGGATCGGAGTCGGCGAGCAGGAGCGAGCCCGCCTCCGGGTGGCGGGCGAGCGCCGCCGCGTGGAACGAGCCGATCCGGCCAGTTCCGATAAGCCCGATGCGCATGGATTCAAATTGGCCCGGTCGGCGGAGCCTGTCAATCCGCTCGCATCGATCTTGGGGATTTCGCGCGCTGAGCAGCGATCCCGCCGTGTCGGTCTGCGGGGGCATGCCCCGATGGCCCTTCATGGTCCACTGTGGCGGATACTGGGCGGCTGAAACCGGAATGACCGAATCATGACGGACGGCGCAGCGCGCGGGACGGACGCGGCGGCGGACAAGAGGGACGAGACGGACGAGATGCACGAGGGAAGGGCGCGGCGACGTGGCTAGGGTTCGGACAGGGGTACGCGTCGTGGGCGCCGTGCTCGCGGCGGCGCTGGGGGCCTCGCTCGCGGGTTGCAGCAGTACGGGCGGCAAGCGTGCCGAGGAGCGGGCGAAGGCCGCAGAGGCGGGCCGGCCGGCCGTCTCCACCCCGCGCTGGACCTTCGCGATGGTGACCCATGCGGGCGACGGCGACACCTTCTGGGACATCGTCCAGAAGGGGGCCAAGGAGGCCGCCGCCAAGGACAACATCAACTTCGTCTACTCCCACGACGACCAGGCCCAGCAGCAGGCACAGTTCGTGCAGAACGCCATCGACCAGAAGGTCGACGGGATCGTCGTCAGCCTGGCCAAGCCCGAGGCCCTCAAGGACGTCGTCCAGAAGGCCGTCAAGGCCGGCATCCCGGTGATCACGGTCAACTCCGGTTCCGCGCAGTCCGCCGCGTACGGCGCCCTCACGCACATCGGCCAGGACGAGACGGTCGCGGGCGAGGCCGTCGGCACCGAGCTGGGCCGGCGCGGCCGCAAGAAGGCCGTCTGCGTCCTGCACGAGCAGGGCAACGTCGGTCACGAGCAGCGCTGCGCCGGCGCGAAGAAGACCTTCCCGGGAGAGATGGAGAACCTGTACGTCGAGGGCACGAACATGCCCTCCGTGCAGGCCGCCGTCCAGGCCAAGCTCCAGGCCGACCCGTCCATCGACGCGATCCTCACCCTCGGTGCACCCTTCGCCCCCACCGCGGTCAAGGCCAAGGACGCCGCCGGGAGCAAGGCCGAGGTCGACACCTTCGACCTCAACGAGTCGGTGGCCCGCGACCTGAAGTCCGGCGCCCTCGGCTTCGCCGTGGACCAGCAGCCCTTCCTGCAGGGATACGAGGCCATCGACCTGCTGTGGCTCTACCGCTACAACGCCGACGTGCTCGGCGGCGGACGTCCCGTGCTCACCGGACCGCAGATCGTCACCGCAGCCCAGGCAGCCGAGCTGGAGGAGTACATCGAGCGGGGCAGCCGATGACCGCCGCCACCGCCGTCGACGAACGGCTCGCCCCGGCCTCGCTCCTGCGCCGGCTGCTCGCGCGCCCCGAGCTGGGCGCGGTGGTCGGCGCCGTGGCCGTCTTCGTGTTCTTCTCCATCGTCGCCCCCACCTTCCTGCAGGCCTCCAGTCTCAGCACGATCCTGTACTCGGCCTCCACCATCGGGATCATGGCGGTCCCCGTGGCGCTGCTGATGATCGGCGGCGAGTTCGACCTCTCGGCGGGTGTCATGGTCACGACCTCCGCCCTGGTGAGCTCGATGTTCAGCTACCAGATGACCGCCAACGTCTGGGTCGGCGTCGGCGTGTCCCTGCTGGTCACCCTCGCCATCGGCTTCTTCAACGGCTTCATGCTGACGCGCACGAAGCTGCCCAGCTTCATCATCACCCTCGGCACCTTCCTGATGCTGACCGGTCTGAACCTCGGATTCACCAAGCTGATCAGCGGCACGGTCTCCACCAAGTCCATCGCCGACATGGAGGGCTTCCCCTCCGCCCGCGCCCTCTTCGCCTCGAAGTGGGAGATCGGCTCGGTCACCCTCCAGATCACCGTCCTGTGGTGGCTGGCCCTGGTCGCCGTCGCGACGTGGATCCTGCTGCGCACCCGTGCCGGCAACTGGATCTTCGCCGTGGGTGGCGGGGCCGACGCGGCCCGCGCGGTCGGCGTGCCCGTCGTGAAGACCCGCATCGGCCTCTACATGGGCGTCGCCCTGTGCGCCTGGATCTCCGGCCAGCACATCCTCTTCTCCTTCGACGTGGTCCAGTCCGGCGAGGGCGTGGGCAACGAGTTCCTCTACATCATCGCGGCGGTCATCGGCGGCTGCCTCATGACCGGCGGCTACGGCTCCGCCATCGGCTCGGCGGTCGGAGCCTTCATCTTCGGCATGACCAGCAACGGCATCGTGTACGCGCAGTGGAACCCGGACTGGTTCAAGTTCTTCCTCGGCGCGATGCTCCTGCTGGCCACGCTGCTCAACGCATGGGTCCGCAAGCGGGCGGAGGCGAGCAAGTGACCACCATCGGAGCCACCACCGCCGGCGGCGGGACGACCGCCCTGGTGAAGCTGACCGGGGTCAGCAAGTTCTACGGCAACATCCGCGCCCTCCAGGACGTCTCCCTGGAGGTCTCCGCGGGCGAGATCACCTGCGTCCTGGGCGACAACGGCGCCGGCAAGTCCACCCTCATCAAGATCATCGCGGGGCTGCACCGGCACGACGCCGGCACCTTCGAGATCGAGGGCGAGGAGACGGTCCTCGCCAACCCGCGCGCGGCCCTCGACCGCGGCATCGCGACGGTCTACCAGGACCTCGCCGTGGTCCCGCTCATGCCCGTCTGGCGCAACTTCTTCCTCGGCTCCGAGCCGACGAAGGGCCGCGGCCCGCTGCGCCGCCTCGACGTGCAGGCCATGCGCCGCACCACCCGCGACGAGCTGCTGCGCATGGGCATCGACCTGCGCGACGTGGACCAGCCCATCGGCACCCTGTCCGGCGGCGAGCGCCAGTGCGTGGCCATCGCCCGCGCCGTGTACTTCGGGGCGAAGGTCCTCGTACTCGACGAGCCGACCGCGGCCCTCGGGGTCAAGCAGTCCGGCGTGGTCCTCAAGTACGTCGCGGCGGCCCGCGACGCCGGTCTCGGTGTGGTCCTGATCACCCACAACCCGCACCACGCGCACCTGGTCGGGGACCGCTTCGTGCTGCTCAAGCGCGGCACCATGGCGGGCAGTCACACCCGCGACTCGATCACCCTGGACGAGCTCACCCGCCAGATGGCGGGCGGCTCCGAGCTCGACGAGCTGAGCCACGAACTGGAGCGGGTGGCAGAATCGGGACCGGGCGTCACGGACGCCGCGGCCCGCGGAGCCGGCCGCACCGGACCGGCGGGCCCGACCGACCAGGCCACCCGCACCACCGCACCCACGAGGGACGACACGACTCGATGAGCACGTACCGGGACTTCACGCTCACCCACCGCGGGTCGGCGCGAGGCACCGTCCTGCGCACCATCGGCACCCGCGAGCGGCGGTCGCACCTGACCGCCCCGCGCGTCCCGACCGTCGGCATCGACATCGGCGGCACCAAGGTGATGGCCGGGGTCGTCGACGCCGACGGGATCATTCTGGAGAAGATCCGCACCGAGACCCCGGACAAGTCCAAGAGCCCCAAAGTGGTCGAGGACACCATCGTCGAGCTCGTGCTCGACCTCTCCGACCGGCACGACGTGCACGCCGTCGGCATCGGCGCGGCCGGCTGGGTGGACGCCGACCGCTCCCGGGTCCTCTTCGCACCCCACCTGGCCTGGCGCGACGAGCCCCTGCGCGACGCCCTCCAGGCCCGGCTCGCGGTCCCGGTCATGGTCGACAACGACGCCAACACCGCCGCCTGGGCGGAATGGCGTTTCGGCGCCGGACGCGGCGAGGACCACCTCGTCATGATCACGCTCGGCACCGGCATCGGCGGCGCCATCCTCGAAGGCGGCCAGGTCAAGCGCGGCCGCTACGGGGTCGCCGGCGAGTTCGGCCACATGCAGGTCGTCCCCGGCGGCCACCGCTGCCCCTGCGGCAACCGCGGCTGCTGGGAGCAGTACAGCTCCGGCAACGCCCTGGTGCGCGAGGCCCGCGAGCTGGCCGCCGCCGACTCCCCGGTGGCGTACAACATCATCGCCAGGGTCGGCGGGAACGTCTCGGAGATCACCGGGCCGCTGATCACCGAGCTGGCCCGCGAGGGCGACGCCATGTGCGTCGAGCTGCTCCAGGACATCGGCCAGTGGCTCGGGGTCGGCATCGCCAACCTCGCCGCCGCCCTCGACCCGTCCTGCTTCGTCATCGGCGGCGGCGTCAGCGCCGCCGACGACCTGCTGATCGGCCCCGCCCGGGACGCCTTCCGACGCCACCTCACCGGCCGCGGCTACCGCCCCGAGGCCCGTATCACCAAGGCCCAGCTCGGCCCCGAGGCGGGTATGGTCGGCGCCGCCGACCTCGCCCGGCTCGTCGCCCGGCGTTTCCGCCGCGCCACCCGCCGACGGGTCGAACGCCACGAGCGCTACGCCCAACTCGGCCAGTTCGCCCGCAGACGCGAGACCGCCGCACCCGAGGACCAGGACCAGGACCAGCCGTGAACCCGCCCACCCTGCCCCACCAGGCCTCGGCCCCCGACGAGGGCGGCACGCCCGCGCCCGCCGCCGAGGACCGCCGGCACGTCGTCAAGCGCCGCTGGATCACCGCGATCATCATCGTGCTGCTGATCGGCGTGCCCGCGGGCTACCTGGCGATCTCCACCCAGCAGAGCCGCGAGAGCGGCCGGGACAAGGCCGCCAAGGTCGGTGCGTCCAAGGTGCGCCCCGGCTGGCCCTCCCGGGTGCAGCGCAGCATCTACGAGGTGCCGATCCCGTCGAAGGCCTGGAAGGTCGGGTTCCTGGAGACCAACAACTGGCGCACGAGCCGGCTCTTCACCCAGTTCGCGGTGACCCCGGCCGACCTGGACGCCTTCCTCGCCTCCGTCGGCACCGGCCGCGGCGAGCTGGTCCGCGGCGAGGTCACCATATCGCCCCACGACGCCGAGGTCGCGGGTTGGAGCTGGAGCCCCCGCGCCACCTGGTACGGGACCAGCCTGGAGCAGGCCGACCCGCGTCCCGACCGGGACATCACGGTGGACCTCACCGACCCCGAGCACCCGAAGGTCTACGTGGTCTCCACGGCCACCCCGTGAACGCCGGCTCGTGAAACGGGCCCGCCGCGGTACTAGCCTGGGATCATGAAGCTCACCAAGCGGCTGCACTCCTGCGTCCAGTTGGAGAAGGACGGGCGCACGCTCGTCATCGACCCGGGCGCCTTCAGCGAACCGGACGCCGGTCTCGGGGCGGACGCCCTGCTGGTCACCCACGAACACCCGGACCACTTCGACGAGGGCCGGCTGCGGGCCGCCCTCGATGCGAATCCGGCGGCCGGGCTGTGGACCCTGCGCAGCGTCGCCGAGCGGTTGGCCCCCGCCTACCCGGGCCGGGTGCACACCGTCGGCCACGGCGACACCTTCACCGCGGCCGGGTTCGGGGTGCAGGTGCACGGCGAGCTGCACGCCGTGATCCACCCGGACATGCCGCGGGTCACGAACGTCGGCTACCTCGTGGAGGGGTCCCTCTTCCACCCGGGCGACGCGCTGACCGTCCCGGGGGTCCCGGTGGAGACCCTGATGGTGCCGGTGCACGCGCCCTGGAACAAGGTCTCCGAGGTGATCGACTACCTCCGCGAGGTCGCGCCGCGCCGGGCCCTGGACATCCACGACGCCTACCTCGCCGACATCGCCCGGCCGATCTACGACGTCGCCCTGGACACGCTGGGCGGCACCGACCACGGGCGGCTCGCCCCGGGGGACAGCACCGAGCTGTGACGGTCGCTGTCGGTGCCGGGCGGTAGGTTGGCGGGTATGCGTATCGCCACCTACAACGTCAACTCCATCACCGCCCGGCTGCCGCGCCTGCTGGCCTGGCTGGAGAGCTCCGGCACCGACGTCCTGTGCATCCAGGAGACCAAGTGCTCGGCGGAGCAGTTCCCGCACGAGGAGCTGCGCGAGCTGGGCTACGAGGCGGCCGTCAACGCCACCGGCCGCTGGAACGGCGTGGCCCTGCTCTCCAAGGTCGGCCTGGACGACGTGGTCACCGGGCTGCCGGGCGGCCCCGACTACGAAGGCGTCCAGGAGCCCCGGGCGATCTCCGCCACCTGCGGCGGGGTGCGGGTCTGGTCGGTGTACGTGCCCAACGGCCGCGAGGTCGAGCACGACCACTACGGTTACAAGCTGGACTGGTTCCGCTCCCTGGCCGCGGCCGTCACCGAGGACGCGGCCGGCCCGCGCCCCTTCGCCGTGCTCGGCGACTTCAACGTGGCCCCGACCGACGAGGACGTGTACGACCCGGCCGTCTTCGAGGGCCTCACCCACGTCACCCCGGCCGAGCGGGCCGCCCTGGAGGCGCTGCGCGCCGTCGGCCTCTCGGACGTCTTCCCGCGCGCGCTGAAGTACGACCGGCCGTACACCTTCTGGGACTACCGGATGCTCGCCTTCCCCAAGAACAAGGGCATGCGCATCGACCTGGTCTACGGCAACGAGCCCTTCACCAAGGCCGTCACGGACGCCTATGTCGACCGCGAGGAGCGCAAGGGCAAGGGTGCCTCCGACCACGCACCGGTCGTCGTCGACCTCGATCTCGACCGGTAGGCCCGGAGCCCCGCCGGCGGCCGGTCCCGGGCGGCCGATCCGGGGCGGCGGATCCAGGCGCGCCCTGTGGCCAGCGGCGGATCCTGGTGCGACGCTGGGCGGTATGAACATCCCTTTCCTGGACAACTGGCTGAACCGGCGTGGAGCGGAACAGCGTGCGGGGCTCGCCGACGCCCTCGTGGACGACCCCGAGGGCGTCGCCGAGTTGTTCTCGGAGTGCGAGATGCTGCGGGTCCACGCACGGGCGGCCGGGCTCGAACTCGACGGGAGCCCGGCTTCGTTGGACTCCCTCGACCAGCTGATGCCGCGCTGGCGGCGGGACCCCGAGGTGGTGCCCTGGCTCGGCAACGACGCGGGTTTCTACCTCGGCACCGTGATCGTCCGGACCGTCCCGGGGGCGGCCTGGCAGGTGTGGCCCAACGGCCAGCCGGTGATCCGCCTGGCCTCCGGCCGGGAGCTGAACGTCATCGAGTCGGGGGTGTCCTGGGCGATGACCGGTTCCCCCGAGCTCAGCCAGGCGTACGCGGAGGCCTCCGAGGGCTGACCCGCACCGCGGCCCGCCGCGGCAGACGGCGGCGCACCGCGGCGCACCTCGGCTCGCGGCGGCGGACGGCGTGTCGCGGCGAAGTGGCTTCCACGGCTGGATAGTTTGCGCTCGCCGGCATCCGACACCGAGTGGGCAGGGCAGCGCATGGCCGTCGATCCTCTGATCGAGCTGCGGGACGTCAACAAGCACTTCGGACCGCTGCACGTGCTGCGGGACGTCAGCCTCACCGTCGGCCGCGGGGAGGTGGTGGTGGTCATCGGGCCCTCCGGCTCCGGGAAGTCCACCCTGTGCCGGGCGATCAACCGGCTGGAGACCGTCGAGTCGGGCACGATCCTCATCGACGGGGAGCCGCTGCCCGCCGAGGGCAGGGAGCTGGCCCGGCTGCGCGCCGAGGTGGGGATGGTCTTCCAGTCCTTCAACCTGTTCGCGCACAAGACGGTCCTGGCCAACGTCTCGCTCGCGCAGGTCAAGGTCCGCGGTCGGGCGAGGGGCGAGGCGGACCGGCGTTCCGGTGAGCTGCTGGAGCGCGTCGGCCTCGCCGACCAGGCGGACAAGTTCCCCGCCCAGCTCTCCGGCGGCCAGCAGCAGCGCGTGGCCATCGCCCGCGCCCTCGCCATGGACCCGAAGGCCCTGCTCTTCGACGAGCCCACCTCCGCACTGGACCCGGAGATGATCAACGAGGTGCTGGAGGTCATGCGGCAGCTCGCCCGGGAGGGCATGACCATGGTCGTGGTCACCCACGAGATGGGCTTCGCCCGCTCCGCCGCCCACCGCGTGCTGTTCATGGCCGACGGCCGGATCGTCGAGGACCGCACCCCGGAGGAGTTCTTCACCGCCCCCGCGAGCGACCGGGCCAAGGACTTCCTCTCCAAGATCCTCAAGCACTGAGGGCTTCTGGAGGGCGGGCCGTCCGGGCCCGGCCGCCGCCGGGGATCACCGCTCGCGCAGCGGTACCGAGACGTAGCTGGGGTCGCCCTGGGGCGAGGAGAAGGTCAGCTGCGCGCCGGCGGGGTTGTGCTCGATGTAGAGCGGGTCGACGGTGTCGATGACCAGCGCGAGCCGGTGGCCCGCGGGCACGTCGTAGGCGGTGGAGAAGAGTTCCAGGTCCACGCCGAAGGCCCGGCCCGGGGTCTTGCCGTGGAAGGTGTACGGGGCGTTGCTGACCAGCTTGCCGACGCCGAGCGGGCCGACGTCGTAGAGGTACGCGACGAAGGTGCCGTCGCCCTTGGTGGGCGTGACGGTGGTGTGCAGCCGGACCGTGCCGCGGATCCGGCGGGCCTCGTCGTAGCGCCCCGACCGCCAGACGGCGGCGAAGGAGCGGGGGAGGAGCGGGATCGAGGCGATCGGGGGCGCCTTGAAGAACTGGTCGAGGACGCTGGAGAGGAGTACGACGCCGCCGTTGGCCCCGGAGTCGATGTTCGCGAACAGGTGCTCGCTGTCGGAGAGCGCGATCCTCTCGGTGCCGCCGGAGCCGACCGAGGCCCAGTCGGCGTACCCCTCGTAGCCGTTGTCGCTACGGGACTTGATCTGCACCGGGGCCTCGGTGTCGACGCCGTTGCGCTCCCCCTTGAGGTAGCGGTCGAACCAGCGGTGGGCGTTGTTCCAGGTGTCGTTGGGCAGGCCGAGCAGGCCGGTGCCCTCGGCCGTGGCATGGTCTCCGGGGCGGAACTCCAGCCGCTTGGGGCCGGTCAGCCGCTCGTAGAACTGCGCGTACTGGTTGGGCGGGAAGACCGTGTCGCCCCAGGCGTTGCCGAGCATGATCGCGGCACCGTTGGCGTTGATCCGGTCCACCTGCTCGGAGGCCGACCGCTTTCTGCCCCACTCGATCATCTGCTGCTCGCGGTCCAGCCGGGAGCCGAGGAAGTCACCCAGGATCGACTGGAGTTCGGGGCCGGGGCGGCCGGTGAGGTATCCGGCGGCCCCGAGCAGCCCGGCGGCCTGGAGGTGCTGGGTGCGGCCCGAGTAGATGGACTCGATGAGGTCGGCCCAGCCGCTCATGGCGACCACCGCCTTGACCCGCGGATCGTGTGCGGAGGCCAGCAGGGTGATGCCGGCGCCGTAGGAGACCCCGCCCAGGCCGATGCGGTCCGCGTCGGCGGGGGTGTGGGCGAGGGCCCAGTCGATGACGGCGGAGACGTCGGCGACGTCCGGCGGCCCGGCCACCTCGATGCGGCCGCCGGAGAGCCAGAAGCCGCGGGAGGTGTAGGAGACCACGACATAGCCGGAGTCGGCCAGCCTCTTGGCCTGGGCGATGTATTCGATCTGCGGCAGCCCCCAGCTGGTGGGCAGCACGATCAGCGGATACTTCCGGCCGCTCTGGGCTCCTGCCGGGGTGAAGACGTTGCCCTTGAGGGTGATGCCGTCGGAGCCGGGGATGTCGTGAAAGCGTAGGTCTGCGGCGGCGGTCCGCGCGGCGGCGGACACGGTGGCCGCGGCGGGTACGGGTGCCGCCTGGGCCTGGTGGGGGGCCAGGCCCAGGGCGGTCGCCGCCAGGAGTGCCGCCACGGCCGCGGCGGTGGTGGTGCGTTCCATCGGTCGCTCCTCGCGTGCACCGGAGTCCTGAAAGTGACCCGACGGTAACGGGAGCGTCTTACCGAAGGTAACCCGTCGGTAAGTTACGTGGTGGTAACAATTGAACGAAAGTCAGCAGCGTGGTCCGCGGGTCAGCCGTTCTGCGGGGCTGCGGACAGGGCGCTCTTGGCCTTCCACTGGTCCCAGGAGAGGTTCCACTCGCCGTAGCCGTTGCCGATGTCGGCGTTGCCCTTGGAGCCCGCGCCGACCACCTCGAAGGCGTCGCCGATCTGGGACTGGGCGAAGAACTCCGCGGCGTTGGCGTCGCTCATCCCCACGCAGCCGGAACTGCTGTTGGTCCGACCGAAGTTGGCCTCGTTCCACGGGGCGGCGTGCGCGTACATGCCGGACCAGGTGAGCCGCATCGAGTAATCGACCATCTTGTCGTAGGCGTTGTCCAGGCCCACCGTCTGGGAGTCCATCCGGATGGTGCCCTCCTTCGACATGATCACCATCTTCCCGGACCAGGACGCCTTCTTGCCGCCCGGAGTGCCGGCCGAGATCGGGATCGCCTTCTGCGCCTGGCCGTCCTCGGTCACCGTCAGCTTCTTGGTGTCGAGGCTGACCTGCACCCGGCGGTCCTTGCCGATCTTGAACTCGGTGTTGTAGTCCCGGGCGAACAACCCGCCGCCCTTGCCGGAGTCCACACCGTTCAGGTTCATCTCGACCTTCACCTCGGTGCCGGACTTCCAGTAGTCCTTCGGCCGCCAGTCGACACGGTCGTTGCCGGAGTGGTCCTTGATCCAACCCCAGGAGCCCTCGGTGTTGTCCGACGTGGTGACCTTGAGCTGCTTCTCCACCTCGGCCTTGTTCGTCACCGGGTTGTCGAAGACGATCGACACCGGCATCGCCACGCCCACCGTGCTGCCCTTGGGGACGTTGATCGAGACCTTGTTCACCCGGTCGGCGGCGCTGGTCGTGAACTGCGTGACGGCGCTCTGGCTCTCGGTGTTCTGCGCCTCCACCTTGTACTCCGCACCGGGCGGGGCGTTGCGCTCCGAGGTCCAGGTCCTGCCGTCGTCGGCTATCTTGCCGGGCAGCTCCGCGCCCTTGGCGTCGGTCACCTTCACCTGCGCCAGCTTGCCCTCGGCGACGGTCACGGTCACCGGCTGGCCCGCCTTGACCTGATCGCCCGTGAGGTTCACCGAGACCGCCATGGGCGCCTTCGACTTCGGTTCGTCCTTGCCCTTGCCGTCGCTTCCGCCGTCACTCCCGCCCGAGCAGGCGGTCAGCGCGGCGGCCAGGAGTGCGGTGCCCGCAATGGCGGTGCGGCGTGTGCGGCTCAACGAAGGGCCCCTTCGAGTCGTGGTGGTGATGGGCGTTCGCACATGAGGATGGGAACGGGACGACTTTAGGTTGCGCAAACAGCGGAAAAGCTCGGCCTCCGCGTTGTGACGTGGACCGCAGCGAAACGGTCATCGTCCGGTCACATGCGCCGCGCACTCCGGTCACGGGCGGCTGTGAGAGTCCTGTGAACGACCCCGCACGACGAACAGGAAGGCCGTCAGCCGTGTGCGCACTGCTCGTTACCCCCGCCCGGCAGGACCAGGACCAGGATCAGGAGCTCCGGGTGCGCACCCTGTCCCTCCCCGAATACCGGGCCTTCCTCTGCCGGACCCGGGCGGCGAGCTTTCTCCAGCACCCGTCCTGGGCCCGGGTGAAGGACCTCTGGCGCTCGGAAATGGTCGGATGGCACTCGCCCGGGGGCGAGATCGAAGGTGCCGGGCTCGTTCTCTATCGGCAATTTCCCGGCACCCGCAAATACTTCGCCTACCTCCCCGAAGGGCCCGTCGCCGACTGGGCCGACCCGCGCATCGACCGCTGGCTGGACCCGCTCAAGCGACACCTGCGCGCCGCCGGGGCCTTCGCCGTCCGCATGGGCCCCAGCCCCGCCTACCGCCGCTGGGACGCCGCCGCCGCCAAGGCCGGTACCGGAGCGGGCCGCCGGATATCCGACGTCCTCGCCACCGAGGTCGACCCGGTCGGCGCCGCCCTCGCCGACCGGCTGCGCTCCCGCGGCTGGAAGCGCTGCGGCGGCGAGGACGACGGCGACGCCCAGCCCCGCCACGTCTTCCGCGTCCCGCTCGCCGGGCGCTCCCTCGACGACCTGTGGTCAGGCCTCAACCAGGAGTGGCGGCGCAACGTGCGCAAGGCCGACAAGGCAGGAGTGGAGACCGTTCTCGGCACCCCCGCGGACCTGCCCGAGTTCTACCGGCTGCTGCGGATCACCGAGGAGCGCGACGGCTTCCGGCTCGGCCGCTCCCTCGCCTACTACGAGCAGCAGTACCGCGTCCTGAACGAGGAACAGCCCGGCCGGATGCGGCTCTACCTGGCCGTCCACCGCGGCGAGATCCTCGCCGCCCACACCATGATCAGCACCGGCGCCAGGGTCTGGTACCAGACCGGTGCCTCCGCCGACCACCGGCGCGAAGTGCGGCCCAGCAACGCCCTGCAGTGGCGCATGATGCGCGATGCGCACGCCCTCGGTGCCGACGAGTACGACATGCGCGGGGTACCCTCCACCCTCGACCCCGACGAACGTTCCTTCGGGCTGCTGCGCTGGAAGCTCGGCACCGGCGGGCAGGTCGTCGAAACGCTCGGTGAATGGGAGATCCCGATGGACGGAGTCGCCAACGCGACGCTCCACAAGGCGTTCCAGGCCTACCTGGCCCGCCGGTGACGGCCACCGACACCAGACCGGCCGGCCCCGCCGCCGACGGCGCGGCACCGGCGCAGAGCTCGGTGCTGCGCAGCGGCGCGCTCATGGCGGCCGGCTCGATCGTCTCCCGCGCCACCGGCTTCATCCGCTCCGCCGTCGTCGTCGCCGCGCTGGGCACCGGACTCCTCGGCGACGGCTACGCCGTGGCCAACACCGTTCCGAACATCATCTACATCCTGCTCGTCGGCGGAGCGCTCAACGCCGTCTTCGTGCCCGAGCTGGTCCGGGCCGCCAAGGAACACGCCGACGGCGGAGCCGCCTACACCGACCGGCTGCTCACCGCCTGCACCGCGGCCCTCGTCGCCCTCACCGCCGCAGCGGTCCTCGCCGCCCCGCTCATCGTCTCGGCGTACACCGGCTACAGCGGTGCCCAGGCGAGCACCACCGTGGCCCTGGCCCGCTACTGCCTGCCCCAGATCCTCTTCTACGGGCTCTTCACCCTCCTCGGCCAAGTGCTGAACTCCCGCGGCCGGTTCGGCGCCATGATGTGGACCCCGGTCCTCAACAACGTCGTCATCATCGCCGTCTTCGGGCTGTTCCTGTACGTCTCCCACGACGCCGCCGGCGGCCTCACCGCCGCCGAGACCCGGCTCCTGGGCCTCGGCACCACCGCGGGCATCGTCGTCCAGGCCCTCGCCCTCGTCCCGTCGCTGCGCGCGGCCCGCTTCCGCTGGCGCCCCCGCTTCGACTGGCGCGGCAGCGGCCTCGGCCGCCCCCTGCGCAACGCGGGCTGGCTCGTCCTGCTCGTCCTCACCAACCAGATCGCCTACTGGGTCGTCACCCGGCTCTCCACCGCGACCGGACAGCGGGCGGTCGAGGCCGGCCTCGCGGGCGGCGCCGGCTACACCGCCTACAGCAACGCCTACCAGCTGTGGGTCGTCCCGCAGGGCATCATCACCGTGTCCCTCGTCACCGCCCTGATGCCCCGGATGAGTTCCGCCGCCACCGACGGCGACCTCGGCGCCGTCCGCCGCGACGTCTCCTCCGCACTGCGCTCCAGCGCCGCCCTCGTCGTGCCCGCCGCCGCCCTCATGGCCGCCCTCGCCCCCTGGGTGATGGGCAGCGTCTTCGGGTACGGGCGCACCGGTGCCGCCGACATCGAGGTCATGGCCGGCATGCTCGCGGCCTTCGCCCCCGGCCTGGTCGCCTTCTCCGCGCAGTACGTGCTCTCCCGGGGCTTCTACGCCCTCTCCGACACCCGCACCCCCTTCTTCCTCAACCTCGTCATCGTCACCCTCAACGCCGGACTGTCGGCCGCCGCCTACCTCCTGCTCTCCCCGCGCTGGGCGGTCACCGGCATGGCCGCCGCCTCCTCCGCCGCCTTCCTCGCGGGCGCCGCCGTCACCGGATACGCCCTCGCGCGACGGCTCGGCCCGCGCTCCGGCAGCCGCACCGCACGCCCCGCCACCGCCGTACGCACCCACCTGCGGCTGCTCGCCGCCTGTGCGCCCGCCGCCGTCGCGGCCCACGTGGCCGCCCGCGCCGCCGAGCGCTTCGGCGACTTCGCCGCCGTCGGCGCGGGAACCGCGGCCCTCGTCCTGCTCGTCGTCCTCCTTGCCCGGCCGCTGCGCCTGGCCGAGATCACCGACCTGCTGGACTCCCTGCGGCGCAAGACCGGCCGGTAGCGGGAGGAGAAGCCGAAGAACGCCTTGGGATACTGACCGGATGCCACGTGTACTGCTGATCGAGGACGACCCTTCCGTCCGCGAGGGGGTGGGCCTCGGCCTGCGCCGCCGCGGCCACGACGTGCGGGCCGCCGAGACCGGGGAGGACGGACTCGCCCTGATGGCGGCCTTCCGACCCGAGCTCGTGCTGCTGGACCTGATGCTGCCCGGCATCAACGGCGTCCAGGTCTGCCACCGCATCCGCCAGACCAGCGAGGTTCCGATCATCATGCTCACCGCACGTGGCGACGACTTCGACATCGTCATCGGGCTGGAGGCGGGCGCCGACGACTACATCGTCAAACCCGCCCGCACCGAGGTCATCGAAGCCCGCATCAAGGCCGTCCTGCGCCGGCTCAGCGACCCGGTGGGGTCCCGTCCCGGCATCGAGACGCACGGCGAACTCGCCATCGACCGCGCCGGGCTGACCGTCGCGAAGAACGGCGACCGCGTCGCCCTCGCCCCCAGCGAGATCAAGCTCCTGCTGCACCTGTCGGCCTCGCCCGAGCAGGTCTTCTCCCGCCAGCAGCTCCTGGAGTACGTCTGGGACCACAGCTACCACGCCGACGCCCGGCTCGTGGACGCCTGCGTACGCCGCCTGCGCCACAAGATCGAGGACCCCGCCCGCAGCCCCCGCTACATACAGACCGTGCGCGGCTTCGGCTACCGCTTCGGCCCCCTGTAGGCCGCGGTGCGACGCATAGCCCCCCTGGGGCTGCGCACCCGGCTGATAGCGGCCTTCCTCCTGGTCGCCGCGATCAGCGCGGGAACCACCGCGGCCCTGACCTACCAGCAGGCGCGCAACGCCATCCTCAAACAGACCCAGGACACCGCCGTCAGCACCCTGCGCGACCAGGTCGAGCAGCAGCAGCTCCAGTTGCCGCTGGACCAGCAGGAACTGCAGCGCATCGTCATCGAGCTCGGCAAGCGCGGCAAACCCCACCCGTGGATCGTCTTCGGCGAGTACGGCGGCCTACGCGTCTCCACCAACCCCGGCACGCCCACGTCCACCGTGATCACCGACAGCCTGCGCGACCGGGTCCGCAACAACCAGTACGCCGCCTTCCAGCGCGTCGAGGACCAGCGCGGCAACCCCTGGCTCACGATCGGCGTCCCCGCGGTCTTCGAGCACAACGGATTCACCGATTCCACCGGCGTCGTCTTCTACGCCAGCGTCCCGCTCTCCGGCGAGAAGCAGACCGTCGAAGCCATGGTCGAGGCCGCCCAGCAGGGCGCCGTACCGGGCCTGGCCATCGCCGTCGTCCCCGCCCTGCTGGCCGCCCGCAGCGTGCTGCGGCCGGTCCGCGACATGCGCCGCGCCGCACAGAAACTGGGACGCGGCCGCCTCGACACCCGCATCGAGGTCCGCGGCGCGGACGAACTCGCCGGACTCGCCCGCACCTTCAACGAGACCGCCCGAGCCCTGGAACAGTCCGTACGCGAACTCCAGGAGGCCGAGGTCCGGGCCCGCCGCTTCGCCTCCGACGTCTCCCACGAACTACGCACCCCGCTCGCCGGGATGCTCGCCGTGACCGAGGTCCTCGACGAGGACGCCGCGCGCCTGGACGCCGACACCGCCAAGGCCCTGCGCCTGGTCAGCGCCGAGACCGGCAAACTCGCCGTTCTCGTCGAGGACCTCATGGAGATCTCCCGCTTCGACGCCCGGGCCGCCGAGCTCAACCTCGACGACGTGGACATCGCCGAAGCCGTCCGCAAGACGCTCGAACGGCGCCACTGGGACGACCACCGCGTCACCACCGCGCTGCCCCACGGCGTACGCGCCCGCCTCGACCCGCGCCGCTTCGACGTGGTCCTCGCCAACCTCGTCGGCAACGCCCTGCGGCACGGCGGCGCCCCCGTCCACGTCACCGTGCGCACCGCACCCGGCGAGAACGGCGAACGACTCCTCGTCGACGTCGCCGACAGCGGACCCGGCATCGCCCCCGAGGTGCTGCCGCACATCTTCGACCGCTTCTTCAAGGCCGACGCCGCCCGGACCCGTTCCGCCGGCAGCGGCCTCGGACTCGCCATCACCCTGGAGAACGTCCGCCTGCACGGCGGCACCCTCCGGGCGGGCAACCGGCCCGCCGGCGGTGCCCTCTTCACCCTCGACATGCCGCTGGAGGCCCGCGCATGACAGGGCGCACGACGAGAGCCCGCGCCGCGGCGGCCACCGCCGCGCTGGCGGTCAGCGCCCTGCTGCTCGCCGGATGCGGGATCAAGCGCACCGGGGTGATCGAGAGCGGCCACGCCGCCGCCGTCGGCATCCCCGGCGGTAAGAAGGCCGCCGTCCTCTACTTCGTCGCCAAGGAGGGCGACCGGCTCGTCCCGGTCCCCTTCCCGCTCAGCAGCGAGTACATCATCGCGCCCGTACCGCTCGTGCGGCTGCTGCTCCAGGGGCCCACCGGTCCGGCTTCGGCGGCCGGACTCACCACGGCGCTGCCGCAGGTCTCCGACGAGCAGGTGGACGCGGTGGCGGTGAGCAAGTACGCACCGGACAAGGGCTTGACGGTCAGCGTCCCCTTCGCGGTGGGAGGCCTCTCGGAGCTGGCCCGCAACCAGCTGGTGTGCACCCTCGGCGTCTCCGCGGTGCCGGACACCCTCAGCCGGGTCAGCATCAAGGGCACCGACACCGTCCTTCCCGCCGCCGACTGCGACCCCCGGCGCTGACGCCCGGCGGCTCCGGCCCGCGGGGGCGGCGCCCTTGCGGGCGCGACCGCACGCCCGCCACCGTGGCCGCATGGACCACGCCGCGGACATCCCCGACATCTTCGACCCACGCATCTACGCCGCCGCGGTCCCGCACGACCGCTACCGGCTGCTGCGCGACCGCCACCCCGTGGCCCGGCAGGCGGAGCCCGAGATCGAGGGCTGGCCCGCCGGCCCCGGTTTCTGGGCCGTCACCCGGCACGCCGACGTCGTCCGGGTCCTGCGCGACCACCGGACGTACTCCTCCTGGCTGGGCGCCACCCAGATCCGCGACCCCGACCCGGCCGACCTGCCCTTCCTACGCCGCACCATGCTCAACCAGGATCCCCCCGAGCACGGCGGACTGCGCCGCCTGGTGGCCCGCGCCTTCACCCCGGCCCGCGTCGACGCCTTCACGGGGCGCGTGCGCGACCGGGCCCGCACACTGCTGGCCGCGGCCCGGGACGCGGCCGAGGACGGCGCCGCCGACATCGTCCGAACCGTCACCGACGAGTACGCGCTCCTCAACCTCACCGACCTGCTCGGCATCCCGCCCGCCGACCGGGCCCTGCTGCTGGAATGGACCGTACGGGTCATCGGCTACCAGGACCCGGAAGACACCCCCGCCCCGCTCCTCGGCCCCGACGGCAAGCCCCGCAACCCGCGCTCACCGGCGCTGCTCGGCGAGATGTTCGGGTACGCCCGCGCACTCGCCGCCCACAAACGCCGACACCCCGGCGACGACGTGATGACCGCCCTGGCCACCGCCGGACTCGACCCGGCCGAACTGGAGATGTTCTTCTTCCTGCTCACCGTGGCGGGCAACGACACCGTGCGCAGCGCCGCCCCCGGAGGCCTGCTCGCCCTCGCCCACGCCCCGGACGAGTACCGCCGGCTCGCCGAGGGGAACGTGCCCCCGGAACGCGCCGTCGACGAACTCCTGCGCGTCCACCCACCGGTCCTCAGCTTCCGCCGCACCGCCGCCGTCGACCACGAACTGGCCGGACAGCCGGTCCGGACCGGTGACAAGGTCGTCGTCCTGCACGCCTCCGCCAACCACGACGAACGCGTCTTCACCGACCCGGGCCGCCTGGACCTCGGCCGCACGCCCAACCCGCACGTGTCCTTCGGGGACGGCCCGCACGTCTGCCTCGGCGCGCACTTCGCCCGCCTCCAGCTGCGCACCCTCTACCAGGAGTGGTGTACTGCCATGCCCGCACCCGAACTCAGCGACGCGCCGCGGCGGTTGGTATCCAACTTCATCAACGGGATCACACGGCTGCCGCTGCGGGTGTCCGGGCCGGCCCGGTGACGTCCGCGACCAGCTCGGTCACGTCCGGCCCGTAGGCGTCGGAGTTGACCACCTTCAGCACCAGGCAGAAGGAGCCCACCCCGTACCTGCGCGCCAGCCGCGTGTGGTGTCGGCCCAGGTACCGGGCGGCCGCCTGGTTGCTGACCGCGGTCTGGCCCGAGAGCAGGAACACCGGACGGCCGCCCTCCCCGCCCACCAGCCGGGCCAGCACCACGAACTCCTCCAGCCCCTTGCGCCACCGGTAAGTCTCCCCGCCCACCGTGATCGCGCCCCGGTCCTCGTGCTGCTCGGTCTCGGTGTTCACGGTGATCCCCGGCAGCATGGACGCCAGGTGCGCCGTGGTGCGGGCGTTGGACGACGGCCCGCCGACGCAGAACTCGGCCCGGTCGCCGAACCCCTGACGGGCCGTGTCGTGCGTGACGATCTGGACGTTCGCCCCGCAGTCCTTGATCAGGGCGGAGATCTCCAGCAGGGCGAAGGCGTCGTTGCGGTGCAGGGAGGAGTCCTTTCCCCCCATCTGCCGATTGACCACGAACAGGCAGTCGGAGCCGGTCGGCAGCCCGAAGAACGCCTGCTTGCGGCGGAGCGCGCGCCGCCAGAGGAAGGTCCGGGAGAACCAGCCGAACCCACCGCTGACGGCGGCGGCTATCACCCCGAGCACGATGTTGCGCACGTCGTCGTTCATGCGCCGGATGCTAGTACGCCGACCGGCGGGGTTCACCGGGCCGCGGTCCCCGGCACGGCACCTCGCCGCGTCACCGGACCGCGTGGGCCGGCCGCGGCGGGACCACCGCCGGGGCCCGATCCGGTCGGTCCGGCCGTACGGCGCGCCCCCGCCGACGCCCTGACGGGGCGGCGGGCCCGGCGCTAGGCTCGGCCCACGCTGCCACTGGAGGTCCGGATGCACCGTCCCGCCGTAGCCCGCACGTTACCGCTGCTGACCGTCGTCGCCGCGCTCGCCGCGACCACGGCCGCCCCGCCCGCCGCCGCGACCCCGGCCCCACCGGCGAAGGCGCCCGTCGCCGTCGGCTACGGCGGAGCCGTCGCCAGCGTCGACGCCGACGCCTCGGCCGCCGGGATCGCCGTGCTGCGCGCCGGCGGCAACGCCGTCGACGCGGCCGTCGCCACCGCCGCCGCACTGGGGGTCACCGAGCCCTATTCGGCGGGCATCGGGGGCGGAGGATACTTCGTCTACTACGACGCCCGCTCGCACCGGGTGCACACCATCGACGGCCGGGAGACCGCCCCGGCCACCGCCACGGCCGCCCTGTTCCAGGAGAACGGCCTGCCCATCCCCTTCGCCGAGGGCCAGACCAGCGGCCTCGGCGTCGGTGTCCCCGGCACCGCGGCCACCTGGAAGAGCGCACTCGACGCCTGGGGCAGCCGCCCGCTGCGCCACCTGCTCAAGCCCGCCGAGAGACTGGCCCGCGACGGCTTCACGGTGGACGCCACCTTCCGGGCCCAGACCGAGCTCAACGAGGCGCGGTTCCGGGACTTCCCGGACACCGCGAAGCTCTTCCTGCCCGGCGGCTCCCTGCCCGCCGTCGGCTCCACCTTCAAGAACCCCGACCTCGCCGACACCTACGCCGAACTGGCACGCAAGGGCACCGGCGCCCTCTACCGGGGCCGCATCGCCGACGACATCGTCCGCGCCGTCCGCACGCCCCCGGTGGACCCCGCGGCCACCCGTACGGTCCGGGCGGGTGACCTGACCGCCGGGGATCTGCGCGCGTACGGCACCAAGCGGCAGACCCCGACCCGGGTGAACTACCGGGGCCTGGACGTCTACAGCATGGCGCCCTCGTCCTCCGGCGGCACCACGGTCGGCGAGGCGCTGAACATCCTGGAACGGACCGACCTCGCGAAGCTCTCCGACGCCCAGTACCTGCACCACCTCATCGAGGCCTCCCGGATCTCCTTCGCCGACCGCGGACGCTGGGTCGGCGACCCGGCCGCCGAGGACGTACCGACACGCGAACTGCTCTCGCAGCGGTTCGCCGACTCCCGAGCCTGCCTGATCAGGCCCGACCGGGCCCTGACCAGCCCGCTGGCCCCCGGCGACCCGCGCAGCCCGCAGCCCTGTGCCACCACCGGGCAGGCCGCCCCCACCACGTACGAGGGCGAGAACACCACGCACCTGACGGTCGCCGACCGGTGGGGCAACGTCGTCTCCTACACCCTGACCATCGAGTCCACCGGGGGCAGCGCGATCACGGTCCCCGGCCGCGGGTTCCTGCTCAACAACGAGCTCACCGACTTCTCCTTCGCCCCGGCGGCCCCCGGAGTCCCGGACCCGAACCTGCCCGGCCCCGGCAAGCGGCCGCGCTCGTCGATGTCCCCGACGATCGTGCTGGACCACGGCCGGCCGGTGCTGGCGGTCGGGTCGCCCGGCGGTGCCACGATCATCACCACCGTCCTGCAGACCCTGACCGGCCACCTGGACCGGGGCCTGCCGCTCGTCGACGCCATCGCCACGCCACGGGCCAGCCAGCGCAACCAGACCACCACCGAGCTGGAGCCGGGCCTGTGGAACAGTCCGCTGCGCGCCGAACTGGAAGCCCTGGGCCAGGGCTTCCGACAGAACCCGGAGATCGGCGCCGCCACCGGCGTCCAGCGGCTGCCCGACGGCCGCTGGCTGGCGGCGGCCGAGACCTCCCGACGCGGCGGTGGCTCGGCCATGGTCGTACACCCGCACGGCACATGGTGAAGGACGCCCCAGGAGGACGGAGCACGGACGGACCGCGGTGAGGACCCCGGCCCGCGTCCGGTGATCGCGATCGCGGGCTCCGCACGGGCGGCGCGGGTGCCGTCGGCGGAGCGCGGGGTCCGGTCGTCGCCGACGCCGTCGCACCGGGCGGCGTCCGTGCCACCGCGATCGTGCCGTTCGGGCGGGAGCCGGGGCCGAACGGCCCAAACTGCGGTGGAACGTGCCGCGGGCGGGGCAGACGTCAGGACGTGTCAGCAACGAACGCAGCCAAGCGACTCGGATGCGCAGCCGTCGGCGCCCTCCTCGCGGGAGGCCTGCTGCTGGCGGCGTGCGCCCTGCCGGACGGCCGTCCGGGAACCGTGCACGACGCGGACGGGCGCGGCCGCACGGGACCCGCTGAGCCGGGCGGCCCGCACGGCCGCTGAGCGGTGAGCTGACGTTCCCGCCCCCGACAGGTGGCGCGAGGTGCCCATCCGCCGCCGGGGCGCGCCGCGCCCGGGACGTGGGCGCGCCGTGTCGCCCCCACCCCGCCCTTCCCCCACCCGGCCCCGGCCGATGCGGCGGCGGTGGGCCGGGTCGCCGGCCGTCCGCGCTAGGGTCCGGGTATGGGTCTCCAGCAGCTCGGCAGCGCGCGGTACGTCAGCCTCACCACGTTCCGCAAGGACGGCACGCCCGTGGCCACGCCCGTGTGGGCGGTCGCCGACGGGGGTGAGCTGTACGTGTGGACGCGCAGCGATTCGTGGAAGGTCAAGCGCATCCGCAACGACGGGCGGGTCACCGTCGCCGCGTGCGACGTGCGCGGGCGCCTGGAGGAGGGGACTCCCGTGTACGAGGGGCAGGCCCGGCTGCTCGACGACGACGGCCTGCGCCGGGTGCGCAAGCTGATGTCGCGCAAGTACACCTGGCAGTTCTGGGCGGTGGACGTGCCCGCCGCTCTGGTGCGGCGGGGCAAGCGCCCGCACACCGCGATCGCCGTCAAGCTTTGAGACTCCCGTAGCCCGCCCGTAACACGGGTGGGGTCCAATGCGGTCATGGAGACCGCGACTTCACTTGCGATCAGTCAACTCTCCGGATATTTGCGGGGGTTGACGCAGAGGCTGGATGCCGGAGCGGGCTGGTACGGGGAGTTCCTGCGTCGGGATCCGGAGGGCATGCGGGCCTGCCTGGACGGGGTGGCGATACCTCCGTGGGACGTGGTGGAGTCGCTGCTGCGGGACCTGGCGGGGGTGGGCGGCAAGGAGCTCGCGGCGCGGGAGACGGTATACGCCGCGCGGCTGCGGGCGGCAGCGGTCACCGTGTGGGACCGACTGCCGGGGGGCGGCGAAGAACTGCGGACCCTGCTCGCGGCGGCCGCGGCCCAGCGGGCCGAATCGGAGGCCGCCCTGCGGACCCTGACCGCACGGCTCGGCGGGACCGCAGACCGGGCCGAGACCGAAGCCCTGACCCGCGAACTGTCCTGGACCCAGGACGACGTGGCCCGCGCCGCGGCCCGCCACGAGGACCTGGCGGCCCGCCTGGCCGCCCTGGAGGCCGCCCCGCCGCAGGTCGTCCCCCAGCAGCGGCCCGCACGTCCGCCCCGGCCCGCTACCGGAACGGACCCGCGACCGGTGCCTGCGCCCCGTGCGGGCGTACCCGCCGGGCCCGTCGGGGACACCGCCCCGGCGGGCACCCGGCAGGCGTCCCCGGCCGAAGCGGGTGCGGGGCCGGAGGATCCGGGCCCGCAGGCCGCGGAACCGGGGGCTGCCGCGTCCGCCCGGACCGCTGCACGGGCGGGAGCCCGGCCGCAGGACGGGGCCGGCGGGGCCGACGAGGGCGCGACGGCGGTGCTGCCGCCCGTCGGGCGGGCCGAGGGACGGTGGCTGCGCGGGGCGCGGCGGGTCGGGGGTGCCCGGTACGCCGGGACGGCGGCTTCCGAGCCCCTGGCGTTCACCCCGCCTCCCGGCCACCCGGACGCCCACGCCCCGGGTGGGCCGGGCAGCCCGGAAGCCCGTCCCGCCCCGCGCGGTGCCCGGTTCGGCCCGCCGAAGGCCGCACCCGAGCCGCGGCCCGAGCCGCAGCCCGAGCCCGCGGCCGTACCGGAGGCCGCGCCCGAGCCCGCGCCACCGCCCGGCAGGCCGCGGGCCGTCGCCGCCGAACTGCTCGCCCTGCGCGCGCAGGGGCGTACTGGTGAGGCGCACGCCCTGCTCTGCCAGGCCGCGGCCTGGCCCGCCGGACAGTTGCCCGCCCTGGCCGCCGAACTCGCCCGCGCGGGGCTCACCGCCGACTGGGCCACCCTGCTCTGGGAAGCGGCTTCGCTACCGCCCGAACGGCTCGCGGCCGCCGCAGCGGCCCTCGGCGACGCCGGCCGGGAGGCCGACCGTGACACCCTGTTGCGCCAGGGCGTCGCCCGCCCCTCCGCCGAGGTCGCGGACGCGGCCCTCGCGCTCGGCGCGGCCGGCCGGAACCGGGAGGCCGACGCCCTGCTCGGAGCCTTCGTGCGGGTCCGCACCGCGGAGGAGGCCGCCGCCCTGGCCCGGTACGACCCGCGGTGGCTCGCCCCCCGTCTGCTCCAGGCGGCCGGTTTACTCTCCGGCGCCCGCCACCGCGACCTCCTGCACGCCCTGCGGGTGGCCGGCATCGTCGCCACCTAGTACTCCAGCAGGATCCTACGGTCTGACCTGCGGGTTTCGCGGGGCGGCTGGAGTGCAGCGGCTCGCGGAGTGGTCAGGGGCAGGAGCGTAAGCGGCCACCCCAAGGGGCCGCAACGCCCGTCGATGACCGCGCTTGCGGCGGTGGGCTCCACGGTCTCCCTTGCGGTACGGGTGAGCGTGGAGAGGCGGGCACCACGACGGAGGCCGATACGGAGGCCGATACGGAGGCGGGGACGGGGCCGTGTTGCGGACACCCCCCGCTTCATGTCGTCAAAGCCCCGCCTGCTGACCGCTATCGACCACCGCGCGACGTAACGTGATCGACTACTCCAACCGTGCACGGCGGTCTTGCCCCACGCTGTGGCGAGGCCTACGTTCTACTCCCTACGCACTCCGTCTACGTGCGTAGAACCGGCGTTCCCGTCGCAAGGAGCAGCTCATGGCCCAAGTCGTCCGCGCCGCGCTGGTCCAGGCCACCTGGACCGGAGACACCGAATCGATGATCGCCAAGCACGAGGAGTACGCCCGTCGGGCCGCCGCCGAAGGCGCGAAGATCATCGGCTTCCAGGAAGTGTTCAACGCCCCCTACTTCTGCCAGGTGCAGGAGCCCGAGCACTACCGCTGGGCCGAGGCCGTCCCCGACGGCCCGACCGTCCGCCGCATGCAGGACCTCGCCCGCGAGACCGGGATGGTCATCGTCGTCCCCGTCTTCGAGCTGGAGAGCGAGGGCTTCTACTACAACACCGCCGCCGTCATCGACGCCGACGGCAGCTACCTCGGCAAGTACCGCAAGCACCACATCCCGCAGGTCAAGGGCTTCTGGGAGAAGTACTACTTCCGCCCGGGCAACCTGGGCTGGCCCGTCTTCGACACCGCCGTCGGCCGGATCGGCGTCTACATCTGCTACGACCGCCACTTCCCCGAGGGCTGGCGCCAACTGGGCCTGGCCGGAGCCCAACTGGTCTACAACCCGTCCGCCACCCACCGTGGCCTCTCCGCCTACCTGTGGCAGCTGGAGCAGCCCGCCGCGGCCGTCGCCAACGAGTACTTCATCGCGGCCATCAACCGGGTCGGCCAGGAGGAGTACGGCGACAACGACTTCTACGGCACCAGCTACTTCGTTGACCCGCGCGGCCGGTTCGTCGGCGACGTCGCCAGCGACAAGGAGGAGGAACTCCTCGTCCGCGACCTCGACTTCGACCAGATCAAGGAGGTCCGCGACCAGTGGGCCTTCTACCGCGACCGTCGCCCCGACGCCTACGGAGGGCTCGTACAGCCGTGACCGACCCCACCCCGCTCCACCACCGCCATCGCACCGTCCTGCCCGACTGGCTCGCGCTCTACTACGAGAACCCCATCGAGCTCACCCACGGCGAGGGGCGCCATGTCTGGGACGCCGACGGCAAGCGCTACCTCGACTTCTTCGGCGGCATCCTCACCACGATGACCGCCCACGCCCTGCCCGAGGTCACCAAGGCCGTCGCCGAGCAGGCCGGGCGGATCATCCACTCCTCCACCCTGTACCTCAACCGGCCGATGATCGAGCTGGCCGAGCGGGTCGCCGCCCTGTCCGGCATCCCCGACGCCCGCGTCTTCTTCACCACCTCCGGCACCGAGGCCAACGACACCGCCCTGCTCCTGGCGACGACGTACCGGCGCTCCAACCAGATCCTGGCGATGCGCAACAGCTACCACGGCAGGTCCTTCTCCACGGTCTCCGTGACCGGCAACCGCAGCTGGTCGCCGACCAGCCTCTCACCGCTGCAGACGTACTACGTCCACGGCGCCGTCCGCACCCGCGGCCCCTTCGCCCACCTCGACGACACCGCCTTCACCGCCGCGGCCGTCGCCGACCTCCAGGACGTACTGGGCCAGGCCCGCGGGGGAGTGGCCGCGCTCATCGCCGAACCGGTTCAGGGCGTCGGGGGCTTCACGTCCCCGCCCGACGGCCTGTACGGAGCCTTCCGCGAGGTCCTCGACCGCCACGGCATCCTCTGGATCAGCGACGAGGTGCAGACCGGATGGGGCCGCACCGGCGACCACTTCTGGGGCTGGCAGGCCCACGCCCAGAACGGCCCGCCGGACATCCTCACCTTCGCCAAGGGCATCGGCAACGGCATGTCCATCGGCGGTGTCGTCGCCCGCGCCGAGGTGATGAACTGCCTGGACTCCAACTCCATCTCCACCTTCGGCGGCTCGCCCGTCACCATGGCGGCCGGCATCGCCAATCTCGGCTACCTGCTGGAACACGACCTCCAGGGTAACGCCCGCCGCGTCGGCGGCCTGCTGCTGGAACGGCTGCGCGGCATTGCCGCCAACGTTCCCGCCGTACGGGAGGTCCGCGGCCGGGGCCTGATGGCGGGCATCGAGCTGACCAGGCCCGGCACGGACGAGGCCGACCCGGCCGCCGCCTCCGCCGTGCTGGAGGCCGCCCGCGAAGGCGGCCTGCTGCTCGGTAAGGGCGGTGGCTACAACACCAGCGTGCTGCGCGTCGCGCCGCCGCTCTCCCTCACCGTTGCCGAGGCGGAGGAGGGCGCCGAGATCCTCGAACGGGCACTCCGTCAAGCGAACCGGGTCGACTAGGGGGAACCACGCATGAGCAACCGCACTCTCATCAGCGGTGGCCTGGTCGTCACCGCCGCGGACGAACTCCACGCGGACGTCCTGATCGAGGACGGCCGCGTGGCGGCGCTCGCCGCGCACGGCTCCGCGGCCGCCGGGGCCTGGACGGCCGGACGCACGATCGACGCGACCGGCAAGTACGTCATCCCGGGAGGGGTCGACGCGCACACCCACATGGAGCTGCCCTTCGGCGGGACCTCCGCATCGGACACCTTCGAGACCGGGACGCGGGCCGCGGCCTGGGGCGGTACGACGACGATCATCGACTTCGCGGTCCAGTCGCAGGGGCAGTCCCTGCGGGCCGGCCTGGACGCCTGGTACGCCAAGGCCGACGGGAACTGCGCGATCGACTACGCCTTCCACATGATCGTGTCGGACGTCAACGAGCACACGCTCAAGGAAATGGACGGACTCGTCGAGGAAGGCGTGAGTTCGTTCAAACTGTTCATGGCGTATCCGGGGGTCTTCTACTCGGACGACGGCCAGATCCTGCGCGCGATGCAGCGGGCGTCCTCCAACGGCGGCCTGATCATGATGCACGCGGAGAACGGCATCGCCATCGATGTCCTCATCGAGCAGGCCCTGGCGCGCGGCGAGACCGATCCGCGCCACCACGGCGAGGTCCGCAAGGTGCTCCTGGAGGCCGAGGCCACCCACCGCGCCATCCAGCTCGCGCGGGTGGCCGGCGCCCCGCTGTACGTCGTGCACGTCTCGGCGCAGGAAGCGGTGGCGGAGCTGGCCGCCGCCCGGGACAAGGGGCTCCCGGTCTTCGGGGAGACGTGCCCGCAGTACCTGTTCCTGTCCACCGACAACCTGGCCGAGCCGGACTTCCAGGGCGCCAAGTACGTCTGCTCCACCCCGCTGCGGCCCCGGGAACACCAGGCCGCCCTGTGGCAGGGTCTGCGGACCAACGACCTCCAGGTCGTCTCCACCGACCACTGCCCCTTCTGCTTCCGCGGCCAGAAGGAACTGGGGCGGGGCGACTTCTCGAAGATCCCCAACGGGCTCCCGGGCGTGGAGAACCGCATGGACCTCCTGCACCAGGCGGTGGTGGACGGCCACATCAGCCGCCGCAGGTGGATCGAGATCGCCTGCGCCACACCCGCCCGGATGTTCGGGCTCTACCCGCAGAAGGGCACCATCGCGCCGGGCTCCGACGCCGACATCGTGCTCTACGATCCGCACGCCGAGCAGGTCATCTCCGCCGAGACGCACCACATGAACGTGGACTACTCGGCGTACGAGGGCAGGCGGATCACCGGCCGTGTCGACACCGTCCTCTCGCGCGGTGAACTCGTCGTCGATCGGCGCGAGTACATCGGCCGGGCCGGCCACGGTGCCTTCGTCCACCGCTCCACCTGCCAGTACCTGTAAGGGGGCGCCGGGGCCCGCACGCCCCGGGGCCCGTACTCCCCAGCAAGGAGCACCGCATGGACTTCGGCCTCGTCCTGCAGACCGACCCGCCCGCCTCCCAGGTCATCAGCCTCATGAAGCGCGCCGAGCGCAACGGCTTCCGCTACGGCTGGACCTTCGACTCCGCCGTCCTCTGGCAGGAGCCCTTCGTCATCTACAGCCAGATCCTCGCCAACACCGCCAAGCTCCACATCGGCCCGATGGTGACCAACCCGGGCACCCGCACCTGGGAGGTCACCGCCTCGACCTTCGCGACCCTCAACGACATGTACGGCAACCGCACCGTCTGCGGGATCGGCCGTGGCGACTCCGCGATGCGGGTCGCGGGCCGCGCTCCCAACACCCTGGCCCGCCTCGGCGAGGCCATGGACGTCATCCGTGACCTCGCCGAGGGCCGCGAGGCGTCCGTCGACGGCAGCCCGGTCCGCATCCCGTGGATCAAGGACGGCAGACTCCCCGTCTGGATGGCCGCGTACGGCCCCAAGGCACTCGCGCTGGCCGGGCAGAAGGCGGACGGGTTCATCCTCCAGCTCGCCGACCCCTACCTCACCGAGTGGATGATCAAGGCGGTGCGGCAGGCCGCGGTCGAGGCGGGCCGGGAACCGTCCGCGATCACGATCTGTGTGGCGGCGCCTGCGTACGTCGGTGACGACCTGGCCCACGCCCGCGATCAGTGCCGCTGGTTCGGCGGGATGGTCGGCAACCACGTCGCCGACCTCGTCTCCCGCTACGGCGAGCACTCCGGCATGGTCCCCGACGAGCTCACCGACTACGTCAAAGCCCGCCAGGGCTACGACTACAGCCACCACGGCCGCGCCGGGAACCCGTCCACGGACTTCGTCCCCGACGAGATCGTCGACCGGTTCTGCCTGCTGGGCCCGGCCGAGGCGCACATCGAGAAGCTGCGGGCGCTGCGCGACCTGGGCGTCGACCAGTTCGCGGTCTACGACATGCACGACGCGAAGGAGTCCACGATCGACGCGTATGGCGCGCAGATCATCCCCGCCCTGAACGCTTGACCCCGCCCCCGCCGGCCCGGCCGCCGAGGCCCGGGCCGGCCGGCGGGTTCACCCGGAGGCCACCCGGTGTCCGACTCCTGTCCGACGGCGGCGGTGCGGTTCGTCGGCCGGGCGTGCTTTGCTGGAGGCATGATCGATGAGTTCCTGGCCCATGGCCTGCCCGATGTGGAAGAAGCCGTCCGCAAGGCGGCGGCGATCGAGATCATGCCGAGATTCAGGCAGCTCGCCGAGCACGAGGTCGACCAGAAGAGCGGCCCGCACGACCTGGTGACCGTCGCCGACCGCAAGGCCGAGGAACACCTCACGGCCTCCCTCACCCGACTGCTGCCCGGCTCGGTCGTGGTCGGCGAAGAAGCCGTCCACGCCGACCCCGCCGTGTACGAGGCGCTGCGCGCGGACGCCCCGGTGTGGATCGTCGACCCGGTCGACGGAACCCGCCAGTTCGTGAACGGCGACCCGGCCTTCTGCACCCTGGTCGCCCTGGCGCTGCGCGGCGAGATGCTCGCTTCCTGGACCTTCGCCCCGGCGCTGGAGGAGCTCGCGACCGCCGTGCACGGGCAGGGCGCGTACGTCAACGGCCATCGGATACGCAGCGGTTCGCCCGAGCCCGGTGCCGACCTGCGGGTCGCCACCGCCCACCCCCTCTACACCAGCGACGAGAACAAGCGCACCCTGGCCCGGCTGGACGTGCCCGGGATCGCGGCCAGGCCCTGCGGTTCGGCAGGCCTGGAGTACCTGAAGGTGGCGCGCGGGGAGATGGACGCCCTCGCCTTCACGTGGCCCTCGGCCTGGGACCACGCGGCCGGGCTGCTGTTGGTCGCCGAGTCCGGCGGAGCACAGAGCACCGTCGAGGGGGTCCCCTTCCGGGTGGACCGCGACAATGCCCTGCCGTTCGCTGTCGGACGGGACGAGGCGACCGCCGTGCGCGTCCGCGATCTGCTCCGGGGCGCGTAGGGGGTCCGGGACCGCCCGTACGTCGCCATATCCTGGGGGTGCAGGCGCCGCCGCCGGAAACGAAGGAGTCGCAAGTGCCGTCGATTTTCGATGTGGTCGTGGTGGGGGCGGGCCCCAACGGGCTGACGGCCGCCGTCGAACTGGCCCGGCGCGGCTTCTCGGTGGCCGTCTTCGAGGCCGCCGCCACGGTCGGCGGGGGAGCCCGGACCGAGGAGCTCACCCTGCCCGGCTTCCGGCACGACCCCTGCGCGGCGGTGCACCCGCTGGGCGCCGGTTCGCCGGTCTTCGCCACGATGCCGTTGAAGCGGTACGGACTGGAATGGCTGCACGCCCCGCTTCCGATGGCGCACCCCTTCGACGACGGGACGGCCGCCGTCCTCGCGCGCTCCGTCGCGGAGACGGCGGCGTCCTTCGGGCCGCGCGACGCGGGCGCCTACCGGCGCCTGGTCGGACCCTTCCTCGGCCGATGGGACACCCTGGCCCGGGACTTCATGTCCCTGCCGGACACCGCACTGCCCCGTGACCCGGTGACCCTCGCCCGCTTCGGGCTGGCCGGCCTGCCGCCCTCCACCTGGCTGCTGCGCCGCTTCCGGGACGAACGGGCGCGGGCGCTGTTCGCGGGGCTCGTGGCCCACGTCATCGCACCGCTCGGCGGGATCGGGACCGGTGGCGTCGGCCTGGTCTTCGCCCTCGCCGCCCACGCGGGCGGCTGGCCCATGGCCCGCGGCGGCTCCCAGTCGATCTCCGACGCCCTGGCCTCCTACCTGCGCGACCTCGGTGGAGCGATCCACACGGACTTCGAGGTCAAGCGGCTCGACGACCTCCCGCCCGCCCGCGCCTACGTCTTTGACACCTCGCCCACGGCGTTGGCCCGGATCGCCCGATTGGGCCGCGCCTACGACGGCTACCGGTACGGCGCCTCCGTATTCAAGATCGACTACGCGCTGGACGGACCGGTTCCGTGGACGGCGGAGGAGCCGCGCCGCGCCGGCACCGTCCAGATCGGCCCGCGCACACGCGACATCGACGCCGCCCTGCAGCTCGCCTCGGCCGGCCGGGCCCCCCGCACGCCGTTCCTGATCACTGCCCAGCCCAGCCTGGCCGACCCCGGCCGGGCCCCCGAGGGCAAGCACGTCTTCTGGGCGTACGGCCACGTCCCCGCGGGCTGGGACGGCGACCTCACCGATGCCGTCGAGCGCCAACTGGAGCGCTTCGCCCCGGGCTTCCGCGACCGGGTCCTGGCCCGCGCCACGGCCGGACCGCCTCAGCTCGCCGCCCGCAACCCCAACTACGTCGGCGGCGACATCGCCTGCGGGGCCGCATCGGGCCTGCAGCTCCTGCTGCGCCCCCGGCTCAGCCTCTCCCCCTACACCACCGCCCACCCGGCGGTCTTCATCTGCTCCTCGGCGACCCCGCCGGGCCCGGGCGTCCACGGCATGTCCGGCCACAACGCCGCCAAGGCGGTCTGGCGCCACCTGCGCCAGGCCTCCTGAGGCGCCGCCCGCCCCCCGAACCGTGAAAGGACTTCCGATGGTGCGCATCACACTGGTACGCGGCGACATCACCGCCGAGAAGGCCGACGCCATCGTCAACGCCGCGAATTCCTCACTGCTCGGCGGCGGCGGGGTCGACGGCGCCATCCACCGCAAGGGCGGCCCGGAGATCCTCGCCGCCTGCGAGGACCTGCGGCGCGGGCACTACGGCAAGGGACTGCCGACGGGCCGGGCCGTCGCCACCACCGCCGGCCGACTGGCCGCCGAGCACGTCATCCACACGGTGGGGCCCGTCTGGTCGCGCGAAGAGGACCGGTCGGACCTGCTCGCCTCCTGCTACCGCGAGTCGCTGCGCGTCGCCGACGAGCTGGGGGCCCGTACGGTGGCCTTCCCGGCCATCTCCACCGGTATCTACGGCTGGCCCATGGACGACGGGGCGCGGATCGCGGTCCGGACGGTCCTGGCCGCCCGCACCGAGGTCCAGGAGGTGCGCTTCGTCCTCTTCGACGCCGCCGCGTACGCCGTCTTCGAGGCCGCGGTCGGATCCTCTCTCCAGGACCCGTCCGGCGGATCGCGGCCGGGGCCCTGACCCACCGGCCCGGCCCGGAGCCCTGACCCACCGGCCCGGCCCGGAGCCGTGACCAGCCGGGCTTTCCCGGGCCCGGCGGGATCCGTCAGGCCATCGGCCGGGTCGTCCGCCGGATCGTCAGCGCGGTCGCCGCGAGGCGCCCGGCGCGGGCTTCGGATAGGTCCTGGACTGCTTCACGCTGCCGTACGCGAAGCTCGACTCGATCGAGGCGATGCCCGGGATGGCATGGATGCGGTGGCGCACCAGGGCCTCGTAGGCCTCCAGGTCCTCGATGACGACTCTGAGCAGGTAGTCGCTGCTCCCCGCCATCAGGTAGCAGTCCTGGATGTGCTCGATGCCGGCCACGTGCTCCTCGAAGAGCCGCACCGCCTCCGCCGTGTGCCGCTCCAGCCGGATCCGGACGAAGACGGTCACCGGCAGCCCGTAGGCGACCTGGTCGACCATGGCCGTGTAGCCGCGGATCAGGCCCGCCTCCTCCAATCGCCGGACCCGGCGCAGGCAGGGTGACGGGGACAGCCGGACGCGGTCGGCCAGTTCCTGGTTGGAAAGGCGCCCGTCCGTCTGCAATTCCCGGATGATCTGCAGATCGACTGCGTCCATGGCCCCTCCTTGGCAGATCCTGCCCCAAACGTATGTCCGAGAGGCAGAACTGGCAATCGGCTGCCCCGGCAAAAGCTCTAGCGTTGCCCGTGAGCGGGCCGGACCGGCCCGTGTTCCAGAGGCTGGAGTGGATCCCTTGGTCGCGACGCACACCACCCGGGCGACCCTGCCTCCCGATGCGGCGGGCCCGCGTGCCGGACACCCCGGCCGGCGCGGGCTCTCCCCCCAGGCCCAGGGCATGCTGGCCCTGCTGGTGACGGTCTCGATCTGGGCCGCGTTCGCGCTCAGCGCCCGCGCCCTGAGCGGTTCCTCGCTGCTGCCGGCCGATGCGGCCCTGCTGCGGTTCGGCCTGCCTCCCGTCCTCCTCCTCCCCGCCCTGTGGCGGCGCCGCCGCGCCATCGCCGCGGTGCGGCCGGGCCCCGCGCTGAAGATCGTCTGTGGTGCCGGGGTGCCCTTCTTCCTGGCCGCGATGCACGGCGGAGCCCTGACCTCCGCGGCCTTCGTCGGGTCCATCGTCCCCGGCATGGTCCCGCTCTTCGTGTCCCTGATCATGATCCGACGCGGTCACGGCGTGCCCAGGGGCACCCAGGCGGTCGGCCTCGCCCTGATCGCGGCCGGTGTCATCGCCCTGGTCTGGCGCTACGTCGTCCCCGTGGACACGGACGTCCTCGCCGGCTCCGGCATCCTCCTGGTCGCGAGCGGCCTGTGGGCCCTCTACACGGTGGGGCTGCGCGAGGTGGACCTCGATCCCGTCGGCTCGATCGGACTGCTCTGCCTGCCCTCCTTCGCGATCATCGGGCTCCTCGTCCTGACCGGCGTTCTGCCCACCGGGATCGCGCACGCCGCGGGCGCCGACATCGCCCTGTTCCTGGTCGTGCAGGGCCTCGGCGTGGGGCTGTGCGCGGGCCTGCTCTACGCCTTCGCGATCCGCCGCCTCGGCGCCGAACGCAGCTCCGCCGTCGGCAGCCTCAGCCCCGTCGCGGTGGTCCTCCTCGCCATCCCCCTGCTCGGCGAATCACCCACCGCCGCCGTCCTGGCCGGCGTCCCCCTGATCACCGCCGGCGTCGTCCTCGCCAACCGCCGCCCCCGCCCCCGACCCGAGGTCCCCGCAGATGCTTGAGCTCCTTCCCACGCCGCCCACCGACCCGCTGTGGGACCTGACCTACGAGTTCGGCGGCGACGAGCGGCCCGAACGCCTGAACCTGGTCCTCGGCGTCTACCGGGACCAGACCGGCACCACCCCGGTCATGGCCGCCGTCCGCGAGGCCGAGATACGGCTGGCGCAGCTCTCGGAGTCCAAGGAGTACCGAGGGCTCTCCGGCAACACCGCCTTCAACCGGTCCCTGCTGGACCTGGTGCTGGGCCCGGACGGGCCTGTCGAGCGGGCCGCGGCCGTCCAGACCGTCGCGGGCTCCGGCGCGCTGCGGCTGCTCGCCGACCTGATCCACCGCACCCGGCCCGGCGCCACGGTGTGGATCAGCGACCCGGCCTACGTCAACCACCGGCCCATCCTGGAGGCCGCCGGGCTGACGGTGCGCACCTACGGGTGGCGGGACGCCGAGGGCGGCTTCGACACGGCCGGAGTGCTGCGGGAGCTGGCCGGCGCCGGGCGCGACGACGTCGTCCTGCTCCAGGGGTGCTGCCACAACCCCTCGGGGGTCGACCCGCTGCTGGACGACTGGGAGGCGCTGGCCGAGTCGGCCGAGCGCGGCGGCTGGGTGCCCTTCGTCGACCTCGCGTACCACGGGCTCGGCGACGGGCTGGAGGGCGACCTGCTGGCCACTCGGATGCTGGCGGCCCGGGTGCCCGAGATGCTGATCGCCGTGAGCTGCTCGAAGAACTTCGGCCTCTACAGCGACCGCGTCGGCTGCGCCATGGTGCTCGGGACCTCGGGGCGGGCCGTGCGGCACGCCGAGACGGCCCTGCAGAACGCGGCCCGGACCCTGTACTCGATGCCGCCCGAGCACGGCGCCGCCGTCGTGACCACGATCCTTCAGGACGAGGAGCTGCGGGCCTCCTGGCGGGCGGAGCTGGACGTCATGCGCGGCCGGATCACGGCCAACCGGGCGGACCTGGCCGGGCACCTCACCGCGCTCGGCTGCACGGAGCAGGCGCGCTCGCTGGCCCGACAGAAGGGCATGTTCTCGATGCTGGCGCTGACCCCGCACCAGATGCTGCGGCTGCGCAGGCAGTACGCCATCTACGGGACGACCTCGGGCCGGATCAACATCGCCGGCATCCCGGCCCACCGGATCCCGTGCCTGGCCCGGGGGATCGCAGGGGTCCTGGACACGGTCGAACCTCGCCCGCGCGAACTGGCCTGAGGTCGCTGCCCGGCGCTTCCGCAAGCGGGGGCGGTCGGCGCTTCGCGCGCTGCGCCGCCCCTTGGCGCACCCGGCCTGAGGGTCCCCGAATGCCCCGGGACGACTCCCCGGACGTACGCTGGAAGCGATTCGCGTCGCGCTCCGCACGAGGCCGGCGGGAGGTGTGGGCATGACCGCAGCGCCGGATTTCCGGGTCGCCCGAGGGCCCGGCGCCACCGTATGGGCACCCGAGACGGTCACGGCCGACCCCTACAACGCCCAGACCCCCTCGGCCGCGCTGGCCGAGCCCGTCACCCCCGTGGCCGCCTTCTTCGTACGCGACCACTTCGGCATCCCGCCCACCGACGCCGGACGGTGGCGGCTGCACGTCGGCGGCGCCGTGGCCACCGCTTTCTCCATCGGCCGTGAAGAGCTCCTCGCGCTGGAGCACCGCGCGCTCGACGTCGTCGTGGAATGCGCGGGGAACGGCCGGAGCCTGATGCGGCCCGCCCCGCCCGGCCTGCCCTGGAGCCAGCGGGCGGTGGGCTGCGCGCGCTTCGAGGGCGTGCCCTTCCGCCTGCTCGCGGACCGCGCCGGGATCGACCCGGAGGCCGTCGAGGTCGTCTTCACCGGAGCGGATTCCGGCACCGTGCACGGCCGCCGCACCCCCTTCGAACGCAGCCTCCCGCTCGCAGTGGCCCGCCACCGGGACACCCTCCTCGCCACCCGCATGAACGGTGAGCCGCTCACCCCCGAGCACGGCGCCCCGGTCCGCCTCGTGGTTCCCGGCCGGTACGCCGTCGCGGATGTGAAGTGGCTGGTCGGGGTGCGGGTCGTGACCGCCCCCTTCGGCGGGGTCTTCCAGGCCGAGGAATACCTCTACACCGCCGCGCGCGGTACCCCCGAAGGCCCCGTGACGACCCTGCGGGTCAAGTCGCTCATCACCGAGCCGGCCCCGGACGAGGACCTGCGCCGGGGCCGTGCGGTCGTGGTCCGGGGCCATGCCTGGTCGGGCGGCGGGGTGCCCGTGTCCAGGGTCGAGGTCCGGGCCGAGCACCAGGACGAGGCCGGCGACCCGGACCACGTCCGGGGCTGGCACGAAGCCGTCCTCTCACCACCGGCCGGCCCCTACGCCTGGACCGGCTGGACCTACCGGTGGACCCCGCAGCAGCCGGGACCCTACCGGCTGCTGTCCCGTGCCACCGACGCCCGCGGCGTCGCACAGCCGCTGCAGGCCCCGTGGAACGCCCATGGCTACGGCTGCAACCCCGTGGCCTCCGTCGAGGTGGTGGTCGTATGAGTCGCGTGAACGGTTCCGGGGCGGCGATCGAGGCCCTCGCCACCCCGTCGTTGGGGGACACCAGCTACCTGCTCGTCAGCGGTGACGAGGCCGCCCTCGTCGACCCGCAGCGGGACGTCTGGGAGGTGGTGGACTCCTGCGCCGCCCGGCGGGTCCGGATCCGTTACGTCCTGGAGACGCACGTGCACAACGACTACGTCTCGGGCGCGCTGGAGGTCCGGGCGGCCACCGGTGCCACCGTCGCCGGGCCGGCCCGCGCCCCGTACGCCTTCGACCACCTGCCCCTGGCCGAGGACGACGAGATCCGCGTCGGCGACGCGACCGTGCGCGCCGTGGAAACCCCGGGTCACACCGCCGAGCACACTTCCTACCTGGTCTTCGACGACACGGACCGGGCCCCGTCCGCCGTCTTCACCGGAGGCAGTCTCCTCGTCGGCAGTGCCGGCCGGACCGACCTGTCGGGAAGCGGCCGTACGGAGGAACTCGCCCGGGCCCAGTACCGGACGCTGCGCCGCCTCGCCCTGCTCCCCGACGGCACCCGCGTGCTGCCGACGCACGGCGCGGGCAGTTCCTGCGCGGCCGGCCCGGTGTCGGGGGAGCGGACCAGCACGGTCGGCGCGGAGCGGCGCAGCAACCCCGTGCTGACCGCCCAGGACGAGGAGGAGTTCGTCCGGGGGCGGATGTCGGGACTGCCCCCGTACCCCGCCTACTACCGCCACATGGCGCCGGTCAACCGGCACGGGCCGCAGGTCCTCGGCGGCCCGCCCGTCCTCCGGCCGCTCACCCCGGCCATGGTCGAGGGGCTCGCCGGCGGTGGCGCCCAGATCGTCGACGGGCGCGACCGGGCGGCCTTCGCCGCGGGCCACCTGCCCGGCTCGATCTGCGACGAGCTCGACGAGCGCTTCGCGAGTCTGGTCGGCGAGGTCGTGCCCTTCGGTACGCGGCTGGTCCTCGTGCTGCCCGAACCGGCCGGGGACGCCGCCCACGAGGCGATGGTCCAGCTCCTGCGGATCGGTTACGACGATGTCGCCGGGTACCTCGCGGGAGGTGCCGACGCCTGGGCGGCGGCCGGCCGTCCGCTGCGCGCCTTCCGCACCGCGGACGCGGCCGCCCTGGTCGGGGACCTCGACCGCAGGC
Organism: Streptomyces sp. PCS3-D2; assembly: GCF_000612545.2. Classification (GTDB taxonomy): domain Bacteria; phylum Actinomycetota; class Actinomycetes; order Streptomycetales; family Streptomycetaceae; genus Streptomyces. Next base: position 1,344,822 of record NZ_CP097800.1, on the reverse strand, counting down.
GGGTGCTCGACGTGCGGCCGGAGCGCCCCGAGGGCGGCATCCCCGGCTCCCTGGCCGTGCCCCTCGCCGAACTGCCCCGCAGGATCGGCGAGCTGCCCCGGGACCGGGAGATCTGGGTGGTGTGCGGCAGCGGCCGCCGGGCGGCCGTCGCGGCGGGTCTGGTCGACCGGGCGGGGATCCCGGTGACCGCAGTGATCAGTGGCGGGGTGCAGGAGCTGCTGGCGCATGCGTGACGGACGGCGTCCCGGGCCTGTGGTCGGGAGGCCGGACGGCCCCGCGGCGCGGTTTCCCGCCGCTCCCGCGGAGGTAGGGCTCCATACCAGCCCCTTCCGGCAGGACACAGAGCCCGGCGCCGATGGCTCGGATAGGGTGAATCGGTAGGAATCGGGCCCCCGGGGTGAGGTCGGTGTGGACACTTTCCAGTCGACGAGCGAGGTGCCGGACCCGCCGGCGGCGGCTGTCGGCTACGCGGGCGTACTCCGCGAGCTGCTGCCGATCGCCCTGTGGCGGGAGGACGCCGACGGGCGCGTCGTCGAGTGGTCGCTGGCCGCCCAGGACCTGCTCGGGCACCGCCCCGAGGACATCCTCGGCCGCGCGGGAGCCTCCGTCCTGGTCCCCGAGGCCAACCAGGAGCTCGCCGACCAGCTGACGCGCCGCGTCCAGGCGGGCGAGACCGTCGTCGGGACCCTCCCCGTACGCCACCGCGACGGCCACCGGGTCGTCATGGAGATGTGGATCGTCCCCGCCGTCGACGCCTCCGGGCGCATGGGGGCCCTGCTCATCGCCGTGGAGACCTCCGAGGTCCTCCACATGCGCGACTCCCTCGCCGCCCTCCAGAGCCTGTTCACCCAGTCGCCCATCGGCCTCGCCACCCTCGGCCCCGACCTGCGCTTCCTCCGGGTCAACGACGCGCTCGCCCGGATGAACGGCGTCTCCGCCGCCGAGCACCTCGGTAAACGCCTCACCGAAGTGGTCCCGGGGGTCAATGCCGCGGCCCTGGAGGCGACGATGCGGCAGGTGCTCGACCGGGGCACCGCCGTCGTCGACGTCCGCCGCACCGGCCGGACCCCCGCCGACCCCGAGCACGACCGGACCTGGTCCTGCTCCTACGCCCCCCTCCTGGACGGCTCCGGCCGGCCCCTCGGCCTGATCGCCTCCCTCATCGACATCACGGAGAGCCAGCAGGCCCAGGCCGAGGCCGAGCTGGCCCAGCACCGCCTCGCCCTGCTCGCGGAGGCGGGCACCCGCATCGGCACCACCCTGGACCTGCGCCAGACCGCCCAGGAGATCGTGCAGCAGTTGGTCCCGCAGCTCTCGGACTCCGCCGACGTACAGCTCCTGGAGTCCGTCCTCGGCCCCGACGAAGGCGCGGCACCCGCGGCCTCCACCCGCGGCCTCCTGCGCCGCCTGGCGGCGCAGTTCCCCGACCCGACCGCCCCCACCGCGCAACTCGCCGCCGGCCAGACCTTCCAGATCCCCGCCGGCACCGTCTACGAGCAGGTCATCACCGCGGGCCGGCCGATGAACCTCTACGTCTCCGACATCCCGGCACTGATCACCTCCCCGCGGGCCGACGCCCTGCGGGCCTACCTGGCCACCCTCGGCTCGGCCCGCCTGGTCCCGCTCGTCGCCCGCGGCACCGTCCTGGGCACCGTCACCGTCACCCGGACACGCGAGCGCGAGCCCTTCGACGAGCAGGACTGCGTCCTGGTCGACGAGCTCGTCGCCCGGGCGGCGCTCAACATCGACAACGCCCGCATGTACACCCGCCAGCGCCAGGCCGCACTCACCCTCCAGCGCAGCCTCACCAACAGCGCCCTGCCCAAGGTCCCCGGCCTCGAACTCACCGGCCGCTACCTGCCCGCCAGCGACCACGACGTCGGCGGTGACTGGTTCGACGCCATCCCGCTGCCCGGCGGGCGGACCGGTCTCGTCATCGGGGACGTCATGGGCCACGGCATCCACGCGGCGGCCGTCATGGGGCAGCTGCGCACCGCCGTACGGACCCTCGCGCGCCATGGCGTACCCCCCGCACAGCTGCTCCGCTCCCTCGACGCCGTCGTCGCCGACCTGGGTGAGGACGAGATGGCGACCTGCGTGTACGCCGTCCACCACGCGGCGTCCGGCGCCTGCGTGATCGCCCGTGCCGGCCACCCGCCGCCCGCCGTCGTCGCCACCGACGGGGCGGTGACCTTTCTCCACGGCCGGCCCGGGACGCCCCTGGGCGTCGGCGGACGCGACTTCCGTACCGAGGAGGTGCACCTGGCCCCGGACAGCCTGCTCGTCCTCTACACCGACGGGCTCATCGAGGCCCGGGACCGCGACCTCGACCAGGGCATGGAACAGCTCGCACAAGCCCTGCACGGCGCGGAGCAGCCCCTGGAGGGACTGTGCGACCAGATCCTGCGGCGGCTGCTCCCGTGCGCCCAGGAGGACGACGTGGCGATGCTCCTGGCCCGCTCCCGGTCTCCCCGCCCACCTGCCGGCTGACGGCCGTCCGCCGGGCTCACCAGGCCATGTCCTCCAGCGCGTCCAGATCCGGCGGCTCCGGCGGCTGTGGATCCGAGCCCCCGGTCAGCGGCAGCTCGGCCCAGATCACCTTCCCGCGGTCGGTGTAGCGGGTGCCCCACCGTTCGGCGTACTGCGCGACGAGGAACAGCCCGCGTCCGCCCTCGTCGGTGGTGGCCGCGTACCGCAGGTGCGGGGAGGTGTTGCTGCTGTCGGACACCTCGCAGATCAGGCTCCGGTCACGCAGCAGGCGTACGCCGACCGGCGCGCTCCCGTAACGGATCGCGTTGGTGACCAGCTCGCTCAGGATCAGCTCCGCGGCGAAGGCGCTGTCCTCCATGCCCCACTCGACGAGCTGCGCCGAGCCGGCGTTGCGCACCCGGGAGACGGCCGAGGGCTCACCGGGGACCTCCCATTCGGCGATCCGGTCCGCCTCCATCCGCCGGGTGTCCGCGATCAGCAGGGCGATGTCGTCGCTGGGCACCGGGAAGAGCATCGTGGCCAGCACGTCCGAGCAGGCCTCGTCGGGGGTGCGGCCGCGCCGCGACAGCGCGTCGGTGAGCAGCCGCAGCCCGGTGTCGAAGTCCCGGTCGCGGTCCTCGACCAGGCCGTCGGTGAACAGTGCGAGCCGGCTCCCCTCGGGCAGCTGGAACTCGACCGCCTCGAAGGGCATCCCGCCCACCCCGAGCGGCAGCCCGGCCGGCAGCTCGGGGAACTCCACCCGGCCGTCGGGGTGGACCAGCGCGGGGCCGGGATGCCCGGCGCTGGCCATCCGGCACCGCCCGGAGACCGGATCGTAGACCGCGTAGAGGCAGGTGGCACCGGTGACGGCGGAGGCAGGCTCGGCCGCGCCGTCGGGCCCGGCGTCCTCCTGGCCGGCCCCGCCGCCGTTCCCGTCCGGGTCCCCAGCCCCGTTCCCGCCGCCCTCCCCGGTCTCGTCCTGGTCGATCCGGTTGATCAGCTCGTCCAGGTGTCCCAGCAGCTCGTCGGGGGGTAGGTCCAGGGTGGAGAAGTTGTGCACCGCGGTCCGCAGCCGGCCCATGGTGGCCGCGGCGTGCACCCCGTGCCCGACGACGTCGCCCACGACCAGCGCCACGCGGGCTCCCGGCAGCTGGATCACGTCGAACCAGTCGCCTCCCACCCCCGCCGTCGCGGGCAGGTAGCGGTGGGCGACGTCCACGGCGCTCTGGTCGGGCAGGACCCGGGGCAGCAGGCTGCGCTGGAGGGTCACCGCCATCGCGTGCTCGCGGGTGAAGCGGCGGGCGTTGTCGATGGAGACGGCCGCCCGCGCACCCAGCTCCTCCGCGAAGGACAGGTCCTCCTCGTCGAACGGCTCCGGGGTGTCGGCGCGCCAGAAGTTGGCCATGCCCAGGACCACTCCGCGGGCCTGGAGGGGCACCGAGATCAGCGAGTGCAGGCCGTAGTCGAGGGCCATGCGGGTGCCCTGGGAGTCCTGGGCCCGCCAGCCCATGGCCGCGTTCAGGTCGGCCGCCAGCACCGCGTGCCCGGCGTCCAGGGCCGCGGCCATCGGAGCCGTCGGCACCTCGAACCGGATGAGGTCACCGACCGGCTGGAGCGGCGAGTCGGTCCGCACGCCGGTGATGGCCGCGCGGCGCATCTCGGTGTACACGCCGCCGACGGAGGGCTCGTCACCACGGAGCACGGGCTCCAGCAGCTCCACCGTCACGAAGTCGGCGAAGCGCGGTACGGCCACCTCCGACAGCTCCTCGGCGGTCCGTGCCACGTCCAGCGTGGTGCCGATCCGCACGCCCGCGTCGTACAGCAGCTGCAGGCGGCTGCGGGCGACCTCGGCCCGGCCGGAGACCGAGGCGAGCTCCGTCGTGTCGCGCAGGGTCACCACGCGGCCGGCCGGCCGGCCCGCGTAGGCCATGGTGGGCCGTACGTTGACCGCGAGCAGCCGGTCGCCCGCCAGGTGCACGTGGTCGGTCACGACACGGCCGGAGGCGAGCAGCTCGGTGGTGCGGGGGTCGAGGCCCAGGTCGCCGACGCGGCGCTCCTCGGCGTCCCGGGGGAGGTCGAGGAGCCGGCGGGCCTCGTCGTTGGCCAGGAGGAGCCGCTGGTCGTTCCCGATGATCAGAACGCCCTCGCGCACGGCGTGCAGAACGGCCTCGTGGTGTTCGTTCATCCGGGTCATCTCGGCGGCGCCCAGCCCCCGCGTCTGCCGCAGCAGCCGCCGGCTGACCAGGGCGGCCCCGGCCGTGCCGAGCAGCAGACCGGCCGCCGTGGCGCCCACCAGGAGGGGGAGCTGCCCCTCCACCGCGTGGGAGACGTTCTGGACCTCTATGCCGGTGCCGACCAGGCCGACCACGGTGCCGTCCGCGTTGCGCACGGGGACCACGGCCCGTACGGCGTCACTCGGCTGGCCCTGGAAGACCTGGGTGAAGGACTCTCCGGCGGCGGCACGGGAGACGTCCGAGGCGCGCTGGCCGATCAGCTCGGGCCGCGGATCGGTGTAGCGGACCCCGCGGAGGTCCATCACCGCGATGAAGTCGAGGCCGGCCGCTTTGCGGGCGGACTCGGCCAGCGGCTGGAGCGCGGCGGTCGGATCCCGGGACATCAGCGCCTCCGGGAGGCCGGGGGCGTGTGCGAACGCCTCGGCGGCGGCCAGCGAGCGGTTGCGGGCGTCACGCTGGCTGTCGAAGCGGGCCTGGAAGACCAGCGCCAGCGCCGCGGCGGTGATCAGCAGTACCACGATCACCGCCTGGAGGGCGAAGACCTGACCGGCGACGCTGTGCGCCCCCCGGGACAGGCGCGCGGACATGCGCGAACCCCATCCGGTCGGCTGTCGACCAAAACATCCGGTCATGAGCCCTTTCTAACACTGTCGCGGGGTTGGGGCGTGGCCGGGCGGCGGAGCCGACCGGGGCCGCTCGCCGTCCGTCCTCGCGGCCGGCCGGGAGGACGGCGGGCACGTGTGCGGGTCCTCCGGCCGGCGCAACGTCCGAGGCCCGGCACCCCGGGCAGGGGGGCCGGGCCTCCGGGCCGGGCGGGTCAGAGGACGTCGGCGGCGATGTTCGCCGCGACCTGCTCCAGTAGGGGACCCGCGTTCGGAATGGACTTGGCCGGGTCGGGCTCCAGGTCCGTCAGCGGGTACGCCTTGCGGATGCCCGCCCCCTGGAGGGCTTCCCGCCCCAGCAGCAGCCGCCCGCAGACCGCCACGACCGGCTTGCCCGCGGCGCGCGCCGCCGCCGCGACCCCCGCCGGGGCCTTGCCGTGCAGGGTCTGTTCGTCCAGCGAGCCCTCACCGGTGATGACGAGCGTGGCCCGCTCCAGTGCCGGAGCGAAGCCCAGCACCTCCAGCATCAGTTCGATGCCGGGACGGAAGCTCGCGCCCAGCAGCAGGGCACCGTAGCCGATGCCGCCCGCGCCTCCCGCGCCCGGGGAGGCGGCGAGCTCGGCGGCCTTCGGGCCGATCGACTTCTCCAGTACCTGCGCGTAGTGGGCCAGCGCCGCGTCCAGCGTCGCCACGTCGTCCGGCGAGGCGCCCTTCTGCGGACCGTAGACCGCCGCGCAGCCCTTCGGGCCGGTCAGCGGGTTGTCCACGTCGCTGGCCAGGACGAAGTCCACCTCCGCGAAGCGCGGGTCCACGCCCGACAGGTCGGCCGAGGCCAGATCGGCCAGCGCGCCGCCGCCCGGACCGACCGGTTCGCCGTTCGCGTCCAGGAACACCGCACCGAGGGCCGCCAGCATGCCGGCGCCGCCGTCCGTGGTGGCGCTGCCGCCGACGCCGAAGACGATCGAGCGGGCGCCCGCGTCCAGTGCGGCCTTGAGGACCTCGCCCGATCCGTACGTGGTCGCCGTCAGCGGCGCGAAGGTGCCCGCCGGCAGCAGCTGGAGGCCGGAAGCCTCCGCCATCTCGACCACCGCAGTGCCTCCGCGCAGCGCGAAGGCGGCCGTGACCTGCTCGCCGAGGGGCCCGGTGACCCGTACCTCCCGGCGTTCGAAACCTGCCGCCACGGCGGCCGCGACCGTGCCGTCGCCGCCGTCCGCGACCGGGAGGGTCTCGACCTCCACGTCCGGTACGGCCCTGCGAAGGCCGGCCGTCACCCGCTCCGCGACCTGAACGGCCGTGAGCGAGCCCTTGAATTTGTCCGCGGCGATGAGCACGCGCGCGGCCTCAGTTACTGCTCCGTCCGTCACCTTGCTATCCCTTGCTATCGAACAGTGCAGTCGCGCCGCCATGAGCTTATCCGGAGGATCCTCCTATGCCCATGAGTGGCATGGGCCACACCCGGCGCGCCATGCGCTTAAAGAGGGACATTCGCCTGCATAGTGTGGCCGCATGAGCGCCGAATCACTGGAACAGCCACGTCCGGACACCCCGGGAGGCAGCCCCGGCAGTCCCGTGGACGGCGCCCCCGACCGCACCATCGTCACCGTCGGCGTGATCGCCGTGCTGGCCGTCGTCGCCTGGGCGGCCCTCGCCGGAGACTCCTTCGACGCCGTGTCGAGCACGGCGCTGACCTGGGTCCTGGACAACTTCGCCTGGCTGTTCGTGATCGCCGCCGACGTCTTCCTCGTCATGTGCGTGGTCCTCGCGATCAGCCGCTTCGGCCGGATCCGGCTCGGCGCGGACGACTCCGAGCCCGAGTTCACCAACCTCTCGTGGATCGCGATGATGTTCAGCGCGGGCATGGGCATCGGCCTGATGTTCTACGGCGTGGGGGAGCCGCTGACCCACTACCTCACCCCGGCCCCCGCCTCCGGAGCAGCCCCGCGCACCGGCGAGGCCGCCCTCGCGGCCATGGAGTACTCCTTCTTCCACTGGACCCTCACCCCCTGGGCCATCTACGGCATCGCCGGACTCGCCCTCGCCTACGCGACCTTCCGCAAGGGCCGCGGCAACCGGCTCAGCTCCGCCTTCGTCCCCCTCATCGGCCGGGAGCGGGCCGACGGCGCCCCCGGCAAGGCCATCGACCTGCTCGCCGTCTTCGCGACCGTCTTCGGCACCGCCACCAGCCTCGGCCTCGGCGCGCTCCAGGTCTCCAAGGGCCTCAGCCTCACCACCGGGATCGAGGACTCCACCACCGTCGAGCTGGTCATCATCTGCTCGCTCTCGGCGGCCTTCGTGATCTCTGCCTTCTCCGGCCTGCACAAGGGCGTGAAGTGGCTGAGCACCAGCAACATCGTGCTCGCCGCCGTCCTGATGCTCTTCGTCTTCCTGCTCGGGCCCACCGTCTACATCCTCGACGTCATCCCCTCCAGCGTCGGCGGCTACCTCAGCGAGCTGGTGCCCATGGCGACCCGTACCGGCGCCTTCACCGACAGCGCCTGGCTCGGCGCCTGGACGATCTTCTACTGGGCGTGGTGGCTGTCCTGGGCACCCTTCGTCGGCACCTTCATCGCCCGCATCTCACGGGGCCGCACCATCCGCGAGTTCCTCATCGGCGTGCTGCTCGTGCCCAGCGGAGCCACCGTCGTCTGGTTCTGCGTGATGGGCGGCACCGCCATCCGCCTCGACTCCACCGGGGCCGTCGACTTCGCGGCCGCGCTGAAGGAGGGCACCGAGGCCTCCCTCTTCGCGATGCTGGACGCGCTGCCGCTGTCCACGCTCACCTCCTGGGTTGCCATGGCCCTCGTCATGACCTACTTCGTGACCAGCGCCGACTCCGCCTCGCTCGTCATGGGATCCCTCACCAGCCGGGGCTCCCTCCACCCGCCCACCTGGCTCGTCGTCACCTGGGGCGTCCTGATGGCCGCCGTGGCCGCCGTACTCCTCGTCGCCGGCGGCCTGAAATCCCTGCAGACCGCCACCATCCTGGTCGCGCTGCCCTTCGTCGTCGTCATGCTGCTGCTCTGCTGGGCGCTGCTCAAGGAGGTCCGGGAGGACCCCGGTGCGGGTCCCGCCCGCCACCATCCCCTGCACGGCGTACGGGACGCGGTCCGGGCCATGGTCGGCGACGCCGTCAGCGAGCAGGGCAGCGGCGGCCACCACCGCCACTTCCGCCTGCGCCGTGTCGCGCAGTCCCGGGGCGGGGGCCCGGAGGACGGCCCCGGTGCGGGACCGGGGCCGGGAGTCTGACGGGCGGCCCCTCGGTAGGGTGGCCGGGTGACCACCACGGATGACTTCGCCACGTACATCGCGAGCCTGCCCCGGGTGCTGGCCGGTGCGGCCGCCCTCTACCGGGACGCCGAGGGCCGGGTGCTGCTCGTCGAGCCCAACTACCGCGAGGGTTGGGCCCTGCCGGGCGGCACCATCGAGTCGGATCAGGGCGAGTCGCCGCGCGTCGCCGCCCGCCGGGAGAGCGCCGAGGAGATCGGCATCGACGTCCCCCTCGGTCGACTCCTCGCCGTGGACTGGACGTTCGGCCCCGGCCGCCCGCCGCTCGTCGCCTACCTCTACGACGGGGGCGTGCTCGACGAGGCCCAGCTGGCCTCGATCAGGCTCCAGGAGGAGGAGCTGATCTCGTGGCGGCTGGTCGATCCGGCCGAACTCACGTCCTACCTGCCCGGATCGCTCGGCCGGCGCACCGAGGAGGCGTACCGGGTGCTCCGGTCGGGTGACGGCGCCGCGGAGCTGGAGGACGGCCGTCCCCCGGTCGCCTCGTAGGTGCCGCCCCGCTCACCTCGACAACCTCGACCAGGACAGAATCTGAAGATGATCACGATGTACGCCTGGCCCAGCACGGCCGACGGGCCGGACGCCCTGCCGATGGTCCACTTCACGACGGACCAGCAGGCCGGTGGCGAGGTCACCCCCGACGGGACGCCGGTGTGGCTCTTCGACACCGCGATACGCGAGGGCGGCTGGGCCCGGTTCGCCGACTTCGAGGCCTGGTCCTCGCCCGCTGCCGACTGGCGGGCCCTCTACCGGCGCGAGGACGACTTCCTCGCCGTCACCGGCCCCGGCGCCTGCGAGGGCTGGTACGAGGGCGGCCTCGGCGCCGACGCCGACTGGGTGGCGGCGGCCGCCACCCAGCAGAGCGTGGTGCTCCTCGCCGCCCCCGTGCAGCACCCCTCGCTCTACGGCTACGCCGTCGAGGCCGACGCCGCCTTCGCACTGCTCGTCCCGCTCCTGGTGGTCTGACCCGGGGTCAGGCCAACAGCTTGGCCTTGGCGCGGTCGAACTCCTCCTGGGTGATGTCGCCCTTGTCCTTGAGCGCGGAGAGCTTGTGCAGCTCGTCCGCCGAACCGCCACCGGGGCCGGCGGCCTGCTGGACGTACTGCTTGAAGGCCGCCTCGTTCTCCTGCATCTGCTTGGTGTCCCGCTCGGCCATGCTCTTGCCGCGGGCGATGAGATACACGAACACGCCGAGGAACGGCAGGATCAGCACGAAGATCAGCCATCCCGCCTTGCCCCACCCGCTCAGGGTGTGGTCGCGGAAGATGTCCGTGATGATCTTGAAGAGCAGGAAGAACCACATGATCCACAGGAACAGCCACAGCATCGTCCAGAAGAGGTTCAGAAGCGGGTAGTCGTCCATGCCGGCTCCGATCGTGTAGCGGTATTCCTTTCATACAGGCGCTTCGGTATGTCCGCATGCGGAACGATCTGCCGTCGGGCCTCTCGGAGTGACTTCCGCCCCGCCCGCGCACCCTGCGACGGGTCGGAACCGCCGTTCACGACGTCAACGTCCGCTACGACGTCAGGCCCTGGCCCGCCTCGAAGGCCAGCAGCCGCACCTTGCGCTCGACGCCGCCGCCGTAGCCCGTCATGCTGCCGGAGGCGCCGATCACCCGGTGGCACGGGACGATGATGCCGACCGGGTTCTTCCCGTTGGCCAGGCCGACCGCCCGCGAGGCGTTCGGCCTGCCCAGCTTCGCCGCGAGCTCCCCGTACGACCACGTCTCGCCGTACGGGATCCGCACGAGCTGGTCCCAGACACTGCGCTGGAACGCGGTGCCCTCCAGCCGGAGCGGGAGGTCGAACTCGGTCAGCTCCCCGGCGAAGTACGCGGCCAGCTGGCGCGCCACTTCGGGAAAGGGCTCCTCGGTGGCCGCCACCCGCTCCCCGAACGACTCCTCGGCCGGCCGGTGACGCTGCCCCGTCATGTAGAGGCCGCTCAGGACGCCGTCCGCGGCGACCAGGGTGAGCGGCCCGTAGGGGCTCTCGACGACGGTGTGCTGCTTTCGGCTGTTCACGGTGTCCCGCATGACTGCTGCTCCTCAGACCGGCAGGTGGTTGATGGGGTGGGCGTCCGTGGCCCACAGGTACTGGACGGCGTACGCGCGCCAGGGCCGCCATCCGGCGGCCCGAGCCGTCAGCGCGGAGGGCGTGGACGGCAGCCCGAGCCCCTGTGCCGCCCGGCGGACGCCCAGATCGGACGGCAGGAAGGCGTCCGGGTCACCGAGTGCCCGCATCGCGATCACCTCGGTGGTCCACGGGCCGAAGCCGGGCAGCGCCGACAGCCGGGCGCGGGCCGCCTCCCAGTCGCTGTCGATGCCGAGCGGCAGGGAACCGTCGGCCAGCGCCGCGACCAGGGTGGTGAGCGTGGCCCGCCGGCTGCGCGGCAGGGCCAGTGACTCGGGGTCGAGCCCGACCAGTGCCTGCGGCGACGGGAAGAGGTGGCTCAGCCCGCCCAGCGGGTCCTCGACGCGCTCCCCGTAGGCCGTGACCAGCCGGGCGGCGTGCGTGCGGGCGGCGGCTGTGGACACCTGCTGGCCCAGCACGGCCCGGACGGCGAACTCCGCCGCGTCGACCGTGCGGGGGACCCGGCGCCCCGGGGCCTTGTCCACGAGCGGCGCCAGCAGCGGGTCGGAGCGCAGCTGCTCGTCGACCGCCTCGGGATCGGCGTCGAGGTCGAGCATCCATCGGCAGCGGCTGATGGCGATCGTCAGGTCGCGCAGGTCGGTGAGGGCCAGGCGGCAGCCGATGTGGTCGGGCTGCGGGGTGAGGGCCACGACACCGGTGCCGTGGGGCAGGCGCAGGGTGCGGCGATAGGCGCCGTCGCGCCACTCCTCGACACCGGGGACGGCCGTCGCGGCCAGGTGCCCGAAGAGGTTGTCGGGGTTCAGGGGAGCCCGGAACGGCAGCCGCAGGCTGATCGTCCCGGGGATCCGCGGCGCAGCGTCCTTCTTCCGGCCGGCCTTCACCGACCGCTCCCGCAGCTCGCTCGGGGAGAGGGCGAAGACCTCCCGGACGGTGTCGTTGAAAGTGCGGATGGAGGAGAAGCCGGCGGCGAAGGCCACGTCGCCCATCGGCAGCTCGGAGGTCTCGATGAGCAGCCGGGCGGTCTGGGCGCGCTGCGCCCTGGCCAGGGCGAGGGGGCCGGCACCGAGCTCGGCGTTGAGCTGCCGCTCCACCTGGCGGGTGGAGTAGCCGAGGCGGGCGGCCAGGCCCGGGACGCCCTCCCGGTCGACGACCCCGTCCTGGATCAGCCGCATCGCCCGGGCCACGGCGTCCGCACGGGCGTTCCACTCGGGGGAGCCGGGGCTGGTGTCGGGCCGGCAGCGCTTACAGGCACGGAACCCGGCCTGCTGGCAGGCGGCGGCGCTGGGCAGGAAGGTCATGTTCTCGACCTTCGGAGGTACGGCGGGGCAGCTGGGCCGGCAGTAGATCCGGGTGGTCAGGACGGCAGTGAAGAACCAGCCGTCGAAGCGGGCATCCTTCGACTGCACGGCCCTTACGCAGCGCTCGGTGTCGGTGTGCATGGCTCCAGGATCTGGGGCGAGATCCCCGGCGGCTGGCGGTTTTCCGACATCAAGGCTAACCCTGGCCGGGGGCGGCCCGGCGGGGGCGGGGGCGAGGCGGGGCGGGGCCGTGGCCGGTGGCGGGGCGGGGGCGGTCCGGGGTAGGCGTGATGTATGGCTGCTCGGCGGACACGCAGAAGGCCCCGGATGCGGTGGCATCCGGGGCCTTCCACGTACGGCCGGCGCAGCGACTGCGCTAGCGCAGCGACGTCGCCCGTGCCTCGCGGCGGTTGTGGCGGAAGGTGTTGGCCCTCCGCGTCGTCGCGAACAGCGGAATGGTCGCGGCCATGGCGATCTGCAGCGCACAGCCGGTCTGGAGCAGCATCTGGCCGCCCGGCGCGTCGAACGCCCAGGCCGCCAGCAGGCCCATCGCACTGATGATCCAGCAGAGCATCGCCACCGCGAGGACACCCCGCGGCTTGGGGTACTCGACCCGGCTCACCATCAGCCACGCCACCCCGACGATCGCCAGCAGTGTCGGGATGAACGGGAGCTCCAGCAGCACGATCGAGACGACCGTCAGCGCGCCGAAGGGGCTCGGCATGCCCTGGAACATGCCGTCCTTCATCGTCACGCAGCTGAATCTCGCCAGGCGGAGCACCACGGCGAGCAGCACCACGATCGCGGCCAGCGCCGACACCTTCTGGTCCGCGTCGACGGCGACCATGCCGTAGACGAGGACGAAGTAGGCGGGGGCGAGACCGAAGCTGATCAGGTCGGACAGGTTGTCCAGCTCGGCACCCATCGGCGAGCTGCGCAGCTTGCGGGCCACGATGCCGTCGAAGAGGTCGAAGACCGCGGCGAGCAGCATCAGTATCACGGCAGTGGCGGCGCTGTTGCGGGCCATGCCCGTCTCGCCGCTCCCGGTGAGGTGCGGGATGAGGATTCCGGTGGTGGTGAAGTACACCGCCATGAATCCGCACGTGGCGTTGCCGAGGGTGAGCGTGTCCGCTATCGACAGCCGCAGCGAGAGCGGCATGTCGTCCTCGGCGGACTCCTCCTCGGCGGACTCGGGCACCCAGCCGGTGGCCGGAGTCTCAGGGTCAGTCACGGTCAATTCGTGTCACCCCCGCGGTGGTGGCCTGACCGACCTCGACCGCGACCTCGACGCCCTCCGGGAGGTAGATGTCGACGCGGGAGCCGAAGCGGATCAGACCGATGCGTTCGCCCTGCTCCACCTTGGTGCCGGCCGGCAGGTACGGGACGATGCGGCGGGCGACGGCGCCGGCGATCTGCACCATCTCGATGTCACCGAGCTCGGTGTCGAAGTGCCAGACAACGCGCTCGTTGTTCTCGCTCTCCTTGTTGAAGGCCGGGACGAATCCGCCGGGGACGTGCTCCACGGACGTCACCGTGCCCGCCAGGGGCGCGCGGTTGACGTGGACGTTGAGCGGGCTCATGAAGATCGCGACCCGGGTCCGCCCGTCCTTCCACGGCATGATGCTCTGCACCACACCGTCGGCGGGCGAGATGACACGGCCCTGAGCGATCTCGCGCTCCGGGTCACGGAAGAACCACAGCATGCCCGCGGCGAGCGCGGTTGCGGGCACGGCCGCGGCTGCCCAGCGCCCGGACTTGCGGGCCCGGGTGAGGCTGAACGCCGCGGTGGCGACGGTCGGCAGAAGCCACGGCGATGCTCCGCGGGCGAGACGTACGCCGAGTCGGCTGTCGCGGGCTGCAGAGGTTTGGCTGTGGGGCATGGATGACCTTCGTAGCGGGTGATTGCCGCGCCGCAAACAGGGGGACGGGACGGCGGCTTTACTGGAATGCTATCGGTTGCGCGCAACAACTGGGCAAGCCAGAAGCCGAGTCGATGGCCGTCGGCCAGTGACTGGTAGTGACCTTGCTGCGACGGACCCTGGGAGGATCCGCCGCAAAAGGGACTTTCAGCCCTGGAGTCGGTACTCCTCGAGCAGGCGTCGCCCGATGATCATTTTCTGGATCTCGGCGGTACCTTCACCGATCAGCAGCATCGGAGCCTCGCGGTAGAGGCGCTCGATCTCGTACTCCTTCGAGAATCCGTATCCGCCGTGGATCCGGAAGGCGTCCTCCACCACCTCCTTGCAGTACTCGGAGGCGAGGTACTTCGCCATCCCTGCTTCGAGGTCGTTTCGTTCCCCGGAGTCCTTTTTGCGTGCTGCATTCACCATCATCGCATGAGCGGCTTCGACCTTGGTAGCCATCTCGGCCAGCTTGAACTGGATGGCCTGGTGTTCGGCGATCGCCTTGCCGAAAGTGTGACGCTGCTGGGCATATGAGACGCCGAGTTCGAAAGCACGCTGAGCGACGCCGCAGCCACGCGCCGCCACGTTGACGCGGCCGACCTCGACGCCGTCCATCATTTGGTAAAACCCTCGGCCCGTCTGGCCGCCGAGGACGCGATTGGCCGGAATGCGCAGTCCGTCCATGATGAGCTCGGTCGTGTCGACGCCCTTGTAGCCCATCTTGTCGATCTTGCCGGGGATGGTCAGGCCGGGACGGACCTCACCGAAGCCGGGCTCCTTCTCGACGAGGAAGGTCGTCATCGACTTGTGCGGCGCGGTGCCCTCGGGGTGTCCTTCGTCACTCCGGACGAGAACGGCCACCAGGGTGGAGCTGCCGCCGTTCGTCAGCCACATCTTCTGGCCGTTCAGGACGTACTCGTCGCCGTCCTTCACCGCCTTGGACGTGATGGCCGACACGTCGGAACCGAGCGCCGGCTCGGACATCGAGAAGGCGCCGCGCACCTCGCCCAGCGCCATGCGCGGGAGGAAGTGGTCCTTCTGCTCCTGCGTGCCGTGCTGCTTGAGCATGTACGCCACGATGAAGTGCGTGTTGATGATGCCCGAGACGGACATCCAGCCGCGCGCGATCTCCTCGACGCACAGCGCGTAGGTGAGGAGCGACTCACCCAGGCCGCCGTACTCCTCCGGGATCATCAGCCCGAAGAGGCCGAGCTCCTTGAGGCCGTCGACGATCTGCTGCGGGTACTCGTCGCGGTGCTCCAGCTCGGTGGCGACCGGGATGATCTCCTTGTCGACGAACTCGCGGACGGTCTTGAGGATCTCCCGCTGGACGTCGGTCAGCCCGGCGGTCTGGGCGAGTCGGGCCATGGCTACTTCTCCTGGGTCTTCGGCCGGGGGCGGCCGGGCTGCTCGCCGCCGCGCTCCTTGATGTACGTCTCGGTCGGGACCATCACCTTGCGCCGGAAGACGCAGACGAGGGTGCCGTCCTGCTTGTAGCCCTTGGTCTCCACGTAGACGATGCCGCGGTCGTTCTTCGACTTCGACGGCGTCTTGTCGAGGACCGTGGTCTCGCCGTAGATCGTGTCGCCGTGGAAGGTCGGCGCCACGTGCCGCAGGGACTCGATCTCCAGGTTGGCGATGGCCTTCCCGGAGACGTCCGGCACGGACATGCCGAGCAGCAGCGAGTAGATGTAGTTGCCCACGACGACGTTCTTGCCGAAGTCGGTGGTGTTCTCGGCGTAGTTCGCGTCCATGTGGAGCGGGTGGTGGTTCATGGTCAGGAGGCAGAAGAGGTGGTCGTCGTACTCCGTGACCGTCTTCCCGGGCCAGTGCTTGTAGACCGCCCCGACCTCGAACTCCTCGTACGTGCGTCCGAACTGCATGGTGGTCTGTCCTTGTCAGCCGGTGGGAATCTCGAACTTGGTGGTGCGCTGCATGCCGGCCGCCCGGCCCTTGCCCGCGATGACCAGGGCCATCTTGCGGCTGGCCTCGTCGATCATCTCGTCGCCGAGCATCGCCGAGCCCTTCTTGCCGCCGGCCTCCGACGTGCACCAGTCGTACGCGTCGAGGATCAGCTCGGCGTGGTCGTAGTCCTCCTGGGAGGGGGAGAAGACCTCGTTGGCCGCGTCGACCTGGCCGGGGTGCAGCACCCACTTGCCGTCGAAGCCCAGCGCCGCTGCCCGGCCCGCCACCTCGCGGTAGGCGTCCACGTCGCGGATCTGGAGGAAGGGGCCGTCGATCGCCTGGAGGTTGTGCGTCCGGGCCGCCATCAGGATGCGCATGAGGATGTAGTGGTAGGCGTCCGCCGGGTAGCCGGGCGGCTGCATGCCCACGACCAGGGACTTCATGTTGATGGAGGCCATGAAGTCGGCCGGGCCGAAGATGATGGTCTCCAGCCGGGGCGAGGCGGCGGCGATCTCGTCGACGTTCACCAGGCCCTTGGCGTTCTCGATCTGCGCCTCGATGCCGATCTTGCCGACCTCGAAGCCCATCGTCTTCTCGATCTGGGTCAGGAGGAGATCGAGGGCCACGACCTGCTGGGCGTCCTGGACCTTCGGCAGCATGATGCAGTCGAGGTTCTGGCCGGCGCCCTCGACGACCGTGATGACGTCGCGGTAGGTCCAGTGGGTGGTCCAGTCGTTGACGCGCACGACGCGGGTCTTGCCGGTCCAGTCGCCGTTGTTCAGCGCGTCCACGATGGTGTGGCGGGCGCCTTCCTTGGCGAGCGGGGCGCAGGCGTCCTCCAGGTCCAGGAAGACCTGGTCGGCCGGCAGCCCCTGGGCCTTCTCCAGGAACCGCGGGTTCGAGCCGGGCACCGCGAGGCAGGAGCGGCGCGGGCGAAGGCGGTTGACCGGGTGGACTGGCGTGGTCATGCGGGGACCTCCGTGCTTGCAATGATGGCGGCGTTGTCGAGTGGGTCGAGCTTGTTGGCCTTGCGGATCTCGTCGACGATACGGCCGATGATCTCCGTGATGCCGAAGTCCTTCGGCGTGAAGACGGCGGCCACCCCCGCGGCCCTGAGCGCGACGGCGTCGGCGTTGGGAATGATGCCTCCGACGATGACGGGGATGTCACCCGCCCCCGCGGTGCGCAGCCGTTCCAGGACGTCCGGCACCAGGGCGCTGTGCGATCCGGACAGGATGGACAGTCCCACGCAGTGCACGTCCTCGGCCAGCGCGGCGGAGGAGATCTCCTCCGGCGTCAGCCGGATGCCCTGGTAGACCACCTCGAAGCCGGCGTCGCGGGCGCGGACGGCGATCTGCTCCGCCCCGTTGGAGTGTCCGTCCAGGCCGGGCTTGCCCACCAGCAGGCGCAGCCGGCCCGAGCCGAGGTCGTCGGCGGTGCGGGCCACCTTCTCGCGGACCTCGTGCATCGGCGTGCCCGGTTCGGCGGCGACGGCGACCGGGGCCGAGGAGACGCCGGTCGGGGCGCGGAACTCGCCGAACACCTCGCGCAGCGCGCCCGCCCACTCGCCGGTGGTGACACCGGCCCGGGCGCACTCCAGGGTGGCCTCCATCAGGTTCTCGGTTCCGGCGGCGGCCTCCTTGAGCCGGTCCAGAGCCTGCCCCACGGTGGGGAAGACGAACGGGTCGCCGTTGCCCTGGCGGTCCGAGGACTCCTGCCGCTCGGACCGCCAGCGGCCGATCCGCTCGACGGTGAAGGCCTCCACGGCTCCGTCCACCGTCATGATGGCGCCGTCCAGGTCGGCCGTCAGCGGGTTCGGTTCGGTCTGCTCGAAGCAGTTCACGCCGACGATCTTGTCCTCGCCGGCCTCGATCCGCGCCCGCCGCTCGGCGTGCGAGGAGACCAGCTGGGACTTCAGGTAGCCGGACTCGACGGCGGCCATGGCGCCGCCCATCTCCTGGATCCGGTCGATCTCGGCCAGGCAGTCGGCGACCAGGGAGTCGACTTTGGCTTCGATGACGTGGGATCCGGCGAAGATGTCGTCGTACTCCAGCAGGTCGCTCTCGTGTGCCAGGACCTGCTGGATGCGCAGCGACCACTGCTGGTCCCAGGGCCGGGGCAGGCCCAGCGCCTCGTTCCAGGCGGGCAGCTGTACCGCGCGGGCGCGGGCGTCCTTGGAGAGGGTGACCGCGAGCATCTCCAGCACGATGCGCTGCACGTTGTTCTCCGGCTGCGCTTCGGTGAGTCCGAGGGAGTTGACCTGGACGCCGTAGCGGAAGCGGCGCTGCTTGGCGTTCTCGATGCCGTAGCGCTCCTGGGTGACCTTGTCCCAGATGCGGCCGAAGGCGCGCATCTTGCACATTTCCTCGATGAAGCGGACGCCCGCGTTCACGAAGAAGGAAATGCGGGCCACCACCTCGCCGAAGCGCTCCTCGGGAACCTGCCCGGAGTCGCGCACCGAGTCGAGGACGGCGATCGCCGTGGACATCGCGTACGAGATCTCCTGGACCGGGGTGGCCCCGGCCTCCTGCAGGTGGTAGCTGCAGATGTTGATCGGGTTCCACTTCGGGATGTGGTTGACCGTGTACGCGATCATGTCGGTCGTCAGCCGCAGGGACGGCCCCGGCGGGAAGACGTGCGTCCCGCGCGAGAGGTACTCCTTGACGATGTCGTTCTGGGTGGTGCCCTGGAGCTGGGAGATGTCCGCGCCCTGCTCCTCGGCGGCCACCTGGTAGAGCGCCAGCAGCCACATGGCGGTGGCGTTGATCGTCATCGAGGTGTTCATCTGCTCCAGGGGTATGTCCTGGAACAGCCGCCTCATGTCGCCCAGATGGGAGACCGGGACCCCGACCCGGCCCACCTCGCCGCGGGCGAGGATGTGGTCGGGGTCGTAGCCGGTCTGCGTCGGCAGGTCGAACGCGACCGACAGGCCGGTCTGGCCCTTGGCGAGGTTGCGGCGGTACAGCTCGTTGGACGCCTCGGCCGTGGAGTGGCCGGCGTACGTCCGCATGAGCCACGGACGGTCCTTCTGGCGCTCTGTCATCTCAGGCTGTCCCTTAGGCCTTTGAACGGACTCAGACGTTGCGGAAGCGGTTGATGGCGTCCAGGTGCTGGGCGCGCATCTCGTGGTCGCGGACGCCGAGGCCCTCCTCGGGGGCGAGCGCGAGGACGCCGACCTTGCCCTGGTGGAGGTTGCGGTGGACGTCGTAGGCGGCCTGGCCGGTCTCCTCCAGGGAGTAGACCTTGGAGAGGGTGGGGTGGATCTTGCCCTTGGCGATCAGGCGGTTGGCCTCCCACGCCTCGCGGTAGTTGGCGAAGTGCGAGCCGACGATGCGCTTCAGCGACATCCACAGGTAGCGGTTGTCGTACTGGTGCATGTAGCCCGAGGTCGAGGCGCAGGTGGTGATGGTGCCGCCCTTGCGGGTGACGTAAACGCTCGCGCCGAAGGTCTCGCGGCCCGGGTGCTCGAAGACGATGTCGATGTCCTCGCCGCCGGTCAGCTCACGGATCTTGGAGCCGAAGCGCTTCCACTCGCGGGGGTCCTGGGTGTGCTCGTCCTTCCAGAACGTGTAGCCCTCGGCGTTGCGGTCGATGACCGCGGTGGCGCCCATGGACCGGCAGATGTCGGCCTTCTCGGGGGAGGAGACCACGCAGATCGGGTTGGCGCCGCCGGCCAGCGCGAACTGGGTGGCGTAGGAGCCGAGGCCGCCGCTGGCGCCCCAGATCAGGACGTTGTCGCCCTGCTTCATGCCGGCGCCGTTTTGGGAGACCAGCTGGCGGTAGGCGGTGGAGTTGACCAGGCCGGGGGCGGCGGCCTCCTCCCAGCTGAGGTGGTCGGGCTTCGGCATCAGCTGGTTGGACTTGACGAGCGCGATCTCGGCCAGGCCGCCGAAGTTGGTCTCGAAGCCCCAGATGCGCTGCTCGGGGTCGAGCATCGTGTCGTTGTGGCCGTCGGAGGACTCCAGCTCGACGGAGAGGCAGTGGGCGACGACCTCGTCGCCCGGGTTCCAGGCGTTGACACCGGGGCCGGTGCGCAGGACGACGCCCGCGAGGTCGGAGCCGATGACGTGGTAGGGGAGGTCGTGGCGCTTGGTGAGCTCCGACAGGCGCCCGTAGCGCTCCAGGAAGCTGAAGGTGGAGACGGGCTCGAAGATCGAGGTCCACACGGAGTTGTAGTTGACCGAGGAGGCCATGACGGCCACCAGGGCCTCGCCCGGGCCCAGCTCGGGGAGCGGGACGTGGTCCAGGTGCAGGGACTTGCGCGGGTCCTTCTCGCGGGTGGTGAGCCCGGCGAACATCTCCGCCTCGTCCTTGTGCACGGTGATCGCGCGGTAGGAGTCGGGGAGCGGCAGGGCGGCGAAGTCTGCGGCGGTGGCGGACTGCGACTGAATCGCGTCCAGGATGTCCTTCACGGTGAGCCTCCGGCTAGCGCTGATGAGGGTGCGCTGAGGTGAACGGGTGCGTGGAGCGGGTGCGGTGTGCCGTCGGTCCGGCTGTGCTGTGGTGCTGGGCGCCGCCCGTGGTGGGGCGTGCGGGTGCCTGGTGACGCAGGCGTCCGGGGCGCGTTCCGTGCCGTGTGGGCGTGGGTCGCGGGGACATCCGGACGAGATTCAACGTATGGCACCCCGTGTCACCCGGCAAGGCACCGCGTGCCAAAACTTTCTCTCATTTGCCTATTGACCTGCGCAGATGAGCGATGATCGATCAAAGTTACCGTCGAGTAGGGGCAAGCCGGACATACGAAAGCGGCCGCCCCTCCTCGGGGACGGCCGCTGTGACGAGCATCGCTTCCGGTGTCGCTACCTCGCGCGCAGTGCTTCTTCGATGGTCCGCATGACCTCGTCCAGGGGTGCGTCGGTCCGGGCCACCGCCACCAGCACCTCGCCCTCCGTGCGGACGGCCGCCGGCGCGGAGGGCGCCGCCGGGCTCAGGGTGCGGCCCGCGCCGATCCCCGTGCCGAAGGTCTTGCGCACGATCGAGAAGGCGTGGTCCAGCTGCGCCTCCACGTCGCCCTGGCCCCCGGCCCGCAGCCAGCGCCGCAGCACGTGGTTGTGGGCCGTGACCACGGCCGAGGCGGCCACCTCGGCCAGCAGCGGATCGTCGTTGCCGTCGTGATGGTCGGTCTCGTCGAAGTGCGCCAGCAGGTAGCGGGTGAAGAGCCGCTCGTACCGGGCCACGGAGGCGATCTCCCGCTCCCGCAGCGCCGGCACCTCCCGCGTCAGCCGGTAGCGCTCCACCGACACCGCGGGCGAGGCGGCGTACATCTTCATGACTTCCTTGATCCCGCGGCACACGGTGTCGAGCGGGTGCTCGTGCGCCGGGGCCACGTCGAGGACCGCCTCGGCGCGGATCAGGGTGTCGTCGTGGTCCGGGAAGATCGCCTCTTCCTTCGACCGGAAGTGCCGGAAGAAGGTCCGCCGCGCGACCCCGGCCGTCGCGGCGATCTCGTCGACCGTCGTCGCCTCGTACCCCTTGGTCGCGAACAGCTCCATGGCCGCGGCGGCGAGCTCGCGGCGCATTTTGAGCCGCTGGGCGGCAGCCCGGGTGCCGGCCGCGCTCTCCGGGGCGTCGGGGGCCGAGGAGGCGCGGGGCGAGGTCTTGGCGGGCTGGGACATAGAGCGAAAGTACTTCATTCGCGCGGGGGTGCGCGCCGGAGGGGGGTGGGAGAGGGGTGGATGCGGGGGAGAGCCCGCACTGGGCTCGGGAAGGTCAGTCCGCCGTGAGGGTCCGGCGGACCCGAGCAGCCCTCCCCACGCATCCGGCTCATGGCCCGCTCGGTTACCGCCGGGCGTACTCACGGAATCCGCGGCCGGTCTTCCGGCCCAGGCAGCCCGCCGCCACCAGGTGCTCCAGCAGCGGGGACGGGGCCAGGCCCGGGTCGCGGAACTCCTTGTGGAGAACCTTCTCGATGGCCAGCGAGACGTCGAGGCCGACCACGTCGAGCAGCTCGAACGGCCCCATCGGGTAGCCGCCGCCCAGCTTCATGGCCGCGTCGATCTGGTCGAGGCTCGCGTAGTGCTCCTCCACCATCTTGATCGCGTTGTTGAGGTAGGGGAACAGCAACGCGTTCACGATGAAGCCGGCCCGGTCCCCGCAGTCCACCGGGTGCTTGCGCACCTTCACGCAGATCTCGCGGACGGTGGCGTGCACGTCGTCGGCCGTCAGGACCGTCCGGACGACCTCGACCAGCTTCATCGCCGGGGCCGGGTTGAAGAAGTGCATGCCGATCACGTCCTGTGGGCGCGAGGTCACCCGGGCCACCGCGATCACCGGCAGCGAGGAGGTGGTGGTGGCCAGCACCGCACCCGGCTTGCAGACCTTGTCCAGCGTCGCGAACAGCTCCTGCTTGACCGCCAGGTCCTCGGCGACCGCCTCCACCGCCAGGTCCACCTCGGCGAAGGCATCCAGCGAACCCGCCGGGGTGATCCGGTCCAGGGTGCCGTCCGCCGCCTCCTGGGTCAGCCGGCCCTTGGACACCGCACGGCCCAGGGACTTGCCGATGGCGGCCTTGGCGGCCTCCGCCTTCTCCTGGCTGCGCGCCGCCAGGACCACGTCGAACCCGGCCTGGGCGAAGACCTGCGCGATGCCGCTCGCCATGGTGCCGGAACCGGCCACGCCGACCGAGCTCACCGGGCGGCCCGCACCCAGCAGGGACCCGTCCAGCGGAGTCTGCAGGTCGCGGACGATCACCGAGCTGCCCGGTGCCTCGTACGTGTAGAAACCGCGCCCGGACTTCTGGCCCGCCAGCCCGGCCTCGGCCAGCTGCCCCAGGATCGGGGCCGGGGCGTGCAGCCGGTCCCCGGAGGAGGCGTACATCGCCTCCAGGACCGTGCGGGCGGTGTCCACGCCGATCAGGTCGAGGAGCGCGAGCGGCCCCATGGGCAGGCCGCAGCCGAGCCGCATCGCCGCGTCGATGTCCTCGCGCGAGGCGTACTTCGCCTCGTACATGGCGGCGGCCTGGTTCAGGTAGCCGAAGAGCAGGCCGTCCGCGACGAAGCCGGGCCGGTCGCCGACCGCCACCGGCTCCTTGCCGAGCTCGCGGGCCAGCTCCGTGACCGCCTCCACGGCCGTCGGGGCGGTCAGGACGCACGAGACGACCTCGACCAGCTTCATCGCCGGGACCGGGTTGAAGAAGTGCAGGCCCAAGACCCGCTCGGGGCGCTGGGACTCGGCGGCGAGCCGGGTCACCGACAGGGCGTTGGTGCCCGTGGCCAGGATCGTGTCGGGCCGCACGACCGCGTCGAGCTCGCGGAACACCTGCTGCTTGACCTCGTACGACTCCGGCACGACCTCGATGACGAGATCGGCCTCGGCTGCGGCTGCCAGGTCGGTGAAGGTGCGGAAGCGGGCCAGGACGTCCGCCTGCTCCTGCTCGGTGAGTCGCTCCCGGGCGACGGAGCGCGCGGTCGCGGCGGCGAGGGAGGCGGCGGCCCGGCGGGCGGCGGTCTCGCTGATGTCGATGCCGATGACCTCGCGGCCGGCCCGCGCGAGGACCTCGGCGATGCCGGTGCCCATCGTGCCGAGGCCGACGACGGCGATGGTCTGGAGGGTGGGCTGACTGGACTGACGGTCCATCGAGGGACTCCAGTGGAAGAGGGTGACGACTGAGGGGGCGCGCGGCGCACGTCGCGCGCGGATGCCGTACGGAGTGCCGTGCGGTGAGGAGCCCGGGGCGGCAACGGCCCGGGCCGGAACCCGGCGGGGAGGAACCCGCAGGGGCGGAAGCGGCAGGACCCTGTCCCGGGGCCACGCCGTGCAGTGCGAAACGAACCGACCGGCACGGGGCGGCTGCGTCACCAGGCCGCCCTCGTAGGTGTTGCCACGACAGTAACTCGCCGGTAACTGGTGCGCCAGAGCGCGGACATGTGACCTGTACCGCCGAAATGTACCGATCATCGATCATCGATCAACCGCCCTTGATCATCTCGACGAACCCGGTGTGCCGACCGCCCCGCCGCCCTAGGGTGAGCCGGGTGAACGACGTGCTGGAGCGCCTGCGGGCGGAGGCGGGCGGGTCCCCCGAGTACGAGGCGCTGCGCGCGGCCGGCCCCGATGCGCTCGCGGACGCACTGACCTCGGCCGGGCTGCCCCTGTGGGCCCGCGAACTGGCCGCGTACCGGCTCGGCCTCGCCGGGGACCGGCGGGCCTTCGAATCCCTGGTGCTGCTCCTCAACCACCGGGACCCGCCCCGCTGCGCGGCCGCGGCGGAGGCGCTGGCCGTCCTCGGCGACCCGCGCACCGCCCGCGCCGCCGCGGCCCTCGCCACCAACGGACTGCGCACGGCCTACGCCCTCCAGCCCGTCCGGCTGCTCACCGCCCTGCGCGCCCCCGAGTCCGTACCGGCCCTGCTCACCACGCTGGCGCGGCTGCTGTCCCCGAACGACCCCTACTGGCGGGTGGCCCTGGCCTGTGTCGAGGGCTTGGGCGCCCTCGGCGACCCCCGCGCGCGCGAACTCCTCACCCGAGCCCAGTCCCACCCCCGCCTGGCGGTGGCCGCGACCACCGCGCTGCGCGCCCTCGGGGGCTGACAGGATCGGCCCATGACCGATCACAACGGAAGCCGTCTGACCCGCATATCCGCACCCGAAGGGGTCAGCCCCGGTGCCCACTACAGCCACGTCGTCCTCGGCACGGGACGGTTCGTCGCCGTCTCGGGGCAGTGCGCCCTCGACGAGAAGGGCGCGGTCGTCGGCGAGGGTGACGCCCGCGCGCAGGCCCGTCAGGTCTTCGAGAACCTCCGGCGATGCCTGGCCGCCGCCGGAGCCACCTTCGACGACGTCGTGAAGCTGACGTACTTCGTCACCGACGTCGCGCACCTTCCCGCGGTACGGGAGGCGCGCGAAGCCGTCATCCCCGCCGACCGGCTGCCCGCGTCCTCGGCCGTCCAGGTCTCGGCCCTGTTCCGGCCGGAACTCCTGGTGGAGGTGGAGGCCTTCGCGGTCCTGCCGGCCTGAGACCGGCCCGGGGCCGGCGGGCGACGGCGCGCGGCCCGCCCGCCGGCCCCGCGGTCAGCCGCGGAAGCCGAGCAGGCCGTGCAGGGCCGCGCCGCCCGCCGCGGACGGTACGGCCCGGGTCGCCGCGGTCGGCTGCGGGGCCGCCTGCGCCGGGCAGGAGGCGTCCGCGGCCTGCCCCGTCCTCAGGTAGGCCGCCACCTTCTCGTCCAGGCACGTGTTCCCGCTCAGTGCGATGCCGTGGTTGCCGCCGCCCTCCTCGACCACCAGGTGCGAGCCCGCCAGCTTCTCCCGCATGCTGACCGCCCCGTCGAAGGGGGTCGCCGCGTCGCCCGTCGCCTGCAGGAGCAGGGCGGGCGGCAGGTCCGCGTTGGCCACGTCCGGGGCCCGGAGCGGCTCGGCCGGCCAGAACGCACAGGGCGCGTTGTACCAGGCGTTGTTCCAGGTCATGAACGGTGCCTTGGCGTGGGTGCGCCACATGTCGGCGCGCCAGGCGTTCCAGTTCCGGGGCCAGGCCGAGTCCCGGCACTGGACCGCGGTGTAGACGCTGTAGCTGTTGCCCGCCGACGGCTCCACCGCACCGAACCGCTCGTACGCCGCCACCAGGGGCTTGGGGTCCTTCCTCACCCAGTACGCCGCGAAGGCCTCGGCGAGGCTGGGCCAGTAGCCGTCGTAGTAGCCGCCCGGCATGTAGGTGTCCTCCAGCTCCGACGGGCCCACCTTGCCGCCGGCCGGGGTCCCGCGCAGGGCCTGCCGCATCGCGTACCAGCGCGCCTCGACCACCGCCGGGTCGGTGCCCAGCCGGTAGGTGGCGTCGTGCCGGGCGATCCACGCCAGGAACGCCTTGTGGCGGGCGTCGAAGGCGAGGTCCTGGGAGAGGTTGTCCTCGTACCAGACCCCGTCGGGGTCGACGACGGAGTCCAGGACGAGCCGGTGCACCCGGTCCGGGTGGAGCTTGGCGTACACCGCGCCCAGGTAGGTTCCGTAGGAGTAGCCGAAGTAGCTGACGCGCTCGGCGCCGAGGGCGGTGCGCAGCACCTCGATGTCCCGGGCGGCCGAGACGGTCCCGATGTGCGGGAGCACGTCCGCGTGCCGGGCCCCGCAGGACGCGGCGAAGGCCCGCACGCGGTCCAGGTTGGCCCGCTCGGTGGCGGCGTCCTGCGGCACGGAATCGGGGCGCACCGGAGCGAAGTGGCCGGATCCGCAGTCGAGGACCGGCTCGCTCTTGCCGACGCCCCGGGGGTCGAAGCCGATCACGTCGTACTGCGCGGCCACGTCCTTGGGGAGGGCGGAGGCGACGAACCCGGCGAGTGCGCGCCCACTGCCGCCCGGCCCCCCCGGGTTGACGAGCAGGGGACCCTGAGAGGTCTTGGCGGTGTGGGGGACCCGGGTCAGCGCGAGCGTGATCGTCCGGCCGGCGGGCCGGTCGTGGTCGAGGGGCACCTTGAGGGACGCGCACTGGAGCGTCGGGTAGCGGGGCGTCGCGCAGCCGGTCCAGCGCAGTGCCGCCTGCGCGGTCTGCGCGGTCTGTGCGGCCGGGGCGGTCTGTGCGGCCGGGGCGGCCGTCACCGGACTCGCGAGGGCGGCGGCGACGGTGGAGGTCGCCAGCAGGACGGCGGCGCGCTTCGTGAAGGGGTGGAGCATGGGGCCTCCCAGCCGAGGGTTCTGGGCGGAATCGTCCCGGACGTCACGCCCGGAACGCGGGATTGCGCGGGCGATTGGCCCGATGTGATGACCGTTCGGGGCGCGATGGACGGCAGGGGCGGCCGAGCCGGGTGGCCGGTCCGGGCGGCGGTCCGGCCGCGCGTGCGGGGACGGCGGTGTTCTTCCCGGCCGGGCCCCGCCGGGCCGGGCCGATGCCGAATCCGGCCGCCGGTGCGCGGACTTGCCGGCTGATCACCCGCCGGTGCCGGGTGAGCGCGCGGGGGCCGCCGCGTACGTCCGCCCGTGGCGCTCCACGCGGCGCCGGCGGTGTGCCTCCGGCCGGGCGGTGACCCCGGTGCGGGCCCCGGGCCGCAGATGGAGTACCCGGGGTGTCACGGAGGCGGTGCCGGGCACGGTGCGGGCCGGGGACGGCGGCCCCCGGCTGCGCGTGGGGGAGCCGCCGGTGCCGGGGACCGGCGGGACCCGTCGGCACCCCGCGGCCGCTCGCGGCGCCGGTGGACGGGTTCTCCCGGCGCGGGGTGCGCCGTGG
Organism: Streptomyces sp. PCS3-D2; assembly: GCF_000612545.2. Lineage (GTDB taxonomy): Bacteria > Actinomycetota > Actinomycetes > Streptomycetales > Streptomycetaceae > Streptomyces. The sequence goes on along the minus strand of NZ_CP097800.1, from coordinate 1,317,889 downwards.
CGGGAGCGGGGAACGCGTGTACCCGGGATCGTGCGGGCGCGGCACCCCCGCGGTGGGGTGGCCGGCCCGGATTTGGGCCACCGCCCCGGAGGTGGTTGGCTTCGCCGTGACGAGCGGACACAACTGCTGGAGGAACAGGTATGGCGCAGGTCGAGGCCACCACGGAGCGCATCATCGGGGCCGACGCGGAGACGGTCTTCGACACGCTGGCGGACTACAGCGGGACCCGGGGCAAGCTGCTGCCCGAGCACTTCAGCGAGTACGAGGTGCGTGAGGGCGGCGACGGCGAGGGCACCCTGGTGCACTGGAAGCTCCAGGCCACCAGCAAGCGCGTGCGCGACTGCCTGCTGGAGGTCACCGAGCCCACCGACGGGCAGCTCGTGGAGAAGGACCGCAACTCCTCCATGGTCACCACCTGGGTGGTCACCCCGGCCGGCGAGGGCAAGTCCAAGGCCGTCGTCACCACCGTGTGGAACGGCGCCGGCGGCATCGGCGGATTCTTCGAGCGCACCTTCGCGCCCAAGGGCCTCGGCCGCATCTACGACGCCCTGCTGGCCAACCTGGCCGCGGAAGTCGAAGGCAAGGCCTGAGCAAGGCCGTTGCCCGGGCCCGGACGGGCCCGGGCAGGGCCGGGCCGACTCACCGGTTCGGGTGGACTTTCCGCTCGGCCCCTCCCGGCCGGGCACCGGCCGCGCCCCGGAAGCGAGGACGTCGCGCGCTGATCCGCCCCCGACGGGGCAACAGCCCTTAGGCTGGGCGCTGCGCGTCCCGGTCGCGTCGCGCGCGACCGCGCAACCGACTGCCCGGGGGCCCGATGAAGATCCTCATCTCCGCCGACATGGAAGGCGCCACCGGCGTCACCTGGCCCGCGGACGTCCTGCCCGGCACGCCCCAGTGGGAGCGCTGCCGCTCCATGTTCACCTCCGACGTCAACGCCGCCGTGCTCGGCTTCTACGACGGCGGCGCGGACCGGGTGCTCGTCAACGAGGCCCACTGGACCATGCGCAACCTGCTGCTGGAGCGGCTCGACGCCCGGGCCGAGATGCTCACCGGCCGCCACAAGTCCCTCTCCATGGTCGAGGGCGTCCAGCGCGGCGACGTCGACGGCATCGCCTTCGTCGGCTATCACACGGGCGCCGGCACCGAAGGCGTCCTCGCCCACACCTACCTGGCCAACTCCATCACCGGGGTGTGGCTCAACGGGACCCGTGCGAGCGAGGGGCTGCTCAACGCCCACGTCGTCGCCGAGTACGGAGTCCCGGTCATTCTGGTCACGGGCGACGACCTGACCTGCGTGGACGCAGCCGGCTACGCCCCGGATGCGGTGACCGTAGCGGTCAAGGACCACGTCTCGCGCTACGCCGCCGTCTGCCGGACCCCGGCCCGTACCGCCGCCGACATCCGGGCCGCGGCCAAGGAGGCCACCGCCCTCGCGGTCCGGCGCGAGCCCGTGCCCGGCGGCCCGTACACCGTGGAGCTGGAGTTCGACGCCGAGCACCTCGCCATGTCCGCCACGGTGGTCCCGGGGGTGCGGCGCAGCGGGGAGCGCAGGGTCGCGTACAGCAGCGAGACGATGTACGAGGGGATCCGCGCCTTCAAGGCGGTCACGACGGTCGTCTCGGCGGCCGTGGAGGAGCAGTATGGCTGACATGCGCGCAATCGACACCGGGGCCCCGGCCGAAGCCGGCGCCCTCCCGGCCGGTGCGGCCGGCGCCGACGCGGTCGACCCGGTCGACCCGGTCGACCCGGTCGACGCGGTCGACGCGGTGGCTCTGGACGAAGCGGTCGAGTTCACCTCGGACCTCATCAGGATCGACACCTCCAACCGGGGCGGCGGAGACTGCCGCGAGCGGCCCGCCGCCGAATACGTGGCCGAACGGCTCGCCGCCGCCGGGCTGGAGCCGCTGCTGCTGGAGCGCACCCCGGGCCGCACCAACGTGGTCGCCCGGATCGCGGGCACCGACCCCTCCGCCGACGCGCTCCTCGTCCACGGCCACCTCGACGTGGTCCCCGCCGAGGCCGCCGACTGGAGCGCGGACCCCTTCTCCGGAGAGGTCCGCGACGGCGTCGTCTGGGGCCGAGGCGCCGTCGACATGAAGAACATGGACGCGATGGTGCTGGCCGTCGTCCGGGCCTGGGCGCGCGCGGGGGTGCGCCCGCGCCGGGACATCGTGATCGCCTACACCGCCGACGAGGAGGACAGCGCCGTCGACGGCTCCGGCTTCCTCGCCGACCACCATCCGGAACTCTTCGAAGGCTGCACGGAGGGCCTGAGCGAATCCGGCGCCTTCACCGTCCACACCGGCCCCGGCCGCGTCCTCTACCCGATCGCCGCCGGTGAACGCGGCACCGCCTGGCTGAAGCTGACCGCACACGGCACCACCGGCCACGGCTCCAAGCCCAACAGGGCCAACGCCGTGAGCCGCCTCGCCGCTGCCGTCGCCCGGATCGGCGCGTACGAGTGGCCCGTCCGGCTCACCGACACCGTCACTGCCTGCATCACCGAACTCGCCGCGCTCCAGGGCCTGTCGGTCGACCCGCGGCGCCCCGGCCTCGACCTCGACTCGCTCCTCGGCAAACTCGGCCCGTCCGCCGCCCTCGTCGAGGCGACCGTCCGCAACAGCGCCAACCCGACCATGCTCAGCGCCGGATACAAACTGAACGTGATCCCCGGCCGGGCCACCGCCTTCGTCGACGGGCGCACGCTGCCCGGCGGCGAGGCCGAGTTCATCGCCACCCTCGACGCCCTCACCGGCCCCGACGTCACCTGGGAGTTCCACCACCGGGAGGTCGCGCTGGAGGCACCCGTGGACGGGCGGACCTACGCCGTCCTGCGCGCGTCCGTCGAGCGCTTCGACCCGGACGGCCACGTGGTGCCCTTCTGCATGGCGGGCGGCACCGACGCCAAGCAGTTCTCCCGGCTCGGCGTCACCGGCTACGGCTTCTCCCCGCTGAAGCTGCCACCCGGCTTCGACTACTGGTCCCTCTTCCACGGCGTGGACGAGCGGGTCCCCGTCGATGCCCTCCACTTCGGCGTCCGTGTCCTCGACCGCGCGCTGCGCACCCTGTGAGCGGGGCCCGGTGATGAACCCCACGCGCACCTGCCCGTACGGAAGCTGGCCCTCGCCCCTCGACGCGGGCCTCGCGGCCTCGCTCGACGGACGGCCCGAGTACATCGGCACGGTCGGCCCCGAGGTGTGGTGGACCGAGCCCCGGCCGCGGGAGGCGGGCCGCCGCACCTTGGTGCGCCGCCGCCCTGCCGGGGCCGGGACCGAGGTCAGCGAGCTGCCCGCGCCGTGGAACGTGCGCAGCCGGTTCACCGAGTACGGCGGCCTGCCCTGGGCCGGGGTCGAGCGTGCGACGGGTGGGCCCCTGCTGGTCTTCGTCCACTTCGCCGACCAGCGGCTGTACGCCTACGAGCCGGACGCGCCCGGAGCCCCCGACCCCAGGCCCCTCACCCCCCTGTCCGCGACCGGCGGCGGATTGCGCTGGGTCGATCCGGTGCTGCGCGGGGACGAGGTCTGGTGCGTCATGGAGGAGTTCACCGGGGCGGCGCCGACGGATGTGCGCCGGGTCCTGGCCGCCGTACCGCTGGACGGGTCCGCGGCCGGGGACCGGTCGGCCGTGCGGGAGCTCACCGACGACCGGCACCGCTTCGCCACCGGCCCGCGGCTCTCGCCGGACGGCAGGCACGCGGCCTGGCTGGTGTGGGACCACCCGCTGATGCCCTGGGACGGCACCGAGCTGCACCTGGCCGAGGTCACCGCGGACGGCGGACTGGCCGGGGCCCGCACGGTCCTCGGAGGACCCGACGAGTCCGTCGCCCAGGTGGACTGGACGGCCGACGGAACCCTGCTCGCGGTCAGCGACCGCGGCGGCTGGTGGAACCCGTACCGGGTGGACCCGGACACGGGCTGGGCCGTCAACCTGTGCCTGCGGGAGGAGGAGTTCGGGGGAGCGCTGTGGAAGCCCGGGTTGCGCTGGATCGCACCGCTTCCCGACGGACTCGTCGCCGTGCTGCACGGCCAGGGCTCCTCGGTGCTCGGCATCCTGGACCCGGAGAGCGGCGACCTGGTGGACGCGGCCGGGCCCTGGACGGCGTGGCAGCCGACGCTCGCCGTGCACGGCAGCCGGGTCTACGGGGTGGCCGCCAGCCCGCGCAGCGCCTACGAGGTGGTCGAGCTGGACACCGCGAGCGGGCACGCCAGGGTCGTCGGCGCACAGGGCCCGGACCCGGTGGACCCGGCCTACTACCCGGAGCCGCAGAGCCGCACCTTCCTCGGCCCGGACGACCGGCAGATCCACGCGCACGTCTACCCGCCGCACCACCCGGCCTGCCGGGCCCCCGCCGACGAACTGCCCCCGTACGTGGTGTGGGCGCACGGCGGGCCCACCGACCACGTGCCGCCCGTGCTCGACCTGCACATCGCCTACTTCACCTCGCGCGGGATCGGCGTGGTCGAGGTGAACTACGGCGGCTCCACCGGCTACGGCCGCGCCTACCGGGAACGGCTGCGCGAGCAGTGGGGTGTGGTGGACGTGGAGGACTGCGCCGCCGTGGCCCGGGCGCTGGCGGCGGAGGGCACCGCCGACCCGGCGCGCCTCGCGATCCGCGGCGGCAGCGCGGGCGGCTGGACGGCGGCGGCTTCGCTGGCCACGACCGACCTGTACGCCTGCGCGGCGATCATCTACCCGGTGCTGGACCTGCTGGGCTTCGCCGAGGAGACCCACGACCTGGAATCCCGCTACATCGACGGCCTGGCCGGGCCACCGGGGACCCTCGCCGTCCTGAACCGCGAGCGCTCCCCGGTGGCCAACGCCGACCGGATCACGGCGCCCTTCGTGCTGCTCCAGGGGCTGGACGACGCGGTCTGCCCGCCGGCGCAGGCGGAGCGGCTGACGGCCGCGATGCGGGGCCGGCCCGTGCCGCACGCCTACCTCGCCTTCGAGGGCGAGGGCCACGGCTTCCGCCGCGCCGACACCATGGTCCGCGCCCTGGAGGCGGAACTGTCGCTGTACACACAGGTCTTCGGGATCGAACGCACCGACGTCCCGCGGCTCGCGCTGGAGACCTCCTCGTGAACCGGACCGCGCCGGGCAGCCGCCTCCGCCTCCCCGCCTCTGCGGGACCCGCCGGTCTCCTCCGCGACGACGGCCTGCCCGCGCCCGGTCGCGCCGTCCCCGCCCGGCCGCCGGGCGCCCGCCGCGGATGACGGGAGGACCCCTACCCTGGGCCGATGACCGTTTCTGCGTTCCTGCGTGAAGGGGGTCGTGTCGGCCTGCGGCCCTACCGGCTCTCTGACGGACCCGAGTTCACCGCGCGTGTGCGCGAGAGCCGCGGCCTCCACGGCCCCTGGCTCTTCCCGCCCGCCACCATCGAGGAGTACGCGCCCTACGCGACCCGGCTGACGGCGGGCGACGCCCGGGCCGGGTTCCTCGTGTGCGAGCTCGGCACCGGCGCCCTGGCCGGATTCGTCAACGTCAACAACATCGTGCGGGGCGCGTTCCAGTGCGGCGCCCTCGGCTACGGGGCCTTCGCGCACGCCGCCGGCCGGGGCCTCCTGCGCGAAGCCCTGGGCCTGGTCCTCGACCACGCCTTCGCCCCCGCCGGGGAGGGCCTCGGCCTGCACCGGCTGGAGGCCAACGTCCAGCCCGGCAACACCGCTTCGATCGCCCTGGTGCGGGGCGCCGGCTTCCGCCTGGAGGGGCTCTCCCCGGACTTCCTCCGGGTCGACGGCGCCTGGCGCGACCACGAACGCTGGGCCCTCACCGCAGGGATGCCCCGCACCCGGTGACGCCGCCCGGGCCCGCGCCGTGCGGGCCCGGTCCGCGACGATGCCCGCCGCCGAGGCTCCGCATCGCGCAGGATGAGGGGATGCGCACCCTCGTACTGCTCGATGCCCCGTCCAACCTGGGACTGCGGCCGCCCGCGCCCGGGACTGTCCCCGGCGTCTACAAGCTCGCGGGCGCCCTGCGCGAGCAGGCCCTGCTGAGCAGGCTCGGGGCGCGCGAGGGCGGTGTCGTCGTCCCGCCCCGCTACGACCGCGGCGACTGGGCGGAGGGCGACGGCGTCTTCAACGCCGACGCGCTCGCCGCGTACACCGTCGCCCTCGCCGACCGGATCGAACGCCACCTGCGGGCCGGGGAGTTCCCCGTCGTCCTCGGCGGGGACTGCTCCATCCAGCTCGGCGCCTCGCTCGCCATGCGCCGGACCGGCCGCTACGGCCTAGCCGCCGTCGACGCTTCGGCCGACTTCCGCCACCCGGGCAACACCGCCGTCAACGGACCCGTCGGCGCCGCGGCCGGCGAGGAACTGGCCCTGGCCACCGGTCGCGGCCAGCCCTCGCTCAGCGACCTGGAGGGGCTCGCGCCGTACCTGCGGGACGAGGACGTCCGGCTGTTCGGGATCCGCGACGGGGACGCGGACCTGCCCGAGCTGGCGGAGGCCGGGATCTTCGCGGCCACCGTCGGCGAGATCCGCCGCCGGGGCGCCGCGACCGTCGCCCGGTCCGCGCTGGACGGCCTGATCCCGCCGGTGACCGACGGGTTCTGGGTGCACCTGGACGCCGATGTGCTCGACCCGGAGGCGATGCCCGCCGTGGACAGCCCCGCCCCCGGCGGCTTGCTGCCCGATGAGGTCGCGGAGCTGCTGGGCGTTCTGGTCGGGTCACCGCGGTGCGCCGGGCTGAACGTCACCGTCTACGACCCGGATCTCGACCCCGACGGCCGGGCGGGCACGCTCCTGGCGGATCTGGTGACGGGGGCCTTTGCGTAATCCTGACCGGTGGTGATCCGCGGAACCCCTGTGCACCGGCCGCCGTGGCGTGTTCCCTTTCCTTATGGCCACCACCGTCCGACGCGCCGTACTGACCCTCCCCGCAGCCCCGTTGGGCTCCGACAACCCACTGCCCGCCCTGCAGGCGCCCGACGGCGTGCACGTCCTGGACGCGCGCTCCCGCGACGGCATGCCGCGTGAGATGGCCCGCCAGATCGGGTACGAGCCGCTGCGCTCGCTGCTGCCCGTACGGATCCGCGACGGGTACGGGCGGGTGCGCACGGAGCGGGAGTTCGAGGCCGTCGTCATCGAGAACGAGCACCTGCGCGCGACCGTGCTGCCGGGCCTGGGCGGGCGCGTCCACTCGCTCGTCCAGCTGCCCACCGGCCGCGAACTGCTCTACCGCAACCCGGTGTTCCAGCCCGCCAACTTCGCGCTGAACGGGGCCTGGTTCTCCGGCGGCATCGAGTGGAACACCGGCGCGACCGGCCACACCGCCCTCTCCTGCGCCCCGCTGCACGCCGCGCTGGTCCCCGCTCCCGACGGCGGCGTGATGGTCCGGCTGTGGGAGTGGGAGCGGCTGCGCGACCTGCCGTTCCAAGTGGACCTGTGGCTCCCCGGGGACTCGCGGTTCCTGTACGCAGGCGTCCGCGTGCGCAACCCGCACGAGCGGCCCGCACCGGTGTACTGGTGGTCCAACACCGCCGTCCCGGAGGACCCGGGCAGTCGCGTCCTGGCCCCCGCCGACGAGGCCTGGCACTTCGGGTACGAGCGCTCGCTGCGCCGCATCCCGGTGCCGGAGTGGGAGGCCGCGGACCGGACCTACCCGCTGCGCAGCGAGTACCCGGCCGACTTCTTCTACGAGGTCGAGGACGGGGCCCGGCCCTGGGTCGCCTGCCTGGACGCGGACGGGCGGGGCCTGGTGCAGGCCTCCACCGGGCGGCTGCGCGGCCGCAAGCTGTTCGTGTGGGGCGCGGGCGGTGGCGGCCGGCGCTGGCAGGAGTGGCTGACCGAGCCGGGCACGGGAGGCTACGCGGAGATCCAGGCCGGGCTGGCCCGCACCCAGCTGGAGCACGTACGGCTGGAGGGCGGCGCGGAGTTCAGCTGGCTGGAGGCGTACGGACCGCTGTCGGCGGATCCCTCGGCGGTGCACGGCGCGGACTGGACGGCCGCCCGCGGCGCGGCACAGGACGCCTTGGACGCCGTGCTGCCGCGGCAGCGCGTGGACGAGGCCTACGAGGCGTGGCACGGCTGCGCCGACACCGAGCCGGGGGAGCGGCTGGCGGTCGGATCGGGCTGGGGAGCGCTGGAGGTGCTGTGCGCGGGCCACCGGCTGCCGGGTACGCCCTTCGAGGAGGCCACGCTGGGCGAGGAGCAGGAGCCGTGGCTGGAACTGTGGCGCACGGGCGTCCTGCCCACGCCGCGCCGGGTCGTCCCGCCGGGGCCGAGCCTGGTCGCCCCGCACTGGCGGGACATGCTGGAGACGGCTCCCGCGGACCCGCTGACGGAGTACCACCTGGGCGTGGCCCAGTGGCACGCGGGTGACACCGCCCAGGCGGTACGGAGCTGGGAGCGCGGGCTGGCGCTCGCCCCGTCGCAGTGGCCGCTGCTGCGCTGCCTGGCGGTGGCGGACGCGCTGGCGGGCGATGCCGCACGGGCCGCCGACGGTTTCGCCGCGGCCTTCGAGGACCTGGCGGCGGAGAACCGCGGGGGCGAGCCGTGGACGGCCGCGGAGTCGGCCCTCGGACGGGAGGCGATGGCCGCGCTGCTGGCGGCGGGCCGGCTGCCGCAGGCCCGTGCGGTCTGGGACCGGGTCCGGCCGGCCCTGCGCGAACAGGGGCGCTTCCGCCTGTTGGCGGCCCGGCTGCTGGCGGCGGAGGGGCATGTGCGGGCGGCCCGCCGGGTCTTCGAGGACGGCTTCGAACTCCCCGACCTGCGGGAGGGCGAGGAAACCCTGTCCGAGGTGTGGTCCGCGCTCACGGACTGCCCGCTGCCCGCCCGCTATGACTTCCGCATGCGGCCGGCTACCTCTTGATCCCGTCGAGGCAGCGGACGAAGACTTTGCCCGACGGCCATCGGGCAAAGTCCAGCTCATCGTGGTAGCCGATGTCCGACAGTCCCTCGCACAGGGCGGTGTCCTTGGTTCCGGGGAACACCTGGACCACCTGGTCCTGGGCGTCGTCGCCGCCGCACCCGGTCACCCGGAGGTCGGATCAGATCGCCGCCGTTCGTGAGGCAGTCGCCGGCCGCGGCCCGTCATGGGGTGGTCTCCCGGTGTACTTGAGGGCGCCCGTCAACTGTGACGTGCGCACGCCATCCTCGGGGGGAGCCCTCCGAAGGGACCGTCCGGGTCAGGCCCGGCACAGGACCTCGCCGTTCAGGACCGTGAACCAGGCGTCCGGGTCGGCGGCCCAAGCGTGCCAGGCCCCGGCCGCGGCCTCCAGATCGCCGGGCGTCGCGTGGCCGCCGCGGACGGCGGCGTCCGCGTACCCGGAGGCGGTCGTCCGTTCGGCCCACAGGTCGGACCACCACGCCGTCTCCTGCGGGGTGGCGAAGCACCAGGCCGTGGCCGAAGAGGCCACGTCCGTGAAACCGGCCCGGCGGGCCCAGGCCCGCAGTCGGCGGCCCGCGTCCGGTTCGCCGCCGTTGGCGCGGGCCACCCGCCGGTACAGGTCCAGCCATCCGTCCAGCCCCGGCGTCGCCGGGTACCAGGTCATCGCCGCGTAGTCGGCGTCGCGGGCGGCGACGATGCCGCCCGGCCGGCACACCCGCCGCATCTCGCGCAGCGCCCGTACCGGGTCCCCGACGTGCTGGAGGACCTGATGGGCGTGGACCACGTCGAAGGAGTCGTCCGGGAGGTCCAGCGCGTGCACGTCCGCGACGGCGAAGCGCACGGCGCCGCCCAGACCGCGCTCCTCCACGTGGGCCCGGGCCCGGGCCAGGACGTCCGCGGCCGCGTCGACGGCGGTGACTCGGCCGCCGGGAGAGACCAGCCGTGCCAGGTCCGCCGTGATGGTGCCCGGGCCGCAGCCGACGTCCAGCACCGTCATGCCGGGGCGCAGCTCGCCGATCAGGTAGGCGGCGGAGTTCTCGGCGGTGCGCCAGCGGTGGGAGCGCAGGACCGACTCGTGGTGGCCGTGCGTGTAGACGGCGGTCTCCCCGGCGGTCTCCCCGGCCGCGTCCATCGCGGTCCCTCCGGCTGTGTCCGCGGCGGCGTTCGTGGCGGTGTTCGTGGCGTCCATGGCCGTAACCCTCCTCGTCGAAGCGCTGGCCCCACCGTAAGCGATCAGACCGAACTTCGAGATGGGCGTATTGAAATGTGGACGACCCTCTTGGCGCGCAAGGGGGATCGGCGGGGCGGTGGCAGGTCCGGACCAGGGCGAGGAGAGTGGCACCAGGGGACGTCACCCCCGGCGGAGGGCGGTGGGAGCCATGTCCGACACGCTGCTCGAACGGCACGCCGAAGCGCTGCGGTTCTTCGGTGAGCGGGTGCGCGCCGTGAAGGGCGACCAGTGGGGCGCGCCCACCCCGTGCACGGAGTGGACCGTCCGGGACCTGGTCAACCACGTCACCGGCGAGCAGCTCTGGGTCCCGCCGCTGATCACCGAGGGCCGCACCCTGGAGGAGCTCGGCGACGCCTTCTCCGGGGACGTGCTCGGTGGCGACCCGGTCGCCGCCTGGGACCGCGCCTCGGGCGCCGCGCACGCCGCCTTCGCGGCCTCCGGCGCGCTGGAGCGGACCGTGCAGCTCTCGTTCGGGCCCGCGCCCGGGGCGGCGTACTGCTCGCAGCTGACCGCGGACTGCGTCGTGCACGCCTGGGACCTCTGCCGCGGCATCGGCGCCGACGACCGGCTGCCCGACACGCTCGTCGAGTTCTCGATCAAGGAGTTCATGCCGTACGCCGACGCACTGGCGGCCAGCGGCATGTTCGCCGCGCCGGTCGAGGTTGCGGCCGGCGCGGACGCTCAGACCCGGCTGCTGGCGATGGCCGGGCGTGAGGCCTGAATCCGCAGTCCGGCATCCGTCAACAGGCATATGCGGGCAATCAATCGTATAAAGGTCAGGGTCGGCGGAGAGCGAGCGGTGCGGCGAACGCGAAAGGCGGACAGCGGTGGAGGGGATGCAGCGCACGGTGGCGGAGGGCCGCGGGCCGGTCCGCTACGGCCCGCCCGCGCCCCAGCCCGGCCTGCCCGTGATCTCCGAGCTCGTCTCCGTCCTCGGCGCGGCCGCCGGGCGCTGCTCCGCGCAGCCACCGGGCGGCGGTGCGTCCCTGCGTGAGGCGGCCTGCCGGTACTGGGGTCGCCGCGGACTGGCCGCCTCACCGCAGAACGTCGCGGCGGGCCCCGGCGCCCCGGCGCTGCTCCTGGCCCTCCTCGGGGCCCACGGAGGCGACGTGATGCTGCCCCGGCCCTGCCCGGCCTGGTGGACCCCGCAGGTCAGGCTGCTCGGGCGGCGCGCCTACCATGTGCCGACCCCGGCCGAGTGCGGCGGCGTTCCGGACCCCTACGCCCTGTTGGAGACCGTACGGCGGGTCCGCGCCGAGGGCGGTGACCCGCGGGTGCTGCTGCTGTCGGTCGCGGACGACCCGACCGCGACCGTACCGCCGCCCGAGCTGGTGCGCGAGGCGTGCGAGGCCGCTGCGTCCGCCGGGCTGTTCGTCGTCAGCGACGAGAGTTGGCGCGACACCGTCCACCGGCCCCACGACGACCTCGTCCTGAGCCCTGCCGAGATGCTGCCCGAACAGGCGGCGGTCCTCGTCGACCTGTCCGGCGCACTGCTGCCGGCCGGCTGGCCGGCAGCAGTGGTCCGCTTCCCCGACACCCCGCGCGGGGACCGGCTGCACGCCGGCACCCTCGACGTCCTCACCGCCACCGGCGCGATGGTCGCCGGACCCGTGGCCGGTGCCGCCGCGCACGCCCTCGACGAACCCGAAGCGGTCGCCGCACGCGCTCACGCGGCCGCCCGCCTGCACGGCCAGGTGGCGGCCGCCGCGTACCGCGAGCTCCGCGCGGCGGGGGCGCTGGCCCGACCCCCGCAGGCCGGGCGGCACCTCTACGCCGACCTCACCCCGCTGCGCGCCGGACTCGCCCGGCACGGGGTCGGCGACGCCATGGAACTGGAGGACTGGCTCGGCGGCCGGCTCGGCGCGCCCACCCCGGGCGGACAGCGGTTCGCGGACGAACTGGGCGCACTGCGGGTCAGACTGTCCACCGGACCGCTGCTGGGCGCCACCCCCGAGGAGCGGCTGGCCGTGCTCACCGCCCGGGACCCGCTCGCGCTGCCCCACGTCCGGAGCTCCCTGGACCTCCTCGGATCGGTCCTGGCCGAGCTGGCCTGACCCCCGGCCCACCCCGACCCCCAGCCCACCTCGATCCCCGGCCCACCCCGACCCCCGCCCCGGCCGACCCCGGACCATGGTGAACGGAGACTGCTCGATGAGGGACCGGACGGACGCCGCCGCACCCGCCCCGGCCGCCCCCTCCGCGGGGCCCCCACGCCCGGCCGGCACCCCGCGGGCGCCGCTCCCGTCCGCCCCGCGCCCGCTCGGTGAACACCGCCGCTGGCCCCGCTCGTTCGCCGACCGGCTCACCACCCCACTCCCCGGAGTCCGCGCCTTCGCCCGGCTCGCCCGCGAGGGCGCCTTCCGGCCCGGCCCCGAAGGGCTGCGCGGCATCCCGGATCTTCCGTACGAACCGGGCCCGCTTCCCGTGACGGAGGCCGGCGCGGTGTCCGTGACCTGGGCCGGGCATGCCAGCTGGATCGTGCGGACCGGCGGACTGACCGTGCTGACCGACCCGGTCTGGTCCCGCAGGATCCTCGGCACGCCGTCTCGGATGACGCCCGTCGGAGTGCGCTGGGAGGACCTGCCCCCGGTGGACGCGGTCGTGATCAGCCACAACCACTACGACCACCTCGACGCCCCCACGCTCAGGCGGCTGCCCCGGGACACCGCCTTCTTCGTCCCCGCGGGCCTCGCAGGGTGGTTCCGCCGCCGCGGCTTCACCCGGGTCACCGACCTCGACTGGTGGGAGGCGGCCGAACTGGGCGGCGTACGGTTCGAGTTCGTCCCCGCCCACCACTGGTCGAAGCGGTCCCTGATCGACACCTGCCGGTCCCTGTGGGGCGGCTGGATCCTCACCGACACCCTGAGCCCCGTCCCGAGGAAGGTCTACTTCGCGGGAGACACCGGTTACGGCCGGTGGTTCCGCGAGATCGGCCGCCGCCACCCGGGCATCGACCTCGCCCTCCTGCCCGTCGGCGCGTACGCCCCGCGCTGGTGGCTCGGCGACGTCCACGCCGACCCGGAGGAGGCCGTCCGGGCCTGCGTCGACCTGGGGGCCCGGCGGATGGCCCCCATGCACTGGGCCGCGTTCGTGCTCTCCGCCGAACCGGTCATGGAGCCCCTGCACCGCACCCAAGCCGCCTGGTCCCGCTCGGGCCGGCCCCGCGAGGACCTCTGGGACCTCCCGGTCGGAGCGTCCCGCTCCCTGCCCGACCCCGACCCCGACCCCGACCCGGGCCCCGACCCCGATTCCGGCCCCGACCTCGATTCCAGCCCCGGGCCCGGCGCCGGTCCGGAGCCGGATGCGGCCTAGTGTCCTGCGCCGGAGATCCGTCGGCAGAAACGGGCGAGGGAGTCGAGGATCTCCTCGGCAGTCTTGGTCCAGATGAACGGCTTGGGGTCTTCGTTCCAGTTCTTGACCCACTTACGGATGTCCGCTTCGAGGGCCTGGACGTTCTTGTGGGCGCCGCGGCGGATCATCTGGTCGGCCAGGAAGCCGAACCACCGCTCGACCTGGTTGATCCACGAGGAGCCGGTCGGGGTGAAATGCAACTGGAAGCGGGGGTGTTTGGCCAGCCATGTCCTGATCGCCGGGGTCTTGTGGGTGCCGTAGTTGTCACAGATCAGGTGGACCTGGAGATGGGCGGGCACCTCTTTGTCGATCTTGATCAGGAACTTCTTGAACTCGGCCGCCCGGTGTCGGCGGTGCAGGGCGCTGATGACCTCACCGGTGGCGACGTCGAACGCGGCGAACAGGGTGGTCAGGCCGTTGCGCACGTAGTCGTGGGTCCGCCGCTCGGGCATGCCGGGCATTATCGGCAGCACCGGCTGGGACCGGTCCAGGGCCTGGATCTGGGACTTCTCGTCCACCGAGAGCACCACCGCGCCCTCGGGCGGGTTGAAGTACAGACCCACGACGTCGTAGACCTTCTCCACGAACAGCGGGTCCGTCGACAGCTTGAACGTGTCCGTCAGATGCGGCTTGAGCTGGAACTTCCGCCAGATCCGGCCCACTGTGGACTTGGACAGGCCGCTGCGGTCCGCCATCGACTTGCGCGACCAGTGGGTGGCGTTCTTCGGGAGTTCCTCCAGCGTGGTGACCACGACCGCCTCGACTTGGTCGACGCTGATGGTGGGCGGGCGGCCTGGTCGCGGCTCGTCAACGAGCCCGTCCAGCCGCTCGGCGAGGAACCGCCGCCGCCACTTGCGGACCGTGTCCGCGGTGACCCGCAGATCCCTGGCGACCGCGACGATCGGCGGCACCTCCGGCCCCGCGCACGCCAGCACAATCCGTGCGCGCAGGGCCAGAGCCTGGGCCGACGTTGCCCGACGTGTCCACCGCTCCAACGCCGCCCGCTCATCAGTAGAGAGCAGCAACGGCTCGAGCTTCGGGCCCCGACGAGGAGCAGACGCACCAGCAGCAGAAGTCACATACCAACTAACGATCAACTACTGGCGCAGGACACTAGTAGTGCTTGGTCAGGTCCGTATTGGGGTGGGTATGTCGCGGTGACAGGTGGGGCAGGCGCCGTTCCATGTCGCGAGAAGGGTTTGTAGCTCGCGGATGATCCGGTAGAGGGTCAGGCCAGCGCCGTGTCTTTTGGGGCTCTGGCCAGTCGTTGCAGGGTGCAGAAGGCGTGCGCGACGGAGACGAGGGTGACGTGGTGGTGCCAGCCGTTCCAGGTGCGGCCCTCGAAGTGGGCCAGGCCCAGGGCCTGCTTCATCTCGCGGTAGTCGTGTTCGATGCGCCAGCGGAGCTTGGCCAGGCGGACCAGGGTGGTCAGCGGGGTGTCGGCGGGCAGGTCGGAGAGCCAGAACTGGACCGGCTCGGCCTGGCCTGCTGGCCACTCGGCCAGGAGCCAGCACTCCGGCAGTTCCGGTCCGTCAACAGTCTGGCGGACCTCGCGTCCGGCAGGCCGGATCCGCAAGGCCACGAACCGCGAGTACATCCGCTTGAAGCCGCTGCGGCCCGTGCCGGGCCGGGATCCCTCACGCCACTGCACCGGCTTCGCCGCCTTCCGGCCGGCCGCGATGACCAGCTGTTTCACCGACTGCGGCTTGTCGGGGTACTTCGCCACCGGCGGGCGCCCGGTCCCGGAGTACGGCTCGGCGACCGGCACCGCGGGGCCGGGCTGGGCCGAGAGGGTGGTGGAGATGCCCACGACGTAGTTGAGGCCGCGGGCCTGCAGGCCGTGCCGGAAGGCCGCGGCGTCGCCGTATCCGGCGTCCGCAATGGCCAGCGGCACCTCGATGCCCCACGAGCGGGTCTCATCCAGCATGTCCAGGGCCAGCTGCCATTTCTCCACATGCCCGATGTCGTCGGGGATACCGCAGGCGGTGCGGCGGGCGACCTTGTCCGGATCCGCCTTCACCGACCCGGGCGCCCAGGTCTCGGGCAGGAACAGCCGCCAGTCGACCGCCGCCGAGGCATGATCCGAAGCCATGTGCAGGGAGACGCCCACCTGGCAGTTGGTGACCTTGCCCGCGGTGCCGGTGTACTGCCGCGACACACACGCCGAGGCATTGCCGTCCTTGAGGAACCCGGTGTCGTCGAAGACCAGCACGGTGGGCCGGATCGCCCTTTCCATCCTCCAGGCCAGCCGGGCCCGCACATGCGCCGGATCCCACGGACTGGTGGTGATGAAGTGGGCCAGGGCCTGACGGTTCCCGTCCTCGCCCAGCCGGGCGGCCATCGGCTCGACCGACTTGCGCTGCCCGTCGGTCAGCAGCCCACGCAGGTAGACCCGCCCCCACCGACGCTGATCATTCCGCGCGAACGGCTCGAAAACCTCCGCCGCGAAATCCTCCAGATCACACCGCACCGCGGCCAAGTCCTCAGGCGTCACACCCGATCAACGACACAGCCACTCAACTGGACACGCCACCAAAGACTGAACCTGACCAAGCCCTACTAGGGGAGCTTCGTCCGCCGGTCTCCTCCGTCCCTCCCCTACGCTGCGAGCTTCTGCGACTGCTCCCGTCGCGGGCCCATCGCCTGCCGCAACAGCCTGGCGAGCGGCCGCTCGACCACCCGGTGCAGGAGCCAGGAGAAGAGAACCATCCCGGCGATCACACCGAGCAGCGTCGGCCAGGCACCCCACTGCTCGTTCCAGCGCCAGATCACCCGCACGCCCAGCGACTGGTGCACGAGATAGAGGGGGTAGGAGACCACACCCGCGATCGGCAGCCAGCGCCACTGAATGCGGTCCAGCTTGCCAAGCGCGATCAGGCACATCACCAGGTACATCACCGTGACAGCGCTGAGGCAGACCTTCCAGTTGATGCCATGCCCCTCGCCCGCCATGATCTCCGGCAGGCGGTGCTGCATCAGCAGCCACGAGAGCGCCAGGATCCCCACGGTCTCCCCTTCGAGCCGGCCCGCCCGCCGGACCAGGTAGAAGGCGATGCCGGCGATGAAGAAGGGCGCCCAGCGGGGCATCACAAGCTGCTCAAGCAGCGGAATGCCCGATGCGGGTGCCATGACCGAGCCCAACGCCCAGATCCAGCAGAAGGTCGCGACCCGGCGGTAGTTGCTTCCCAGCAGGACCACCAGTGAGAAGAGCAGGTAGAAGCGGAGCTCGACCCAGAGCGTCCAGTAGACGTTGTCCACATGGGTGACGCCGAGTGGTTCGTTCAGCATCGTGAGGTTGGTGAGCATCTGCCCGAAGGTGACCTTCGGTTCGCCGGGAACGTGCGGACCCAGTCGAGCAGCCGCCGAGGAGAGTACAACCGCGGCCCAGTAGAGCGGGAAGAGCCGAAGGACCCGCCCCTGCCAGAAGTGTCCGAGTGACTTCCCCCACCCGGACATGCAGATGACGAATCCGCTGATCATGAAGAAGAAGGCCACGCCCAGCCATCCGAACTGGGCTATGCGGTGCAGCGCGGGGAAGAGCTCGCCCGCCGTCCGCTGCCAGGGGATCGTCCCGTAACTGGCCAGGTAGTGGAAGAGGACCACCGACAGCGCGGCGAGCAGTCGCAAGCCGTCCAGCACCACGATGCGCTGTGCCCGCGCGGCCCCGGTCGCACCGCCGACCCGCCGGGACCTGCCGGCCCGCCACAGCACTCTCCGTGCCCGGTCGGTGGCGTTCTGCGGTGATCCGGCGGTCACGGGGACGCGGTCCCTGGCGATGGTCCGTTCGTCGGACATGACACCTCTGATGATCCTTCGGTGTCGCGACACCGGATGCGATGGGGGAGTGCTGAACCCGCCGATCTTACTCAACGCTGCCGAGCGCCTCCGGCGGCGTGCGGGCTCGGGAGGTTTCGTCACAGGCGCCGGGCCCGGCCCGCCCCCCGTCCCCGCCGCTCGCACCGGGAAGAAACGCCACAGCACCTCGGGGATGCGGTCAGGTACGCCGTGCCCGAGCCGCCCTCGGGCTGCTCGGATCGCAGCCCGGTCCGTCCCCGGACGGGCGTCGGGTCGGTCCGCTCGGCGCGCCCCGACGCCCGTCAGGGATGGCGCCGCAACCGGCGCCAGAGCGCCGGGCCCGCGCTGACCAGCAGCGCCAGGCCGACCGCCAGGGCCACGCCCTTCCAGGGCTCCGGGAACAGCGAGCCGCCCAGGATGCCGATCAGGCCGTACGTGGCTGCCCAGGCCAGGCAAGCGGGGCCGTCGCCGCGGGCGAACCGGCGCAGCGGCAGCTCCGCCAGCAGGCAGGCCAGCATCACCGGGATCCGGCCCGCCGGTACCAGCCGGGAGAGCACCAGCACCGTGACCCCGTGCTCGTCCAGCCGGGTCTGGGCCTGCGCCAGCCGCTCCGGTGCGGCCCGGCCGCGCAACGCGGCCAGCCACCGCGACCCGTTGCGGGACCGCACCCCCCGCTGCCCGAGCCAGTACAGCGCCAGATCCCCGGTGAAGGCCGCCAGCGCCGACACCCCGAACACGAGCAGCACCCCGTACGGCGCCTGGTGGTGGAAGGCCACCACCGCCGCCGAACTCACCAGCGCGCCGGTGGGAATCACCGGCACCAGCGCACCCAGTGCCACCAGCACGAACAACGCCGGGTAGCCCACTGCCTGCTGGGTGGTATCCGGCGGCACCTGGCCGGCCCCCGCGGCCCCCGCCACGGCCACCGCCGTGAACGCGCGAAGGGTCACGGCAGCCGCACCCGCTCGCCGTGCCCCGGCACCCGCACGCACACCTTCGGCGCCAGCTGCCGGGCACGCCGCTCGAACTCCTGGCCCGGCGCGTGGAACTCGTGGGGCCGGACCGCGTCCATCCCGACCGGCCAGTACGTCCCGTAGTGGACCGGCACCGCCGCCGCGGGGGCCAGCTGCGCCAGCGCGTGAGCGGCTCGTACGGCGTCCAGATGTCCGGGCCCCAGGTACGGACCCCAGCCGCCCACCGGCAGCAGAGCCAGGTCCACCGGCCCCACCTCCTCGGCCATGGTGTCGAACAGCCCGGTGTCCCCGGCGAAGTACGTCCGGGCGGCGCCCAGGACCACGTATCCGAGCGCCGGCGCGAGGTGCGGGCCGTACGGCAGCCGCCGTCCGTCGTGGCGTGCGCTGACCGCGCGGACCCGCACGCCCTCCCCGACGCGGACCTCGTCGCCCGGCGCCGTCTCCGTCACCGTCAGCCCGCGCAGTCCGGCGAGCCGGGCCAGCCGCGGGACCGCCCGCCGCGCACCCCGCGGCACGAGGATCCTGGTGCCGGGCGCGAGCAGCCCCAGCGACGGCAGGTGCAGATGGTCCGCGTGCAGGTGCGACACCAGTACCACGTCCGCCACCGCCGCCTCGGGCGGCGGGAGCGCTCCGCGGCGCCGTCGCAGGTGCGCGAGCCGCCGGGTGAACAACGGGTCCGTCAGCAGCCGCACCCCGGAATCCTCGACGGTGCACGTCGCATGGCCCCACCAGGTGATCTCCACCGGCACCAGACCCTCCCTCCCTCGCCGTCCCGCCGGCCTCGGGGTGTCCTTCCCATCATGCCGGGCCGGCCGCTCCGCCACCGCACCCGAATCGGAATCCGGCAGCCCCTCCTCCCGGGCGGCGGATCGGAGTAGGGTCCGGCGGCATGGAAGAGTTGCGCGTGGCCGCGATCGCCAGCCTGGCCCCGCTCGAAGATCTGGACGCCGACCCGTTCGCCGTGGACACTCGGGGCCAGCACGCCGTGTGCGCACGCTGGGCGGCCGACCGGGGTTACCTCGTGACCCAGCAACTGCTCGTCTACGGGATGCGCGCGGACCACTGCGGCTTCTGGTCCGAGATATCCGCCGGGCGGGTCGATCTGTTCGTCGCCGCCAATCACCGGGTCCTGGCCCGCGCGCTGAGCTGCGTCGAGGAGTTCACCGCAGAGTGCGAGCGGCGCGGCGTGCGCCTGGAGACCGCCGGGGACGAGGAGCCGCGGTACACCGCCGCGATGAAGGCCGAGGTGCACCGGCGGCTGTCCATGCCGACCGCCGGCTACGACGGCACCTGACCGCTGTCCGTCCGCTTTCCCGTCGTCCGGCCGGCCGGCAGCCGTTGTGCGAGCCTGGAGGCGGGAGACGACCCCGGGGGTGGCACGTGCGGCGACGGCGGTGGCGGAACACGGGCAACGCCCTGGTGCGGGTGATCCTCGTCTGGGCGGTGTCCACCCTCACGATGCTCGCCCTGGCCGGGATCCTCCCGGACTTCCGCCTGCAGTCCGACGACGGCGACAGCATCACGCAGATCGGCCTCACCGCGGCCTGGGGCGCCGGCGCCTTCGGCCTGCTGAGCGCACTGGTCTGGCCCGTGCTGGTGCGGGCCCTGCTGCTGGTGCCCGCCCTCGTGCTCGGGGTCCTCGTGTTCTTCCTGAACGGCTCGCTCCTGCTGCTGGCGCTCAGACTGATCCCCGACGGGCGGGGCGAAGCCGCCCCCGAGACCGCGGTCGTCGTGGCCGCCGTGATGTCCGCGGTGGCCTCCGCGACCTCCACGGCGCTGGCAGTGCGCGACGACGAGGCGTACCGGCGCCGGCTCTACCGGCTCGCCGACCGGCGCCGCCGCCGGCAGGGCCGCGGGTCCGCCACCCGGACGGGGGCGGCGGTGCCGGGCCTGCTGGTCCTCCAGCTCGACGGGGTCGGGTACGAGGTGCTGCGCGAGGCGTGCGGCAGCGCGCTCATGCCCACCGTCGCCGGCTGGCTCGAAAGCGGCCACCGCGTCACATCCTGGCGCACGGATTGGTCGAGCCAGACCGGCGCCAGCCAGCTCGGCATCCTGCACGGCTCCACCTTCGACGTGCCGGCCTTCCGCTGGTACGAGAAGGACACCGGCGAGGTGATGGTCTGCAACCGGCCCGCCAGCGCCGCGGAACTGCAGCGGCGGGCCATCGAGCGCACCGGCGACGGGGGACTGCTCACGCTCGACGGGGCCAGCCGCGGCAACCTCTTCAGCGGCGGTGCCGACCAGCTGGCGCTCGTGCTCTCGGTCTCGGCGAGGCGGGGCCGGGCCAACCGGTCCCGCGCCGGCTACTTCGCGTACTTCTCCGATCCGGCCAATGCCGTCCGCACGGCCCTGTCCTTCTTCGCCGACGCGGCCCGCGAGATCGTCCAGTCCCGGCGGGCCCGGATCCGCGGGGACCGGCCCCGGGTCTCGCGCGGCGGGCTCTACCCGCTGATCCGGGCCTTCGCGACCGTGGTCGAACGGGACGTGGTCGTCTCGGCGGTGATCGGCGACATGCTCGCCGGGCGCGCCGTGGTCTACGCCGACCTCGTCGCCTACGACGAGGTCGCCCATCACTCGGGCCCGCGCGGACGCGACACCGACCAGGTGCTGGAGCGCCTCGACCGCAGCCTTGCGCTGATCGCCCGGGTCGCCGAGCACGCGCCGCGCCCGTACCGGATCGTGCTGCTCTCCGATCACGGCCAGAGCCCCGGGGAGACCTTCCTGTCGCGCTACGGGCTGACCCTGAAGGACCTGGTGAGGGCGGGCTGCGGCCTGCCCGTCCCCCGCAGGGCCGGCCGCACCCGCAGTGGGGCCGAAGCCCGCGCGGCGGTTCTGGCCGCTCTCCACCGGCCGGTGGAGGAGGGTGAGGAGGCCCGCCCGGGGCCGGGCACGGACCCGGTGGTGCTGGCCTCCGGCAACCTGGCCCTGATCTCCTTCCCGGACATTCCCGGCCGGGCCTCCCGGGCCCGTGTCGAGAGCACCCACCCCGCGCTGCTGGCGACCCTGGCGAACCACCCCGGCGTCGGTTTCCTGCTGGTGGACGGGGTGGTGCTGGGGCCGGGCGGGGCCGAGGCCCGGCTGGACGTGCCCGGCGAGGCCGAGAAGCTGCTGGCGGCCTTCGGTCCGGGGGCGGCGGCGGCCGTCCGCCGGACCGACGCCTTCCCGCACGTGGCCGACATCATGGTGAACTCGGCGTACGACCCCGGCACGGGCGCGGTGCACGCCTTCGAGGAGCAGATCGGCTCGCACGGCGGCCTGGGCGGCGAGCAGGGGCGTCCGTTCCTGATGTGGCCCGCGGAGCTGTCGGACCCGGGGGAGGAACTGGTCGGCGCGGAGGCGGTGCACGGCGTCCTGAGGCGCTGGCTCGGTGAGGCCGACGGCCCGCAGGTGCCGGTGGCCGCCCCGGAGTCCCGACGGGCGGGGAGCGGCGTGTCCGGCGGGGCGGGCGGCCACGCGGCCGCCCCTCCGGCGCGGACCAGAGGGACCAGAGGGACCGGAGGGACCGGGGAGCGGGTCGGTGGGAGGACCGCCCGAGAGGCGCCGCAGGATTCCCGGCGGGAAGGCCCCCTCGACGGAATCCTTCCTTCCGAGGGTGCGCCGGTGCGGGACGAAACCCGCTGATTTGGTACGTCCCGCACGGTGGTCGACCATGTGTCGACCCGCCCACCATGTGAGACGACCCGAGGCGCACCCCCGATGACCAGCACCGCAGCCCTGCCCACAGAGGCCACCGCACCCCCCGAGCCGGGCCGCGACCCCCACGCCCGGAGCTTCGGCCTCCCCATCGCGACCTGCCTGGTCATGGGCAACATCATCGGCGGCGGGATCTTCCTCCTCCCCGCCTCGGTCGCCCCCTTCGGCACGATCAGCCTCGTCGCCTTCGCGCTGCTCACCCTCGGTGCGATCGCCCTCGCGCTCGTCTTCGGCCGCCTCGCCCACCGGCACCCGCAGACCGGTGGCCCGTACGTCTACGCCCGTGCCGCCTTCGGCGACTTCGCCGGCTTCCTCGCCGCCTGGAGCTACTGGATAACCTCGTGGGTGTCGAACGCGGCCCTCGCCGTGGCCTCCGTCGGCTACCTCAGCGTCCTCTTCCCGGCCATCGGCGCGCACAGGTGGTCCATGTGCCTGGCGGCGCTGGCCATGCAGTGGCTTCCCGCGCTCGCCAACCTGGCCGGCACCCGCTACGTCGGCGCCGTCCAACTGGTGGCCACCGTGCTGAAGTTCGCCCCGCTGCTGCTGGTGGCCGTGGGCGGCCTGTTCTTCTTCGACCCCGCCAACCTCGGCCCGTTCCAGGCCACCGGTCAGAGCCCGGCCGGCGCGCTTTCCGCCGCTGCGGCGATCCTCCTCTTCAGCTACCTCGGCGTGGAGTCCGCCGCCGTCAGCGCCGGCGAGGTCCGCGACCCCGCCCGCAACGTGGGTCGGGCCACGATCCTCGGCACCACCGGCGCGGCCGTCGTCTACCTGCTCGGCACCCTCTCCGTCTTCGGCCTTGTCGCCCACGAGCGGCTGGTCTCCTCCGAGGCCCCGTTCACCGACGCCGTCAACGCCATGTTCGGCGGCACCTGGGGCGGCACCCTCGTCGCCTGCGCCGCCGTCGTCTCGATGGGTGGCGCCCTCAACGGCTGGACCCTCCTCAGCGCCCAGACCCCGTACGCCGCCGCCAAGGACGGGCTCTTCCCGCGGGCCTTCGAGAAGAAGCGGCGGGGCGTCCCGGTGGTCGGTGTCGTCGTCACGACCTCCCTGGCCTCTGCCCTGACCGTCTACAACTACACGGCCGGTTCCGACGGCGTCTTCGAGATCCTGGTCCTCGTCACCACCTTCACCGCCACCGTCCCCTACCTGCTCTCCACCGCCGCGCAGATCTACTTCCTGCTCTCCGGACAGGGCGAGCGCGTCCGGCGGGGGCGCCTGGTCCGCGACGCCGCCCTCGCGGTCCTGGCCTTCGGCTTTTCCCTGTGGCTGGTGGCCGGCTCCGGGTACGCCGCCGTCTACCAGGGCGTGCTCTTCCTCTTCGCGGGCGTCGCGGTCCATGCCGCCATGGCCGCCCGCAGGCAGCGGACAGCCACCTGACCTGCGCGGTAGCGTGGAAGGACAGCGCCTTCAGGGGGCATGAAGGGGTCGCCATGTCCGCGATCAGAGAAAGCATCGACATCGACCGCAGTCCCGAGGAGGTCTTCGCCTACGCGTCGGACGCCTCCCACCTGCCGGAGTGGCAGAAGAGCGCGGTGTCCGCCCGGGGCACCGAGCACCCGGCCGTGGGAGCGATCATCTCCGTGCGGCGGCGGATCGGCCGGCGTGAGTTCCCGATGACCATGGAGCTCACCGAGTACGACCCGCCCAGGAGCTGGCACCTGCACGGCATCGACGGCCCGGTCCGCGGCGATGTCCGGGGCACCGTCGAGCCCCTGGGCGACGGAACCCGCTCCCGCCTCACCCTGAGCCTGGACTTCGAGGGCCACGGCATCGGCAGGGTGCTCGTACCGCTCGTCGTGAAACCGCACGCTCGCAAGGAGATGCCGCTGAACGAGGAGAAGCTCAAGCACCTCATCGAGGCCTGAGCCCCGCCCGCGGGAGAACCGGATGCCGGGCGGTGTGGGGTGCGATCACACGGGCCGCACCCCACACCGCCCCACCGGCGCAGGACGTCCCCGCTCGGGCAGCCCGCCGTCACCCCCGGGGAACCGGGACGCGGCGCGCCCGAGCCGGTACGGTCACGCCCCCGGCCCGCGGATGCGCAGGTCGGGGGCGTGCTGCGTGGAGATCGACTCAGTCGAGGTAGTCGCGCAGCACCTGGGAGCGCGACGGGTGGCGCAGCTTCGACATGGTCTTCGACTCGATCTGGCGGATCCGCTCGCGGGTGACCCCGTACACGCGGCCGATCTCGTCGAGGGTCTTCGGCTGGCCGTCGTTGAGGCCGTAGCGCATGGAGACCACGCCCGCCTCGCGCTCCGAGAGCGTGCCCAGGATCGACTGGAGCTGCTCCTGGAGGAAGGTGAAGGAGACCGCGTCCGCGGGCACGACCGCCTCGGAGTCCTCGATGAGGTCACCGAACTCGCTGTCGCCCTCCTCACCCAGCGGGGTGTGCAGGGAGATCGGCTCGCGGCCGTACTTCTGGACCTCGATGACCTTCTCGGGGGTCATGTCGAGTTCCTTGCCCAGCTCCTCCGGGGTGGGCTCGCGGCCCAGGTCCTGGAGCATCTGGCGCTGCACGCGGGCGAGCTTGTTGATGATCTCGACCATGTGGACGGGGATGCGGATCGTGCGCGACTGGTCGGCCATCGCACGCGTGATCGCCTGCCGGATCCACCAGGTCGCGTACGTGGAGAACTTGAAGCCCTTGGTGTAGTCGAACTTCTCCACGGCGCGGATCAGGCCGACGTTGCCTTCCTGGATCAGGTCCAGGAAGAGCATGCCGCGGCCGGTGTAGCGCTTGGCCAGGGAGACCACGAGGCGGAGGTTGGCCTCCAGCAGGTGGTTCTTGGCGCGGCGGCCGTCCTCGACGAGGATCTCCAGCTCGCGCTTGAAGGCGGGCTTGTGGTCCTCCTCCTCTTCGAGCTTGTACTCGGAGAAGAGACCGGCCTCGATGCGCTTGGCGAGCTCGACCTCCTGCTCGGCGTTGAGGAGCGGCACCTTGCCGATCAGCTTGAGGTAGTCCTTGACCGGGTCCGCGGTGGCACCGGCCACCATGACCGTCTGTGCCGGGGCGTCGTCCTCGTCGTCGTCGGACAGCACGAAGCCCTGGGCGCCGGTCTTGGGCGCCTCCTCCTCGGCTTCGTCGACGAGGTCCTCCGCTGCCCAGTCCTCGCCCTCGACGGCCGGGCTCTCGGCCTCGTCCGCGTCCTTGGCGCTGGTCTTCTTCGCCGCGGTCTTCTTCACGGCGGTCTTCTTGGCGGCGGTCTTCTTGACCGTGCGCTTCTTCGGCTCGGCGGCTGCCTCGGCCGGAACCGCCGCCTCCGCAGCCGCGGCGGCCGACGGAGCGGATATCGCCGTGGCCGTGACTGTGGTGGCCGCGGCGGGGGCCGCGGTCTTGCGCGCACCGATGGGCCGGGGCGCGGCGGTGGCCTTCTTGGCCACGGTGCGGGCCGGGGCGGCAGCCTTGCGGGGCTTCTTCGCGGCAGCCTTGGTGGCGGGGGCCGCGCTGACGTGAAGGGCGACACCCTCCTCGTCGAGGACCTGGTTCAGGCTGCGCAGGACCCGCTTCCACTGGTCCACCGGGATGCGGCCGGCCTCGAAGGCCTGGCGCACGTCGTCACCGTTGATGTGACCCTGCTCGCGGCCGCGCTCGACGAGCGCGACGAGGGCCTCCGATTCGGCGATCTCCGGAGGGAACGTACGGGACGGGCTGAGCGACACAAGGAGCCTCTCGTTGCGAACAGATATGGGGTGGGCGGGACATCATCGCGCGAACTCGGGAAACAGACCCGAGGGGGGTCTGTATTCCGGGCCGCGCGAGGACACCTGTCGGTTCATCGCATGCCCGAGTCGATTCGTTACGCGCTGAATTGAGTGACCTGCGCCACGCTACGGCCGGGCAACCGGATCCGGCGCGGATCCGTCCGCCCTCCGCATCAGTCCGTTTTGCGGGCCTCGATCAGGAAGCGGGCGGTGTGCGCGACGAACGGGCCGTCGCGCTCGATCCGTTCGTGCAGCTCGCGCAGGCGGTCCCGGTACTGCCCGACCGTGAAGCCGGGCACCATCCAGATCACCTTCCGCAGGAAGTAGATCACGGCTCCGATGTCGTGGAACTCGGTGCGCAGCCGCTCCGAGCGCAGGTCGAGGACTTCCAGACCCGCCTTCGTGGCGTCGGCGACCGCGTCGTCGGGATGCCGGGCGCGCCGGACGTCCTCGGGCTGGGGTCCGAGAAAAAATTCGACGAGTTCGAAGACGCTCGCCGGGCCGACCTGCTGCGAGAGATACGTTCCGCCGGGGGTCAGCACCCGGGCGATCTCGTCCCACCAGATGGTCACCGGGTGCCGGCTGGTCACCAGCTCGAAGGCCTCGTCGCCGAAGGGCAGCGGCGGCTCGTCGGCGTCCGCGACCACCACCGCGCCCAGCGGGTGGAGCAGCCGTGTCGCCCGCTGGACATTGGGCGGCCAGGACTCCGTGGCCACCGTCAGGGGTGGCAGGGACCCGGCCCCGGCGAGGACCTCACCGCCGCCGGTCTGGATGTCCAGGGCGGACCGGACCCGGGCCAGGCGCTCGGCCATCAGGCGCTGGTACCCCCAGGAAGGACGCTGCTCGGTGGCCCGCCCGTCGAGCCAGGAGAAGTCCCAGCCGTCCACGGACACGGATTCGGCCTCGGCGACAAGGTGGTCGAAAGTACGCGTCATACATTGATCGTCGCAGGTCGGGCGCCGGGCGGCCACCGCTTTGGTCGACTACAGTGGTCGCCGGGCCGTGACTGGCGTTCGGGTGGATCACCACCGGGGAGCGGCCCGGCGCAGCCGAGCACCTCCCGCTGCGTCGACTGCCGCGCGCCTGGGCGAACCTCGATCCGCGCACCGCAGCGACGTTCAGGAGACCCCGTGACGACTGCCCAGAACGCCCCCGCCGCTCCTGCCGCCGGCACCGCCCGGCTGATGGACGGCACCGCCCTCGCCCGCCGCGTCTCGGAGCGGACCGCCGACCTCGCGGCGAAGATCACCCAGCGCACCGGCACCGCGCCCTGCCTCGCGACCGTGCTGGTCGGCGAGGACCCCGCCTCCGTCACCTACGTCCGCATGAAGCAGAACCGCTGCGCGAAGGCCGGGATCACCTCGCGCCACGTGGAGCTGCCGGCCGCGACCACCACCGAGGAGCTGGTCGCGGCGATCACGGCGCTGTCCGAGGACCCGGAGATCAGCGGCATCCTGCTCCAGCACCCCGTCCCGCACCACATCGACGAGCGCGCCGCCTTCGAGGCCATCGCCCCCGGGAAGGACGTGGACGGGGTCACCATGCACTCCTTCGCGGCCATGGGCTTCGGCCTGCCCGGCTTCGTCTCCTGTACCCCGGGCGGCATCATGCGCCTGCTCGCCGAGTACGACGTGGACCTCACCGGCAAGCACGCCGTGGTCGTCGGCCGCAGCGCGATCCTGGGCAAGCCGGCCGGGATGCTGCTCCTGGAGCAGAACGCCACGGTCACCTACTGCCACTCCCGCACCCAGGACCTCGCCTCGATCGTGCGCCAGGCGGACGTGCTGGTCGCCGCCGTCGGCAAGGCCGAGTTCATCCGGGGCGAGGACATCAAGCCGGGCGCGGTGGTCCTGGACGCCGGCTACAACGAGGGCAACGTCGGCGACGTCCACTTCGCGTCGGCGGCGGCCCGGGCCTCGCTGATCACCCCCGTGCCGGGCGGTGTCGGCCCGATGACCATCGCCGTCCTGCTGGAGCAGACCGTCCGGGCCGCGGCCGCGCAGGCCGGACTGGACCTCGCCGAGCTCTGATCCGCACCGCCTGCACGGTGCGCCCCGGACTCCGGTCCGGGGCGCAGCCGTCTCCGGGCCCCGCCGCTCATCTGGCCTGTCCGACGGGGTCGGCCGGGCCGACCGGATCGGCTGCCGGGCCGGTGGGGGCGGCGCCGCCCCCACCCCCGCCGCCGGAGCCGGTGGTGGGGGCGGTGCCCGTGCCGGGCGCCGGGTCGAGCCCGGCGACGGCCCGCTCCGCGGCCGTGAGCGGCGGAGCCTTCAGGGCGCCCCGGTCGGAGGCGCGCATCACGTGCCAGACCACGGAGGGGCGGAGCCAGTGGGTGGGCTCGATGCTCATGGTGAGGACGTTGAGCAGGGCGGCGGTGAGGGCCTCGTCGGTGGTGGCTCCCGTCATCAGGCGGTTGACGTAGCCGTTGAGCACGTTGGTGCCGGCGCGCGGCTTCATCCCGGTGGCACCCGGATAGAGGATGTCCTGCGAGGTGGCGAGCTCCCAGGCGGTGGCGACCTGGGGTGCGATCGTGCGCTGGGCCTCACGGCCGATCCCGGGATGGGCCAGCCCCTTGGCCCGCAGCAGGGCGCGTACGGCGAGCAGCCCCTGGGCGGCGACCGTCATGCCCTGCCCGTACAGGGGATTGAAGGTGGCGACGGAGTCACCGACGGCGAAGAACCCGTCGGGCAGCTCGGCCTTCTCGAAGTAGATCCGCCGGTTGGCGGTGCCCTGGGTGACGGCGACGTCCGTGAGGGGGGTGCGGTGCTCCAGGAGCTCACCGACGATCGGGTCGCGGACGGACCGGGCGAACGGGATGAAAGCGTCGGGGTCGCCCGTCGGCTGGCCGCCGCGGGTGCCGGACAGGGTCGCCTGCCACTGGCCGTTCTCGATGGGCACGATCGTGGCGGTCTGCCCGGGCACGGGCACCCGCGGGTCGGACTGCACGTTGACGATGGGGAAGCCCATCTCGTGCGCACCGGCGGGGGCCTCGAAGATCCGGGTCGCGTAGACCAGTCCGGAGTCGACCTCGGCCTGCCGGATGCCGCTCACCCCGAGTGCCTGGAGCCAGGTGCGGGCCCGCGATCCGCGGCCGCTGGCGTCGACCACGAGGTCGGCCGTCACCAGCAGGTCCGCCTCCTCGGGGGTGTCGACCCGGACGCCGGTGACCCGGGCCGCGTTGCCCTCCAGGCCGCGGACCCGGCTCCGCTGGAGGGTGGACACCCCGGGGAGGCCGGTCACCCGGGCGCGGACCACGGAGTCGAGCAGGTCGCGGCTGCAGGAGATGTTGAACTGCTTCTCCCCGCAGCGGGGTATCCATCCCTGGGCGGTCTTGGTGACCAGGTCGGTGGGCAGGCTGCGGCGGATGGCGCCGGCCTTGGTCCAGTCGTCGGTGATGCCGGGCAGGATCCGCTCGATGGCCCGGGCGCCGCCGGACCACAGCAGGTGGGTGTGGCGGGCCTGCGGGAGCCCGCGGCGCGGCGCCGGCCCTTCGGGCAGCGGGTCGGCGTCGATGACGGTGACCGCGGCGTGCTCGGCGAGGACAGCGGCCGCGAGGAGGCCGGCCAGGCTGCCGCCGATGACGACGGCGTGGCGGGGCGGTGAGGACAGGTTCATCGTGGCGTGCTCTCTGTCAGGGCCGTGCTGAGGGCATCGGCGTGAGGATGCGGCGACTGGCTGGGGCTGGTCACGGCGTGGCACGGGGCTTCCCCAGCCGAGTGCGGCCGTGACGCGTCCGGTCGCATCGGGGAACTGTCGCTCCCGGGGCGACGGCGGGCAGAGGCACGGGGCGCCGCCGAGGCACCGGCCGAAGCCCTCGGCCCGGATGTCCGCCGGATCCCCCTGAGCAGCGCGGGAGGCGCCCGGCGCCCCGGCGGGCTTCCCGGCATCGGCCGGGGCCGCCGCAGGTGCGCCGTCCAGCCGTTCGGAGTCCGGTTCGCGCGCGGCCCGTGTGGTCCTCATGGCGTTTCTCCCCCGGCGGTGTCCGTGGTCGGCGTCCCGCCCGTCGTCCCCGGAGTTCCGAGCTGCCCCTCGCGTGCGAGGAGGTCGTCCAGGTGGTCGGCGAGCGACTTCCAACCCTGGGGCGACAGCCGGCCGGCCCGCGCGACGATGCTGCGCACGTCGTGGGCGCGCAGCACGGCCAGCATCGGGTTCTCCCGTTCCCGTTCCACGTACTCCAGTTCGCCTTCGATCAGCCTGAGGGCCGTGGCGAGGGCCTCGGTGTCGTCGGCGAGCAGGAACCCGCCGTCGACGCCGTAGAAGCGCTGGATCCCGGCCGCCGCGGCGAGGTTCGGCAGGCCCTCGCCCTGGGCGAGACGGGTCAGCGACTGCCCCGACGCGTCGAAGGACCTGGCGATGGCCGTCAGTGAGTGGGGCTGGCCGTCCTCCCGGGGCCGGGTGCGCCGCAGGTGTTCGAACCGCTGGTGGACCTGCTCCTTCAGGGGGAGCCGGGGCGGTCTGCCGTCGAGGGTCTGCCGGATGGCCCGGGGCGTGATGCCGGTCAGGTACGAGAGGTGTTCGAGATCGTCGCCGCCGTCCGAGACGGTCCCGGCGGACAGGGCGAGGGCCCGCTCCACCGCGCTCTTGCAGTCGGCCAGCAGGTAGCCGGCGTAGACGCCGAAGAACCGCTGCACGCCCGCCGCATGCCCCATCCGCAACAGCCCGGTCCCCGCGTTGAGCGGTCCGAGAGAGGCTCCGGGGGCGCCGAAGTCGTGGGCGATGGCGGCGAGCGGCCATTCTCGGCCGTGCTTGTCCAGACGGGTGGCGCGCAGCAGCCGGAAGCGCTGGTGCACGCGCTGCTCCAGCGGCACTTCGGGGGCCGTACCCGCCATCACGCCCGGAACGCGCCGGACGTCGACGCCGGAGAGGTGGCTCAGCCGTCCTGTCGCCAGCACGTCGCCGGGATCCCGGCCGCACCGCTCGGCGAGCGCCGCGACACGCCGCCGGATCGCGTCGAGGTCGGGTCGTGCGGTGGCTCGCACCGGCGGATTCTCCATATGTCGACAAGGCGTTCGAGTGGATCGGGCTGCGTGAAGCCTAGCCCCCCGCCTCGGGCCGAAGGACGGGAACCCCAATGTTTCCTGCCGCCCGCCTCAAAATCCGTTGGCATGACCTCACAGGTAATCGACCGCCTTCGGGGGCCGCGGCACAGTGGGCGCATCGGGTCCCGGGGCCGCGCACTCGGTCCCGGGATCCGGCGCACCGCCCGGCCGTTCGACCTCGACGGAGGCTGATTCCCCATGTCCACGACCCTGCTCGCCGGCTTCGCCCGTACTTCCGTGCCGCAGCTCGCGCTGCGTCGCTTCCTCGCTCTCGACGCCGTCGTCACCACCGCCAACGGCCTCGCCTACGTCGCCTTCAGCACGCCGCTGGGACGGCTGCTCGGGGTTGGGCAGGAGCTGCTCCTGGTCCTCGGCCTCGTGCTCGTGCTGTACGGCGCCGCGGTCGGATGGCTGGCGTCGCGCAGGCGGCCCCCGGCGCCCGCCGTGAAGGCCGTCGTCGAGACCAACTACGCCTGGGCCGCACTGAGTCTGCTGGCCCTCGCCTGGTGGTCCTCGCCGACCGTCGCCGGGACCGTCTGGATCCCGGTGCAGGCCCTGACCGTCGCCGGCTTCGCCGTGCTCCAGCAGCTCGCCCTGCGCTCAGTCGCCGAGTGAGCGCAGGTACTTCACCGTCGCCGGGTCGGCCGGGAGCATCGTCTCGATGGCGAGCTCGGCGACGGTCACGTCCATCGGCGTGTTGAAGGTCGCGATGGACGACACGAAGGACAGCAGGTGGCCGTCGTGCTCGATGACCAATGGGAGCGCGATGGGCGCAACCGGCGCCTCCGGTTCGCCGTCGCCGGGGCGTTCGACCACCGGATAGGAGCGGACCTCCTCGTACAGCGCGCGCAACGGCTCGGAGCGGACGAGTGCGATCTGGCGCTCCATTTGGGCGAGCAGGTGCCCGCGCCACTGCCTGAGGTTGCGGATCCGCGGGGCCAGTCCCTCGGGGTGCAGGGTGATCCGCATCGCGTTCAGCGGCGGCGTCAGCAGGTGGTCCGGCAGACCGTCCAGCAGCATCATGATGCCCCGGTTGGCGGCGACGACCTCGTACGTGGCGTTCACGACCAGCGCCGGACAGGGCTCGTATCCGGTGAGCAGCCGCTCGATGCCCTCGCGCAGGGTTTCCATCGACGGGTCGTCCAGCGCGGTCTGCGCGAAGCGCGGGGCGTACCCCGCGGCGAGCAGCAGGGAGTTGCGCTCACGCATCGGGACGTCGAGGTGGTCGGCGAGTCGCAGCACCATCTCCTCGCTCGGCCGGGAGCGGCCCGTCTCGATGAAGCTGATGTGCCGGGACGAGGAGTCGGCGCGCCCCGCCAGCTCCAGCTGGCTGAGGCCGCGCCGCACCCGCCAGGTGCGCAGCAGGGCGCCGACCGAGGACGTCGAGGTGGTCATGGCCCCGACGGTAGCCGAGCCCGCAGGGCCGTGGGCCCCGGCGCGATCAGCCGACATCGAAGACGTTGCGCAGGCCGAGGCGGTGGCGCCACAGGTCGTGCCGTTTGGCGGACTCCAACTCCGGCGCCCGGTACAGCGGCCGGACGGTGCACCGCCGCGCGGTCGAACCGTCCCGGTCCAGCAGGCTGTTGACGGCCGCGCGGGCGGAGGCATTGGCGCCCTCCATCGTCGCGAGGTCGATGTCGACCGCGACGTAGTCCCCACTGAGGAAGAAGTTCGGTACCCGGGTACCCGCGCTCGGCCGGTTGCCGAGGGTGCCGACCGGGTGGATCAGCAGTTCGTCCTCGTTGGTGGGGTTCGGGGTGCCGAGCCCGTCCACGCCGGGATCCAGGAACCACGAGTGCAGCTTCGCGTCGGACAGCGGGCTCCTGCCGGTGTCGCCCAGGGAGGCCTTCAGCTGTGCCCACACCTCGCGGGCCACCTCCTCGCGGGTGCACTGCTTGGCCGTCTTCCCGTACAGGATCCCCGGCTTGTCCCACTCCGAGATGTCCACCGACAGGCAGTCGACCGCCGTCCCGTCGCCGTAGTCGGCGGGGAAGTCCCGCGACGGCCAGTGCTCCGCCTGCTGGATCGCCGTCAGCGACCACGGGGAATCGATGCAGTTGAGGTGGCCGTGTACCAGCGGCGCCCGCTCCGTGAGGTAGAACTGGATGCCGGTCATCCAATCGGTCCGGAGCTTGTCGCAGCGCCCCAGCATCGGATCGGCGGCCCGCAACGCCGTGCTCCAGGTGCGCCGCGCGTGCTCGACGGGCAGTGCGCTCACGTAGTGGTCGGCGGTCACGACACGCCGCACGCCGTCCGGGCCCTCGACCGCGACCCCGCTCACCCGGCCGTCGTCGCACCTCACTTCCCGCACCGTCCATCCGATCCTGAACTCCACGCCGAGGGAGCGCAGATGGGCCTCCCACGGGTCGATCCACGCCTCGTTCGTCGGCAGGTTGAGGATCCGGTCGGGCGGGCCGTCCGCCCCGCGGCCCAGCAGGTTGAAGACGAACGCCTCGCCGAGAGTGCCGACGGTGCGGGTGGAGGCCTCCTCCGCCTTGGTCGCCACGATGTTGCGGGTGACGCCGACCGCCAGGATGCGCTGGTACTCGTACGACATCCGTGCCGCCCGGGTGAACTCCCACCACGGGGTGTTCTCCCAGACCTCGGTGCGCCGCTCGTCGCAGCTGGTGAGGAAGACCAGCACCCGGTCGACGAAGTACGCCGTCTCGTGCGGCGGCAGCCGGACCGCGGTCTGCAGGAGGCCGGAGAGGGCGCGCCGCACCTCCTGCGGCGCGAGGGCGGCGGGGGAGTGGCCCGGCCAGGGGATGGGGCCGCGTAGGTCCTCGCGCCCCCCGGAGCGGGCGAACATCATCTCCGGCGGGGCCACCAGGTTGTCCCAGACGCCGTTCGCGTTGCCGGGGAAGGGGATGCGGCGCAGGGTGTCGGGCAGGTTGTGGTAGATGCCCGGGATGAAGCGGAAGCCGTGTTCCGCGGGCAGCGGCCTGCGTCCCCCGCGGGCGCTGCCCGGCACGTCCATGCTGCGGGCCTTGCCGCCGAGCGCCCGGCGCTCGTAGACGGTGACGGCGTAACCGCGCTCGGCGAGCTCGTGCGCCGCGGTCAGGCCCGCCACCCCGCCGCCGAGGACGGCCACCTGCCGGCCGCCCGGCAAGGGCGCCGCCGCCGGGGCGGCCACCGGAGCCGCCGCGGCCGGCACGGCCTGGGCCGACAGGGCCGCGCCGGCCGCGCCCGCGATGAACCTGCGCCTGGAACTTCCGGTGCCGACCATGCCGCACGCCCCTTCGTTACCGCCGGTAACATTCGCGTCCGGCGCAGGATCCTAGGCGGCGCACGCCAGGGGTGGAAGGCGCAGAAGTACCCGAGCGCACTATGGCGCGAAAGGTTCGATCCGGGGTGCACTGTGGGAACCTTGACTACACGTCATGGAAAAAGGAGCCGGGTGCATGCCGAGTGAACCGCTGTCGCAGAAGGAGATCGAGGACCGGCTGAGGGAACTCCCCGGCTGGGCCTTCGAGAACGACCGGATCATCCGAACCTACCGACTGGGCACGCACTTCGCGGCGAGCGCCTTGGTCGCCCACATCGCCTCCGTGCAGGAGGAGTTGAACCACCACTCCGACCTGACGCTCGGATACAACACCGTGCGGCTCTCCGTGAACAGCCACGACGCCGGAGGCGTGGTGACCGAGACCGACTTCGCCCTCGCCGAGCGCGTCGAGTCCCTCGCCCCGGCCCACGGCGCGAGCTGATGACCACGCGCACACCAGCTGCGAAACCCCTGCTCGACTACGACGCCGAGGCCGAGTTCTACGACGCCTCCCGCGGCGGCACCCCCCGAGCGGCGGCCGCCGCGGCGGCCGTCCTCAGTCTGCTCCCGGCCGACGCGGGCACCCTCCTCGACCTCGGCTGTGGCACGGGCATCGTCACCACCCGCCTCACGCGCCCCGGACTGCGCGTCCTGGGCGCTGACGCCTCCCGCGGCATGGCCGCCGCCGCGCTGCGCCGCGGTGTCCCCGTGGCCCTCGCCGACGCCGTCCGGCTTCCCGTGCGCTCGGGCGCGCTGGACGCGGTGAGCGCCGTGTGGCTGCTGCACCTGCTGCGGGAACCCGGGCTGGTGCCCGCGGTGATCGCCGAGGCGGCCAGGGTGCTGCGGCCCGGTGGGGTCCTCGTCGCCACCGTGGACAAGGACTCCGCCCACGACGTCGGCAGCGACATCGACGCCGTGTTCGCCGCACACCTGACCCCGACCCCCTCGGACGCCTCCGGCGAGGTCGAGGCCCACGCGGCCCGTGCGGGGCTGCGCCCCGGCGGTGAGGCCCGCTTCACCGGCCACGGCCAGGGCCGCACCCCGCACGGCTCCGCGCAGGCCCTGCTCGCGGGGCGGTACGCGTCACGCATCGTGCCGCGCGGCATCACCGCCGCGGAGCTGGCGGCCCGGCTGGAGCTGCTGCCCGACCAGGACACCCCGCGCCCGGAGCCGACGTACCGCCTGCGGAGCTTCGTACGGATCTGACGGCCCGGCCGGGCCGTCGCTCACGCCGGCTCCAGCCGCCACCACTGTGAGGGGGAGTCGGTGTCCCGCCCTGCCGGACCCGGCCCTCGGCGTCCGCCTCCAGCGGCAGGCCGCTGATGCAGGCGATCAAGGACACCGCCCCGGGGGCGTCCAGGTGCTCCTCGACGATCCACTCCTGCGCACCGAAGGCATTGGCCCGCCACACCTGCACGCGGGCGCCGCTCTCCGTCGACGCGTTCGCCACGTCCAGGCGCCGTTCGTTGTCCGCGCTCACCACGTGGAAGATCCCGCCGCCGCTGTGCACGGGCGCGATCAGCCACCGGCGGGCGGCCGCCGGAGCGGGCGGCCCGTCCGGGCCGACCCGCACCCGTGAGGCGCCCTCCAGCTGGAGCACCAGTCCGCTGTCCGCGTTGCGGATCCGATAGGTCCCCTCGGGAAGGTTCACCAGGGCGCCCTCACACGTCGAATTCGGCCGGGTCCGGGCCGATCCGGCGGCCCGCCGCGCCCGCCCCCAGGGCGTCCAGCGCGGCCATCTCGGCCGCGTCCAGCTCGAAGCCGAAGACGTCCAGGTTCTCCCGGATGCGGGCGGGGGTCACGGACTTCGGGATCACGACGTTCCCGTGCTGAAGGTGCCAGCGCAGCACCACCTGCGCGGCGCTGCGGCCGTGCGCCTCGGCGATCGCGGTGACGGCCGGCAGCGCGAGGAGCTCCTTGCCCTGGCCGAGTGGGGACCAGGCCTCGGTGACGATCCCGCGCGCCGCGTGCTCGGCGCGCAGTGCTGCCTGCGGGTGCAGCGGGTGCAGCTCGACCTGGTTGACGGCCGGCACCAGGTCGCTCTCGGCGGCGATCCGGTCCAGGTCCTGTGGGCGGAAGTTCGACACGCCGACCGCAGCGGCCCGGCCGCTCGCGGCGATCTCCTCGAAGGCCTTCCAGATGGCGACGAAGTCGTCGCGCATCGGGCGCGGCCAGTGGATCAGGTACAGGTCGACGTGGTCGAGGCCCAGCCTGGCGAGGGAGTCGTCGAAGGCGCGCAGCACCGCGTCGCGGTCCCACGTCTGCTTCGGGCCGTTCCACAGCTTCGTGGTGACGAACAGTTCCGCGCGCGGCAGCCCGGAAGCGGCGACGGCCCGGCCCGTGCCCTGCTCGTTGCCGTAGACGGCGGCCGTGTCGATGCTGCGGTAGCCGGCCTCCAGTGCGGTCCCCACGGCGCGCTCCGCCTCCGCGTCCGGCACCTGCCAGACACCGAAGCCGAGCTGGGGCATGGAGGTGCCGTTGTTGAGCTTGATGGCCGGGACCTGGTTCACGTCGGGTCGTTCCCTCGCGTCGGCGCGTTGGTGCGCGGTGGTACAGCGTCGTACGAGGGGCGACAACCGGCCCCTCGTACGACGTATTCCCGCCACCAGGGCCATGTCGCTCAGGGCGCCCCGATGTACCCCTCCCGTACCAGCGGGTCCGTCCGTACCCCGGCCGCCGCACCACGGCCGCGCTCCGCTCGGGGCCCGCGGTTCACGTTCGGTAGAGCGCGTCGACCTCCTTCTCGTACGCCTTCTCGATCGCCCGCCGCTTGAGCTTGAGCGAAGGGGTCAACAGCCCCCGCTCCTCGGTGAACTGCTCGGCGAGCACCCTGAAGGTGCGGATCGCCTCCGCCTGCGAGACCAGGGTGTTGGCGGCCACCACCGCCCGGCGCACCTCCGCCGCCAGCTCAGGGTCGCTCACCAGGTCCGCGGCCGGCATCTGCGGTCTGCCGCGCATCGACAGCCAGTGCGCTATCCCCTCCATGTCCAAGGTGAGCAGCGCCGCGATGTACGGCCGGTCGTTGCCGACCAGCACGCACTGCGCCACCAGCGGATGCGAGCGGACCCGTTCCTCCAGCGCCGCCGGAGCGACGCTCTTGCCGTTGGACGTCACCAGGATGTCCTTCTTGCGGCCGGTGATGGTCAGGTAGCCGTCCTCGTCCAGCCGTCCCAGGTCCCCGGTCGCCAGCCAGCCGCCCCGCAGCACCTCATCCGTCGCACGCGGGTCGCCCAGGTAGCCGGAGAAGACATGCCCGCCGTGCAGCCAGACCTCCCCGTCGTCCGCGATGTACACCGTGCTGCCCGGGATCGGCCGGCCGACCGTCCCGTACTTCGTCGCCTCCGGTGGGTTCGCCGTGGCGGCCGCGCAGGACTCGGTCAGCCCGTACCCCTCGAACACCCTGATCCCGGCGCCGTCGAAGAACAGCCCGAGGCGGCGTGACATCGCCGACCCGCCCGACATCGCGTACCGCACCCGTCCGCCCATCCCTTCGCGGACCTTCGCGTAGACGAGCTTTTCGAAGAGCCGGTGCTCCATGCGCAGCGCGGCCGAGGGGCCCGGCCCGGTGCCGAATGCCTTCCGTTCGCGCGCTTCCGCGTACCGTACGGCCGTCTCCACGGCCCGGTCGAAGGGCCCCGTGCGCCCCTCCGCCTCCGCCGTGCGGCGGGCTGCCGCGAAGACCTTCTCGAAGACGTACGGGACGCCGAGCACGAACGTCGGCCGGAACGCCGCGAGGTCCGGCATCAGCTCGGCCGCCGCCAGCAGCGGCTGGTGCCCGAGCTTGACCCGCGCCCGGACGGCCGCCACCTCCACCATCCGCCCGAAGACATGGGCCAGCGGCAGGAAGAGCAGGGTCGACGGCGGTTCGCCCTGCCTGCCCCGGAACACCGACTCCCAACGGGCCACCAGGGTGTCGGTCTCGTACGCGAAGTTCGCGTGCGTGAGCACACATCCCTTGGGGCGGCCGGTGGTTCCCGAGGTGTAGATCACGGTGGCCGTCGCGTCGGGCGTCACCGCGCCGCGGTGGCGGTGCACGACGTCCTCGGCGACCGAGCGGCCGTCGGCGACGAGCGCGTCCACCGCCCCGGCATCCAGCTGCCACAGCCGCCTGAGGTGGGGGAGCCGGTCGATGACCGACCCCACCGTCATGGCCTGGTCCTCGTTCTCCACCACACAGGCCGTGCAGTCGGTGTCGTGGAGGATCCAGCGCACCTGCTCGGTGGAGGACGTCGGGTAGACGGGGACGGGCTGGGCACCGATCGCCCACAGGGCGAAGTCGAAGAGCGTGAACTCGTAGCGGGTCCGGGACATGAGCGCCACCCGGTCCCCGAAACGCACCCCCTGGGCCAGCAGCCCCCTGGCGAGCGCCAGCACCTCGGCGGCCAGCTCGCCGGAGGTCACGTCCCGCCAGATTCCCTCGGTCTTCCGGCCCATGACCACCCGGTCGGGCTCCTCCCGGGCGTGCTGGAAGACGATGTCGGCCAGCCCGCCGACGGGCGTGCTCGTGACGATCGGTGGGACGGTGATCTCGCGCAAGGCCCCGCTCCTCTCCGCGCGCCGCGGTGAACGTACCTCAGCGTCAAGGGGGGTTGATCGGCGTTCGGATACCTCCACAAGACCTCCCCAGCGATCACGCCGTTCACGCCGCTGACGTGCGGATCGCAGCGCGCGGGCGGATCGGTGCGCGCCCGCCCGCCGCTGCGGCCCGCCGGCGCGGGTCAGTCGGTGCGGGTGGGCCGGTGCGGGTGAGTCGGTGCGGGTCAACCGGTGCGGGTGAGCCGGTCCGCGCCCGCGAGGACCGCCGCAGCCAGCGCCTCGGCCGCGGGTGACGCGCGCGGCCCGCGCAGCAGCGCGAACTCCACCGGCCCGAGCTCGGGCAGCCCGCCGACCCGCACCAGGCCCGGCGGGATCAGCCCCCGCGTGTGTGCCATCACGCCCAGCCCGGCCCGGGCCGCCGCGACCAGACCGCTCAGGCTGCCGCTCGTACACGCGATCCGCCACGCCCGGCCGTCCCGTTCGAGTACCTCCAGGGCGCGCGCCCGGGTGATGCCCGGCGGCGGGAACACGATCAGCGGAACCGGCCGCTCGGGATCCACCCGCAGCCCCTTCGCACCGATCCACACCATCCGGTCCCGCCAGACCAGGCGGCCCCGCTCGTCCCCCGGGCCCCGCCGCTTCGCCAGCACCAGGTCCAGGCGCCCCGCGTCCAGCCGTTCGTGCAACGTGCCCGACAGCTCCACCGACAGCTCCAGGTCCACCTCGGGGTGCTCGTGCCGGAACCGCTCCAGGATCTCCGGAAGCCGCGACAGCACGAAGTCCTCCGAGGCCCCGAACCGCAGGCGCCCCCGCAGTCGCGTTCCCGTGAAGAAGGCCGCCGCCCGCTCGTGCGCCTCCAGGATCGTCCGGGCGAACCCGAGCATCGCCTCCCCGTCCTCCGTCAGCACGACGCTGTGCGTGTCGCGAAGGAACAACGGCCGCCCGGTCGCCTCCTCCAGCCGCCGCACGTGCTGGCTGACCGTGGACTGCCGTACGCCGAGCCGCCCCGCGGCCTGGGTGAAGCTCAGCGTCTGGGCCACCGTGAGGAACGTCCGCAGCTGGATCGGGTCGTACATTCCCCCAGCGTACGCCGGCTCATCGCGATCCGTGATGACAGTGAGAGCGGTGTACGGGTTTCCTGATCACCGGCGGGGCCGGACCATGAAGGGGCACCGTGAAGGGACGCAGAGCACCCCGGTCCCGCCCGCCCCGACAGCAAGTGAGCACCCGCGCATGCGCCGCCCGCACCTCCCCGCCCGGATCCCCCTGGACCCGTACGTCCTGGCCCTGCTCGCCACCGTCGGCCTCGCCGTCCTGCTCCCCGCCCGCGGCGCGGCCGCCCCGGCCGCCGACGCCGCCGCCACCGCCGCCGTCGCCCTCCTCTTCTTCCTCTACGGCGCCCGGCTCTCCACCCGTGAGGCACTTGAGGGGCTGCGGCACTGGCGGCTCCATCTCACGGTGCTGGCCTGCACCTTCCTGCTGTTCCCCGTCCTCGGCCTGGCCCTGCGCGCGCTCACCCCGGGCCTGCTCCCGCCGGCCCTCCAGAGCGGCCTGCTCTTCCTCTGCCTGGTCCCCTCGACCGTCCAGTCCTCCATCGCCTTCACCTCGATCGCCCGCGGCAACGTCCCCGCCGCGATCTGCGCCGGCTCCTTCTCCAGCCTGGCCGGCATCGTGCTGACCCCGCTGCTCGCCGCCGTCCTGCTCGGCGGTCGCACGGGCGGCTTCTCTCCCGACTCCCTCCTCAAGATCACCCTTCAGCTCCTGCTGCCCTTCCTGCTGGGACAGGCCCTGCGCCGCTGGGTCGGCGGCTTCCTCACCCGCCACAGGAAGGCGCTGGGATACGCCGACCGCGGTT
Organism: Streptomyces sp. PCS3-D2; assembly: GCF_000612545.2. GTDB lineage: Bacteria > Actinomycetota > Actinomycetes > Streptomycetales > Streptomycetaceae > Streptomyces. The sequence goes on along the minus strand of NZ_CP097800.1, from coordinate 1,277,620 downwards.
CGATCCTGCTCGTCGTCTACGCCGCCTTCAGCGCGGGCGTGGCGGCCGGCGTCTGGCAGCAGGTGAGCCCCCTGCGCCTGGGCGTGCTGATGCTCCTGGAGGCCGTACTGCTCACGGTCATGCTGCTGGCCACCTGGTACGGCGCGGCACGTCTCGGCTTCGGCCGCGAGGACCGCATCGCCGTCCAGTTCGCCGGGTCGAAGAAGAGCCTGGCCGCCGGACTGCCCATGGCCAGCGTGCTGTTCGGGGCCCAGGCCGGCCTCGCCGTGCTCCCGCTGATGCTCTTCCACCAGATGCAGTTGATGGTCTGTGCGGTCCTCGCCCGGCGCCGCGCCCAGGATCCGCGGCCCGCGCTCCCCGCCGACCATGTGGCGGAGGTCTCGCGCGCGGCTTGACCGGCAAGATCCCCGGCCCGGTAACGTGCGGTGGTGACCTGGATACGCCCGCTCGGCGCACATGCCGAACGCCCCTGCACCCTGGTGGTCTGCCGCGGTTGCTGCTGCGGCGACCCCAGCAAGAATCCCGGCTCCGACCACGCCGGCCAGCTCGCCCGGCTGCGCGAGGCCGCGGCGGCCTCCGAGGGCCGCCTGGCCGTCCGTACGAGCGACTGCCTCGGACCGTGCGCCCAGGCCAACGTCATCGTGGTCCAGCCCACCACCGAAGCCCGCCGCCGCGGCGCCCGCGCGGTGTGGTTCGGCTGGGCCCTCGACGACACCGCCACCGACGAGATCATCGCCTGGGCCGAATCCGGAGGCCCCGGCTCCACCCCGCTCCCGGCCACCCTCGACCTCCACCGCATCGACCCGCCGGCCCCGAAACCCGCCGCCTCCGCCCGTCGCGCCCGCCGGACGCGCTGACGGCGCCGCGAGAGCGATCCGGACCCGGAGCGGACGACCGCGGGCCCCCCGCCCGAGGCGACGGACGCGGCGGCAGGGAGGCCGTCGCGGCGCGCCGCTACAGGGTGATCCGCTCCTCGCCCGCGTAGATGTTCATGTCCGGGCCCCGCAGGAAGCCGACCAGGGTCGTGCCCGACTCCAGCGCCAGGTCCACCGCCAGCGAGGACGGCGCGGAAACCGCCGCCAGTACCGGGATCCCCGCCATCACGGCCTTCTGCGCGAGCTCGAAGGAGGCCCGGCCCGACACCAGCAGGACCGCCCCCGCCAGCGGGAGCCGTCCCGCCTGGAGCGCCCGGCCGACGATCTTGTCCACCGCGTTGTGCCGCCCCACGTCCTCGCGCAGGTCGAGCAGTTCGCCCTGCGCCGTGAACAGCCCCGCCGCGTGCAGGCCGCCGGTACGGTCGAAGACCTTCTGGGCCGCGCGGAGCCGGTCCGGGAGCCCGGTGAGGACCTCTGCGGGCACCCGTACCGGATCGGCGGCGACCGCCGGAAAACGGCTCGCCGTCCGCACCGCGTCCAGGCTGGCCTTCCCGCACAGTCCGCACGACGAGGTGGTGTAGACGTTCCGCTCCAGCGTGATGTCCGGCACCGGGACACCTGCGGCCAGTTGCACGTTGACCACGTTGTAGGTGTTCGACCCGTCCTGCGCCGCCCCCTCGCAGTAGGTGACAGCCTGGACGTCGGAGGCCGCGCCGAGCACCCCCTCGCTCACCAGGAAACCCACCGCCAGCGCGAAGTCGTCCCCCGGGGTGCGCATCGTGATGGCCAGCGGCCTGCCGTTGAGTCGTATCTCCAGTGGCTCCTCTGCCACCAGTGTGTCCGGGCGGACACCCGAACTGCCGTTCCGGATCCGTACGACGCGACGGCGTTCGGTGACCCGTCCCATGGTGATCAGCCCGCCCCTTCTGTTCCTCGCCGATGCCCGACGTACTCATTCTCGCGGTTCCGGATCCGACCTGGTCCCGGGCAGGGAGCTCCTCGGGAAGCTCCAAAATCAGGGGCCGGAATCCTGTCGGGTCACACGCACACGTACCCATCAGTAGCAGGCAAAGCTGGGTGATCCTGACTTGCCTACGAGGGGGGACCCCGCCCATGACCGGTTCACGCGTGGTGGCGCTAGGGCACTACCAGCCCGCGAAGGTGCTCACCAACGAGGACCTCGCGGCCATGGTCGACACCGCCGACGAGTGGATCCGCTCCCGCGTCGGCATCCGCACGCGCCACGTCGCGGGCCCGGACGAGCCGGTCGACGAGCTCGCCTACCACGCGGCCGGCAAGGCGCTCGCGGGAGCAGGCCTGACCCCGGACGACATCGACCTCGTGCTGGTCGCCACCTCCACGGCGATCGACCGCTCGCCCAACACGGCCGCACGCGTCGCTGCCAAGCTGGGCATGGGTGCGAGCCCCGCCGTCATGGACATCAACGTCGTCTGCTCGGGCTTCACCCACGCCCTGGCCACCGCGGACCACGCCGTGCGGGCCGGTTCCGCCACCCGCGCCCTGGTCATCGGTGCCGACAAGATGACCGAGATCACCGACTGGGCCGACCGCACCACCTGCGTTCTCACCGGTGACGGAGCGGGCGCGGCCGTCGTCGAGGCCTGCGAGCAGCCGGGCATCGGCCCGGTGCTGTGGGGTTCCGTCCCCGAGATGGGCAACGCGGTCCGCATCGAGGGCTCGCCGCCGGTCTTCGCCCAGGAGGGCCAGTCCGTCTACCGCTGGACCACCAGCCAGCTCCCGCCGCTCGCCCGCAAGGTGTGCGAGAAGGCCGGAGTGGCCCCCGAGGAACTGGCAGCGGTCGTCCTCCACCAGGCGAACCTGCGCATCATCGAGCCGCTCGCCGCCAAGATCGGAGCGGTCAACGCCGTCGTCGCCCGCGACGTCGTCGAATCCGGCAACACCTCGGCGGCCAGCATCCCCATGGCCCTGTCGAAGCTGGTCCAGCGCGGCGAGATCCCCTCCGGTGCCCCGGTGCTCCTCTTCGGGTTCGGCGGCAACCTCTCCTACGCCGGCCAGGTCATCAGCTGCCCGTGAAGCCCTCGGCGGCCGCCCCGCGGGCCGCTCCGAGCCCCGTCGCCGCACGCAAGCCGGGGTTCCCGGCCGGTTCGTGAGCGCCGGGAAGGCGCCGCCCGCGACACCGGGGGCAGGAACGGCGAACCCACCCCGACGCCGGCCGCGGCGAGCGGCGCCGCGGCCGGCGTCGGAGGACGCCAGGCAGACGGTCGAGGACGAGCGCGGCGGCACGAACCCCGCGCACCGGGGCGGAGCGATCCCATGGGCGGCATCGGCATCGGCATCGGCAGCATGCGCCGGACGGTCCGTCCGGCGACCGCCGCGAGACGCTCCGTCCCGCACGCCCCTCCCGGGCATGCCCGCAGGTCAGCCCGGCGTGGCGGACCGCGGCCGCCCCGATAAGTGGTCGGAGTCCCGCCGATCCTTTGCTATTGTTGTCCCTGTCGCCGCGGGAAACCGGGGCCGACCACCGGTCCGGGTGGCGGAATGGCAGACGCGCTAGCTTGAGGTGCTAGTGCCCTTTATCGGGCGTGGGGGTTCAAGTCCCCCCTCGGACACCAGCAGGAACCCCAATTCACCTGGGGTTTTTCTGTTTCTCCGACTGTGGCGTGACCAACCATGTGACCAACAGCCGAGCGAACTTTCTGGTCAGACCAGGGATGACAGGCCGATACGGCTGGCGCTCGAAGCGGCCAGCTTCTTCGCCCCCTCGGCTCGACGCCTGCCGTACCGCGCCATGGTGTAGCCCGGCGAGTGGTGCCGGGCATTGGCTGAGACATCTACCGGGTTCTCGTGGGCGTCCAGATCGTTTGTGATCTTCGATGCCCGCCAGTCGTGCGGCCGGAAGTTCTCCGGCAGATGCAGACGGTTGCGTGCCGTCCGCCAGCGGGCCGACATCTTCTCGGGGTCCTGCGGTCCGCCTGCCTCGCCCCGGTACAGCTTGAAGCCGTCACGGGCGAACACGAGGTCATGGTCCAACCAGAGATCCCCGAGCCGTTCCCGCTCTGCGTCCTGGCGTTCCTTCTGCCACTTCAGGACGTTCATCAGGGCTTGCTCCACGTAGATGATCGCGTTGTCGTCTCCGTCCTTGGTCAGCTTCCGAAGCCGGTAGGTGTTGCCCTCTTCGACCACGACCGTGCTGGTAGATGGCGACGAGAAGCCGGTGCAGTGTGCGCTTCCCTCTTGTCGACGTGGAACAAGCCTCCGTGCCGCCCGGCGCACGCTCACGGGCGCTGACTGACGCACTCGCGGACACCGTGCTCTCCCTGGGTCCCATCAGCATCAGGCGCTGACAGGCCGTGAAACCGTGGCGCGATCTCGGCCGAGATACAGGATCCCGCTCGGCTCCAGTGGTTCGAGCATCACTACGGCGCCCGCAAGAAGCCACGGCTGAGGCGGGAAACGCTGGAGCAGGTAGAGGGCTGCACAGAGGCATTGCGGAGTACAACCCGAACGGGGCAGGTGCCATCGTGTTCGCGGTGCTCGCCGTCAGTGCCGAGGTGGAGCGAGAGGGCATCCGAGAGAAGACGTTGGAGGGGTTGGAGGCTGCGGCCCGTAAGTAGCTGTTGTCGTTCCGATCTTGAGGGGTGGGCGTCGAACGGGAGTCTCGATCGGGTGATCGCGGCTGGCCGCGGGCATGAAGGCAGGGCCTCTTGGTAGCTCGGGGTTGCGAAGCCAACCGAGATCCAGGAGACCCTGTTGCCGCAGTTGTACGTGCTCACGCCGGTGAAGTCCAACTCGGCTGCACCGTCGTGTGATTGTGTCGCTCACAGGTTCGGGAATGCGGCCGATCATCCGGAGCGTGTTCGGCGGTATCCCTCGGACATGACGGACGCGGAGTGGGCCGTGGTCCGGCCACTGTTGCCGGTGCCGGGCTGGATGCGCGGCCGCGGCGGGCAGCCGGAGGCGTACTGCCACCGGGCGATACTGGACGCGATCCGCTATCTCGTGGACAACGGGATCAAGTGGCGGGCGATGCCCGGCGACTTCCCGCCGTGGGACCGGGTCTATGCATTCTTCCGCCGCTGGCGCGACCACGTGCTGGTCCAGGAGTTTCATGACCGGCTGCGTGGCCGGGTCCGCCAGGAGGCGGGTCGGGATGCGGAGCCGACGGCCGGCGTGATCGACTCGCAGTCGGTCAAGGCGGACGCCGTGGTCGGCGCCGACAGCCGCGGGTTCGACGGCGGGAAGCTGATCAACGGGCGCAAGCGGCATGTCGTGGTCGACACCCTCGGCCTGCTGCTGGGCGTGATGGTCACGAGCGCGGACATCGGCGACCGCGCCGCCGCGAAGGTGCTGCTTGAGCGGGCGGCCGATGCCCACCACCGGCTGGAACTCGTCTGGGCCGACGGCGGCTACACCGGCAGCCTCGTCGAGCACTGCCTGGCCACGCTCGCCCTGGTCCTGGCGATCGTCAAGCGCAGCGACGACAGGCGCGGCTTCGTGGTGCTGCCCAAGCGGTGGATCGTCGAGCGGCTCTTCGCCCACCTGATGCGAAGCCGCCGCCTGGTCCGCGACTTCGAACGCCGCACCACCAGCGCCGAGGCGATGATCTACTGGTCGATGACCATGGTCATGACCCGCCGCCTGACCCGCTCACGTTCCGCGCGAGCGTGAACCGGCCCGGCGCAGGCTCGGCCAGCCAGCCCCGCGCGGCCAGGCGTTTCGCCTTCGACCGCAGGGCCTCCACCTTGGCCGGCACCGTCTCCATGCCGAAGGCGGAGGCCATCTCCTGGCAGGTCAGCGGGCCCTGACCGAGACGGACCCGGTCCGCGAGCGCGGCCAGGATGCGCTGATAGTCCGCCGACAATGCCGTCACGGCCAGCCCCTCGCGCCACACCGGAACCTGCGACTTCGCCTTCGCCGCCACCGGCACGGACGCCTGCACCCCGGCATCCGTCCCGGCACCGCCCGGTCGTTCGGCGGCCACCGCGTCGGCCGGACACCCGCCCGGCGCGGACAGCACGGCACCCACACGCTCACGGGCGATCGTCCACTCCAGCCACTCCTGCTCGGCCGCCGCGAGCTCGGCCTGGATCCGGTCGGCTTCCTCGCGCAGCCCGTCCACGCGACGACGGGCGGCAAGCTCGTGCTGTTCCAGCAGTCCGACAACCGACGGCATCCGCGACCTCCACGAGAGCGACGAAAACAACGATCCATCACTCCCACACGGACGCCACCACTACCCCTGACCAGCGAAAACGCCGTCATCAAACTCGGAAAGACAACAGCCTCTAAGGGCAACGTCGGCGGTCGTCCGTCCGTTGTGGATGACGACAAGCTCGCCGTAGCCCGTGCCCGGCACGCCAAGGGAGACAGCGTCACAGCCATCGCCAAGGCCCTGGGAATCGGTCGTGCCACGTTGTACCGGCACCTCGGAGAGAGCGCCTGAGACAGGCGCACACGGACGCGGACAGGCCCCCGGCGTCACGTCGGGGGCCGCTGTCATGCGCGGACCTGTCAGCCGCTGACCTCGGAGTGGAGTGGGACCGGCGGCCGAACGCCCGTGAGTGACTCCGCCCGAGCGAGTAGGCGCGGAGCCAGGTCCGGATACCAGCCACGGGCTACGGCTTGCAGCATCTCCGCCAGGGCCGCAAGCTCCCCGACTCGGCCGGCTGGGGTGTCCAGAACCGAAGCGAACTCCAGCCGGATGCGGTCCGCCACATCGGGAACGAGCAGGCTGTTCGTGTGAAGAAGACCCGCGTCGTAGCCGTAGGGCACCAGGCCCCACCGCTCCCAGTCCAGCAGGGTCAGAGGCGTGGTCGTGAGGTTGCCCCAGTGCAGGTCACCATGACCGGTCACCCGCTCCACCTTGGTCGGGGCAGGGATGCCGAGGAACTGGGGGAATGCGCGTTCGATCCACCCGTCCCGGACAGTGACCTTCACTCCCTCCGCCCCAGCGAGCAGGGCCAGGGCTCGGCACAGGTCGGCCCACCACTCGGCAGGCAAGCCGGGGTCGCGGTCCAGGTCGGCCCGCTCCGGGGACACGACGGGGTGCGTCACGTAGTCGAGGACTTCGGCCTCGAAGGCCCACTCCTCGTCAGTCCAGTCGTGGACGTCGTACAGGCGCGGGCGCGGGACCGCATCAGGCACCAGCAGGGAAGCCCCCACGATGCCCTCTCCCTGCTTCCTGCCCGCGTTTCTCCTGGCCGTCCGGCCTACCCGGAGCCAGTGCTCCCCCGCCTGCCGACCGAGGGTCACACCTTGGAACCCCCAGGCCAGCGAACCGGTACACGTGAGACCCAGAGCCTTCGCCGCCCTGTCGTGGGCAGCCTCCATCAGGGTCTGTACGTCCTCACTCGGCGGCGAGTTCATCGGTCACCCTCCTCAGTTCCTCAGCCGTCAGGGGCGCAGCCAGAGCCTTCGCCGCATCGTCCCAGTGTTCACGGGTGCTCGCGGAGGTAAGGACGACATCGAGACCGGGGCACGAGCCAGCAGCCAGCAGGGCAGCGGCTGCGGCCGACAGACCGGGGCGGATGAAGTTCACCAGCTCGGGTGTCATGGCATTCAAGAGTTCGCCGCCGTGCAGGGGTGCAGAGCCGAACGTGATCAACCCCGCGTCCTTCGCCTGCATCAGCGATCCGCCGCCGTCCAGTGCCTGTCTGATCAGGTCGTCCATGATCAGGCTGACGGGCATCTGCAACCCCGTGAAGTGGGGCTCGGCGGAACCCGCCGCCTGCCGGGCAAGCGCGTGCAGCTCGGGAACGGTGAACGCCCCGCTTACCAGGCCCGACCAGGTGGCGACGCCGTACCCGCCGATCCTGCCCGCTTGGGCGAACTCTTCCAGCGCCGTGAAGGCTTCCCGTACACGCCAGTGCAGAGCGGCACGGTCGAGGCCGTGCCCGTGGTGCTCCGGGTTGTGCACGAAGACCAGGTCCGCGCGGCCGAGCGCGGCCAACGAGCGCTCCGTCTGCCAGCGGATGAAGGCCCGCTCCAGACTGTGCCTGCTCGCTGCCTCCTCCTGAGTGAGCACGCCTTCGGCCAGAGCGGCACGGCCCTGTTCCGCCGTAAAGAACCCTGCCTTCGTGGCTACCCGCACAGTCGGGTACTCCCCGAGAACCGGGCGCAGCTCCTCGTGTGCCCGACCGTGGGCGTAGCTGGGTGCGGTGTCCACCCACGGGCTACCGGCCGCCAGGGCGGTGCGCGCCGCCAGACCGACGGCACGCACGCGGTACGTCCCCAGGGAGAGGACGGCGGTCACAACCCCGTCCCCACGACTGCGAGCGCCTGGCCCTCGATCAGAGCCCAGGCCAGTTCGGCCACGTCCTTAACCTCCAGCCCGGCGGAGTCCGCCAGGGCTCCGAGCGTGGTCGGCTGACCGGTCAGCAGCGTGCCGAGAACCGGCGCGGCGGACTCGGCGAAGTCCCAGGCGGTACCGGCCGCCGAGAACGTCACCGTGCCATGTGTGGGGTTCGCCGCCAGGCGGCTCCTCGGGGCGGTCAACTTGACCGTGATCTCTGCCCGCGCGGGGAGCCCGTCCACGTACGGGAGGGAGGGGATCGCGTGGCCCAGGTCGGTCGTGTCGGTGGACTCCGCCCACCGCTCGATCAAGCGGGGGTCCGCCATCGTGTCCAGCACCTCACGACGTACGGCGTCGATGAACTCCGACTGCTCAGGCAGAGAGGCAAACCGCGGGATGTCCCTGCGCAGAGCGAGGGACGCCCGGAGTTGGTCGACCACCCAGAGCATGAGGTCTGCCCCCGTGTGCGGGACCATGCCGAACGTGAGGTGAAGGGACTCCGTCCCCTGGTCAGCGGTGACCGCGTGCCACCAGCCACGCGGCAGGTAGAGCACGTCACCGGGGGACAGAACGATGTCCGCCACCGGGTCGCCCTCCGGCTCCTCCGGGGACTCCACGTCCCGGAAGGTAGGGGCCTCACGGGTGGACCCGTACAGGCGCCACCGCTTCGAGCCGTGCAACTGGACCACCACCACATCGTGGTCGTCCCAGTGCCGGCCGAAGCCCTCCCGCTCAGTCCACGAGGCGTACACGTTGGCCTGCACGGAAGTCCCGAGGAAGCGTTCCAGCCCCTCAGCCGTCACCCCCACAGCAGGGTGGATCTTCTCCACCGCGTCGAGGACCAGCGACGCACCCTCTCTGAGCTGGGTGTGCAGCTCGTCCGGCTGGATGCGGGACCAGGTGACCGCGCGGCGGTTCGTGGTCGGGATCGCGTAGCGGTGGAGCGGGACCATCTCGCCGTCGGCCGACAGGCGCAGCCGGGGCGGCTCCAGTCGCTGCGAAGCAATGATCCGATTCAGGTCGTCCCAGGAGAACAGGTCACTCGCCATGTCGGCGGTACCGGGGAAGTGGGCGTAGGAGCGGTGGTACGTCTGGGCGAGGAACGCGTCCCCGCCCAGACGCCCCGCCCACGAGGCTGCATCAAGCACCGTGGGCGCTCCCGTCAGTCGTTGCCGTCGGAACGGCCACTGCTGACGTCCGACTCCTGCTCGGCGCGGGTGCGCGCGGCGACGATCTTCCGCTTCGCGACGAGCAGGCCACCCCCCTCGGGCGCCACCGATCCGGTGTTCTCTTCCACCATCGGTCTTACCTCTCCACTCGGAAACACCCGCCGGGAGTCCGGCGGGAGGAACGGGAGGCAGCAGCCTTCGAGGCGGCTACCGCGTCGCAAGGGCTCCGGCGAAGAACACCGCCACACCGCCGAAGATCACGGCCAGGCAGAGCACCCCTGCGTACCGGCCGAACCGGCGCAGAACCCAGTTGCCTAAGCCCGACATCACGTCGTGCTCGGCTCGATCGTGGCCTGACGCAGCGAACTGGCGGACGGCGAGCTGTTATCCGTGCACCGACCGCAGAGGCATGGCGGATACCGGCCGGGGTCGGAGAGGATGACGAACGGGTCGCCCGCCTTCACGCTGGTGCCCTGTTCCCAGGTGCGGCCGGAGTCACGCGATACCCGAAGCGTCATGAGAACGCGAGGCTCGACGCCAAGATCCGGAGTCCGTCCGGACCCTTGGTAACCGTCTGACGTCTCGTTCTGTGCTGCCATGTCCGCGCCCTTCCGCAGGTTCACCACCGTGCCCGTTTGCGACAACCCCAAGGAAACCGGAGGGAGTCCGAGCGCTCCACGGCATCCGTGCGGCAGGCTTGACGCAGATCCGTGCACGGCGAGCAGCGGGGCTCAGATCAGGGGAAGGAACCGTCATGGGACTGGCGGAACGACGTAAAGCCCTGGGCTACAGTCAGGAGAAATTGGCTCAGTTACTCGGGGTAGACCGAACAACGGTCGGACGCTGGGAGAGCGGCAGGATCGAACCCCAGCCACCTCAGCGACGGGGCTTGGCCAACGCCCTCGAAGTCACCCTCATCGAGCTTGACGCCCTCCTGACGCAGCCAACAGCCGCCAGCCAGGAAGCCACAGGGCACCAGTCCAGTGACCACCCAGGCGCGGGAGACCCCGACGACATGATCCGCCGCGAATTACTCCGCATCCTCACAGTCAGCGGAGCCCTCACCGCCTTGCCGCTGGATGAGGCCGAGGCTCTCACGGAGGGGGTGCGCCGGGGCGCACCATCCGGCTCCCTGCGGATGAACAGCCACCAGTGGCAGGTGTACCAACTGGCCCGTTCCAAGGGTTCTGTCTACCCCGTCGTCCGTGACCAGCTCGCGACGCTGAACGAAGCTCTGGCAGCAGGCAACCGGGGTAACTCCCGCCCGCTCCTGCACGCAGCGGCTGACCTCTTCCAGTTGGCCGGGGAGGTCGCCTTCGACGCCAACCGGTACACGGACGCCGCAGCGTCCTACGCCCTGGCCGCCTCCGTCAGCAAGGACGCCGGAGCCTTCGACCTGTGGGCTTGCGCCCTTGTACGGCACGCCTACGTGGACATGTCGGATCAACGATACCGCCAGGCCACGCAGCTCCTGTCACTGGCCGAGAGGCTGGCCGGACGGGGAGACAGCACCCTCGCCACGCGGTGCTGGGTCGCCGCAGTTCAGGCCGAGGCATGCGCCGGCATGGGAGACCTGAACGGGTGCGAGCGTGCGCTCGACCAGGCGGAGAAGGTCACGGAGCTGACCGAGGACAGCGTCAACGGTGGATGGCTGCGCTTCGATGGCAGCCGCCTGGCCGAGGAACGGGGCGCACGCTACGTCCAGCTTGGACGCCTCGATCTGGCGGAGGAGACCCTGAAGGGTGCGCTTCAACAGACCGAGCTTGCGTCCGGCCAGTCCTACCGACGCAGAGGCTCGGTACTGACCGATCTCGCCGCCATCGGCGCCAAGCGGCGAGACCCCGAACAAGTCGTCGCGTACGGACGGGAGGCCGTCCAGTTGGCCCAAGCATCATCGTCCGGATACGTCGCCCGTAGACTCCAAGCCCTGTGCGATGAGTTCGGCCCCCTGAGCAAGGACCACCGCGTAGCGGAGTTGGGGGCGGAGATCGCCACGCTGAGCACGCCGTGACGAGAGGGGTTGGCATGTCGCAGGTCGAAGGCGCACGAGTGTTCCGGGAAGCCTGGATCGATGGGGTTCGCCGTCACTTCCCGGGGGAGCCCAAGGCCGGGTACGTCGCCCCCTGGGAGGACACGCCGCAGTGGGAGCGCGACGCCGCAGGCGCCGTCTACGAGCAGGTCCGCCAGTTCATCGAGCTCAGTGACGGCCACACGGCCAAGCTGTCCCGGGAGCAGAAGGGCCGGTTCGTCGCGACGTGCTGGACAGCGCAGATGTTCAAGCACTTCGAGGACCCCAAGGCGGGGTACGTCGCCGATTGGCCCGACCTCCCGGCATGGCAGCAGGAGACGGACGCCGACATCTTCGAGGTCATCGAAAAGTCCTGATCAGACCCAGAGCCGGAGGGTTGGTCACGTGACCAACGCATGACCAACAGGGGCCCGAGAAGGACTGATTCAGCAGGAAAGACAAGGAGAAACGCCCGCCGGAATCAAGCCTGCCGACGGGCGTTTCCCCAGGTCAGATGGGTTGGGGGCTGGTGCCCGAGTGGAGAGCTCAAGTCCCCCCTCGGACACCAGCAGGAACCCCAGTTCACCTGGGGTTTTTTGCGTTTCCGGGCGGTGGTGCGACCGGCAGGTGACCAGGGGTTCGGCGGCTTTCCCGGCGGCGGCGCGGCCGGCCGGGTGAGGTGCCGGCTCACGTACCCAGAACCACCAGGCCCGTCGGGCGGATCAGGCTGCCCGGGGTCACCGACGTGAAGGTGTGGGGGAGGGACAGGCGCGGGGCGGAGCCGTCCGGGGCGGCCTCGAAGAGGTAGGCGGCCGCCGCCGTGGTGTCACTGACCAGGTGCGGGCCCTGCGCCGCCGCCGCGGCCTCGGCGAGCGGGGTACGGAAGAGCAGCCGCAGGTGGCGCAGGGTCTCCGGGGTGACGGGCGCCCGCATCGGCCGCGTGTCGCGTCGGCCGGCCGCGGGGCCCGGTTCGACGTCGGGGGAGGCCGCGGCGTCCGGGGGGATCGCACCGGTCAGGAGCAGGGCGAGGAGGACCGGTACGGCCTTGCGCCGCAGCGCTTCGGTGGCCGGGCGCAGCCGGTGGGCGTGCGCCGCGGGCAGCGACAGCGCGAGGCTTCCCGCGGCTCCCCCCGTGGCGATGGGTACGGCCGAGCAGACGACCCCCGGCGCGTACTCAAGCAGGTCGAAGACCGGCGCGCCCGGAGCCACCGCGTCGAGCGCCGTGAACAGCGCCCGGCTGTCGGTGATGGTCTGCGGAGTGAGCCGGGCGGGCCGGTGCCGGGCCACGTGGTCGGCGCGGCGGTCGTGGTCGAGCTGCGTCAGCAGGCACTTGCCGACCGCGCTGGCGTGCGCGGCGTCCCGGAAGTCGACCCACTCGCGTACCGGCGGCGTCGCCGGTCCGGCCGCCATCTGCGTGATGTGCACCTCGCCCGCCGCGTACCGGCTGAGGTACACCGCGGCGCCCGCGCTGTCCCGGGCCAGGGCCAGGGTGCGCTGGAGCTGCCCGGCCAGGCCGTGGCCGTCGGGGGCGGCGAGCCGGTCCAGGGCCGGGCCGCGCCCGTACACCCCCACCCCCGGCCGGTCCGCGTACTCCTCCTCGCACAGCATCGCCAGGACCGGGCGCAGTTCCGCCTCCGCGAGGCCCGACTCCCGTGCCAGTTGGCCGAACCGCACCCCGAGCGGGCGCCGCTCCAGGACGCGTACGACGGCCAGTGCGCGCCGGGCCTCCGCGAGTGCCTCGGTGGTGCCGCCCTGGACGACGGTCCTGCGGGCCGCAGCCGTCAGCGCGGGGTGGCGCAGCGGCCCGGCGGCCGGCCGGGCCGCCGCCACCGGTGCGGCGACCGTGACGGGCGGCGGGAGGAACGCACTCAGCACCCCCGACAGCCCGGCCCTCGGCAGTGGCACCGGCCCGAGGTCGGGGTCCTCCAACTGGTAGACGTAGCGCAGGACGGCGGCCTGCGCGCACAGCCGGATCTCGCGCAGGTCCCGCCGGCCGCCCGGTCGGAAGCCGCGGCGGCCCAGCTCGCGCGCCCAGTGCCGGGCGTCGTGGTGCTCCCCGCGCCGGGAATGGTCGAGGAAGAGGCAGTAGGCGGCCGCGGCGGCCCGCGCGCTGCCGGAGGCCGCGGCGAACTGCCACCAGAAACGGGCGCCTTCGCGCATTCCGGCGAGGTACAGCAGGCAGCCGAAGACGAAGGCGCCGGCCAGGTCGGTGCGTGTGCCGCCGAAGGAGTCCAGGTGCGCGCCGGCGTCCGGTGCGCACACGGAGTCCAGGCAGATCGCCTTGAGGTCGCGCCGGGCCCGCTCGGCGTCGAGCGGGCGGTCCCGGACCGGGTCGCTCCAGCCGTGGGCCGACCGGCGCCGGGCACGGTGCGGGACGGCCGGGTGGGGTGTGGCGCGCAGCAGCCGGGCCTCGGCCGCGCCGAGGTCGTAGTGGCGGTAGCGGTCGCGGACGCCCGCCCGCGCGAGGAACTCGGCCAGCGAGCGGGGCGCCGGGTCGCCGTCCGGCCGGTCCCGGCGCCTCATGGCTCGGCCGATTCGGTCGGTTCCGCCGGGTCGGCGGAGATGTCGAGCAGCCGGGCGAGGCGGCGGTGGGCCTGGCCGAGGTGGGAGCGGACCGTGGCCTCGTCGACGCCCATCACGGAGGCCGCCTCACCGGGGGTGCACTGGAGGCCGTAGCGCAGGAGTACGGCGTCGCGCTGGCGCTCGGCGAGCCGGGAGACGGCGGAGTAGAAGCGGATGGTGTCGGTCAGCACCTCGTACTGGTCGGCGTGCGCCTCCTTCAGGGCCGCCTCGAAGGCGCTGATGTCCATCGGCTCCGGCTCCTGCTGCCGGGGGCGGGGCAGGTGCTGGCGGTCGACCAGGCAGTGCTTGAGGACGGTCCACGCGTAGGCGTCCAGGCGGTCCATGTGGAGCATCCGGAGCCAGTCGCCCATGATCGAGTCGAAGGTGGCGTCCACCGCCGCCTCGGCCGCCTCGTCCGAGCCCAGCTGAAGGTACGCGAAGCGCATGTACGCGGGGCGCCGGTTGGCGTGGAAGGCCCAGTACGACAGGCGGGCCGTCGGGTCCCACTGGCTCATGGGCGTCGGCCGCCGACGCCGGCTCGGCAGTCCCACCGCCCCACCGGGCTCCTCCGGTCCGCCATCGCTCACCGCTTCACCTCATCCCCTGGTGCGCAGAACAGGAAAGCAGCACGGGCGCACTCGGGGGGCGCGGAGAAGAAACCTGGGAAGCAATGCGTCGCAGATGATCGAACCGTGATCGTTGTCGATCGCACGAGGCTCCAGCCAGCACGAATGCATATGCCGCCTGCCGGTGCCGCCGTATCACCGATCGGTCCTCCGGTCAGGCGCGCCACCGTCCCGCTGTACCATGGGCCCGATCGCGAGGGCCGTGACGGAGAGGTCACAGTCCTCGCTTTTGCTTTGCGTCCACCCGGAAAACGCGGCGCGTGGCGTTTCGGCGGTTCGATACGATGACCGCACTCACAGTCCGTGACGCCACGTCGCACCGCACAGAGGAAATGGAGCATCCGAGGATGGCTCGACACCTGATCACCAGCGCGCTTCCGTACATCAACGGGATCAAGCACCTGGGCAACATGGTCGGGTCGATGCTTCCCGCGGATGTGTACTCCCGGTACCTCCGCCAGCGCGGCCACGACGTCCTCTACATCTGCGCCACCGACGAGCACGGCACCCCCGCCGAGCTCGCCGCGAAGGAGAACGGCCTCCCGGTCGCCGAGTTCTGCGCCCAGGCCCACGACGCCCAGAAGGCGGTCTACGACGGCTTCGAGCTGTCCTTCGACTACTTCGGCCGCAGCTCCTCGCCGCAGAACGCCGAGATCACCCAGCACTTCGCGCGCAAGCTCCAGGAGAACGGCTTCATCGAGGAGCGCGCGATCCGGCAGGTCTACTCGCCCGCCGACGGCCGCTTCCTGCCGGACCGCTACGTCGAGGGCACCTGCCCGCACTGCGGCTACGACAAGGCACGCGGCGACCAGTGCGAGAACTGCACCCGGGTGCTGGACCCCACGGACCTGATCGAGCCGCGCTCGGCCATCTCCGGATCCACCGAGCTGGAGGTCCGCGAGACCAAGCACCTCTTCCTCCTGCAGTCCAAGCTCCAGCACGAGGTCGAGGCCTGGGTCGCCGAGCACGAAGAGGAGTGGCCGCAGCTGGCCTCCTCGATCGCCCGCAAGTGGCTGACCGAGGGCCTGCACGACCGGGCCATCACCCGTG
Source organism: Streptomyces sp. PCS3-D2 (assembly GCF_000612545.2). Lineage (GTDB taxonomy): Bacteria > Actinomycetota > Actinomycetes > Streptomycetales > Streptomycetaceae > Streptomyces. Next base: position 1,262,057 of record NZ_CP097800.1, on the reverse strand, counting down.
ACCTCGACTGGGGAGTCCCGGTACCGGCCGACACCTGGCCCGACCTGGCGGCCGAGGGCAAGGTCTTCTACGTCTGGTTCGACGCCCCGATCGAGTACATCGCCTCCACCAAGGAGTGGGCCGACGCCGACCCGGCCAACCGCGACTACAGGGCCTGGTGGTACGAGGCCGACGACGTCCGCTACACCCAGTTCATGGCGAAGGACAACGTCCCGTTCCACACGGTCATGTTCCCCGCCACGGAGCTGGGCACCCGCGAGCCCTGGAAGAAGGTCGACTACGTCAAGGCCTTCAACTGGCTGACGTACTACGGCGGCAAGTTCTCCACCTCGCAGAAGCGCGGCGTCTTCACCGACCAGGCGCTGGAGATCCTCCCGGCCGACTTCTGGCGCTACTTCCTGATCGCCAACGCGCCCGAGTCGGACGACTCGTCCTTCACCTGGGAGCACTTCGCGGCCACGGTCAACAAGGACCTCGGCGGCACCCTCGGCAACTTCGTCAACCGCGTGCTGACCTTCTCCCGCAAGAAGTTCGGCGACGAGGTCCCGGCCGGCAGCCCCGCGGGCGAGGCCGAGGCGAAGCTGGGCGAGCAGATCGCCGAGCTCCTGGCCGAGTACGAGGGCCACATGGAGACCCTCCAGTACCGCAAGGCCGCCGCCGCGCTGCGCGCCCTGTGGTCCGCCGGCAACGCCTACCTCGACGAGAAGGCCCCTTGGCTGGAGGTCAAGACCGACCTCGACGCCGCGGCGCTCACCCTGCGCACCGCGATGAACCTCATCCACCTGTACTCGGTGGTCTCCGAGCCGTTCATCCCGGCCTCGGCGCGCGCCATGCGCTCGGCGTTCGCGCTCGCGGACGACACCGCGACGTGGGTGACCCCGGAGCAGGCCAAGGCCCTGGACGCGGTCCCGGCGGGCACCCCGTTCACCGTGCCGCCGGTGCTCTTCGCCCGGATCACCGAGGAGGACCTGGAGTCCTACCGCGAGCGTTTCGGCGGCACTGAGGCGGGCTGACGCAGGGGCGGCCGGAAGCCGTCCGAACCGAACGGAGGGGCGCGACCACAGGGTCGTGCCCCTCCGGCGTACCCGGGCGTCCTTCCGTAACCGGGCCCGGCGCCCGGTTACGGACGGGGCAGGGGACCGCCACCCGGCCCGCGGACGTCCGGTGCCGGCGGCTTCGATCTGCACCGGTCCGCCGCGTGTCGAAGCAGGGACGTGATCGTTTCTTCAGACGTAACCCTCATGTCTGCTGCGGAACAGGGAGGACGCGCGGTGACCGCTTGGCAGTACTTCGCCGGTGCGGGTCTGGTGGCGGCGCTCTGTCCGCTCCACGGCCACGTGGCGGTCGCGGGCGACGGCCACGGCCGCGGGGCGCGCGTCGACCTGTGCGTGCCCGGCGGTCGGCCCGGGCGCCCCGTCGCCCCGCCGTCCGCCGGGCCCGGGGTGCGGGTCGCCGTGCCCGGCCTCGGCGGGCCGACGGTGCGCCACCCCGGGCGGCTCCCCGAGCCGGAGCGGTCGACGGCGCCGCCGCCCGTGCCCGCGGATCCGCCGGCCGCCGTGGAGGCCGCCGGGCCGCCTGCTGCGCCGCCGCCCCCACCCCGTGTCCCGGAGGAGCGCGGGCCGGTCCCGGCCGGGGCGCCGGCTCCGCCGCGGCCCCGGGCCGCCGCCGCGCGGGTGAGTGCCTTCCACGTGCGTCCGTACCGTGCGGTCGCCCTGGAGCGGCGCACTCCGGGCGGGATGTCCACCGTGACGCTGATGGTCGTGGTGACGACCCCCGCCGTGCTCGCGGCCGCCGCCCTGCGCCCGCGCTCCAAGGGCCGCGGCTGACCCCGCAGCCCGCCCCCCGATCCGTCCACCGATCCACACCGGGAGAATCCACGTGTCCGAATGGCTGGTCCTGGCCATCGCCATGGTGCTCGTCTGCGCCCTCGTCCTCGCCTTCACGGCGATCCGGCACCGCCGGGCCGCCGCCGACGAGGACACCAGCGAAACCCCCGACGTCATCGAGTACATGACGATGATGGTGGGCGTGGTGTACGCGATCGTGCTCGGCCTGGCCATCGCCGGCGTATGGGAGGCGCGCGGCGCCGCCGAGGACAGCGTGCGCCGGGAGGCGCAGGCGCTGTACGAAGTCACCCAGCGCACCGATGTCTACCCGGCCGCGGTCCGCGACCGGATCCGGGGGGAGGTGGACGCGTACGTCGCCCACACCGTCGCCGTGGACTGGCCGCTGCTGACCGCGGGCGAGAGCGCGTCCGCCGAGGGCGGCGAGCTGCTCGGCAAGCTCCGTACCTCCGTCACCCACCAGAGTCCGGCCACCGAGTTGCAGGCCCAGGCCTACCAGCCGCTGCTGGACCACATCGCGGCCGCCGACGAGGCCCGCCACTCGCGGACGCAGAACTCCGAGTCGACGCTGCCGGGTGTGGTGTGGTTCGGGCTGCTGGTCGGCGGCGTGGTCACCGTCGGCCTGATCTTCACTCTGCAGATCCGGCGTTCCGGGCGCGAGCTGCTGCTGGCGGGCCTGTTCAGTGCGCTGATCGTGTTCCTGCTGTTCATGGTGTGGAGCTTCGACGCGCCGTACGGACGGGAGGGGATCGACTCGGCGGGGCCGTTCCAGGAGCTGTTCCCGAGGACGGCGGTGGCCGCGGCCCGCTGAGCGGGGCGGTGGCCGGGAGGGTGGCCGGGAGGGTGGCCGCACCACCGCCCGACTGGTCGGTAGCGGTCAGAGGCCCGGCAGCGGTCAGACGGCCACCTGCCGCCGGACCGCCTGCACGACCGGCGAGCGCCGCAGGGCGTCGGAGATTCGCAGCAGGTCGCGGGGTCCGTCGGAAGCGTCGGGCAGGGTCTCCTCGTCCTCGCCGAGGATCTGCCCCTCGGGGTCCGCGGCGCGGGCCCGTACCGCGGCCGCGACCATGGCGGCGTCGCCGACGGCCCGGGCGGTCTCCTCGTCGGCTCCCCCGGCGAGGGCGCTGTCATAGGCGTCGTCGCGCAGCCCCTTGTCGAAGTAGGGGCCGAGGTGCAGGAACCCGTCGTGGATGTCGGACTCCCTCTGGATCACGCGCAGTTCCGCCGCGGACCACCAGGCCATCTGCACGGAGGGCGTTCCGGCGGGGGCGGAGATCTGCACCTCCTGCCACAGTGCGCCGAGTCGCCGGTAGGTGGCCCAGGTCTGCCAGTGGTCCGAGAGCCGCTGGCAGACCAGCGGGACCACGAAGCCCATCGCGCTGATCAGCGCGCCCAGCGAGGCGAGCGGCGGGGCCACGTAGGTGCTCAGGCCGTCCAGGTCGTTGCCGAGCCAGCGGGCGACCACGGCCGTCATCTTCGTGGCGTCGTAGCCGAGGTTGAAGATGTAGCCGACGACGATGATCATCAGTCCGACTCGCAGCCAGCCGCGGACCTGCAGCGACCAGCGCCAGCACAGGACCACCATCACCACCGCCGCCACGTGGTGCGCCAGCAGGTAGAGGGCGATCATGTGGCCGACGTAGGGCGTGTTCGCGTAGTAGGTGTCGAAGTCCCGCAGGCGCTCCGCGGGGGTCTCGCCGAGGGAGAACAACACGATCAGGGCCACGATCACGATGCTGTAGCCGAGGATCCAGCGGCGCGAGACGAGCCTGGTCCGGTCGGGAGGCCCGCCCCGCCAGTTGACCATCAGCACCAGGCAGGAGGCGCTGAAGGCGGTGATCAGGCAGTAGACCAGCGGGGCGGAGAAGTTGGCCACCCCGGTCCAGCGGTTGACCGCCGCGATGGTGGGCGGAGCGGCGAAGGCGAACACGGCCCCGGCCAGGGCCAGTAGGGCGACGACCGAGCGCAGGAGCGGGTCGCGCCAGTTGTGCCGCAGGGCCGGCAGCTTGAAGGCGAGTGAGATCGCCATCGCTGCTGCCGGTATGTAGTAGTCCTCACCGGTCAACGGTCGTTCCTCAGTCCCCGGTATCCCAGAGAGGCCTCGATCCGGCCCGCCAGGTCGTCGCGCTTGGCGGGAGTCCGGTGGCCCGCCGACCCGACGAGCCAGTTCCTGCAGCGGCTGCCCAGCAGTAAACCGAAGGTCTCGGCCTCGGTCTCCTCCTGGACGTCGGCGCGCGTACGCGCGGCGACCCTGCGGACCGTCTCGCCGATGTCGGCCTCGTCGGACAACAGCCGGGCGGCGACGGCGGCTCCGTCGACATGGTGGCTGCAGTGGCCGGCCTTCATGTGCCACAGCTCGTGTCCCAGGATGACCAGTTGGTGGTCGGGGGCGGTGCGTTCCTCGATGACCACGAGATCGCGGTCCGCCATGTCGAGCCATAGACCGCTGGCCGTCCGGGGCGGGAACGAAGCCATCCGGAAGTCGACCCGGCGGCCGCGGTGTCTGCTCATGCCCTCACAGAGGGCAGCGTAGAGGTCCACGGGCTCCACGGGGGCGGTCAGCCGGATGCCGGCCACCAGCTCCCCGCACAACCGCCGCTGCTCTCTGCCTATGCTCACCGTTCTCCCCGTCGGCGCGGATCCGGATCAGGACTCAAGGATCAGACCCAGACTTTCGACTGGGTCAGGATTCGTTCGGTTTGACGCTTTCGAGGAGCATGTCCAGCCATTCGGTCACCTTGTCCCGATGCTTGTCGCTGGGCAGTTGGGCGGCGCGCCAGGCGATCCCCCGTACGCCGTGGTTCTGCAGGAGTCTTGCCAGCGGATCGCCCGCCGAAGCGGCTCCGGCCGGTACGGTTTCCCGCGCGCGCCCCGCGTAGTCCTGGAGCAGCTGCTGTTCGGTCCGCTGGAGCGCGTCGGTGAGGGCGTCGGCGTCGTGGGCCGTGAGGAACCCGGCGTGCACCCCGAAGAAGCGCTGGATCGCGTCGCAGTGCTCCATGGTGGGGCGGCGGTCGCCGTTGATGAGGGCGCCCGCCTGCTGCCGCGACATCCCGGCGCCGTCGGCGATCTCCTGCTGCGTGTAGCGGCGGCCGTTGGGCTTGACGCGGGTGCGCCGGAGCAGGTCGAGACGCTGGAGGAAGCGGGCCTGGAGGTCGGGTTCGCCGGCCGGCCTGCCGTCGAGCAGGGTCTTCACCACATCCGTGGGTACGCCCGAAGCCTCCGAGAGGCGTCGCAGGTCGAAGACCTGGCTGAGGTCGCGGCCCATCTTGCCCGCGAGTTCGGCCACGCGGGCGATGGTCGCGGCCAGGGGTGCGTCGGCCACCGCGACGGGAGCCGGGAAGCCGTCTGTCACCAGTGGTTCTCCTAGATCGCGCGAAGTCGGTACGGCACATGGTCGGCTTCTGGAATCTAGCCGCTCTCGACCCGAAGGGCTAGAACGTGCCACAGCTGTGGCGGGAATGAGCTGTCAAGAGGCTGGAATTGCCACAATAGTTGACACTCGAATGAAGTCGGTAGCAGGATCGCCACACGGAAATGAAGATCCAGACCGGAGGAGGGGGAGCTCTCAGTGCCACATCTCGCAGCGGTGGGCCCGTCCGATGGCCTCGCCCGAGCCGGTGAAGAACGCCTGGCCGGCGAGGAGTCCGCACGCGGCGCCGTGCGGTCGGAGCGACGCAAGGAGATTTTGCGCCAGCGTCGTGAAGAGCTTGGGCTGAGCCAGGAGGACCTCGCCGCCCGGCTCCGCATCAGCGTGCGCGCGTATGGTAACTGGGAACGCGGCCTGGTCAAGGAGTGGACGGACCGCAAGCTCCTTGCACTGGCCGAAGCCCTGGAGATGAGCGAGCGCCAGTGCTTCTGGCTCTTCCGCGTCATGGTCGACCGCGACCCGCCGCCCACGTGGCGCGCCTCCGACGAGAACCGGCTCCCCGAAGACCCCGCGCAGCGCGACTACCTGTGCGACTACGCGGCGTTGATGGAAGCCGTGCCCTACCCGAGCTTCCTCGTGGACCACCGGTGGGACGTCGCCCTCACCAATTCGGCCTTCGACCACCTCTTCCAGTCCGTACGGCCGCACCCGACCGCACTGCCGGACGACAACTTCCTGCGCTTCGTGCTGTTCCACCCGGACGCCGCGGCCGTGCTGGAGGATCACGAACCCGCCTGGTGCGTACCGCTGCTCGCACAGTTCGCGGCGGCACTGGCCGAAGCCCCGGAGGACGAGGGGCTGTGCAGCATCCGCCAGGAGGTGGCGCGTGACCCGTTCATGGAAGCGGCCTACCGCTACGGCGTCCCCCACTGGCTGAGCAAGCGCGGGCCGGAGGCCGCCGAGCAGGACGGGGCGGTGCGCACCGTGCGCCACCCCGATCCCCGATGGGGCCTGGTGCGCTGCCGAATGGTGGCCGAGACCAGCCGCATGCTCGACGAGATGGGCTTCACCCGGATCACCCTGATCCTGTCCGGGCCGCAGGGGGTGCCGGCGGGCCCCGTGCAGGGGGGCGCGGCCGTCCCGCGCCCGCAGGGCGCCAGGCTGCGCGCCGTGCCGTCACCGGTGGAGTGACCGACGGAGGCACACTGGTGCGCGCGGGTGCCCGCCCAAGGGCCCGCGCCACCGATCGCGCCACCGATCGTGTCATCGATCGTGGCACCGGCGGTGGCGGGAGCCCTGAGGGTGGTACGGCTTACGGGTGCCGTCAGCTGTACGGCACCCCGCACCGGCATCCGGACCGGCGGCCGTAGCGGCATCAGCACTGGTGAAGGGCGGTAGGGACGTGCGGCTGACGATCCTCGGCGGAGGCGGCTTCCGGGTACCGCTCGTCTACGGGGCGCTGCTCGGGGACCACGCCGAGGGGCGGGTGTCCCATGTGACGCTGTACGACGAGGACCCCGCACGGCTCGCCGCCGTGGCGCGCGTCCTCGAAGACCTGGCCGCTGCCGCCGCGGTGCCCGACGCCCCGGCCGTCACGGCGACCCGGGACCTCGACGAGGCCCTGCGCGGGGCCGACTTCGTCTTCTCCGCCATCCGCGTCGGCGGTCTCGAAGGGCGTGCCGCGGACGAGCGCGTCGCCCTGGCCGAAGGCGTCCTCGGCCAGGAGACGGTGGGCGCGGGCGGGATCGCGTACGGACTGAGGACCGTTCCGGTGGTCCGGGAGATCGCCCGCAGGATCGCCCGCTCGGCGCCCGAGGCATGGGTCATCAACTTCACCAACCCGGCGGGCCTGGTCACCGAGGCCATGGCCGAGGAGCTCGGCGAGCGGGTGATCGGCATCTGCGACTCGCCCGTGGGCCTCGGACGGCGCATCGCCCGGCTGCTGGGGGCCCGGCCGCAGGACGCCTGGATCGACTACGTCGGCCTCAACCACCTGGGCTGGGTCCGCGGGCTGCGCATCGGCGGCCGTGACGAACTGCCCAGGCTGCTGGCCGACACCGAGGCGCTTGAGTCCTTCGAGGAAGGGCGCCTCTTCGGCGCCGAGTGGCTGCGCTCGCTCGGCGCGATTCCCAACGAGTACCTGCACTATTACTACTTCAACCGTGACACCGTACGGGCGTACCGGGAGGCGCGGCAGACCCGCGGGGCCTTCCTGCGCGACCAGCAGCGCGGCTTCTACACCGAGGCGGGCCGGGCCGGGCTGCCGGCCGGAGCGGCCCTGGCCGCCTGGGAGCGGACCCGGGCCGAACGCGAGGCCACCTACATGGCCGAGAACCGCGAGGCGGCCGGGGCGGGCGAGCGCGACGAGAGCGACCTGGAGTCCGGGGGCTACGAGAAGGTCGCCCTCGCGCTGATGCGGGCCATCGCCCGGGACGAGCGGGCCACGCTGATCCTCAACGTTCGCAACGGCTCGACGCTCTCCGTCCTGGACGCCGGGGCGGTCATCGAGGTGCCCTGCCTGGTCGACGCGAACGGAGCCCACCCCCTGGGCGTCGAGCAGCTGCCGCTGCACGCGGTCGGGCTGGTGACGGCGGTCAAGGCGGCGGAGCGGGAGATCCTGGCGGCGGCGGCGAGCGGTGCCCGGGCGGACGCCGTGAAGGCCTTCGCGCTCCATCCCCTGGTCGACTCCGTGGCGGTGGCCCGGCGGCTGCTGGACGGCTACGCGGCGGCCCATCCGGGCCTGGCCCACCTGCGCTGACCTGCCGCGCCCGGCCCGGGGCCGGGAGTGCGCCGGGCCGTGCGGGCTTCCCTCCGACGGCCCAGTGCCGCATGCGGCGCGGTGGGCGGGCTGTGAGAGTGCGAGATGTGACCACTGCCCCCGCCGCGTCCGCGGCGCCCCCCGTGCTCGACCGGCGGCGGCGCAACGTCGTCTTCGGCACGATCATGCTGGGCGTGTTGCTGGCGGCCCTCGACCAGACGATCGTCGGAACCGCCCTGCCCACGATCGTGGGGGACCTGGGCGGCGGGGACCACATGTCGTGGGTGGTGACCTCCTACCTGCTCGCCGAGACCGTGGCGACGGTCCTCGTGGGCAAGTTCGGCGACCTCTTCGGCCGGAAGCTGATCTTCCAGGTCTCCGCCATCGTCTTCATCAGCGGCTCCTTCCTGTGCGGCCTGTCCAGCAACATGACGTTCCTGATCGTGTGGCGCGGGGTCCAGGGGGTCGGCGCCGGAGGCCTGATGGTCACCGCGATGGCACTGATCGCCGATGTCGTACCCCTGCGCGAACGCGGCAAGTACCAGGGCGCGATCGGCGCCGTCTTCGGCGTCGCCACCGTGATCGGGCCGCTGCTCGGCGGCTTCTTCACCGACCAGCTGACCTGGCGGTGGTGCTTCTACGTCAACGTCCCGATCGCCATCATGGTGGTCATCGCGGCCGCCAGAACGATTCCGGCGGTACGTGCCTCGGGCAGGCCGGTCATCGACTACCTCGGCATCGCCCTGGTGGCGATCGGCGCCAGCGCCCTGATCCTGGCCACCAGCTGGGGCGGCAACGAGTACCCCTGGACCTCGCCCGTCATCATCGGCCTGTTCGCCGGCGGCGCGGTTGCCCTGGCGCTGTTCTGCCTGGCCGAGACGCGCGCCGCCGAGCCGACCATCCCGATGCGGCTCTTCCGCAACCCGGTCTTCGCCGTGTGCTCCGTGCTGAGCTTCGTCGTCGGCTTCGCGATGCTCGGCGCGATGACGTTCCTCCCGACCTACCTGCAGTACGTCGACGGGGACTCGGCCACGATCTCGGGCGTGCGGACCCTGCCCATGGTCTTCGGGCTGCTGCTCGCCTCGGTCTTCAGCGGAAACGTCGTCAGCAAGACCGGCCAGTACCGGATCTTCCCGATCGTCGGCAACGCCGTCATGGGCGTCGGCCTGTACCTGCTGTCGCGGATGCATCCGGGGACCGACACCCTGCTGGAGTCGCTCTACATGTTCGTCCTCGGCGTCGGCATCGGCCTGTCCATGCAGGTGTTGACGATCGCCGTGCAGAACACCGTCGACTACGCCGACCTCGGCACGGCCACCTCCGGGGTCACCTTCTTCCGTACGCTCGGCAGCGCCTTCGGGACGGCGGTCTTCGGAACGATCTACGCCAACCACCTGGGCCCCGCCCTGGAGGAGGCGGTCGCGGACGCGGCTCGGGCGACCGGGAACGATCCGGCGGAGCTGGCCCGGGCCGTCTCGACCCCGCAGGGCGTGCACCAGCTCGATCCGGCCGCGGCGACTCCGGTCATCGAGGCCTACGCGGAAGCCCTGCACACCGTGTTCCTCTGGACCGTGCCGGTGGCGGTGTTCGGGTTCGTCGTGGCGCTCTTCCTCAAGCAGGTCAAGCTGCGCGACACCGCCCGCGCCGGGTCCACGGACATGGGCGACGGCTTCGGCTCGCCCGCCACGGCCTCGGGCGACTCGGCCAAGCTGCTGGAGCTGGCGGTCGGCAGAATCGTGCGGAACATGGGCTCGGACACGGCGCGGGCGATCGTCGAATCCTCCGACACCCGGCTGGACATCGCCGGCGCGTGGGCGGTGATGCAGGTGGAACTGATGACCCGGACGATCGGCTACGCCAGCATCGGCCTGATCGCCGGGCGGCGTTCGCTGCCCCCGGAGGTGCTGCTCCCGACGTTCGAACGGATGGTGCAGGAGGGCTTCCTCAGCCGCGAAGCCGCCTTCTTCAGCCTCACACCGGCCGGCCGCCGGGAGGCCGACGTCATCTCGGAGGCATGGGCCACGTGGCTCGGCGACGAGTTGGAGAAGGACCGGGGCCGACCGCGCAGTGCCGAACTGAGGGTCGCGGCGGACGCGATCGCGAAGCGGCTGCTGGCCGAGGACCTGGGCGAGGGGAATTTCGCCCCGAAGATGGTCGTGCGGCACCAGGCCCTGTCTGACAACTGATCACCCGCCTGGTTCGCGGAGCCAGAGGACCAGCGAGGCCAGGACGACTCCGGCGCGGTAGCGAGCGGCTCGATCCGCTCCCGCGCCGCGTCCGTCAACTCACCGCGACCTGCCACGACATCAATGATCGGAGTGCTCGTGGTCGGCATCACACAGGGGGTCCGTCACGAACTGGCTCAGCCGATAGGTGGTCGGCTGCACCAGCCGGCCGCAGAGCACGTCGATCCGGATCATCGACTCGTCGATGCGCGACTCCCGAAGACGGCGCAGGTGTGCGCGCAACCCCGCCTCGTCCTGCGTTTCGAAGATCAGTTCCCACTGCCCCGCGTCCGGCGCGGTGCGAGCAGCAAGCCGTTGCCTCTCAGCCTCTTGTCGCCGTTTCCTCTTTCGCTGCCCTGGCACCGGCCCAGGATCGCCGGCCGGTGTCGGAACGGCAAGGCAATGGAACCGAGCGTCACATCACCGCTCGGTGATCATTGGCCGGACAGGCTCTGGCGGATCCCATGGATCACGCCGGCCGGGCGGGGCCCCGGAGTGCGGGGCCCCGCGGCCGTCGGCGCCCTCAGATGCCCGGACCACGGACCGCCGTCGGATAGTCGTACGAGGGGACGTGCGGCAGTTCCGTGAGGTCCGGGCGCCAGGCGCGGAGCACCGCCGCCGAGGGCGCGTACAGCGCCGGAGGGATCTCGGCGGGCGCGAACCACTCCCAGCGGGCGATCTTGTGGGGCTCGGTGACGGCCGGAACGCCCTGCGCCGTGCGGGTGACGGCGGCCGCCGTCAGCCGGGTCAGACCGGACTTCGCGTCGATCTGGACGGACAGGACGCTTACCCCTTCGGGGTCCACCCTCAGGTCCGTCTCCTCGGCGAGCTCCCGGGCGGCGGCCTGCTCGAAGCCCTCTCCGGGGTCGACCTTGCCGCCGGGCAGCTCCCAGCGCCCGTCGTGGGCCTGGCCGAGCAGCACCCGGCCGTCCCGGCCGATGACGACGAGGCCGACGCCGACGACGGCATTGGGCTGGGGAACGGCCCGTTCGGGGCGTTCGGGGCGTGCGCCGGTGGTGCTCATGGACGTCCTTCCGGAGGAGTGGTGGGCCGGGCTCGGATGTGGATCCGCTCGCCCTGGGGGCCGAAGAGACTGAGGAACTCGGCAGGCTGCGGACCGGCGTTGCAGAAGGCGTGCGGCGTGCGCGTGTCGAACTCGGCGGCCTCTCCGGGTTCGAGCACGAGGTCGTGTTCGCCGAGCAGCAGCCGGATTCGGCCGGACAGCACGTACAGCCACTCGTAGCCCTCGTGCACCTTCAACTCGGGTACCGGCTGCGGACCCTCGACGGGCCGGAGGATCTGCTTGTAGGCGTGCACCCCGCCGAAGTTGCGGGTCAGCGGCACGTAGGTGTGGCCGTGCCGGACGAAGGGGCGCGGACGGATCCGGGGGTCGCCGGTCTCCGGCGCGCCGACCAGCTCGTCCAGGGCCACCCGGTGCGCCTTGGCCAGCGGGAGCAGTAGTTCCAGCGTCGGCCTGCGCTGCCCGGACTCCAGCCGCGAGAGCGTGGAGAGCGAGATGCCGGTGGTCTCGCTGAGCTGGGCCAGCGTGGTGCCGCGCTGTCGGCGCAGGGCGCGCAGCCGGGGGCCCACGGCCGTGAGCACGTCGGCGAGTTCCTCGTCCTGTTTCTCGGGGGCCATGACTCCATTTGCTGCTTCGGCAAGAACATTTGTCAAACGGCGGATTCGGGCAGACCCTCGCAGACATGGACAACGCAAGGGAAGAATCGTTCGATGTCGTGGTGGTCGGTGGTGGTGCGGCCGGACTGGCCGGGGCGCTCACCCTGGTCCGGGCCCGCCGGTCGGTGCTGGTGATCGACTCCGGCAGCCCGCGCAACGCCCCGGCCGCTCACCTGCACGGCTACCTCGGCCTGGACGGGGAGAGCCCGGCGGAGCTGCTGGCCCGCGGACGCGCGGAGGTGGAGCGCTACGGGGGCCGGATCCGGCCGGGCGCCGCCGTAGCCGCGGACCGGCTGCCCGACGGGGGTTTCCTGGTGCGCTGCGCAGACGGCTCAACCGTGCGGGCGGGGCGGCTGCTGGTCGCCACGGGCCTGGTGGACGAGCTGCCGCCGGTACCGGGGCTCGGGGCGCGCTGGGGGCGGGACGTGCTGCACTGCCCGTACTGCCACGGCTGGGAGGTCGGGGACGAGCCGGTCGCGGTGCTGGCCGAAGGCCCGATGGCCGTGCACCAGGCGCAGATGTGGCGGCAGTGGACCGGGCGCACCACGCTGCTGGCGCACACCTGGCTGCCGGGGGAGGGGGAGCGCGAGCTGCTGGCGGCCCTCGGGATCCGGGTCGTGGCCGGCGAGGTGACCGGCCTGGTGGTCGAGGACGACCGGTTGACCGCGGTGACCCTGGCCGACGGGACCGCCGTGGAGTGCCGGGCGCTGGTGGTGGCCCCGCGGTTCACCGCCCGTTCGGGGGTGTTGACGAGCCTGGGCCTGCCGACGACGGAGGTGACGCGGGACGGCCACGTGATCGGCCGTTGCGTCGAGTCCGACCCGGCCACCGGGGCCACCGCCCTCCGCGGGGTCTGGGCGGCGGGCAACGTGACCGCGCCGCTGGAGAAGCTCGCGGGGGCGGCTGCCCAGGGCGCGCAGGCGGCCGCGGCCATCAACGCCGACCTCATCGAGGCGGAGGCGCGGCGGGCCTTGGCGGCGTATCGCGCGGTCGCGGCGGCAGGTGCGGGTGCGGCGGGTGCGGCCGGCGGTTCGCGCGCCTGACGGGGCCGGTGACGCCGGCGGGGACCGGATGACCGGATGACGGAGCTCCGGACAGGTGTGCGGGTTTCGGCCTGCCCCCGTACGCGCAGGCTCTCTGCGGTGTGATCGTCATATGGTCCGGAGGTCCAGAGGTTCAGGGATCCAGCGGTCCAAGGCTTCGGGGGGACGTCCCATGGCACATGTGCTGGTCATCGGAGGAGGCGTCGGCGGGCTCGCCACCGCCCTGCTCGCGGCGCGGCGCGGGCACACGGCGGAGCTGTTCGAGCGCGACACCCGCGCTCCCGGTACCGCGCTCGACCGCGACTTCTTCGGGTGGCGGCGGCCGGCCGTACCGCAGGCGGCCCAGCCGCACGCGCTGCTGGGAGCCGCCCGCAACGTCCTGCGCGACGATCTGCCCGACGTCTACCAGGAGATGCTCCGGCTCGGCGCCTGCGAGCGGCACGAACTGGACTGGTTCGACGTACGGCCGCCCGAGCTGCCCGGAGACGAGGATCTCGTCATGCTCCAGGCGCGGCGCATCGTCCTGGAGAGCGCACTGGCCACGGCGCTGCGCGCGGAGCCGGGAGTGGTCGTCCGCCACGGGGAGCCGGTCACCGGACTCACCACCGCGGCGCGTTCCGGGGCCGACCCGGCCGGCGCCGGCGGCGCGGCCGACGCGATCCGGGTGACGGGAGTGACCACCGAGGCGGGTGGGTACGACGCGGACCTGGTCGTGGACGCGGGTGGACGCCGCGGCGGCATCGAGCGCAGGCTCGGCGCGGTGGGCTGCCGCCCGCCCGTCGTGGAACGGCACCGCACGGGACTGGCGTACTTCTGCCGCTGGTACCGCTTGCCCGCGGGTACGGACGAGGGGCCGCGGAGGCCCTGGGCCGTGACCGGCGGAACCTTCGCCGGCTGCGCCGTCTTCCCGGCCGACAACCGGGTCTTCGCCGTGGCGCTGTTCGTGCACACCACGGACACCACGCGCTCGGCGCTGCGCGACCCCGCGGTGTTCGAGCGGGCGGCCCGCTCCTTCCCGCCCGGGGCGGCCTGGCTGGCCCTCGGAGCCGAGCCGCTGTCGGGCGTACTGGCCACTGCGAGCCTGGACAACCGCTGGAGCGCTCTCGTGGACGAGCACGGTCCCGTCGTGACCGGGCTGGTGCCGGTCGGCGACTCGATCGCGTACACCAACCCGACCCTCGGCCAGGGCACCTCCCTCGCACTGTGGGCGGCGCGCAGGGTGGCCCGTACGGCGCACCGCGACCCGGGGTCGGACCACTACGCCGTGCACCATCACGCGTGGGCGGTGCGCACCCTGAAGCCGTGGTTCGACTTCCAGGTGGTCGCCGACGCGGCCGTCGGCGAGCGCTTCGCGACGCGGGCGGGGCGCACCGGAACGGCCCGGGAGGTGGCCGCGCTGTTCGACTGCGCGCTGGAGGACCCGACGGTGATGCGGGCCCGGGCGCGGGTCCGCCACCTGGCGGAGCCCCCGGAGCGCGCCTACGCGGACCCGGAGGTCCGGGCCCGGGTGGCGCGCTGGCTGGCGGCGCGGCCGGACTACGCGCCGCACGAGTTCGGGCCGGACCGGGAGGAGTGGGAGAAGCTCACGGCAGGGTGACGCGGGGGCCGTCGGCGGGGGCCCGGGGAGTCCGGCCGACGGGTGTCGCGCAGGCCCCGGCCTCAGCCGGCGGCGGGCCCGAGCACCTCGGCCAGGTCGTAGCCCACGACCTCCTCCAGCTGGGCGTAGGTGCAGCTTGCGGGGGTCCGGTCGGGCCGCCAGCGCCGGAACTGCGCGGTGTGCCGGAAGCGGTCCCCCTCCATGTGGTCGTAGCCGACCTCGATCACCCGTTCCGGGCGCAGCGGCACCCACGAGAGGTCCTTGCCGCCGGTCCACCGGCTCTGCGCGCCGGGCAGCCGGGCGCTCGCGTGGGCGGACTCGTCGGCCCACGCGGCCCACGGGTGACCGGACGGATCGGGCATCCGCAGCGGTTCGAGCTCTTCCACCAGCTCGGCCCGGCGCCTCATGGGAAAGGCGGCGCACACTCCCACGTGCTGGAGCGTGCCCTGCGCGTCGTGGAGGCCGAGCAGGAGCGATCCGACGATCGGACCGCTCTTGTGGAAACGGAAACCGGCGACGACGACGTCGGCGGTACGTTCGTGCTTGATCTTGTACATGAGGCGGGCATCGGGCCGGTAGGGGAGATCGAGCGGTTTGGCGATCACCCCGTCGAGCCCGGCGCCCTCGAACCGCTCGAACCAATCCCGCGCCAGCGCGGGATCGGTGGTGGCGGGCGCGAGGTGGACGGGGGGCCGGGCGGTGGAGAGGGACCTGACCAGAGCGGCACGGCGGTCGGTGAGCGGGGCATCGAGGAGGGCCTCGTCGCCGAGGGCGAGCAGGTCGAAGGCGACGAAGCTGGCGGGGGTCCTCTCGGCCAGAAGGGCGACACGGGACTGCGCGGGATGGATCCGCTCGGTCAGCCGGTCGAAGTCCAGACGCCCCTCATGGACGATCACGATCTCTCCGTCCACCACGCAGCGACCGGGCAGATTCGCCTTCAGGGCCTCCACCAGCTCGGGAAAATACCTGGTCAGGGACTTGCCCGTGCGGCTGCCCACCTCGACCTCGTCACCGTCACGATGCACGACGGCCCGGAAGCCGTCCCACTTGGCCTCGTACTGCATGCCGGGCGGGATCTTCGCCACTGACTTGGCGAGCATCGGCTTGACCGGCGGCATCACTGGCAGATCCATGCCCCCGATTCTGCGGTGGTGCGTTCGGACCCGCCCGGTGTGCACCGGCGGTCCGCCCCGCCTACGGTGGCGCCCATGGGTGCTGCTGGCGATGCGATCGAGCTGGAAGCGGCCGGGCGGACGGTACGGCTGTCCCACCCGGACAAGGTCTACTTCCCGGAGCGCGGCCTCACCAAGCGGCACGTGGCCGAGTACTACCTGGCGGTCGCGGACGGCATCCTCCGGGCCCTCCGCGACCGGCCGACGACCCTGGAACGCTTTCCCGACGGCGTGGAGGGCGAGTCCTTCTTCCAGAAGCGGGCCCCGAAGAACCTCCCCGACTGGATCCCGACCGCCCGCATCGCCTTCCCGAGCGGCCGGTCGGCCGACGAGATCTGCCCGACCGAGCCGGCCGCCGTCCTGTGGGCGGCCAATCTGGGCTGCCTCACCTTCCATCCCTGGCCAGTACGCCGGGTGGACACCGACCGGCCCGACGAACTGCGCATCGACCTGGACCCCCAGCCGGGCACCGACTACCACCACGCCGTGGCCGCCGCCCACCAGCTGCGCGCCCTGCTGGAGGAGCTGGGCCTGCGCGGGTGGCCCAAGACCTCGGGCGGCCGGGGACTGCACGTCTTCGTCCCGATCGAGCCGCGCTGGACCTTCACCGAAGTCCGCCGGTGCGCCATCGCCCTCGGCCGGGAGCTGGAGCGCCGCATGCCGGGCGAGGTCACGACGGCCTGGTGGAAGGAGGAGCGGGGCGAGCGGATCTTCGTCGACTACAACCAGACGGCGCGGGACCGCACGATCGCCTCCGCCTACTCGGTCCGCCCCCGCCCGCACGCCCCGGTCTCGGCGCCGCTGCGCTGGGACGAGGTGGATGACGCCGAACCGCAGGACTTCGACATCGTGACGATGCCGGCCCGTTTCGCGGAACTGGGCGATGTGCACGCGGACATGGACGACCACGCCTTCGCCCTGGACGCCGTCCTGGAACTCGCGGCCAGGGACGAGCACGAACACGGTATGGGCGACCTGCCGTACCCCCCGGACCACCCCAAGATGCCGGGCGAACCCAAGCGCGTCCAACCCAGCCGCGCCCGCCACGCGGACTGAGCCCGAAGCGCTCTGTCAGTGCGGGGTGAGATGCTCTGCGGGGGCTGCGTACGTCGTGTTGATCAGGCGTATAGCGGACGTCCATCGGCGCTGACCAGTATCTGCGGCATGTCTACGAACACCTCTACGGCAGCCGCCGACACCGCCGCCTGGTACGAACTCGCCCTGTGCGCCCAGACCGGCCCGGGCTTCTTCTTCCCCGAGCCGGGCTCCTCACTGCGTGACGCGAAGCGGCTGTGCGGGGCGTGCGAGGGGCGGGCGGCGTGCCTGGAGTACGCCCTGGCCAACGACGAGCGCTTCGGCGTCTGGGGCGGCCTCTCGGAGGCGGAGCGCCTGGCGCTGCGCGCCCGCCGCCGCTGACCCGGTGCTGAACCGGTGCCCGCCTCGCCTGCCCGCGCCGCCCTCGACGCGACGACGGCGGACCCCGGCGGAGCGTGGCTCCGCCGGGGTCATCGGCGTCATGCGCCCGAGCGGGCGGAAGCCGGTCAGCCCTTGCGGGCCGCCATGCGGGCAGCGCGGGCGGCCAGCTTCTCGTCGAACTTCGTGGCCTCGGAGTTCAGGCCGTTCATGAACAGGCCGAGCTCGTCCTGGGCCTTCTGGCCCTCCGGGCCGAGGCCGGCGATGTCCATGACCTTGAGGAAGCGCAGGACCGGAGCCAGCACGTCGTCGTGGTGGATCCGCAGGTTGTAGACCCCGCCGATGGCCATCTGGGCGGCCATGCGCTCGAAGCCGGGCATGCCGTGTCCGGGCATCCGGAAGTTGACGACGACGTCCCGCACCGCCTGCATGGTCAGGTCCGGGGCGAGCTCGAAGGCCGCGCCCAGCAGGTTGCGGTAGAAGATCATGTGCAGGTTCTCGTCCTGCGCGATGCGCGCCAGCATGCGGTCGCAGACCGGGTCGCCGGACTGGTGGCCGGTGTTGCGGTGCGAGATGCGCGTGGCGAGCTCCTGGAAGGCCACGTAGGCGACCGAGTGCAGCATGGAGTGCCGGTTGTCGGATTCGAAGCCCTCCGACATGTGCTGCATGCGGAACGCTTCCAGCTTGTCCGGGTCCACGGCGCGCGAGGCCAGCAGGTAGTCGCGCATCACGATGCCGTGGCGGCCCTCCTCGGCCGTCCAGCGGTGCACCCAGGTGCCCCAGGCGCCGTTGCGGCCGAAGAGGGTCGCGATCTCGTGGTGGTAGCTGGGGAGGTTGTCCTCGGTCAGCAGGTTCACGACCAGCGCGATCTTGCCGATGTCGGTGACTTTGGACTGCTGCGGGTCCCAGGCCTCGCCGTCCTCGAAGAAGCCGGGGAAGTTCCGGCCGTCGCTCCAGGGGACGTACTCGTGGGGCATCCAGTCCTTGGTGACCTTCAGGTGGCGGTTGAGCTCCTTCTCGACCACCTCTTCCAGCGCGTACAGCAGCTTGGCGTCGGTCCACGCCTCCGAGCTGCCGAGGTGGGGAGAGGTGATCGTCACGGGTACTCCTGGGTGCACAAGCGAATTACCTACGGTTCCGTAGCCTACGGAGTCGTAGGTTAAGCGCGACATCAAGGCCAGCCAAGCCCCGCGTGTACCTATGTCCGGTTACATCCAGTTATCTATGCAGTATGGGCGGGTCCGACAGGGAAACGAAAGGGCAGAATCACGCCAGGAGGTGGTCTGCGGCTCCCGCCTTGACGGCCGGGACGCGTGCGCAGGACCCTGTGGACCCGCCCGAGCACCCCACGGACCCCGTCGGTCCGAGGTCCGCCCCGCCGGTGGGCGCCGCGGCAGGGACGGAGGCGGCCGGCGCTCACAGCGTGGAACGGCGCCCACCGGGCGACGCCCGGGCGGCACCGCCCCGCCATCCGTCCCGCCTCCGCCCCGCCTCCGCCCCGCCTCCGCCGCGGCGTCCGCGCGGCTCGGGCGCGTGGCGGCCGCGCCCCGTCAGCCGGTCGGTGCGTCAGCCGGTCAGCCGTGCCACAGCGTCTCCCGGACCTCCGCGGCCGTGGTCGGCCGCAGCTCTCCGTCCAGCAGCAGCCAGCGCGTGACCCCGATCGACTCCAGGAACGGCACGTCGTGGCTCGCCACCACAAGCGCTCCCCGGTACGACTCCAGCGCGTCGGTGAGCTGCCGCACGCTCGACAGGTCGAGGTTGTTCGTGGGCTCGTCCAGCATGAGGAGCTGCGGGGCCGGCTCGGCCAGCAGCAGCGCCGCCAGTGCCGCCCGGAACCGCTCACCGCCCGACAGGGTGCCCGCCGGCCGGTCCGCGCGCCCGCCCCGGAAGAGGAAGTGCGCGAGCCGTGCCCGGACCTGGTTGTCGGTGGCCTGCGGGGCGAACCGGGCCACGTTCTCCACGACCGAGCTGTTCTCGTCCAGCACGTCCAGCCGCTGGGGCAGGAACCGGGTGGTCACGTGTGTCTCGGCCGCGCCGGACTCGGGAGTGAGCTGCCCCGCGATCGTGCGCAGCAGCGTGGTCTTGCCCGAGCCGTTGCTGCCCACCAGGGCGACCCGCTCCGGGCCCCGCAGTTCCCACTCTCCCGGCACGCGGGCACCGTGGGGCAGGTACAGGTCGCTGAGGGTCAGGACGCGCCGACCCGGCGGGACCAGTGTGGCGGGCAGTTCGATACGGATCTCGGCGTCGTCGCGGACCGCCTCCACCGCCTGGTCCAGCCGCTCCCTCGCCTTGGCCAGCTTCTCGGTGTGCATGATGCGGTGCTTGCCGGCCGATTCCTGCGCCGCGCGCTTGCGCGCGCCCATCACGATCTTCGGCTCGCGCTTGTTCTCGGACATCTTCTGGCCATACCGCTTGCGCCGGGCCAACTTGACCCGTGCGTCGGCCAGTTCGCGCTTCTGGCGCTGCACGTCGGCCTCCGCGACCCGGACCATGCGCTCGGCCGCGTCCTGTTCGGCGGCGAGCATCTCCTCGTAGTCGGTGAAGTTCCCTCCGTACCAGCGGACTTCGCCGTCGCGCAGATCGGCGATCTGGTCGACCCGCTCCAGTAGTTCGCGGTCGTGGCTGACCAGGAGCATCACTCCGGACCAGGACTCGACCGCCGCGTACAGGCGGCCCCGGGCGCGCAGGTCCAGGTTGTTGGTCGGCTCGTCCAGCAGCAGGACGGTCGGTCGGTCCAGCAGCAGTGCGGCCAGGCGCACCAGGACCGACTCGCCGCCCGACAGCTCGCCGACCGTGCGGTCCAGGCCGATCCGGGCGAGGCCGAGCTGGTCGAGGGTGGCCAGGGCCCGCTCCTCCACGTCCCAGTCGTCGCCGACGGCGGCGAAGTTCGCCTCGGTGGCCTCGCCCGCCTCGATGGCGTGGAGCGCGGCGCGTGCGGTGTGGATGCCGAGCGCCTCGTCCACGCGCAGCGCGGTGTCGAGGGTGACCGTCTGGGGGAGGTAGCCGACCGAGCCGGCGACGGACGACTGGCCCCCGGTCGGGGCCAGTTCACCAGCAATCAGCTTCAACAGGGTGGATTTGCCACTCCCGTTGAGTCCGATCAGGCCGGTGCGGCCGGGGCCGACGGTCAGCTGGAACCCGTCGAACACGGGTGTCCCGTCGGGCCAGTCGAAGGACAGGGCGGAGCAGGTGATGGATGCAGGGGCGTGACTCATGGAGGCCTCCAGGTTGCGTGAAGGGTGCGTGCAACGCGGGGAGACAGCCGACGCTCGGATCGCGAGCGGGAACGCGAGCGCGTTCGGACGGCGACCGTGGCCGTGATGTGGACGATCACGGGGGTCTTCGGTGGTCGCGGTGGTCGCGGTGGTCGGTGTCTCGGACCTCAGAAGAGCAACGTCCTGCTCCGTTCGACGGCAGTGGGGCGCCAACGAAGCTACGGGCGGCCCCGGCCGCCCGCAAACGATTTACGCCGGAGGGTCAGCAGCTGTCGCGCATCAGCTCGGCCAGGCTGTGGTCCATGTCGAGGTAGAGGTGCTCCAGGCCGGGCGGAACCACGCTCGCGACCCGATCCAGGAACCGGTGCAGCTCGGCGGTCAGCATCAGGACGATCGCGACGCCCTCCACCGCGTGGAACTCGATCGTGGTCCGCTCCCCGTCGTGCGGCCGCACGCGTACGTCGCCATAGCCGGACGGGCGGTCCAGGCCGGACTCCAGCAGTTCCCGGGAGAAGGTCCACGAGACCTCGACGCCTTCCAGCGTCGCCGGGGCGGGGAAGGCCATGCGCACGGCGAACGGATCCGCGCGGTCGTAACACAGGGTGACGGGAACGGTCTCGACCTTCGGCGCGGTGGCGACCAGACGGGCCTGCGCGGCCTGCTCGATGACAGTGATCACGGCTCACTCCCTTGCGGCGGATCTGCTGCCGGACTGCGGGATGGGGCCCGGCAACCCGATAGACGCCGGAATCGGCAAATCCGTGCATGGGGCTTCGAGTGAGCTGTGTCACCGACTGGCCGGAACCTGCCTGTGTGATCGCACAGAGTGACCGGGTGGGCGGAAGCGCGCGAAGGCGCGACGGCGTGACGTGCGGGGTCGGGGGCTTTCTGGAAGGGCCGGTTGTCGCTCACTCCACCGGAGCAACGCCCGCTCGGGAGGCTGCCGGGACGCCCTCTGGACGGCGGGTCCGGGGTGCGTTAGCTTCCGGCGCCATGAGACTTCTGGATAGCGCAATTGGCATGTGCGCGGCAAGTTTGGTGCTCGGTGTGCTCGCCGGTCCCGCGCACGCCGAGGAGCAGGGCCGGGCACAGGACTTACGCGCAGCCGGCTGGGCGCTCAAGGAGACCGGCCTGACCGCCCGCTTCCGGGGGCTCGCCGCGGTCAGCCGGACCACGGCCTGGGTCGCCGGCTCCCGGGGGACCGTGCTGCGCACGCTCGACGGCGGCCGCAGCTGGCAGGACGTCTCGCCGCCCGGCGCGGTCGCGGAGCAGCTGGAACTCCGCGACATCGAGGCCTTCGACGCGCGACGGGCGGTGGCCCTGTCCATCGGCGAGGGCGAGGCCTCCAGGGTGCTGCGGACCGAGGACGGCGGCGCCACCTGGACCGAGACCTTCCGCAACCCCGATCCGCGCGCCTTCTACGACTGCCTCACCTTCTTCGACACCCGCCACGGGCTGGCCGTGAGCGATCCGGTGGACGGAAAGTTCCGCATCCTCTCGACGGACGACGGCGGCCGCCACTGGCGGGTGCTGCCCGGTGCGGGAATGCCCGAGGCGCTGCCCGGCGAGGCGGGCTTCGCCGCGAGCGGCCAGTGCCTGGTCAGCGCCGGACCGCGGGACGTCTGGCTGGCCACGGGCGGCGGGGCGAGCGCGCGGGTCCTGCACTCCGCGGACCGCGGCCGGACCTGGCGGGCGGCCGAAGTCGCCGTGCCGGCGGGAGACCCCGCGCGAGGCGTCTTCGCCCTCGCCTTCCGGGACCGTACGAGGGGGCTCGCCGTGGGCGGCGACTACCGCACCGGGCAGGCCTCCCCGCACGCCGCGGCCGTCTCCGGGGACGGGGGGAGCACCTGGCGGCAGGCGACGACCCCGCCGCCGGCCTACCGGTCGGGCGCGGCCTGGTACCCGTACAGCGGGGGGACGGCCCTCGCGGTCGGACCCACGGGCACGGACCTCACCACGGACGGGGGTCGCTCCTGGCGCCCACTGGACGCGGGGTCCTTCGACACGGTCGACTGCGCGGCCGACAGGGGCTGTTGGGCGGCGGGGGAGAAGGGCCGGGTGGCACGGCTGGAACGCCGCTGACCCGCACCCGGCGGCCTGCCCGGCGGAACGGCTCCCCGGCGCCGTGGCCGCGGAGGTCCGCCGGGCGACAGCGCTACACGAGCGGGTTCTCCCGGACCGCGGCCAGGTCCGCCGAGGTCTTCGTGGCCATGAACTCGGTGATGCGGTAGGAGCAGACGCCCGCGACCGCGAAGGGGTCCCCGGCCGCGATCTTCTCGATCTCGGCCCGGGACACCCCCGCCGCCAGGATGACGCCCCCGTCGCGCGGCACCTTGCGTCCCGAGGCGAGGAAGACGCCGGCCGCGTAGTAGCCGTCCAGCCAGGCGATGTGGGCGTCCATCTGCTCCTCGACGGCTTCGACGGGCGCGGTGTAGGTGAGCTCCATGACAAACATGATCGTCAGGTTACGCTCGGTCCATCATGACGAGTGTGAAGACTCCCGCAGATGAGGCCGAGGCCCGGGCGATACAGGACGAGCTGCGCCATCACGTGGTACTCGGCGAGCCCGGCCCCCCGCCCGGCCGCGGGCTGGTGGCGGGCGTGGACGTCGCCTACGACGACACGCGCGACCTCGTCGCCGCCGCGGCCGTGGTCCTCGACGCCGCGACCCTGGAGGTGGTCGAGGAGGCCACCGCCGTCGGGCACGTCAGCTTTCCCTACGTGCCGGGGCTGCTCGCCTTCCGCGAGCTGCCGACCGTGCTGGCCGCCCTCGACGCCCTGACCGCCGAGCCCGGCCTCGTGGTCTGCGACGGCTACGGCCTCGCCCACCCCCGCGGGTTCGGCCTCGCCTGCCACCTCGGGGTGGTCACGGGGCTCCCCTCCATCGGCGTCGCCAAGAACCCCTTCGCCTTCACCCACGAGGATCCCGGCGCCCGGCGGGGCGCCGTCTCCGCGCTGGTCGGCCCCGACGGGGGCGAGGTCGGGCGGGCCCTGCGCACGCAGGACGCGACCAAGCCGGTGTACGTCTCCGTCGGGCACAGGGTGTCGCTCGACAACGCCTGTGCGCACGTCCTGGCCCTCAGCCCCCGCTTCCGGATCCCGGAGACCACCCGGCGTGCCGACTCGCTGTGCCGCAGGGCACTGCGGGAGGCCTCCTGAGCTTCTGCCGGCGCGTCAGCGGGCGTCGGCCACCCGGAAGGCGATCCCCGCCTTCTGGAGGCGGTGGAGGAGCGCGTCTCCCATCGCCACCGCGGTCGTCACCTGCCCGGCGGCCTCCGGCAGCGTGTCGTGCGCCAGGCAGAGCGCCGACTCCGCCAGCATCTTTGCGGTGTCGCCGTAGCCCGGGTCGCCGCCCGACACCTCGGTGAGCACCCGCCGGCCGCCGCCCTCGCCCACGAAGCGCACGGTGAACCAGCTGCGGGCCCGCCGCTCCGCGTCCGGTCCCCGGCCCGGTTCCCAGCGGTTCATGAGCCACCGCCGGGCGGGCGGCACCTGCGCCAGGGCAGCCGTCGCGCCCATCGCCGCCGTACCGCCCAGCGCGACGGGCAGGTGCTTGACGGAGGCGTAGTGCCGGTAGCGAAAGTCCGGGCCGTAGCGCTCCAGCGCGGCCGCCGACCGGGTCACGACCCGCGGGTCCAGCGTGGGCAGCGGGAGCGCCCAGGTGCCGGTCTCGCGGCTGAACCGGGGCGCGCCCAGCGGCCCGCGCGCCCGCCGTCCCGGCAGCCGGGGTTCGTGCAGCCGGCGGGCGCGGGCGGCGGCCAGTGTCTGCGGGCCGCGGCCCAGCGCGGTCAGCGCGGAGGCCAGCGTCCCGCCGGAGAAGAACGCGTTGGACCGCATGAACCCGTCGACCGTGAGCGGGACCCCCTCCGGCAGCTGCCGGACCGTGAAGTACGCGCCGAGATCGGCCGGGACCGAGTCGAAGCCGCAGGCGTGCACGAGCCGGGCGCCGGTTTCACGGGCCCGCGCGTCGTGCTCCACGTACATCCGGTCCACGAACTCCGGCTCGCCGGTGAGGTCCACGTAGTCCGTGCCCGCTTCGGCGCAGGCGGCCACGAGCCCGGCCCCGTACCAGACGTACGGTCCCACGGTCGTGGCCAGCACCCGGGCGGAAGCAGCCAGTTCGCCCACGGCGGCGGCGTCCCGGGCGTCCGCCTGCAGCAACGGCAGCGCGGCGCAGGCGGGTTCGATCGCGGCGAGCCGCTCGCGCAGCCGCTCCAGCTTCGCGAGGTCCCGGCCGGCGAGGGCCCACCGGCAGCCTGCGGGCGCGTGCGCGGCGAGGTACTCGGCGGTCAGCGCCCCCACGAACCCGGTGGCGCCGAAGAGCACGATGTCGTAGGCCCGTTCCGGCCGATCCTGCGCGACCCCTGCGTTCATGAGAGCTCCTCCGGGCGGGCTGGTGCGGGTGGTGTGGGTGGCCGAGGCTAGCGCGCGGCCCGGGCGTCCCGGCGGGCGGGTGGCGGACATGCGCCGGTCGGCGGGGAGCCGGACGGTCCGTCACGACGCCGGCGCCCCGGGCGCGGCCGCACGGCCGCGCCCGGGGCGCCGGGGGTTCACCTGCCGGTGGATCAGCCCTGCTGGTACAGGCCGAAGAGGTCGACGATCAGGTCGACGTCGTCCCAGCCCCGGTTCCAGAGGTCGATGATGCCGTGGCTGCCGGTGCTCGCCTGGACCAGGTTCGGGACGGTGTCGCCCCTCTTCCAGTTCAGGTTCGAGGAGTTCGGCGGGGTCGGCCAGCCGGCCGTGTCGTTGATGTAGTCGTCGATGGAGTTCGGGTCCGGGGTGACCGTGAGGTACCCGTCGCCCTCCGGGTTGGTGACCGTGGTGTTCAGTACGAAGCCCGTGATGCTCGGGTCGTCGTAGGACATCGGCATGTAGATGTAGCTCTGCCCCCACAGCTTCCCGTACACCGGGTCCTGGGGGTCGCGGGTGTCCACCAGGCGCTCGGGCGAGAACGGCAGGAAGGCGCTCTTGCTGTCGGCGCTGTAGTAGCCCACGACGTCGACGACGACGTCGGTGCCCGCCCAGGCGCCGTTGAAGACGCTGATCCTGCCGTCCGCGCTGACGGGGACGATCACCGAGTTGGCGATCGTCTGGCCCGCGGTGAAGTTCAGGTTCGACGCGGTCGGGGTGGCGCCGCCGCCCGGGAAGACCGACAGGTGGCCGGCTTCCCGCGGGTTGGTGACCGTGACGTTCAGCGCGACGGCGCTGATGCCCTGGGGGATCCCGCGCAGGCCGCTGATCTGGGTGGAGAAGGTCTTGCGGCCGCCGAGCTGGCCCTTCGCCGTGCCGAGGCCCTCGCGGGTGTCGACGAAGCGGGACGGGGTGACCGGGGTGTAACCGCTGGATGCGGTCTTGGAGAAGTAGCCGGTGACGTCGGCGATCAGGTCGACCGGGGCGTCGCCGCGGTTGGCTATCTCGACGTAGCCGTTCTTGCCGACCTTCACGATGACCAGGTTCGGGACGCTCTGGCGGGCCTTGTAGTTGACGTTCGACGTGGTCGGACGCTGGGTGCCCTCGGGGAAGGCGGTGATGTGGCCGTTGCTGGAGGTGTTGGTGACCGTGACGTTGAGGACCACGGCGGTGACGCCGGCCGGGATCCCACCGTTGCCGCCGATCTTCACGCGGGTGGAGCTGTACGGCTGGACCTTGCCCGCCGGCGCGCCGGTCCCGTCGCGGGTGTCCAGCAGCCGGGTGGGGGCGTACGGGGTGAAGTCCGCGCCGGCGGTGACGAAGACGACCTCGTTGACGGCCGAGACGCCGTTCTCGGCATCCGCCACGGTGACCTTGACCGTGTAGGAGCCGACCTCGGCGTAGGTGTGGGCCGTGGTGTGGGTGTCGGAGCCGAAGGCGTCGAAGACGTCCGACTTCCCGTCGCCCCATTCGATGGTGACCGTGAGCGCGGTGTCCGCGCTGTAGATGGTGGTGTCGACCTCGATGCCGTGCGCCGTGACGCCGTAGGCGGTCAGGCCGACCGAGAGGTCCGGGTTGGCGGAGGCGGACTGCGCCGCGGCGACTCCGGTCTTCGCGGACGGGGCGGCGGCCTTGCGGACCGTGCGGTCCGCGGGGCTGGTGAAGGTGTTGCTCTTGGACTTCGCGTCCTTGCCGAGACCCAGGTCAAGGTCCGGCGCGGTGGTGCCGCGCGCCTCCGGCTGGGCCGGGTCGGCCTGGGCCACGCCCGGGATGAGACCAACGCCAGCCGCGATCGCGGCAGCGGAAACAACAAGACGGCGACGACGCACCGGCTCCCCCATGTGTGTGATTGAACGCTTGATCGACTCGAAAGCCTGATCAGGGTACAGAGTCGCGAAACGATCTATCAGGGGGGTGGGTCCCGGATTCCGCCCGCCTCCCGGTCCGCCCGGTCCGCCGGTGCCGGCCGATCCCACCGTGCCCCGGCCAGGGGGCTTGTGCTCGCTGGAGCGCGTTCCTAGCATCACCGGTGTTACATCAGTTGTGTCACACGGCCGCACACCAGGCACACCACCCACACCGCAGACGCTGGGGGCTCGATGGCAGTGACAGGGAACGCGACCGGGACGGCGGGCGGCAACGGCCCGCTCGCCGGCGTGCGCGTCGTCGAGCTGGCCGGCATCGGACCCGGACCGTTCGCCGCCATGCTCCTGGCCGACCTGGGAGCGGACGTCGTACGGGTGAACCGCCCCGGCGGCGGCGGGCTCGCCGTCGACCCGGCCTACGACATCACCAACCGCGGCAAGCGTTCCGTCCTGGTCGACCTCAAGTCCGCCGACGGGCCCGCCCGCGTCCTGGACCTGGTCGAGCGGGCCGACGTGCTCGTCGAGGGCTTCCGCCCCGGGGTCGCCGAACGGCTCGGCGTGGGACCCGCCGAGTGCCACGCCCGCAATCCGAAGCTCGTCTACGGGCGGATGACCGGCTGGGGCCAGGAGGGCCCCCTCGCGCACACCGCGGGTCACGACATCGCCTACATCGCCGTCACCGGCGCCCTCGGCATGATCGGCGGCCCGGAGCAGCCCCCGGCGGTCCCGGCCAACCTCGTCGGGGACTATGCGGGAGGCTCGCTCTACCTGGTGGTCGGGGTCCTCGCCGCCCTCCAGCACGCCCGCGCCACGGGCACCGGGCAGGTCGTCGACGCGGCCATCGTCGACGGCACCGCCCACCTCACCGCCATGATCCACGGGATGATGGCGGCGGGCGGCTGGCAGGACCGGCGCGGAGCCAACCTCCTCGACGGCGGCTGCCCCTTCTACGGCACCTACCAGACCTCCGACGGCGGCTACATGGCCGTCGGCGCGCTGGAGCAGCAGTTCTACGACACCTTCGTGCAGCTCCTCGGCATCGCGGACGAAGCGCCGGCCCGCAAGGACGTCGCCCGCTGGGGCGAGCTGCGCGAGGCCGTCGCCGCGCGCTTCCGCACCCGTACGCGCGAGGAGTGGACGGCGGTCTTCGAGGGCACCGACGCCTGCGTGGCCCCGGTGCTGTCGCTGCGCGAGGCCCCCGGCCACCCCCACCTCGCCGCCCGCGGGACCTTCACGGACGTTGGCGGGATCGTCCAGCCGGCGCCGGCGCCGCGGTTCTCCGCGACGCCGGTCGCCGTCACCACGGGCCCCGCCCGACCGGGCGCCCACACCGAGTCGGTGGCCGCCGACTGGGACGTACCGGCCCTGCTCCCGAAAGAGGTCTGATGGAACTGTCGATGATGCTCGACTACGCGGGGGACCCGCGCCGCGCCGCCGACGAGGCGGCGGCGCTGGAGTCCGCCGGACTGGACGCCGTGTGGGTGGCCGAGGCCTGGGGCTTCGACTCCCCGACGATCATGGGCTACCTCGCCGCCCGCACCGAGCGGCTGAAGATCGGCTCGGCGATCATGAACGTCTACTCGCGCACCCCCGGCCTGATCGCGCAGACGGCCGCCGGACTGGACGCCCTCTCGGGCGGCCGGGCGCTGCTCGGCCTCGGCGCCTCCGGCCCGCAGGTCGTCGAGGGCTGGCACGGGAAGCCGTACGACAAGCCGCT
Source organism: Streptomyces sp. PCS3-D2 (assembly GCF_000612545.2). Taxonomy (GTDB): domain Bacteria; phylum Actinomycetota; class Actinomycetes; order Streptomycetales; family Streptomycetaceae; genus Streptomyces. Next base: position 1,233,754 of record NZ_CP097800.1, on the reverse strand, counting down.
CGGCCGCACCCGGGAGACGGTCGAGCTGTGCCGGCGCATCTGGCGCCGCGAGACGATCGACCACCACGGCATCACGGACATGCCGCTGCCGCCCGGGAAGGGCGGCCGGCACGGCAAGCCCCTGAAGATCCTCACCAGACCGGTGCGCGACGCGATCCCGGTCTTCATCGCCTCGCTCGGGCCCGCCAACGTCAGGCTCACCGCAGAGATCGCGGACGGCTGGCTGCCCACGCTCTTCATCCCGGAGAAGGCCGATGCGGTGTGGGGCGGCCCGCTCGCCGAGGGCGCGGCGCGGCGCGCCCCTGAGCTCGGCCCCCTGCAGACCGTCGCGGGCGGACTGCTCGCGATCGGCCCGGACGCGGCCGCCGTACGCGAACGCGCCCGCCCGCAGATCGCGCTGTACGTCGGCGGCATGGGCGCGGTCGGCAAGAACTTCTACAACGACCTCGCCGTCGCCTACGGCTACGCGGAGGAGGCCCGGAAGATCCAGGAGCTCTACCTCGCCGGACGCACCCGCGACGCGGCGGCCGCCGTACCGGACGAGTTCTGCGAGCTGATGACCCTGTGCGGGCCCGAGGGCTACGTGCGCGAGCGTGTCGAGGCCTTCCGCGCGGCCGGCGTCACGATGCTCAACGTCACCCCCGTCGGCCCCGAGCCGGCGCGCCTGATCGAAACCGTGAAGAACTGGCTCTGAGGAGCCCTGCCGAAGCCGAGAGCCTCCCGACGAGGCGAGTCCTGCGATGAAGCGAGCCGTCCGATGAAGCGAGTCGTCCTATGAAGCGCCTGATCTTCGACGCCGACCACGAGGCGTTCCGCGAGACCGTCCGCACCTTCCTGGCCAAGGAGGTGCTGCCGCACTACGAGCAGTGGGAGAAGGACGGCATCGTCAGCCGCGCGGCATGGCGGGCCGCGGGCCGGCAGGGGCTGCTCGGGCTGGCCGTCCCGGAGGAGTACGGCGGCGGCGGGAACACCGACTTCCGCTACGCCGCCGTGATAGCGGAGGAGTTCACCAGAGCGGGCACGCCCGGGTTCGCCATCGGCCTGCACAACGACATCATCGGGCCGTACCTGACCTCGCTCGCCACGGAGGAGCAGAAGCGCCGCTGGCTGCCCGGTTTCTGCTCCGGCGAGACCGTCACCGCCATCGCGATGACCGAGCCGGGAGCGGGCTCCGACCTCCAGGGGATCCGGACCACCGCGGAGGACCGGGGCGACCACTGGGTGCTGAACGGCTCCAAGACCTTCATCTCCAACGGCATCTTGGCCGACCTGGTGATCGTGGTCGCCAAGACCACCCCCGAGGGCGGGGCGCACGGACTGTCGCTGCTGGTCGTCGAGCGCGGAGCGGAGGGCTTCGAGCGCGGCCGTAACCTCGACAAGATCGGCCAGAAGGCGCAGGACACCGCCGAGCTGTTCTTCCACGACGTACGCGTCCCGAAGGAGAACCTGCTCGGCGAGCTGAACGGCGCCTTCGTCCACCTGATGACCCATCTCGCGCAGGAGCGGATGGGCATCGCGATGGCCGGGATCGCCGCCGCCGAGCACCTCCTGGAGATCACCACGCAGTACGTGAAGGAGCGCGAGGCCTTCGGGCGTCCGCTGTCCAAGCTCCAGCACGTCCGGTTCGAGATCGCGGAGATGGCCACCGAGGTCGCCGTCACCCGGGCCTTCCTCGACCGGTGCATCACCGACCACTCGAACGGCGAGCTGGACCACGTGCACGCCTCCATGGCCAAGTGGTGGGCCACCGAACTGCAGAAGCGCGTGGCGGACCGCTGCCTGCAACTCCACGGCGGGTACGGGTACATGACCGAGTACCGGGTGGCCCGGGCCTTCACCGACGGCCGGATCCAGACGATCTACGGCGGCACGACCGAGATCATGAAGGAGATCATCGGCCGGTCTCTCCTCAGCTGACCCCCTCGTCCCACCCCGCGGCCCCGCCGAGGACCATCCCAGGACCTTCCAGCACACCGAAAGGCTTGACCAGTGAGCACCGAAGCTTACGTATACGACGCGATCCGCACCCCGCGCGGCCGCGGCAAGGCCAATGGCTCCCTGCACGGCACCAAGCCGATCGACCTGGTCGTCGGACTCATCGACGCGCTGCGCGAGCGCAACCCCGCCCTGGACCCGGCCGCCATCGACGACATCGTGCTCGGCGTGGTCGGCCCGGTCGGCGACCAGGGCTCCGACATCGCCCGTATCGCGGCGATCGCCGCAGGCCTCCCCGACACCGTGGCCGGCGTACAGGAGAACCGGTTCTGCGCCTCCGGGCTGGAAGCCGTCAACCTGGCCGCTGCGAAGGTCCGTTCCGGCTGGGAGGACCTGGTCCTGGCGGGGGGCGTGGAGTCCATGTCCCGCGTTCCGATGGCCTCGGACGGCGGCGCCTGGTTCGCCGACCCGATGACGAACTGGGACACCGGTTTCGTGCCGCAGGGCATCGGCGCCGACCTGATCGCCACCATCGAGGGCTTCACCCGGCGGGACGTCGACGAGTACGCGGCCCTCTCGCAGGAACGCGCCGCCGCCGCGATCAAGGACGGCCGCTTCGCGAAGTCGGTCGTCCCGGTCACCGACCGCAACGGCCTGACCGTCCTGGACCACGACGAGTTCGTCCGCCCGGGGACCACCGCCGACACCCTCGCCAAGCTCAAGCCGTCCTTCGCCGACATCGGCGAGCTCGGCGGCTTCGACGCCGTCGCCCTGCAGAAGTACCACTGGATCGAGAAGATCGACCACGTCCACCACGCGGGCAACTCCTCCGGCATCGTCGACGGCGCCGCGCTCGTCGCGATCGGCTCCCGCGAGGCGGGGGAGCGGAGCGGCCTCACCCCGCGCGCCCGCATCGTCTCGGCGGCCGTCTCCGGCTCCGAGCCCACCATCATGCTCACCGGCCCCGCCCCGGCCACCCGCAAGGCCCTCGCCAAGGCCGGACTGACCATCGACGACATCGACCTGGTCGAGATCAACGAGGCCTTCGCCGGGGTCGTCCTGCGCTTCGTCAAGGACATGGGCCTCTCCCTCGACAAGGTCAACGTCAACGGCGGCGCCATCGCGCTGGGCCACCCGCTCGGCGCCACCGGTGCCATGATCCTCGGCACGATCGTCGACGAGCTGGAGCGCCAGGACAAGCGCTACGGCCTCGTCACCCTCTGCGTCGGCGGCGGCATGGGCGTCGCCACCATCGTCGAGCGCCTCTGAACCGTCCTGTATCCCCGACCCTCCGACACGGAAGTAGCGAACATGAGCGAGTCCACCACGATCCGCTGGGAACAGGACGAGACCGGCGTCGTCACCCTGATCCTCGACGACCCGGGCCAGTCCGCCAACACGATGAACCAGGCCTTCAAGGACTCCATCGCCGCGGTCGCCGACCGCGCCGAGGCCGAGAAGGACTCCATCCGCGGCATCATCTACACGTCCGCCAAGAAGACCTTCTTCGCCGGCGGCGACCTCAAGGACATGATCCGGCTGCGCCCCGAGCACGCGCAGCTCGCCTTCGACACCGGCACCGAGATCAAGCGGTCCCTGCGCCGCATCGAGACCCTCGGCAAGCCCGTCGTCGCCGCCGTCAACGGCGCCGCTCTGGGCGGCGGTTACGAGATCGCCCTGGCCTGCCACCACCGGGTCGCCCTCGACGTGCCCGGCTCCAAGATCGGCCTGCCCGAGGTCACCCTCGGCCTGCTCCCGGCGGGCGGCGGCGTCACCCGCACCGTGCGCCTGATGGGCATCACCGACGCGCTGCTCAAGGTACTGCTCCAGGGCACCCAGTACACCCCCCGGCGCGCCCTCGACAACGGCCTCGTGCACGAACTGGCCGCCACCCGCGAGGAGATGCTGGGCAAGGCCCGCGCCTTCATCGACGCCCACCCCGAGTCGCAGCAGCCCTGGGACGTACCCGGCTACCGGATCCCCGGCGGCACTCCGTCCAGCCCGCGCTTCGCCGCGAACCTCCCGGCCTTCCCGGCCAACCTGAAGAAGCAGCTGAACGGCGCCCCGTACCCGGCGCCGCGCAACATCCTGGCCTGCGCCGTCGAGGGCTCCCAGGTGGACTTCGAGACCGCGCTGACGATCGAGGCCCGCTACTTCACCGAGCTGGTCACCGGGCAGACCGCCAAGAACATGATCCAGGCCTTCTTCTTCGACCTGCAGGCCGTCAACGCCGGCCGCAGCCGCCCGCAGGGCATCGAGCCGCGGCAGGTCCGCAAGGTCGCCGTCCTCGGCGCCGGCATGATGGGCGCCGGCATCGCCTACTCCTGCGCCCGCGCGGGCATCGAGGTGGTGCTCAAGGACGTCACCACCGAGGCTGCCGCGAAGGGGAGGGCGTACTCCGAGAAGCTGCTCGACAAGGCCCTGTCCCGCGGCCGGATCACCGAGGCGGGGCGTGCCGAGCTGCTCGCCCGGATCACCCCGACCGCCGACACGGCCGACCTCGCGGGCTGCGACGCCGTCATCGAGGCCGTCTTCGAGGACACCGCGCTCAAGCACAAGGTGTTCCAGGAGGTCCAGGACGTCATCGCGCCCGACGCCCTCCTGTGCTCCAACACCTCGACCCTGCCCATCACCGGTCTCGCCGAGGGTGTGAAGCGGCCCGCCGACTTCATCGGACTGCACTTCTTCTCGCCCGTCGACAAGATGCCGCTGGTCGAGATCATCAAGGGGGACCGGACCGGCGACGAGGCCATCGCGCGCGCCTTCGACCTGGTGCGCCAGATCAACAAGACCCCGATCGTGGTCAACGACTCGCGCGGCTTCTTCACCTCGCGCGTCATCGGCCAGTTCATCAACGAGGGCGTGGCGATGGTCGGCGAGGGCGTCGAGCCCGCGTCGATCGAGCAGGCCGCCGCCCAGGCCGGCTACCCGGCCAAGGTCCTCTCCCTGATGGACGAGCTGACCCTGACCCTGCCGCGCAAGATCCGCAACGAGAGCCGCAAGGCCGTCGAGGCGGAGGGCCGGACGTGGACCGAGCACCCCGCCGACACCGTCATCGACCGGATGGTCGACGAGTTCGGCCGCCCCGGCCGCAGCGGCGGCGCCGGCTTCTACGAGTACGACGAGTCGGGCAGGCGCGCCCGCATCTGGCCGGGGCTGCGTGAGCACTTCGCCAAGCCGGGCCACGAGGTCCCCTTCGAGGACATGAAGGAGCGGATGCTCTTCTCCGAGGCCCTCGACACCGTCCGCTGCCTGGACGAGGGCGTCCTCACCTCGATCGCCGACGCCAACATCGGCTCCATCATGGGCATCGGATTCCCGGCCTGGACGGGCGGTGTGATCCAGTACATCAACGGCTACGAGGGCGGCCTCGCCGGCTTCGTGGCCCGCGCCCGCGAGCTCGCCGGCACGTACGGCGAGCGGTTCACCCCGCCGGCCTCCCTCGTGGAGAAGGCGGAGCGGGGCGAGACGTACACCGACTGATCCCGTACGGCCCCCCGGCCGCCCCTTCCACCCCGGACGTCACGGTCACCCCGGCTGTCCCGCCCGGGACGGTCGGGACGGCCGGGGCGGTCAAGGTGTCTGCCGGTCAGGCCTTCGCGGCGTGCAGGACGGCGAAGACCCCGTGCAGTTCGCCCGCGTCGGCGTCCGTCCACCGGTTCAGCAGCTGGGCCAGGACGGATCCGCCGGTCACGGCGGGCCCGGCCGCCAGCACCCGGGACACGGACAGGGCCCGCACCGGCTCGTCCCGTCCGGCCGGTGCGACGCCGACGACGGTCGCGTCGGAGGTGTCCGTCGCGTCCTTCGGCCCGGCCAGCCCCTCCGGCACTCCGGCAGCTTCGGCGAGCACCCGGGCCGCCGGGTCCGGTGCGTCGCTCGCGTTCTGGTCCTGGGCGGCCGCCCGGCCCGCCAGCAGCGCGAGCAGCTGTGCGACCAGGACCGGGTCGTGTGCTCCGTCGTAGATCCAGCGCAGGCCCAGGACCCCGTGCTCGGAGGTGCCGATCAGGGCGTCCTCGCCGTGTTCCAGCGGCGTCCCGCGGTAGGTCATCGGTACCTGATAGGTGACGGGGACGCCCCCCGAGGTGTCGGTGACCACCATGAACTCGATGCCCACCTCGCCCGCGGGGTCGTCGAGCCGGAAGCCGCCGGCCTTGGCGAGCAGCGGTGCGTCCCCGCCCCGGTACCAGGGCTTCGACGGCAACCAGGCGGCGATCAGTTCGAGCTTGCCCGGTGACATGGTGGTGCGGTGAATGACTGCCATGATCCGTAAACTACCCGGGCGTCAACGGGTGTTGGCGGGCGAGGACCCGGCCGGGGTCAACGGGGCGCGGCCGTGCCGTGTTCCCGGACGGCGATCCTGGCCAGCTTCGTCAGCATCATGCCGTTGCGCACGGCGACCAGGTAGTCCACCGGCAGCCCGTGCATGCGGGTGCCGGGACCCCGCAGCGGATGCCAGTCGAGGGTGAAGAGCGTGTTCCGGCCCCAGGGGGCCAGGTTCATGGCGACGCGGGCCGCGCCGAAGGGTTCGGCCCGGGCCTCCAGCTCCAGGCGCCGCTGCGGTTCGCAGACGCGGACGACGCAGGTGTCGTCGAGGGTCAGCGGGCCGGCGCCGACCCGGACCCGCAGCCGGGCGCCCACGCCGGGCCAGTGCGGGTCCGCGGCGAGGACCTTCCGGGTGCCCGTCACCCACTCCCCGTAGCGGTGCCCGTCGGCCAGCAGGCGCCAGACCTCGGAGGGCGGGCTCAGGATGAGACGGCGGTTGCGGGCCACGGCTGTCACGCTCCTTCCGGACGGTGGCCGGGCCGTCGCGCCGCCCCGCCCACCCCCACCCTCACGCCGTACCCGCGCCCCCGCAGTCCGGCAGACCCGAACGGCTGTCACGGACTGCGGCCGCCCGGGACCGTCCCCGGTCCGTCCCCCGGTCCGTCCCCGGGTCCGTCCCGGACCCGCCCGGGACCCGTCAACCGTGTTCGGAGGCGAACGCCGCGCGCAGCTCCTCCCGCAGCGACCGCTGGAAGGCCGTCACCAGGGCCTGGACCACCATCGGCTGCATGTGCGCCGACAGGGCCTTCATCGACTCCACCCGCTCCGGATCGCTCTCGCCCTCCGTGAACGGCCCCCACACCTCGTCCCGGAAGAGAGCCGTCAGCTCGTGCGCTGCCGACCGGGTGTGCTCCACCAGCACCGTGCGCGCCGCCAGGATCGTCTCGTGCGCGATCGGCACGTCGAGCAGGGCGACCCCCAGCCGCAGCAGGCCCACGTCCACCCGGAAGCCCCCGCCCGAGGCGGCGAGCACGTTCATGGCCGTCAGCCGCCGCACGTCCGTGTCCGACAGGCTCCGTCCCGCCCGCTTCTCCAGCTCCTCCCGGGAGACCTCCCGGGCCGCGTCCGGGGCCCAACTGGCCACCATCGCCCGGTGGATCGCGAGATCGTGCGCGCTCAGGTCGTCGGGCAGCGCGTCCAGGTAGCGTTCGATCGCCGACAGGGTCATGCCCTGGTGCTGGAGCTCCTCGATCAGAGCCAGCCGCGACAGGTGCTCCGGCCCGTAGTGCCCCACCCGACGCGGACCGATCACGGGAGGGGGCAAAAGCCCGCGGGTGCTGTAGAACCGTACCGTGCGCACGGTGACGCCCGCCCTGGCCGCCAGCTCGTCGACGGTGAGCATCGGCTCGGGTGCCTGGTCGGCCATCGTCTGCGCCTCGCTCTCTGCTCCACAGCTTGGGTTCAACAGTATTGCTGTCGCACCAATGATGTGAAACGGCCAGGAGCTGCCCATGACCACGAACCTGCGACTGCCCGGACGACCCGAAGAGATCACCTTCCCCGCCCTGATGGCCCGCAACGCCGCCGCGTACGGAGACCTCCCCGCCCTCTCCTGGCGGGCCGGACCCGACGCGGCCGGGTGGACCACGCTCACCTGGAGCGAGGTCCGCCACGAGGTCGCCGTCCTCGCCGCCGGATATGCCGCCCTCGGCGTCGGGCGCGGCGAGCACGTCCTGCTGATGATGGGCAACCGCCCCGAGCACTGGCTCAGCGACCTCGCCCTGGTCCACCTCGGCGCCGTACCCGTCACCGTCTACGGGACCTCCGCGCCCGAACAGACCGCCCACATCGCCCGCCACAGCAGGGCCCGGCTCGCCGTCGTGGAGGGCGCCCGCGAACTCGGCCGGTGGGAGCCGCTGCTGGCCGACGCCGACGTCCCCCTGGAGCGCATCGTCGTGGCCGAGGCGGCCGAGGCCCGCGGCCACGGCACGTACGCCTCCCTGTACGAGAGCGGCGCCCGGTTCCACCGCGCCGAGGACTTCGAGAAGGCCTGGCAGCAGACCGGCCCCGAGGACCCGCTGACCGTCGTCTACACCTCGGGCACCACCGGCGACCCCAAGGGCGTGCGCCTGACCCACCGCAACCTGATGCTCCAGGCGGTCCGCCTCGACCGGCACGTGGACCTGCCCGAGCATGCCGAGCACATCTGCTACCTGCCCTTCGCGCACATCGCCGAGCGGGTGCTCGGCATCTACCTGCCGCTGCTGAGGGCCGCCCACGTCATGCTGTGCGCCGACCCCACGGCTGTCTCGGCGGCCGTACGAGAACTGCGCCCGGTGCAGTTCTTCGGAGTGCCCCGGGTGTGGGAGAAGCTCGCCGCCTCGGTCCGCGCGGTCCTCGCGCAGCTCCCCGAGGACCGGCGCGGCGCCATCGAGGCCGCGAACGACCTCGCCCGCACCCGGGCCGCCCACCACGAGCGCGGCGAGGAGGTGCCCGCCGCGCTGGAAGCCTCGTATGCAGCGGCCAAGGAGCGGACGCTGGACCCGCTGCTGCGTCTGGCGGGCATGGACCGGCTCACCTGGACGGCCAGCGCCACCGCGCCGATGCCCATCGACGTCGTCCGCTTCTGGGCCGGCTGGGGCATCACGATCATGGATGCCTGGGGGCTCACCGAGACGGCCGGGGTGTGCACGCTCAACAGCGCCGAAGGCTTCCGGCTGGGCTCGGTGGGCCGCCCGATCGAGGGGCTGGAGCTGAGGATCGCGGAGGACGGGGAGATCCTCACCCGCGGTGCGACCGTCTTCGGCGGCTACCTGCGGCCGGACGGCTCGGTGCAGAGCGCCTCCGACCCGGAGGGCTGGTTCCCCACGGGGGACGTCGGCCGGATCGACGGGGACGGCTACCTGTGGATCACCGACCGCAAGAAGGAACTGATCATCACGTCCAACGGGAAGAACGTCTCGCCCGCGCTGGTGGAGAACACGGTCAAGGAGCACCCCCTGATCGGGCAGGCGCTGGTGCACGGCGACGGCCGCTCCTACTTGGTCGCCCTGCTCGTCCTGGACGCCGAACTGGCCCCCGTCTGGGCGGCCGCCCGGGGCATCGAGGACACCTCGCCGGGCGCGCTCGCCGGACATCCCGCGGTCCGGGAGGAGATCGCCCGCGCGGTCGCGGCGGCCAACGCGCGGCTCAACCGGACCGAGCAGATCAAACGCTACCGGCTGCTGACGCAGGAGTGGGGCCCCGAGACGGGTGAGCTCACCCCGTCGCTCAAACTCCGCCGTCGGGTGGTCCGTGACCGGTACGCGGACCTGATCGAGGGCCTGTACGAGGAGCCGTACGACCCGGCGTGACCCGGGCGCCCGGCCGGCGGCCGGCGTGCGCGCCCGCCGGCCGGGGCGGTCCCGGCCCGCCCGATCGCGGTGAGGGTGGCGCCGGGCGCCTCTCCTGCGGCGGCGGAATGCAGGGTCCGGCGAGTGCTGCGGACGACCGGGGTCAGGTGATGCCGTGGCGGCCGCCGCGCGGGCAGCCCTTCGCATGGACCACGGCGCCGCCCTCGGGCCCGCCGAGCGGCAGCGGCCGCGCGCCGCACGGGCACGGCCGCGGCGGCTGCTTGGCGGCCCGCTGGTAGGTGATCTCGTCCGTCGTCACCGGGCCGCCTCGATGTTCGCGACGGCCGTGGACAGTTCGCGGCCGCCGCCGGCCGGCCGGATGTAGGCGATCTCCGCCCAGCGTTCCGGCAGGTCGGCCGCGGCGGTGTTCTCCATCAGCACCGCCATGAGCGTTCCCTCGATGCCGGACGCGATGTCGCGGACCGGCTTCCTGAGGAGCGGGTGCGGAATCTCTGTGTGTGCGTCCTGCGGGGCGGCCATGGCGGGTGCTCCCTATGTCGTCAGTGGGTGGTGAGACCAGCCTGACGCTTCGTAAGGTCATGAATGCTCACAGATCTGTGAGTGCTAGAGCCCGATCCAGCGGGCCATCCCCCCAAGGCCGTCGGGCGCTCGCCGAGACATGTGAAGCAGCCCGCGGATCGTGCTCCGCGTACCCGGCAGATGCCGAGTCTGCTCCGGTGCCACCTTGCGGGCCTGCGCCAGGTATCGCAGCGACGCCTTCGCGGAGCCCGCCTCCATCTCCACCAGCGCTCGGTCCACGAGGTACCGGGCCCGCCGCGATGTCAGCGTCGAGGCGGGCAGCTTCAACCTGCGGGCACGGCTGAGAGCCTCATCGAAGTCGGCCAGCACGATCGACGCGCCGATCTCGTGCAGTCGGACGTTCACCTGCCCAAAGGACAGCCAGTGGACCTCGCGGGCCTCGCCGCCGACACGGTCGGCGAGCTCCCGGGCCGCGGCCAGGTGCGTTTCGACGGCGGTCCGGTCCCCGCCCTTCGCGGCCACGGTGGCCGCGCCCAGGTGGAGCTGGCCGATGACCGCCACGGCCTCGCGGCTCGTCGCCCCGGCGAGGAGCGCCTGCCCGGACGAGATCAGAGGGATGGAGTTGGCGCACCGCCACAGCGTCGCCCGTTTGTACCGTTGCACGGCCTCCAGACACGGGTCCGACGCCCGACCGGCGGCCCATCCCATGCGGTCCAGGGCGACGCGCGCGAGGTCGGGGTGGTCGAGCTTCAGCGCCACGTCGTGTGCGGTCCGGTATGCCGAGGCGAGGGCTCGCCATGCTGGCGTCGACGGCGCCTTCCACGCCGTGTGGGTCAGTTCCAGGATCAGGCCGGGTAGGGCCTTGGCTGCGGCCCGCAGATGGGTGGCTCGTACCTGCCGGCACAGGGCGTCCGCCGCGGTGGCCAGTTCCGGCACCGTGCGGACGGTGGGCAGCACGGGGAGCGGGCCGAGGTCGTACCGGTCCAGTGCCTCTCGGATCGGTGAGACCAGAGCAACCAGCCGGTCCGGGGGCAGTGATGTCATGGCAGGGGGCCCTGCCAGCAGCGATGTGTCCACCTTGAGCGCGTGCGCCACTGCGGCCACGAACCCGGGGGTCGCTGCACGCGCGCCGCATTCCACCTGGTTCAGGAGGCTGAGGCTGTAGGGGATCCTGTCTGCGAGTTCGCGCTGTGTCAGACGCGCGAGGCGCCGCTGCTCCTGGATACGAGATCCGGCGTGGTCATCGTCTGGTGCGGTCATGCTGGTCTCCGTCCACGACTCGTCAGCATGGACGGTACCGGTGCCCCCGCCCCCGAGCGTCCCCTCGTCCCGACTCCTGCCGGATCGGGGGCGATTGCATAGGCTCGGGCGCCATGACGACGAGGACTCTCTACCTGCTCTGCTCGGCCGCGCCGCCTGTGTTCGACATCGCCAGCGTGGTTGAGGATGCTCAAGGCCGCGGCTGGGATGTGTGCCTCGGCCTGACACCCACCGCCGCCGACTGGCTGGAGGACAGCCTGCCCGGACTGGCCGCGCTTACCGGTCACCCGGTCCGTAGCCGCTACAAGAGGCCCGGAGACCCTGACGCGTGGCCTAAGGCGGACGCGATCCTCGTCGCGCCGGCGACCTTCAACACCGTGAACGCGTGGGCGCTCGGGCTCACGGACCGGTTCGTCGTGGGGGTGGTTGCCGAGGGTATCGGCAAGGGGATTCCGATGGCGGTCATGCCGTGCGTGAACGCAGCCTACGCCCAGCACCGGGCGCTAGAAAGGTCGTTGGGAGAGCTGAGGGAGATGGGCGTGGTGGTGCTGTACGGCGAGGGCGGGTTCGTGCCCAACCAGCCCGGTGAGAAGGTCCCCTATCCGTGGGGGCTCGCCCTTGACGCCGTCGACAGCCTCGGCCGGTAGGTCCCGGCGCGCACGCGTGACAGCCCGCCTCCCGCCCGAGGGCGGGAGGCGGGCTGTTGCGGTCAGGCGGAGAGGTCCTGGGCGGCGCGCGCCGCCCAGCGGCCGGGACGGGGCGTCAGCGTCCGATCAGCGGGTAGTGGTCGGAGAGGTTGGTGTAGGTGTACGAGGTGCCCCAGCTGGATACGGTCCAGGGCGCCGACTCCTCCTTGACCACGTTGTTCTCCCAGCCCGCCGGGCGGGCGTTGCCCTTGCGGTAGAGGACGTAGTCCAGGTCCTCGCGCGGGTCCGTCGGGTAGCGGTACTTCGCTATCGAGTTCAGGGCGGTGTCGAAGGAGTACGGGTGGCCCGTGCGCGAGTCGGAGTCGGCCAGGTCGGCGTTGGCGAGCATGCTCGCGTACTCCGGGGTGCGCGAGTCGACGTTGAGGTCGCCGGCCAGGATGACCTGCTCGTTCGCCGGGATGTTCTTGCCGTCCAGGAAGGTGTCGATGGCCCGGAACTGCCGGGCGCGCATCTGCGCGGCCTCGCCCGCGCCGCAGCCCGGATCGGTGGACTGCGCGTGCGTGCCGACCACGTGCACCTTCGTGCCGCCCACGTCGAGCACGACGTAGGCGAAGCCCTTGTTGGACCACCAGTCGGCGCCGCAGGCGTCCTTGAAGACGAACTGTTCCTTGCGGACGATCGGCCACTTGCTGAGGACCGTGACGCCGCCGTCCTCCGGGGTGGTGGAGGAGTAGGCGCCGCCCGTGGCGTCCCAGCCGCTCCTGCTGCGGCCGACGACCGGGGTCTGGTACGGGTACTGCGCGGCGGAGTTCGCCTTCAGCGCGTCCGAGGAGCTGTTGTCGAAGGCCTCCTGGAGTACGACCACGTCGTGGCCCTGGTAGAAGGCGGTCTTGGGGATCTCCGCGGCCCGGTGGTCCTGGCCCCAGTTCGGGTAGAGGTTCTTGCTCATCAGGAACACGTTGTACGACAGGACGCTGAGCCGGGGGGCGGCGGTGTGCTCCGCGGCCGTGGCGGCGGGCGCGGTGGTGGCGGCCAGTGCGCCTGCGGCGACCGCGGCGACGGCCGTGGCGGCGGCGCGGCGCGAGCGGGTCGTGGAAAGCAGCATGAAGGTCTCCGTCATTCCTGCGGGGGAAGATCGACGCCGTCATACAAGCAGCAGCAGTTACCTCTGGGTAACACCCGTGCAGAGACTTTCTGACCGTGAGACGGCCGTCCGGTGCTCGCATACTTGTCCTATGACGGAGATCGACTCGGCACACCCCAGCGGACCTGCGGCTACGCGCCGCGCCGACCCCGAACCGCCACCGCCCGGCGGGGTGCTGTGGACCATCGCCGGCGACATCCGCGCCTTGCTGATGCTGCCCGCCGCCTTCACCCTGCAGGTCGCCCACCCGGCCATCGCGGCCGGCGTCGACGAGTACTCCGTCTTCCGCACCGACCCCTGGGGCCGCGGCGAGCGCTCCCTGCGCTCGGTCCAGCTGTGGGTGTACGGAGGCGAGGGGGCCGCCGAGGAGGGCCGCAGGGTACGCCGCCTGCACAAGGACATCCAGGGCACCGACACCCGCGGCCGGCGCTACCACTCCCTCGACCCGGCCTGCTACGCCTGGGTCCACGCCACCGGCTTCCCGGTCTACCTCTACGCCGGCCGCTACCTGCTGCGCCGCTTCACCCCCGCCCAGGAACACCAGCTCTACCGCGAATGGCTGCAGGTCGGCCGGATCCTCGGCCTGCACGACCGGGACATGCCGCAGACCGTCGAGGAGTACTGGAGGTACTGGGCCAGGATGCTGGCCGAGGAGATCGAGCCGACCGCGGTCGCCCGCGAGCTCGTCGCCACCGACGTGCCGCTGCCCCGGCCCGAGGGCGGCCCGCTCCCCGTACGGCTGCTGGTGCGGCTGACCTGGCCCGTGCTGCGCGCGGCCTTCCTGCACCTGCGGGCCTTCGTCACCGCCGGGTACATGCCGCCCGAGGCCCGGGCCGCGATCGGGCTGGAGTGGAGCCCGGCCCAGGAGCGCAGGCTCCGCCGGTTCAGCACCGCCGTACGGATCCTCGTCCCGCTGCTGCCGGAGCGGCTGCGCTACCTGCCGATCGCCTACCGGGCGCGCGCCGCCTGGCACGCGGGCCGCCGCTGACGACCGGGCGCGCGGCCCCCGCGTGCAGCGGGAGCCGCGTGCGCGGCGCGGCGCGGCGTCAGTGCCGGTGGCCGGGCCCGGAGGCGTGCTCGGTGTCGTGGATCGTGTTCGTCTCCGCGATCTTCTTCCAGGACTTCGGTTCGGCGGCTGCCCCCGCCGGTGCGGACTGCGGCGGGGCCGGCCGGGCCGAACGGGCCGACGGCCCGGCGGACGCCGGGTGCAGCGCCGACGCGTCGGGCCTGCCCGGGGTGTAGAGCCAGGTCTCGAACAGCTGGGCCAGTGGCGTGCGAGAGACCTTCTCCGCGTACCGTACGAAGTCACCCACCCCGGCGTTGCCGTGGGCCCGCTCGGTCGGCCAGCCCTTGAGGATCCGGAAGAACGCCTCGTCGCCGATCTCGTTGCGCAGCGCCTGCAGGGCGATCGCGCCGCGGTCGTAGACGGCCCCGTGGAACTGGTTCTCCGGGCCGGGGTCGCCAGGCTTGACCTGCCAGAAGGCATCCTCCGCCGGGCGCAGGGAGTAGGCCCAGTCGGCGAGCTCCTGGGCGGTGCCCTCGCCCTCCTTCTCCGACCACAGCCACTGGCTGTAGCGGGCGAACCCCTCGTTGATCCAGATGTCCTTCCAGCCCTTCACGGACACGCTGTCGCCGTACCACTGGTGGGCCAGCTCGTGCACCACCACCGAGACGTTCGAGCCGTTGTTGAACAGGCGCGGACCGTAGAACGGGCGCGTCTGGGTCTCCAGGGCGAAGCCGGCGTTCACGTTCGGCACGTAGCCGCCCAGCGCGTTGAAGGGGTACGGCCCGAAGACCCCCTCCAGCCACTCGGTGACCTCGCCGGTCCGCTCCACGCTCGCGCGCGCCGCCCCCGCGTTGTCACCGAGGTCCTTGCTGTACGCGTTGACGATCGGCAGCCCGCTCGCGGTCCTGTCCGTGGTGATGTCGAACTTGCCGACGGCGAGGGTGGCCAGGTAGGTCGCCTGCGGCTTGTTGGAGCGCCAGTTGTACCGCGTCCAGCCGAGCCGCGAACTCTGCGACTGGAGCACGCCGTTGCTGATGGCCTGGGTGCCGTCGGGCACGCTGACGGAGACGTCGAAGGTCGCCTTGTCCAGCGGGTGGTCGTTGCTCGGGAACCACCAGACCGCCGAGTCGGGCTCCTGCGCGGCCACGCCGCCGTCCGGGGTGCGGTGCCAGGCGGTCCAGCCGTCGATCTTCAGCTCGGAGGGCTTGCCGGCGTATGTGACGACGACGGTCAGCGGGGTGTCGCGCGCCAGCGGCTTCGCCGGGGTCACCTCCACCTCGTGCGCACCGGACGCGGCGAACTTCGCCCTGGCACCGTTGACCCGGATCTCGCTGACCCGGAGGCCGAAGTCGAGGTTGAAGCGGGACAGGTCCTGCGTGGTGGTGGCGATCAGGGTCGCGGTGCCTTCCAGCAGGTCCGTCGCCGGCTGGTATTTCAGGCGCAGGTCGTAGTGCGACACGTCGTATCCGCCGTTGCCGCTGGCCGGGTAGTAGGGGTCGCCGATACCCGGGGCGCCCGGACCGTAGCTCGCCGCCGACGCCGGGACCACCAGCAGGAGGGAAGCGGCGAGCACGCTCGGGGCGATGACTTTGCGGTGCACGAATGACTCCAAGTGGTTGGGGAGACAGCTCGGTTCGAGGTCGTCGCTCGACCGTATTCACCCCTGGCGGCTCAGGCCGTGTCCATGGCGCCCGCTGTCACACGATCGCCATTCGGCCGTCACGCGACCGCGTGCGCAGCGGTGCCGATCCGCCCGCCGCGGTGCCGCCGAGCCGCCCGCACCGGCCCCGGCCTGCGCCTCGCCCGCCCGCCCCGCCGGCCCGGCGCTCCCGCCGAACGGCCGGGCCCTGCCCGGGCGATCGTCCGGATCGAACCTCCGCCCGGAGGCCGGCCGGGATCGGGGGCGGGGCCGCCCTACCCGACGTACCGAACAGTCGGTACCGTGCCGCGCATGACCCTTCACCCGCTCGCCGCGCGACGCTGCTGGCACGCCGCCGTCAACCCGCTGCACGCCACCGTCTACTTCTCGCCCGAGATCGCCGAGGAGTTCGCCGCCCTCGGGATATCCGACCCCGTCGCCGTCAACCTGGCGCACCGCTCCGCCGCGATGGGGGCCGTCGGGGCCGGTGCGGTCACCGCCGCCTTCTACAACTACCGGCACGACCTCGTCGCCCGGCACCTGCCCGCTGTCTGGGACACCGTCACCCCCGAGCAGGCCCTCGCCGCCCGGCTGCGCGCCGCCGACGCCGCCCTCACCCGGCTGCTCGGCGCCGACACCGTAAAGTCCCCCGAGGTGGCCGAGGCCGCCGACCTGGCGATGCGCGCCACCGAGGGCTGCACCCGGCACGCCCGCACCCTGTACGCGGCCCACGCCGACCTCGACGTCCCCGAGGAACCGCACCTGAGGCTGTGGCACGCCACCACCCTGCTGCGCGAACATCGCGGCGACGGCCACCTCGCCGCCCTGCTCCTCGCCGGCCTGGACCCGGTCGAGGCCCTGGTCAGCCACACCGCCACCGGCAAGGGCATGACCCCGAAGTGGCTCAAGGGCATGCGCGGCTGGACGCAGGACGACCTCGACGCCGCGGCCGGCCGGCTGCGCGAGCGCGGCGTCCTCGACGCCGACGGCGAGCTGACCGAGGAGGGTACGGCCCTGCGCGAGCGGCTGGAGAGCGACACCGACCGGCTCGACGCCGCCCCCTACACGCACCTCGGCGCGGAGGGCCTGGCCCGGCTCACCGAGCTCGGCGGCGCCCTCGTCGTCAAGGCCGTGACCGCCGGGGCCTTCCCGAGGGACCTGATGGGCAGGGCCTGACGGGCAGGGCTCCCGCCGTCCGTCACGACCACCTGCCACAATTGGCAGCCTTCCAGTGCAAACGAAGGCAGGCGGGACCCGATCGTGACGATGTCCATCGAAGGCAGGATCGCCGAGGAGCTCGGCGTACGGGAGCGGCAGGTCAAGGCCGCCGTCGAGCTGCTCGACGGCGGCTCCACCGTGCCGTTCATCGCGCGCTACCGCAAGGAAGCGACCGAGATGCTCGACGACGCCCAGCTGCGCACCCTTGAGGAGCGCCTGAGGTATCTGCGCGAGCTGGAGGACCGGCGCGCGGCGATCCTGGACTCCGTACGGGAGCAGGGCAAGCTCGACGCCGAACTGGAGGCCCGGATCAACGCGGCCGACACCAAGGCGCGCTTGGAGGACATCTACCTCCCGTTCAAGCCCAAGCGCCGCACCAAGGCGCAGATCGCCCGCGAGGCCGGCCTGGAGCCGCTCGCCGACGGCCTGCTGGCCGATCCGTCGGTGGACCCGGCCGCCGCCGCGTCCGCGTTCGTCGACGCCGACCGGGGCGTCGCCGACCCGGCGGCCGCCCTGGAGGGCGCCCGGGCCATCCTCACCGAGCGGTTCGCCGAGGACGCCGACCTGATCGGCGAGCTCCGCGAGCGCATGTGGGGCCGCGGCCGGCTGGCCGCGAAGGTCCGCGAGGGCAAGGAGGAGGCCGGCGCCAAGTTCGCCGACTACTTCGACTTCGCGGAGCCGTTCACCGCGCTGCCCTCGCACCGGGTCCTGGCCATGCTGCGCGGGGAGAAGGAGGACGTCCTCGACCTCACTCTGGAGCCCGAGGCCCCCGAGGACGCCGACACCCCCGGCCCCTCCACGTACGAGGGCATGATCGCGCGCCGCTTCGGCGTCGCCGACCGCGGTCGACCCGGCGACAAGTGGCTCGCCGACACCGTCCGCTGGTGCTGGCGCACCAAGGTCCAGGTGCACCTCGGCATCGACCTGCGGATGCGGCTGCGCCAGGCGGCGGAGGACGAGGCGGTACGGGTCTTCGCGTCGAACCTGCGCGACTTGCTGCTCGCGGCGCCCGCCGGCACCCGGGCCACCCTCGGCCTCGACCCGGGCTTCCGCACCGGTGTGAAGGTCGCCGTCGTCGACGCCACCGGCAAGGTCGTGGCCACCGACGTGATCCACCCGCACGTGCCCGCCAACCGGTGGGACGAGTCCCTCGCCAAGCTGGCCCGCCTCGCGCAGGAGCACGCGGTCGAGCTGGTCGCCATCGGCAACGGCACCGCCTCACGTGAGACGGACAAGCTGGCCGGGGACCTGATCTCCCGCCACCCGGAGCTGGGTCTCACCAAGGTGATGGTCTCGGAGGCGGGCGCCTCCGTCTACTCGGCCTCCGCCTTCGCCTCGCAGGAACTGCCCGGCATGGACGTGTCGCTGCGCGGCGCGGTCTCCATCGCCCGCCGCCTCCAGGACCCGCTCGCCGAGCTGGTCAAGATCGACCCGAAGTCCATCGGCGTCGGCCAGTACCAGCACGACCTGTCCGAGGTGAAGCTCTCGCGATCCCTCGACGCGGTGGTCGAGGACTGTGTGAACGGCGTCGGCGTGGACGTCAACACCGCCTCCGCGCCGCTGCTGTCGCGGGTCTCCGGCATCAGCGGGACCCTCGCCGAGAACATCGTCGCCCACCGCGACGCCAACGGCCCCTTCCGCAACCGCAAGGGGCTCAAGGACGTGGCCCGGCTGGGTCCCAAGGCGTACGAGCAGTGCGCGGGCTTCCTGCGGATCCGCGGCGGGGACGACCCGCTGGACGCCTCCGCCGTGCACCCCGAGGCCTATCCCGTGGTCCGGGCGATGGGGAAGACATCGGGCGGCGAGGTGGCCGCGCTGATCGGCAACACCGGGGTCCTGCGCTCCCTGCGGCCCGAGCAGTTCGTCACCGAGGCCTTCGGTCTGCCCACGGTCACCGACATCCTGCGGGAGCTGGAGAAGCCGGGCCGCGACCCGCGCCCGGCCTTCAGGACGGCGACCTTCAAGGAGGGCGTCGAGAAGATCGGCGACCTCGCCCCCGGGATGATCCTGGAGGGCGTGGTCACCAACGTGGCCGCCTTCGGCGCCTTCATCGACATCGGTGTCCACCAGGACGGTCTGGCGCACGTCTCGGCGCTGTCGAAGAACTTCGTCAAGGACCCCCGGGACGTCGTCAAGCCGGGCGACATCGTCCGCGTCAAGGTCCTGGACGTGGACATCCCGCGCAAGCGGATCTCGCTGACCCTCCGGCTGGAGGACGAGGCCGGTGCCGAGCGCGGCGCGGGTGCCCCGCGCCAGCGCGACGAGCGGCGCGGCGGCGGCCGTCCCCCGCAGCAGCGCGGCGGAGCGGGCGGCCAGGGCGGAGGCAGGAGCCAGGGCGAGCGGGGCCAGGGCGGCGGCCAGGGCCGGCGCCAGGGTGGCGGAGCCCCCGCGCCCGCCAACAGCGCGATGGCCGACGCGCTGCGACGGGCCGGCCTCACCGGACCCGAGGAGCGCCGCAAGCGCTGACAGGAGCGTCGAGGGCGTGCGGGGGAGGCCCCGTACGCCCGTGGTGGTGTCCGCCCCCCGGGGCGGCTGCCCGGCCACCCGGCGCGTGAGGACCTTCGTACGCGATGGCCGAATAGGTTCCCCACCTGGGGGATTTCCTTGCCAACTCCCGTACAAGATCTGTAGGCATGGTGGAACGCCCGTTCGTCGTCCGGCGGACGGGCTTCCGTGTTTCCTCCCCCTCAGGACTGCATTCCCCGAGGCCGCCTTGAAGGCACAGGACGTCATGCCCATGCCCACACACGCCTACCGACGCTGCCCCGGACAGGCTCCGAAGAGGGATCACATGCCCCACCGGCAACTCAGCATTCGCAAAAGGTGCGAGAACATTCTCGGCCATCTGGATCTGACCCACCCGTTCTCCCTGGACGTCCTGTGCCGCCGGATCGCGGAGCAGCGCGGCCGCCCCATCCGGCTCCACCCCCTGCCCAAGGAGGCGGCGGAATCCGGTGTCTGCGGCCTCTGGGTGGGCACGGCCAGCGTCGACTACGTCTTCTACGAGGCGCAGACCACCCCGCTGCACCGGGAGCACATCGTCCTCCACGAGCTCGGCCACATCCTCTTCGGACACCACTCGCTGGAGGGCGAGGAGAGCGACGGCAGCGCCCCCGTGGTGCTCGGCCGCACCAACTACACCACCCGCCAGGAGCAGGAGGCGGAGATGCTCGCGAGCATGATCCGCATCCGGACCGCCAACGCCGGCCCCCGCACAGCGGGCCAGGGCCGGGGCGCCCTGGCCCGACTGGAGTCCGCCATGGGGTACGAGCGGGGCACCGATGGCGGCTGATCTGACCGCCTTCGGCAACAGCCTCGCCGTCCCGGGCGTGGTCTGTCTGTGGCTCGCCGTCCTGCTGCGCGCCCCCGGCGCCCTGCGCTCGCCCCAGCAGCGCGGCCTGTGGCTGGCCGTCGCCACCGCCGCCGCGGCGATGACCCTGAACCTGCCGGAGGTCGTCTCCTACGCGATGACCCGCGGCGCCTCCTACGCCCACACCATCGGCCTCGTCCGCAACCTCATCGGGGTGCTGTCGGCGGGCGCCGTCCTCTACTTCGTCGCCGCCGCCACGCGCGGTCGCCGCCTCCGGCTGGCCTCCTGCGCCGCCACCGCGGCCTGGCTGGCCTTGCTGGTGGCGCTGGACGCCGCCGCACCCGGCCACGGCACGCACACCATGCCCCCGGTCGGCGACCCGGTGCCCTCCCTCGCGTACTGGCTCGTCCTGATCTCCGCCCACCTGGTCGCCAACACCGTCTGCGTGTCCGTGTGCTGGCGCTACAGCCGGCGCACCGAAAGCCGGGGGCTGGCCGCCGGCCTGCGCCTCTTCGGCCTCGGCACCGCGCTCGCCGGGCTGTTCTGGCTGGCCTACCTGCTCAAGGCCCTGTCCGCCGGAACCTGGGCGATGCCCGCCCTCCCGCTGCTGATGAACCTGCACGGCCTGCTGCGCGCCGCCGCGATCCTCGTGCCCACCGTGTTCACCCTCCGCCGCACCGTCGCCGACACCGCCACCGCCTGGCGGCTGTGGCCGCTGTGGCGCGACCTGGTCGAGGCGGTCCCGCACGTCGCCCTCAACAAGCCGCGCTCGGGCCGGGTGGTGGAGCTGCTCTGGCCGCCGGTACCGCGCAACCTGCTGGTCTACCGCAAGGTCATCGAGACGCGCGACGCCATCCTGATCCTGGGCGAGCATGTCCGGCCGGGCGCCCTGGAGCAGGCCCGCGGCCATGTCGCCGACCACGGGATCCCCGAGCAGCGGCGTACCGCGGCCGCGCTGGCCCGGGTACTGAAGGACGCACGGCGGGCCAGGCTCGCCGGGCTGCCCGGGCAGACGGGCGAGGCGGCCGGGCTGGAACTGCCCGCGGCCATCCAGAGTTCGAACGAAGGCGGGGACCTGGCGGACGAGGCCCGGTTCCTCGTCGACGTCGCCGAGGCCTACACCTCGCCGGCCACCACCGAGGAAGTGAACGCACCGTGACCACCGTACTGATCACCGGAGCCAGCGCCGGACTGGGTGCCGCCTTCGCCCGGGGATTCGCCGCCAAGGGCTGCGACCTGATCCTCGTCGCCCGCGACAAGGACCGGCTCGACGGTGTCGCCGGCGCGCTGGCCCGCGAGTACGGCACCGCCTCCGAGGTGCTGCCCGCCGACCTGCTGGACGAGACGGGCCTTGCAGCGGTCGCCGAGCGGCTCGCCGACCACACCCGGCCCGTGGACATCCTGGTCAACAACGCCGGCTTCGGGCTTCCCGCCCCCTTCCCGTACAGCCCGGTCGAGGACGAGGAGCGCATGCTCGACCTCCTCGTCAGGGTCCCGCTCCGGCTCACCCACGCCGCGCTGCCCGGTCTGCGCGAGCGCCGCCGCGGGGCCGTCGTCAACGTCTCCTCGGTGGCCGGACTGCTGCCCACCGGCACCTACGGGGCCGCCAAGGCCTGGGTCACCGCGTTCAGCGAGTCCCTCCGGGTGGACATGGAACCCCACAACGTCCGTGTGCTGGCCGTCGTCCCCGGCTTCACCCGCACCGAGTTCCAGGAGCGCGCCGGAATGGACGTCAGCGCGCTGCGCGACGCGGTCTGGCTGGAACCGGAGGCCGTCGTCGGGCAGGCGCTCAAGGACCTCGCCCTGCGCCGCCCGGTCAGCATCACCGGCCGCCGCTACCAGGCCTACGCCCTTGCCGCCCGGCACCTCCCGCGCGCCTTCGTCGCCCGGAGGATGGCCCGCAGGCGCAGGCCCCCGGCCGGTCCGGACGCATGACGGGCGGCCTGGACCGGGCCTGCCAGACCCTGTGGTCCGGTTCCGGCGCACGCCACGAGCTGCCCGACGGCATGGGTGCACCGAACCCGCGGCGGGCTCCTGCGAGGGCGCGCCGGCCGGGAGCCCGGGCGGGTGACCGGAGCCGGCTCACGGCCCCTGCGGGCCGTGCCGGTCGAGCTGGTCCTGGAGGTCGTCCCAGCGGATGGTCTCCCAGCGCTCGGTCAGGGCGGACAGCAGCCGTCGGGAGTCCTCGGCGTCGAGGTCGGGCAGGGTCAGCGTGCGTGCCTGCCGGGCCCTGCGCGCGAAGCCCTCGCAGAGCAGGGCCAGCGTCTCGGCCTTGCGGGCCTGGTCGGCGGGGCGGCTGAAGCCCAGTACGGCTCCCAGCGCGGAGGAGGCGAGGGCGAGCACGGCCGCCGGGCCCTGGTGCTGCTGCGAGGCCAGGACGCTGACTCCGGCCAGCGCCGAGAGGACCGCCACGGTCAGCCCCGCCCATGTTTCGACGAAGCGCCACCACACCGCCCAGCTCCGCTGGCCCCGCGCGGTCTTCGCGGCCAGCTCCTCCAGCGCGGAGATCTCCTCGGCGGCCATGCCGCGCACGGTGTGCGCCAGGTCTGTCTCTCCGTCAACGCCCTCGCTACGCTCGGTAGTACGAGCACGAGGACGAGCACGGCCACGGACCTCGGGGGGAGTGGTGGAGTCGTGATCCGCAGAAGGTGTCTGGTTCTCCTGGTCCTGATCGGGCTCGCGCTGACGGGGTGTTCCCGTGAAACCGTCGGACAGGGCCCCTCCCGGCGCTACGGCACGCTCACCCAGGACTGCTCGGAGGAGTACATCGTGGTGTTCGCCCGTGGATCGAGTCAACCCCAGGACGTGTCGGGGCAGCCCGAGACCCGGCGCTTCTTCGACGCGATCGACGAGGTGATCCGCCACGAGGCGAAGATCGGGTTCGTCTCGGTGGAGTACCCGGCGCGCGGCGGCCACACCGGCAACTGGGAGGCGTACCGCAACCAGGCCACGTCCGGCTCCTACCACGACAGTCGGGCCGCCGGCTCGGAGGCGGCGGCCCGACTGTTGAACGACCGCTCAGCGCACTGCGACGGGCTCGAAGCGGGGACGAAGGGGCGCGCCCGGCAGTGGTTCATCCTCGGCGGCTACTCGCAGGGAGCCCACGTCATGCGCGAAGCGCTCTTCCGGTTGACCGACGCGGCCAGGCAACGGGTGCTCTACGTCGCCCTGTTCGGGGATCCCACCTTCCGGGACTCGGAGATCGCGGCCGGCAGTCGCCAGAAGGGCGCCCAGGGCGTCTTCGGCGGGCCGGAACAACAGGTCCCGGCGGACCTCGTGGACAACACCGAGTCGTACTGCGACGGTCGGGACCTGTTCTGCGGCGGCGGCCGGGAGCTGGGCGCCCTCGCGGCCAGCCAGGCCAAGGACATCCTGCTCAGCGCGGTGGGCCGGCAGTCGGCACACGCCCTCTACCCCTTCGAGGAGATGTACGAGGCGGCCGCCCGGTACCTCAGGCGCCGGACCGTGCCCTTCGCCTTGCCGCACATCGACATCAACAGCGGTCAGTTCGCCGGCCGGTACGAGGGCACCGCCGGATGCGCATGGAGCGGCGAGGTGGGCTACTCCGAGCCCGGGCTGATGATGTACCTGACCCTCGACATCACCCCGGAGGGCACGGACCTCAGCGGTACCGAACGGGTCGACCGCCTCACAGCGGTGCTCACCTACGAGGACACCGGCCGGCCTCGGCGCAAGCGCCTGGGTCAGGCACAGCTGGCGGGGACCGCACGGGAGGGCGGCGTCGACCTCAAGCACCAGAAGTGGCTCAGCGGCGGCGAGGGGGTGACGCCTCTGGACGTCGTCGCCGAGGCCTCGTTCCGGGTGACGGGGGACGGGCCGGTCGGCAAGGCCAAGAAGCTCGCCGCCCTCGCCACCCCGCTCTCCGGCCACCAGGGCTGCTTCTACCGGCTGGGCGACACGGTCCGCACCGGCCGGTGAACGGCGGCCGGCGGCCTTGCCGCCCCCGCCCCGCACCGGACGGCTCCGGCCCTACAGCTCGGTGACCCTGCCGCCGGAGACCTCCAGGCGGCGGGTCACCCGGACCGCGTCGAGCATCCGGCGGTCGTGCGTGACCAGCAGGAGCGTGCCCTCGTACGACTCCAGGGCAGACTCCAGTTGCTCGATCGCCGGGAGGTCGAGGTGGTTGGTCGGCTCGTCCAGGACCAGCAGGTTCACTCCGCGGCCCTGGAGCAGCGCGAGCGCGGCACGGGTGCGCTCACCGGGGGAGAGGGTCGCCGCCGGGCGCAGGACGTGTGCCGCCTTGAGCCCGAACTTGGCCAGCAGGGTGCGCACTTCGGCGGGCTCGGTGTCCGGGACGGCCGCGCAGAACGCCTCCAGCAGGGGTTCGTCCCCGAGGAACAGGCCGCGGGCCTGGTCGACCTCGCCGACGAGGACGCCGGAGCCGAGGGCGGCCGAGCCGGTGTCGGGGGCCAGCCGGCCCAGGAGCACCGCGAGGAGGGTGGACTTGCCGGCACCGTTGGCCCCGGTGATCGCCACCCGATCGGCCCAGTCGATCTGCAGGCTGGCCGGACCGAAGGAGAAGTCCCCGCGCTTGAGAGCCGCCTCGCGCAGGGTGGCCACCACGGAGCCCGAGCGGGGCGCCGCCGCGATCTCCATGCGCAGCTCCCATTCCTTGCGGGGCTCCTCGACGACCTCCAGGCGTTCGATCGCGCGCTGCGTCTGGCGGGCCTTGGCAGCCTGCTTCTCGCTGGACTCGCCGCGCAGGGCCTTGCCGATCTTGTCGTTGTCGGTGGACTTGCGGCGGGCGTTGCGCACGCCCTTGTCCATCCAGTTGCGCTGCATCTGGGCCCGGCCCTCCAGGGCGGCCTTCTTGTCGGCGTACTCCTCGAACTCCTCTCGGGCGTGGCTGCGAGCCCGCGCGCGCTCCTCCAGGTAGGAGTCGTAGCCGCCGCCGTAGAGGTTGATCTGCTGCTGCGCCAGGTCGAGTTCGAGCACCTTGGTGACGGTCCGCGTCAGGAACTCGCGGTCGTGGCTGATCACGACGGTCCCGGCGCGCAGCCCCTTGACGAACCGCTCCAGCCGCTCCAGACCGTCCAGGTCCAGGTCGTTGGTGGGCTCGTCGAGCAGGAAGACGTCGTAGCGCGAGAGGAGGAGCGAGGCCAGGCCGGCCCGGGCCGCCTGCCCGCCGGACAGCGCCGTCATCGGCAGGTCGAGGCCGATGGTCAGGCCGAGGTCGTCGGCGACCTCCTCGGCGCGCTCGTCGAGGTCGGCGCCGCCGAGGTCGAGCCACCGGTCGAGCGCGGCCGCGTACGCGTCGTCCGCGCCCGGCGTGCCGTCCACCAGGCCCTGCGTCGCCGTGTCGAGCTCCGCCTGGGCGGCGGCCACGCCGGTCCGCCGGGCCAGGAACTCCCGTACCGACTCGTCGGGCCGGCGCTCCGGCTCCTGCGGGAGGTGGCCGACGGCGGCGGTGGGCGGCGAGAGCCGCAGGTCCCCGGTCTCGGGGGTGTCCAGCCCGGCGAGCAGGCGCAGCAGGGTCGACTTCCCGGCGCCGTTCACGCCGACGAGGCCGATGACGTCGCCGGGCGCGACGACGAGGTCGAGATCGGCGAACAGCGTGCGCTCACCGTGCGCGGCGGTGAGCTTCTTGGCGACGAGGGTTGCAGTCATGATGGGCCGATCCTATCGGCGTGCCGGCCGGCCCCCGGCGCGGCCGGACAGGCGGGACGCCCTGCATGGCGCCCACCCGAGGGGGTCTGCCCACCACGCGGCCACGGGATCGTCGCCGTGCGGCGTCCTCACGGGGAGGCGTCGTCACGGGGCCCATGTGAAGCGGGGCGCCCGGCGTTCCAGGAACGCGGCGACGCCCTCGGCGGTGTCGTCGCTCCCGGCCGCCTGCTCCTCCCAGTACGCGTCCCGGTCGGTGCGGCCGTCCGCGAATTCCTTGGCGGCCGCCTGCGTCAGCTGCGAGCGGGAGGCCAGGACCTTCGTGAACGCGGCCACGCGCTGGTCGAGCCCGCCGGCCGGCAGCAGCTCGTTGAGGAACCCGGCGCGCAGCGCCTCTTCCGCCCCCATCAGCTCCGCGGAGAACAGGAGGTACTTGGCCCAGGCCGGGCCGACCAGGGAGGCGAGCCTGCGGGTGGAGGACGCCGGGTAGACGATGCCCAGCTTCGCCGGGGTCACCCCGAAGGACGCCCCCTCCTCGGCGAAACGCAGGTCGCAGGCGGCCGCCAGCTGGCTGCCGCCGCCCACGCAGAAGCCCCGGATCGCCGCCAGGGTCGGCTTGGGGAAGGCCGCCAGGGCCTCCTCCGCGGCCACCGCGAGGGCCCGCGGGTCCTCGTCCCCGGTGAGGGAGGAGATGTCGGCGCCCGCGCAGAACGTCGGCCCGGCTCCGGTCAGGACGAGCACCCGGACGGCCGGGTCGCAGGCCAGGCCGTCCAGCAGCCCGGGGAGCCTCCGCCACATCGCGGCCGTCATGGCGTTGCGCTTGGCGGGGTGCGAGACGACCACGGTGGCGACCCCGTCGCAGACCGTGTGCAGGAGGGTTGCGTCCCGGGCTTCATCCATGCGCCGGATGCTATCCCGGGCGGTGAAATCTATGATCAGGGGAGTCCTCGGGGGGGCGTCTCGTCGGTCCGGCGGACCGACGGGCGGGGTCCGCCGCGACGGGGTCTTCCCGGACCCCCGCCAGGGGGTGTGAGGAGGTGGCACGTCCATGGGTGCAGACCGTGCGCAGGACACCGCGGCCGGAGGCGGGGAACCGCGGCGGGAGAAGAAGAAGGTCAGCCGCAGCTTCGGGCTGATGGCCGTGCTCGGGGTGTTCCTCGTACTGGCCGGACTGGTCGGACTGATCTACACCGGCCTCGCCACGCTCACCTCGATGTTCCTCTTCGGCTGGCTGCTGCTCATCGGCGGCGTGGTCGGGCTGGTGCAGGCGGTGCAGTCGCGGGGAAGCAACTACTTCTGGCTCGCCGTCATCGTCGCCGCGATCAACATCGCGGCCGGCTTCGTGATCCTGCGCCGCCCCGAGGCGAGCGCCGAGGCACTGACCATGTTCGCGGCCCTGCTCTTCCTCACCGGGGGACTGTTCCGGCTGGTCGGCGCCTTGGTGGTGCGCGGTGCCAACTTCGGGCTCGCGCTGGTCCAGGGCGCCTTCGGCGTGCTGCTGGGCTTCCTGATCCTCTCGAACTGGCCGGGCAACAGCCTCTACGTGATCGGAACCTTCTTCTCGCTCGCCCTGTTGTTCGACGGCCTGAGCCTCATCGCGATGGGGATGGGGGCGCGCCGCATCCTGGGGTTGGTCAGGGAAGACGAGCCGGGCGCGGGCCCCGCCGCCGGGCAGGGGGCGCGTGAGGCGGCCGAGAAGCGTCCGGCAGAAGATCAGGAACAGACCAACAACTGACGCAGTCACTCGCCAGTGGTCGGAAAGTGTCCGATTGACGCTGACTTCTGGTCAGCGGTCCGGGCCGGATCCACCCCTTCACCACTCTTGTCGCGTGGAGACGATCGAGCGCGAAGACGGGGGCCGGGAGATGGACGCCAGCGGGAGCGGCCCACGAGCCGGGGAAGGGGCATCGGAGGCCCCGGCCGACCCCCTCGCCTACGAGGGTGTGTGGAGGTTCACCGCTCCCGCGGTTGAAGAATCCGTTCCGCAGGCCCGCCGGGCCGTGCGGGACCTGCTCGGGCGCCAGGGGGTGCCGGCCGCTCAGGACCTCGTGTACTCCCTGCTCCTGATCGTCTCCGAACTGGTGACGAACTCGGTGCGGCACGCCGCCCTGCTCTCGCCCGAGGTCGCGGTCGAGGTCGCGATCGGCCGCGAGTGGGTACGGGTCGCCGTCGAGGACAGTCACCCCTACCGCCCCAAGGCGCTGGAGGCCGATTTCGGCCAGACCGGAGGCCGCGGCCTCCTGCTCGTCCGGGAGATCACCCTGGAGTACGGCGGGGTCTGCGACGTCGAACACACCTCCACCGGCGGCAAGGTCGTCTGGGCGGCCCTCCCGATCGCCACCCCGCCGACCGCCCGCTGAGCGGCGGACGGCGGGAGTGGCGAGGACGCCTACGGGCTACCAGCCCGCCGCGTCGCCGGTCAGCTCGCGGATCGCGGGCCGCGCCGCGTCCAGCACGGTCATGAACCAGGCCGAGAACGGCACCTCGGCGTGCCGCTTCGCCAACTCCTCGGCGGTGACGAAGGCGGTGTCCTCGACCTCCTCCGGGTCCGGCCGCACGGCAGCCTGCGCAAGTCCCACGAACAGGTGATTGAACTCCTGCTCCACGAGGCCCGACGCGGGGTCCGGGTGGTTGTAGCGCACCGTTCCCGCCTCCGCGAGCAGCGAGGGCGACAGCCCCAGCTCTTCGTGGGTCCGCCGGGCCGCCGCCGCGAACGGAGACTCCCCGGGGTACGGGTGGCCGCAACAGGTGTTCGACCAGACGCCCGGCGAGTGGTACTTCCCGAGGGCCCGCTGCTGGAGCAGCAGACGGCCCCGCTCGTCGAACAGGAACACGGAGAACGCCCGGTGCAGCTGCCCCGGTGCCTGGTGGGCGGAGAGCTTCTCCGCCGTGCCGATGGTGTTCCCGGACTCGTCGACCAGTTCGAGCATGATCGGTTCTTGAGTACCGGTGCCGTTGGACGCGCTGTTCGCGGCGGTGGCTGGTGTGGTCGGCATACCCATCCTTCGCTTCGGACTTCGGCCTTCAGTCTGCCGTACAAAAGAGGCTTGTCCCCACTTCGGACATCCGTGTATGCACGCCCCCCGCCGCGTGCTACGGCCCGTCCCGCGGCCCCGGTCGCGGTCCGCGGGACGGCCCCTGAGCGGGGGCGGATGCCCCTGCGCGGCCCTCCCGCCCGTCAGACTCCGAACGGGGCCGGATACGCGATCGTCCCCGCCGGCACCGGTCCGGAACCGTCCAGCACCAACGCCATCAGCGCCTCGTCGGGGACCTCGAAGGGGGCCCGGATCCCGAATCGTGACGCCGCGGTGAATCCGAAGCGCGGGTAGTAGGCCGGGTGCCCCAGCACCAGCACCAGCGACTCACCCCGCTCCCGCGCCGCCGCGAGCAGGGCCCTCACCACCGCGCTGCCCGCCCCCGAGCGCTGGTGCGCCGGAGCGACCGCCACCGGGGCGAGCGCCAGCGCCGGGGCGCCGCCGACCTTGCACCGGGTGAGCAGGGCGTGCGCCGCCACCGAGCCGTCCGGGGCCTCGACCACGTACGACAGCGCGGCCGGCCAGGAGGGGTCCGCACGCAGCGCGTCCACGAGATCCGCCTCCAGCGGGGTCTCGAAGGCCGCCAGGTGGACCGCCCGCACGGCGGCGGTGTCCGCAGCGGTCTCCGGACGGGCCGGCCAGGCCCCGTCCGCGCCGGCCTCCACCGGACGCAGGACGTAGCCCGTGTAGCCGTACTCGTGCCCGTGCCGGGCCCGTACGCCGAGCTCCTCGCGGGTGGCGGCCAGCGCCCGCGCCACGGCCGGGGAGCCGTCCCCGGACCGCTCGCGGACCCGCTCGGCGAGTGGGCCGTAGTACTCCTCCCAGTCGGAGTCGGGCAGCGGGTGCACGCCCAGGACCCGGTAGCCGGCGGCCTGCGCGGCCGCGACGTTTCCGGCGGTGGAGCGCAGCGGGTACTGGGGGTCCCAGAAGGCGCGGGCCCCGGCGGACGGCTCCGCTGCCGTCCACTCGCACTCGGTCAGTACGAGCGTGCCGCCCGGGGCGAGGAGCCGCCTCCACCGCGCGAGCGCGGTGTCGAAGCCCAGGATGTAGGCGGAGCCCTCCGCCCAGACGAGGTCGAAGGAACCGTCCCCGGCCTCTTCGGCGGGCAGCGCGCCCATGTCCGCCTCGACGGTGCGGATCCGGTCGGTGAGGCCGCGGTCCGCCGCGGCCGCGCGGAGCTCGTCGAGGAAGGGGCCGTGCAGGTCCACGGCGGTCACCTCGGCGGCGTCCGGGCCGGGCCCGCCCGCCTCGGCGGCGAGCAGTAGCGCGCTGCGGCCCGGACCGCAGCCCAGGTCGAGGACGCGTGGACGCTCGGGCAGCGGCCCGCACAGGGACAGCAGGGCGCGGGTGCTCGCATCGGAGCCCGGAGCCTGCCGGGGAAGGCCGTGGTGGAGGGTGAGGAAAGCCTCGAAGGAGGCGGCGTCGGTGATGCTGACGTCACTGATGTCGTCGGTCAACGTGAACCCTGGGAACAGGGGCTCCGGCCGATCTGGACGTTCCCGGCTCGATACGGGGAACGATGGATCAGGCCCGGCCGGTCGCCCGGAGGAAGGGGGAGATGCACCGGAGCTCGCAGCGCTCGGCCGCGACCCTCGCGACGGTCATCAACCCACCTCGTTTCCGCTCGACACCTGCAGGGGCGTGTCCACCGTAACATCCGGGCCGTTTGTGGTACCGCATCGTGATCACCGATGATGATCGCGACGCGGCCCGACCCCGGATATTCGGCTTGTCAGGGCGTAAACGGGCGATGAATCCCTGGTTCCCTTCATCCGATAGCCTCTGCCGACGTGCCGCCCCACGGGTGCGCGCGTTCGGAATCCGTCACAAGGAGTGAGTTCGTCTGCCGACCGTCATCCTCACCGGCCTGCCGGTCCCCGGATCGCCGCTCGCGGACGAGCTCCGCTCACTCGGCTTCGAGGTCCGCCCGGCCGCCGGTCCCCAGGACGCCGCAGCCGCACTGGCCGGCGTACCCGCCGACCAGCGGGTGGCCGTCGTGGACAGCGCCTTCGTCGGCCACGTCCACTCCCTGCGGCTGGCGCTGACCGACCCGCGCTTCGAGGCATGTGCCGTCACCGGTGCCCTCTCCGTCCAGGCGAGTGCCCGCGAGGCCCTCGACAAGGCGGTGGCGTCCGAGGGCGCCCACGGGGCCGCCCCCTACGCCGACCGGCTCGCCGCCGCCGTCGAGGCCGCCGGGACCACCGTCCAGCGCCCCGAACTCGGCAGCCTGGTCGCCACCGTCCCCGCCGGCGCGGACGAGCGGGCGGCGGCTGCCGCCGCGGTCGCCGCCGTGGACGAGGAGGCCGTCCGGCTGCGGTCGGCCGTGAAGTCCCGCGACGGGTTCTTCACCACCTTCTGCATCAGCCCCTACTCGCGCTACCTCGCCCGATGGTGTGCGCGCCGCGGTCTGACCCCGAACCAGGTCACCACCGCCTCGCTGGTCACCGCACTGATCGCGGCCGGCTGCGCGGCCACGGGCGAGCGCTGGGGCTACGTCGCGGCCGGTGTGCTCCTCATCGTGTCCTTCGTCCTGGACTGCACCGACGGGCAGCTCGCCCGCTACTCCCTGCAGTACTCGACGATGGGAGCCTGGCTCGACGCGACCTTCGACCGGGCCAAGGAGTACTCCTTCTACGCCGGCCTCGCGCTCGGTGCCGCCCGCAACGGCGACGACGTCTGGGGCCTCGCCCTCGGCGCCATGATCCTGATGACCTGCCGGCACGTCGTGGACTTCTCCTTCAACGAGGCCAACCACGACGCCACCGCCAACACGAGCCCGACCGCCGCCCTGTCGGACCGGCTCGACAGCGTCGGCTGGACGGTGTGGGTCCGGCGGATGATCATCCTGCCGATCGGCGAGCGCTGGGCGATGATCGCGGTCCTGACCGCCCTCACCACCCCCCGGATCGTCTTCTACGCCCTGATCGCCGGCTGCGCGTTCGGCGCGCTGTACACCACCGCTGGCCGCGTCCTGCGGTCCCTGACCCGCAGGGCCCGGCGCACCGACCGCGCCGCGCAGGCGCTCGCCGACCTCGCCGACTCGGGCCCGCTCGCGGAGTTCCAGGCCAGGCTGCTGCGCGGGCGGGCCGGCTCCTTCGGGTCCGTGTACGTCGCCGCCCTCGGCACCGTGCTGATGGCCACAGCCGCCCTGTACCTCCCCTTCGGCGACCCGAGGCTCATCGCCGTCGCCGTGATCTACGTCATGACCGCGGGCCTCGCCGTCGCCGCCCCGCTCCGGGGCGCGCTCGACTGGCTGATCCCGCCGCTGTTCCGGGCGGCCGAGTACGTGACGGTCCTCGCGCTTGCCGCCAAGGCGGACGTCCCCGGCGCGCTTCCGGCGGCATTCGGCCTGATCGCGGCGGTCGCCTACCATCACTACGACACGGTGTACCGCATTCGCGGCGGCACCGGCGCGCCCCCGCACTGGCTGGTGCGGACGATCGGCGGCCACGAGGGACGGGTCCTGCTGACCACGGTCCTCGCCGCCGTCCTCGTGGACCGCGCATCGGACTTCCCCGTCGCGCTCACGGTCCTGGCCGTGTTCGTGGCACTCGTGGTGCTCGTGGAGAGCATCCGCTTCTGGGTCTCCTCCGGGGCACCCGCCGTACATGACGAAGGAGAACCAGCATGATCGGCCTTGTCCTCGCTGCCGGTGCGGGACGCCGCCTGCGCCCCTACACCGACACCCTGCCCAAGGCCCTCGTGCCCGTCGGCCCCGAGGGCGACGAGGAGAGCCTGACGGTCCTCGACCTGACCCTCGGCAACTTCGCCGCGGTCGGTCTCACCGAGGTCGCGATCGTCGTCGGCTACCGCAAGGAGGCCGTCTACGCGCGCCAGGCCGCGCTGGAGGCCACGTACGGGCTGAAGATCACGCTGATCGACAACGACAAGGCCGAGGAGTGGAACAACGCCTACTCCCTGTGGTGCGCGCGTGAGGTGCTGCGGCGCGGTGTGATCCTCGCCAACGGCGACACCGTCCACCCGGTCTCCGTCGAGGAGACCCTCCTCGCCGCCCGCGGCAACGGCCAGAAGATCATCCTCGCCCTCGACACGGTCAAGGACCTGGCCGACGAGGAGATGAAGGTCGTCACCGCCGACGGCGAGGGCGTACGGAAGATCACCAAGCTGATGGACCCCGCCGACGCCACCGGCGAGTACATCGGCGTCACCCTCATCGAGCCCGAGGCGGCCGAGGCCCTGGCCGAGGCGCTGAAGACCACCTTCGAGCGCGACCCGGACCTCTACTACGAGGACGGCTACCAGCAGCTCGTCAACGACGGCTTCGTGGTCGACGTGGCCCCCATCGGCGACGTCAAGTGGGTCGAGATCGACAACCACGACGACCTCGCCAAGGGCCGGACGATCGCATGCCAGTACTGACGAGGCTCATCCCCTCGCCCGTCGTCGTCGACATCAGCCGCGGTGCGATGGACGACTTGGCCGGCCTCCTCGCCGACCAGCGGATCTCCGCCTCCGGCAAGCTCGCCATCGCCATCAGCGGGGGCTCCGGCGTGGCGCTGCGCGCCAAGCTGGAGCCCGTGCTCCCGCACGCCGACTGGTACGCCGTCGTCGACGGCACCATCGACTCCGCGGTC
This sequence comes from Streptomyces sp. PCS3-D2, assembly GCF_000612545.2. GTDB lineage: Bacteria > Actinomycetota > Actinomycetes > Streptomycetales > Streptomycetaceae > Streptomyces. The sequence continues at coordinate 1,200,205 of NZ_CP097800.1, read as the reverse complement.
AAGCTGGCCGACGACATAAAGGGCCGCCGCTACGACGCCGTCGTGGGCCTGGGCGGCGGCAAGATCATCGACGTGGCCAAGTACGCCGCGGCGCGGGTCGGGCTGCCCATGGTGGCCGTCGCCACCAACCTCTCGCACGACGGGATCTGCTCGCCGGTGTCCATCCTGGACAACGACAACGGCCGCGGCTCCTACGGCGTCCCCACGCCGATCGCCATGGTGATCGACCTCGACGTCATCAAGGAAGCCCCGGTGCGGTTCATCCGCGCCGGCATCGGCGACGCGATCTCCAACATCTCGGCGATCGCCGACTGGGAGCTCTCGCACCGGACCACCGGCGAGCCAGTCGACGGCCTGGCCGCGGCCATGGCCCGTACCGCGGGCGAGTCCGTGCTGCGCCACCCGGGCGGCTGCGGTGACGACGAGTTCCTCACCGTGCTCTCCGAGGCGCTCGTGCTCTCCGGCATCGCCATGTCGATCAGCGGGGACTCCCGCCCCTCCTCCGGGGCCTGCCACGAGATCAGCCACGCCTTCGACCTGCTCTACCCGGGGCGCTCCGCGCTGCACGGAGAGCAGGTCGGCATCGGAGCGGCCTTCGCGATGCACCTGCGCGGGGCCGCGGACGCCTCCGGCCACTTCGTCGAGGTGCTGCGCCGGCACGGCCTGCCGGTCGCCCCCGAGGAGATCGGCTTCAGCGTCGAGGAGTTCGTCGCGGCCGTCGAGTACGCCCCCCAGACCCGCCCGGGACGCTTCACCGTCCTGGAGCACCTCAACCTGTCCGCCGCCGAGATCAGGGACGCATACGCCGACTATGCCAAGACCATCCGTAGCTGAACTGAGGCCCGTCGTCCACCCCGCGGGCGTGAAGGACCGGGTCAGCGGCGAGCACTGGGGCGGGCGCCTCTACATGCGCGAGATCTCCCTGCGCATCACCCGCGTCCTGGTCACCACCAAGGTCACCCCCAACCAGCTGACCTACCTGATGACCCTCGCCGGCGTCCTCGCCCTGCCGGCGCTGCTGGTGCCGGGCGTCTGGGGCGCCGTCCTCGGCGTGGTCGCGGTCCAGCTGTACCTGCTGCTCGACTGCGTCGACGGCGAGGTCGCCCGCTGGAAGAAGCAGTACTCGCTCTCCGGGGTCTACCTGGACCGGGTCGGCGCCTACCTGTGCGACGCGGCGGTCCTGGTCGGCTTCGGCCTGCGCGCCGCCGACCTGGGGGGCACCGGAGGCGCCGACTGGCTGTGGGCCTTCCTCGGCACGCTCGCCGCGCTCGGCGCCATCCTGATCAAGGCAGAGACGGACCTGGTCGGAGTCGCCCGCCACCAGGCGGGGAAGCCCGTGGTCAAGGACGCGGCGGCCGAGCCGCGCGCCAAGGGCATGGCCCTCGCGCGCCGCGCGGCGGCCGCGCTCAAGTTCCACCGCCTGATCCTCGGCATCGAGGCCTCGCTGCTCATCCTGTTCCTGGCCGTCCTGGACCAGATGCGCGGCGATCTCTACTGGTCGCGCGTCGGCGTCGCCGTCCTCGCGGGCATCGCGATGCTCCAGACCGTGCTGCACCTGGTGTCGATCCTCGCTTCCAGCAGGCTGAAGTGACCGCCCCGATGCGGCTGGGCGCCGTGATCATCACCATGGGCAACCGGCCCGACGAGCTCAAGGCCCTCCTGGACTCGGTGGCCCGCCAGGACGGCGACCCGGTCGAGGTCGTCGTCGTGGGCCAGGGAGTACGGGTGTCCGAGGTGGCGGACCTGCCGCCGGGCGTCCGCTGCGTCGACCTGCCCGAGAACCTCGGCATCCCGGGCGGCCGCAACGTCGGCATCGAGGCCTTCGGGCCCGGCGGCCGCGAGGTGGACGCCCTGCTCTTCCTCGACGACGACGGGCTGCTGGAGCGCACCGACACCGCCGAGCTGTGCCGCCAGGCCTTCGCCGAGGACCCCGAGCTCGGGATCATCAGCTTCCGGATCGCCGACCCGGACACCGGGCGGACGCAGCGCCGCCACGTGCCGCGGCTGCGCGCCTCGGACCCGATGCGGTCCTCACGCGTGACCACCTTCCTGGGCGGTGCCAACGCCGTCCGCACCACGGTGTTCCAGCAGGCCGGAGTCCTGCCGGGGGAGTTCTTCTACGCTCACGAGGAGACCGACCTGGCCTGGCGCGCGCTCGACGCGGGGTGGCTGATCGACTACCGCGCGGACATGGTCCTGCTCCATCCGACCACCGCCCCCTCCCGGCACGCGGTCTACCACCGTATGGTGGCCCGTAACCGGGTGTGGCTCGCCCGCCGCAACCTGCCCGCCCCGCTGGTACCGGTCTACCTGGGCGTCTGGCTGATGCTGACGCTCCTGCGGAAGCCGTCGGGCCCGGCGCTCAAGGCCTGGTTCGGCGGGTTCCGCGAGGGATGGGCCACTCCCTGCGGGCCCCGCCGCCCGATGAGATGGCGTACGGTCTGGCGGTTGACCCGTCTGGGCCGACCTCCCGTCATCTGACCAGCCCGCGTCTGCGAACATGGCGCGAAAACGGGCTTCGAGCCACCAGCCTGCTGCCCACCTGGCCGCATCTTGAAGACGAAAGTTTCAACTTGTGAGTGACACAACCCACGACGGCGCCCTCGCCACGAGCAGGCCGCCGTCCGCAGACGCGGGGCTCAGCGCCGCGGAGCTCGCCAGGAAGTACGGCCTGTCGGTCAGCGGCGCCCGGCCCGGCCTGGGCGAGTACGTGCGGCAGCTCTGGGGCCGGCGCCACTTCATCATGGCCTTCTCCCGGGCCAAGCTGGTCGCGCAGTACAGCCAGGCGAAGCTCGGCCAGGTGTGGCAGGTGGTGACCCCCCTGCTGAACGCGCTCGTCTACTGGCTGATCTTCGGCCTGATCATCGGCGCGGGCCGGGAGATGCCCAAGGACGTCTACATCCCCTTCCTGGTGATGGGCATCTTCGTCTTCACCTTCACGCAGAGTTCGGTGATGGCGGGCGTCCGGGCGATCTCGGGGAACCTCGGGCTGGTGCGCGCGCTGCACTTCCCGCGCGCCTCCCTGCCGGTGTCGTTCTCGCTCCAGCAGCTCCAGCAGCTGCTGTACTCGATGATCGTCGTCTTCGTGGTCGCGGTCTGGTTCGGCAACTACCCGCGGCTGTCCTGGCTGCTGGTGATCCCGACGCTGGCGCTCCAGTTCGTCTTCAACACCGGCCTCGCCATGATCTTCGCGCGGATGGGCTCGAAGACCCCCGACCTGGCGCAGCTGATGCCGTTCGTGATGCGTACCTGGATGTACGCGTCGGGCGTCATGTTCCCGATCGGGATCTACCTCAAGGAGCAGCCGCAGTGGATCAGCGACGCGCTGCTGCTGAACCCCGTCGCGATCTACATGGACCTGATCCGGTTCGCCCTGATCGACGACTACGGCGCGAGCAACCTGCCTCCGCACGTGTGGCTCTTCGCCGTGGGCTGGGCCACGGTGATCGGCCTCGGCGGCTTCGTGTACTTCTGGAAGTCTGAGGAGCGTTACGGCCGTGGATGACAACACCCGGGGACGCGTCCCCACAGTGATCGCGGACGGCGTTCACATCGTCTACCGCGTCAACGTCGGCAGCAGCGGCAGGGGTGCGGCCACCGCCGCGCTCAGCAAGATAGTCCGCCGGAGGAAGGGCGACGCCCCGGGCGTGCGCCGCGTCCACGCCGTGCGCGGGGTCTCCTTCACCGCCTACCGCGGCGAGGCCATCGGCCTCATCGGCTCCAACGGCTCCGGCAAGTCCACCCTGCTGCGCGCCATCGCCGGCCTGCTGCCCTGCGAGGAGGGCAAGGTCTACACCGACGGCCAGCCCTCGCTGCTCGGCGTGAACGCCGCGCTGATGAACGACCTCACCGGTGAGCGCAACATCGTCCTCGGCGGTCTCGCCATGGGTATGAGCCGCGAGCAGATCAAGGAGCGCTACCAGAGCATCGTCGACTTCTCGGGCATCAACGAGAAGGGGGATTTCGTCTCCCTGCCGATGCGCACGTACTCCTCCGGTATGGCGGCGCGGCTGCGGTTCTCCATCGCGGCGGCCAAGGACCACGACGTCCTGATGATCGACGAGGCCCTCGCCACCGGTGACCGCGCCTTCCAGGTGCGTTCGGAGAATCGGATCAAGGAGCTCCGGGAGAAGGCCGGCACGGTCTTCCTCGTCAGCCACAACAACAAGTCCATCCGGGACACCTGCGACCGGGTGCTGTGGCTGGAGAAGGGCGAGCTCCTGATGGACGGGCCGACGGAGGAAGTCGTCTCGGCCTACGAGAAGGCCACCCACGGCTGAGCCCCGGGTCGCGCGGCGTCCTGCGAGGCGCTTGCCCGCTTCACCGAAGGCCCCCGCCGCTCAGCGCGCCGGGGGCCTTGACCATGTGCGCGGATTACGCCGCCCCCGCGTTCCCGTATTGCGCGACGACATTCGCCGGCCCGGCGAATACCCGGGCGGCCTCCGCGGCGTTCTACAGCGTAAGCTGGGGCGGTCTTGAATCGCGGCAAGAGGGGACGATTCCCCGCAGGTGAACGGCCCTGGGGCGGCCCCGGGAAAACCCCGGCGGCGTGTCCGAAATGGGATGTAATGGGTCGGCAGTGTAGAACGGGAGATGTGACGGCATTGGCTACGGGAATTCTCCGGCCCCCAGGGACGGCAGCCGTCCCCGCCCCGGGCGGCCGACGGTGAACCCGGGACACGGCATCCGACCCCCGTCCGACCCGGTCCACGTGAGCGCCACCCTCGACAAGGCGGCGGCGGAGAACTTTCCCGTCGCCCCCGCCTTCCTGCCCCGGGCCTGGCGCGACGGGCTGACGGCCGTCTACGGATACGCCCGCCTCGTCGACGACATCGGCGACGGCGACCTCGCCCCCGGCGGACGCGACGCCGTGCTCCTCGGCCTGGACCCCGCGGCGGTGGACGACCCGCCCGCCATGCTGGACGCCTTCGAGGCCGACCTGCTGCGCGTGTTCGGCTCCGCCGACGGCCCCCCGCGCCACCCCCTGCTGCTCGCGCTGCAACCCGTGGTGCGCTCCCACGGCCTGACCCCCGAGCCCTTCCTCGCGCTCATCGAGGCCAACCGCCAGGACCAGCGGGTCACCCGCTACGAGACCTACGCGGACCTCGCCGCGTACTGCGAGCTGTCCGCCCAACCGGTCGGCCGCCTCGTGCTGTCCCTCACCGGCACCAGCACCCCCGAACGGATCCGCCTCTCCGACTCCGTCTGCACCGCCCTCCAGATCGTCGAGCACGTCCAGGACGTCGCCGAGGACCTGGGCCGGAACCGGATCTACCTGCCGGCCGAGGACATGCGTCGCTTCCACGTGTCCGAGGCCGACCTGGCGGCACCGTCCGCCGGCGCCTCGGTGCGCGCCCTGATCGCCTTCGAATCCGAACGCGCACGCGCGTTGCTGAATGAAGGCGTACCGCTCGTGGGTAGCGTGCACGGCAGGCTCCGACTGCTGCTCGCGGGCTTCGTGGGAGGGGGGCGTGCCGCCCTGCGAGCCGTCACCGCCGCAGGCTTCGACGTACTCCCCGGCCCGCCCAAACCGACCAAGAGCGGCCTGCTCCGCGAGGTTGCCGCCGTCCTGCGCACAGCGCCGAGAAAGGGGTGAGCCCGACCGTGGAGGGCCCCACACACGCTTCCGCACCGACCGCGGTCTCCGCACAGGTCTCGGCGGCCTACAGCTACTGCGAGGCCGTCACCGGTTCACAGGCGCGCAATTTCGCGTACGGGATCCGGCTGCTGCCCACCGACAAGCGCCATGCGATGTCCGCGCTCTACGCCTTCTCCCGGCGGGTCGACGACATCGGCGACGGCACGCTGCCCGTCGAGGCGAAGTTCGCGCGCCTGGAGGAGACCCGTGCCGTCCTCGGGCGGATCCGGGCCGGTGAGGTCGACGAAGACGACACCGATCCGGTCGCCGTCGCGCTGGCGCACGCCGCCCGCCGCTTCCCGATCCCGCTCGGCGGCCTCGACGAGCTCATCGACGGCGTGCTGATGGACGTCCGCGGCGAGACCTACGAGACCTGGGACGACCTCAAGATCTACTGCCGCTGCGTGGCCGGCGCCATCGGACGGCTCTCCCTCGGCGTCTTCGGCACCGTGGGCGCAGCGGGCCCGGACACCCCCGGCGCCGCGCGCGCCGCCGAGTACGCCGACACGCTCGGCCTCGCCCTGCAACTCACCAACATCCTGCGCGACGTTCGCGAGGACGCCGGCAACGGACGCACCTACCTGCCCGCCGAGGACCTCGCCAAGTTCGGCTGCTCGGAGGGCTTCCGGGCCGACCGGCTGTCCGCGGGCGCGGACTTCGCCGGGCTGGTCCACCACGAAGTCCGGCGTGCCCGCTCCCTGTTCGCCGAGGGCTACCGGCTGCTGCCGATGCTCGACCGGCGCAGCGGCGCCTGCGTGGCCGCCATGGCCGGTATCTACCGGCGCCTCCTCGACCGCATCGAACGGGAGCCGGAGGCGGTCCTGCGCGGCCGGGTCTCGCTGCCGCCGCACGAGAAGGCGTACGTGGCCGTGCGCGGCCTGTCCGGCCTCGACGCGCGCACCGTCTCCCGCCAGGCCGTCCGGAGGCGGACGTGACCCGGAAGAAGGCACTCCCGGCTCCCAAGGCCGGCGCCCCGGGGACGTTCCGGAGCATCCGCCCGGCGCGCGCCGGCGGCGCCCGGCGTACGGGCACGGCGTGCCGTCCCGGCCGTGCGCCGGGCGGAGCAACCGGGCCGACGGCGGGCGCGTCCCTGCCTGCGGACCGCGGCCTGCCCGTCCGCCCGGAGGGCGGCCGCACCACGGGGGAGGACGCATGACCGGTACCGACCAGCACGCCGTCGTCGTCGGCGGCGGCCTCGCCGGGGTCACCGCCGCCCTCGAACTCGTCGACGCCGGACTCCGCGTCACCCTGCTCGAAGGCCGCCCCCGGCTCGGCGGGCTCGCCTTCTCCTTCAAGCGCGGCGACCTCGACGTCGACAACGGCCAGCACGTCTACCTGCGCTGCTGCACCGCCTACCGGTGGTTCCTCGACCGCGTCGAGGGCTCCGCGCTCGCCCCGCTCCAGGACCGGCTCGACGTACCCGTCCTCGACGTCGCCCACCCCGGCGGGCCGCGCCTGGGACGGCTGCGCCGCGGCGGCCTGCCCGTGCCCCTGCACCTCGCCGGGGCGCTGGCCCGCTACCCGCACCTGTCCCTCGCGGAGCGCGCCAGCGTCGGCCGCGCCGCCCTCGCCCTGCGCCGCCTCGACCCGGCCGACCCGGCGCTGGACGGCCTGGACTTCGCCACCTGGCTCGGCCGCCACGGGCAGTCCGCCCGCACCATCGAGGCCCTCTGGGACCTCGTCGGCATCGCGACCCTCAACGCCACCGCCGAGCACTCCTCCCTGGGCCTGGCCGCCATGGTCTTCAAGACCGGACTGCTCTCCGAGAAGGGCGCGGCCGACATCGGCTGGGCCCGCGTACCGCTCGGCGACCTCCACGACACCCTCGCCCGCAAACAGCTCGACGCCGCCGGGGTCCGCACCGAACTGCGCACCCGCGTCACGGCCGTGACCCGTACGCCGGACGGGGCCTGGCGGGTCGACACCGAGCAGGAGTCCCTGGCGGCGGGCACCGTCGTCCTCGCCGTACCGCAGCGCGAGGCGCACGGGCTGCTGCCCGCCGGCGCCCTCGACGACCCCGGCAGGCTCCTCGACATCGGCACCGCACCGATCCTGAACGTCCACGTCGTCTACGACCGCAAGGTGCTCCGGCAGCCCTTCTTCGCCGCCCTCGGCTCCCCGGTGCAGTGGGTCTTCGACCGCACCGACTCCTCCGGACTGACCGACGGCGGCCAGTACCTGGCGCTGTCGCAGTCCGCCGCCCAGGACGACATCGACGAGCCCGTCTCGGTGCTGCGCGCCAAGTACCTCCCCGAGCTGGAACGACTGCTCCCCGCCGCGCGCGGCGCCAAGGTACGGGACTTCTTCGTCACCCGGGAGCGGACGGCCACCTTCGCGCCAACCCCGGGCGTCGGCCGGCTGCGCCCCGGGACCCGGACCGACACGCCGGGGCTCTACCTGGCCGGTGCGTGGACTGCCACGGGTTGGCCCGCGACCATGGAGGGCGCCGTGCGGAGCGGACTGAGCGCGGCGCAGGCCGCACTCGCCGGGCTCGGCCGCCACCGCGAACACCCTCTGCAGGAGGCGGCATGACGACCACCACCACGACGACCGGCACCAGCGCCGTCACCAGCACCACGAGCACAGCACGTACAGGAACAAGAGGAGAGCCAGTGAACCCGGGGAATCCGGCTGTCGAGAACACGGATGCCAGTGTGGGCGCAGCCGGAAGGGGCGTGGAGAAGGCCGACACCGTCGCCCTCCTGGAACGCGGCCGGACGATGTCGACCCCCGCGCTCCGCGCGGCCGTGGACCGGCTCGCCGCGCCCATGGACACCGTCGCCGCCTACCACTTCGGCTGGATCGACGCCCAGGGCCACCCGGCCGACGGCGACGGTGGCAAGGCCGTCCGTCCCGCCCTCGCCCTGCTCTCCGCCGAGGCCGCCGGCGCCGCCCCCGAGATCGGCATCCCCGGCGCCGTCGCCGTCGAGCTCGTGCACAACTTCTCGCTGCTCCACGACGACCTGATGGACGGCGACGAGCAGCGCCGCCACCGCGACACCGTCTGGAAGGTGCACGGACCGGCCCAGGCGATCCTGGTCGGCGACGCCCTCTTCGCCCTCGCCAACGAGGTCCTGCTGGAACTCGGCACCGTCGAGGCCGGCCGCGCCACCCGCCGCCTGACCACCGCCAGCCGCAAGCTCATCGACGGCCAGGCCCAGGACATCTCCTACGAGCACCGCGAGCGCGTCAGCGTCGAGGAGTGCCTGGAGATGGAGGGCAACAAGACGGGCGCCCTGCTCGCCTGCGCGGTCTCCATCGGCGCCGTGCTCGGCGGAGCCGACGACCGAACGGCCGACAAGCTGGAGGAGTACGGCTACCACCTCGGCCTCGCCTTCCAGGCCGTCGACGACCTGCTCGGCATCTGGGGAGACCCGGAGTCCACCGGCAAGCAGACCTGGAGCGACCTGCGCCAGCGCAAGAAGTCCCTCCCGGTGGTCGCCGCCCTCGCCGCTGGCGGCCCGGCCTCCGAGCAACTCGCCGAGCTGCTCGCCGCCGACGCCAAGAGCAGCGACTTCGAGAACTTCTCGGAGGAGGAGTTCGCGGCCCGCGCGAGACTCATCGAGGAGGCCGGCGGCCGCCAGTGGACCGCGGACGAGGCACGCCGCCAGCACGCGGTGGCGATCCGCGCCCTGGACGACATCGACATGCCCCAGCGGGTCCGCGAACAGCTCGTGGACCTCGCCGACTTCGTCGTCGTACGCAAGAGGTGACCGCCACCCGGCAGCGGATATGAATCGCGAGTCGCCGGCCGGCGCCGCCATCTGAACGAGGCGCGCACCGGCCGACGGCAGACCCCAGCACAGCACAGGACACTGTTCTAAGGGGAAGCCATGACAGCGACGACCGACGGCAGCGCAGAGAGCGCCGGCGCCGGCAGCGAATCCACCCAGGGCGCCCCGCCGCCCGACCCGGCCGCCGCGGCCGGCCCGCCGGCGGGCGCCGCGCCCCCCGGGCCGGTGGCGGTCACGGAGCGGGTCACCGCCCCGCCCGACCCGGGCCGGCGCGCCGGCCCGCCGCCCGCCCACCGGCGACCGGGTGCGCCCGGCGCGGGACGCGCCACGGCGGACCTGCCGCCACCGCCGGACGGCGGCCCACGCGAGGTGTACGAGGCCACCGCACGCGCCACCCGGCACCTCCTGGACCGCCAGGACCCCGCGGGCTGGTGGAAGGGCGACCTGGAGACCAACGTCACCATGGACGCCGAGGACCTCCTGCTGCGGCAGTTCCTCGGCATCCGCGACGAGGCCACCACGTACGCCGCCGCCCTCTTCATCCGTGGCGAGCAGCGCGAGGACGGCACCTGGGCCACCTTCCACGGCGGCCCGCCCGAACTCTCCGCGACCATCGAGGCCTACGTCGCGCTGCGCCTGGCCGGGGACCCGCCGGACGCCCCGCACATGAGCCGCGCCTCGGCCTGGATCCGGGCCAACGGCGGGGTCGCGGCCGCCCGCGTCTTCACCCGCATCTGGCTCGCCCTCTTCGGCTGGTGGAGCTGGGACCACCTGCCCGAACTCCCGCCCGAGCTGGTGTTCCTGCCGCCCTGGGTCCCGCTGAACATCTACGACTTCGGCTGCTGGGCCCGCCAGACGATCGTCCCGCTCACCGTGGTCTCGGCGATGCGCCCGGTCCGCCCCGCCCCCTTCGCCCTCGACGAGCTGCACAGCGACGCGGGCAGACCCTACCCCGCACCCCGCCTGGCCCCGCTGACCAGTTGGGACGGCGCCTTCCAGCGGATGGACAAAGCCCTGCACGTCTACCGGCGGTTCGCCCCGCGCCGGCTGCGCAGGGCGGCCATGGGCACCGCCGCCCGCTGGATCGTCGAGCGCCAGGAGAACGACGGCTGCTGGGGCGGGATCCAGCCGCCCGCCGTGTACTCCGTCATCGCCCTGCACCTGCTCGGCTACGACCTCGGCCATCCGGTGATGCGCGCGGGACTGGAATCCCTGGACCGGTTCGCGGTGCGGCGCGCGGACGGCGCCCGGATGATCGAGGCCTGCCAGTCCCCGGTGTGGGACACCTGCCTCGCCGCGATCGCCCTCGCCGACGCGGGCGTGCGCCCCGACCATCCCGCCCTGGTCAAGGCCGCGGACTGGATGCTCGGCGAGGAGATCACGCGCACTGGAGACTGGGCGGTGCGCCGTCCCGGACTGGCTCCCGGGGGCTGGGCGTTCGAGTTCCACAACGACACCTACCCCGACATCGACGACACCGCCGAGGTCGTCCTCGCCCTGCGTCGGATCCGGCACCCGGACCCGGTCCGGGTCGACGCCGCCATCGCCCGCGGCGTGTCCTGGAACCTCGGCATGCAGTCGAAGGACGGCGCGTGGGGTGCCTTCGACGCCGACAACACCAGCCCCTTCCCCAACAAGCTGCCCTTCTGCGACTTCGGCGAGGTCATCGACCCGCCGTCGGCGGACGTCACCGCCCACGTCGTGGAGATGCTCGCCTTCGAGGGCCGGGCGGGCGACGCCCGCACCCGCCGCGGCATCGCCTGGCTGCTCGACGCGCAGGAGCCGGACGGCAGCTGGTTCGGCCGCTGGGGCACCAACTACGTCTACGGAACCGGTTCGGTGGTGCCCGCCCTCACCGCGGCGGGCATCGCCCAGGGACACCCCGCGGTCCGGCGCGCGGTCCACTGGCTGGAATCCGTACAGAACGAGGACGGTGGCTGGGGCGAGGACCAGCGTTCCTACCGGGACCGCTCGTGGGCCGGGAAGGGCGCCTCGACCGCCTCGCAGACCGCGTGGGCCCTCATGGCTCTGCTGGCGGCCGGGGAACGCGACGGCAAGGCCGTCGAGCGGGGCATCGCCCATCTGGTCCAGACCCAGCGGGAGGACGGCTCCTGGGACGAGCCGTACTTCACCGGCACCGGCTTCCCCTGGGACTTTTCCATCAACTACCACCTGTACCGGCAGGTGTTCCCGCTGACCGCGCTCGGCCGCTACCTGTACGGGGAGCCCTCCGCCCCGGCAGGCTCGCCCGCCGGGGGGCCCTGATGTCCGGCGCCGAGGGCGACCGTGCCCCGCAGACCGGCCCGCTGCTCGTCGCCTGCGCGCTGCGCATCGAGCAGGCGGCTCTGCGCAGCGCGGGGCGCGGCTCCGCCCGCGGGCCGGACCCCGCGCGGGCCGGGGCGTACACCCTGCTGCGCACCGGGATGGGCCCGCGGGCGGCCGAACGGGCCGTGCTCCGGGCCCTGGAGGGGGCCGGGACGGAGCGGGCCGCCGTCCTCGCCACCGGGTTCTGCGCCGGGCTCGTCCCCGGGATGAGCCCGGGCGACCTCGTCGTCGCGGAGGAGACCCGCGACCCGCGGGGGACCGTCGCCTGTACCGGGACCGCGCTGCTGGCCGAGGCGCTGGCCCGGGCCGCCCCCGGCCGGACCGTGCACATCGGTCCGCTGACCGGGTCCGACCACGTCGTCCGCGGCCAGGAGCGCGCGCAGCTGCGTGCCACCGGCGCCGTCGCGGTCGACATGGAGTCCGCGGCGACCCTCCGGGCCGCCGTCCGGGGCGCCGGCCGGCCCGTTGCGGCCGTCCGGGTGATCGTGGACGCCCCGGAGCACGAGCTCGTCCGCATCGGCACGGTGCGCGGGGGAATATCGGCCTTCCGTGTTCTGCGTGCCGTACTGCCCGCGTTCTACGAATGGCACCGTTCTTCGCTGCTCCCCAGGAGGTGAGCCAGATGGCCATGCCGCTGCGCCAGACCATCAGGGTCGGGACGTATCTGCTCGAACAGAAGCTCCGCAAGCGGGAGAAGTTCCCGCTGATCGTGGAACTGGAGCCCCTCTACGCGTGCAACCTGGCCTGTGAGGGGTGCGGGAAGATCCAGCACCCGGCAGGGGTGCTCAAGCAGCGCATGCCGGTGGCGCAGGCCGTCGGGGCCGTGCTGGAGTCCGGTGCGCCGATGGTGTCGATCGCGGGCGGCGAGCCCTTGATGCACCCGCAGATCCACGAGATCGTGCGGCAACTGGTCGCCCGGCGGAAGTACGTGTTCCTGTGCACCAACGCCCTGCTGCTGCGCAAGAAGATCGAGAATTTCACGCCCTCCCCGTACTTCGCCTTCGCGGTGCACATCGACGGTCTGCGCGAGCGCCACGACGAGTCGGTGGCCAAGGAAGGCGTCTTCGACGAGGCGGTCGAAGCCATCAAGGAAGCGAAGAGGCGTGGATTCCGGGTGACCACGAACTCCACCTTCTTCAACACCGACACCCCGCAGACGATCATCGAGGTGCTCAACTTCCTCAATGACGACCTGCAGGTGGACGAAATGATGATCTCGCCCGCCTACGCCTACGAAAAGGCGCCGGACCAGGAACACTTCCTGGGTGTCGACCAGACCCGAGAACTCTTCAGGAAGGCCTTCGCGGGCGGCAACCGGCGGCGCTGGCGGCTCAACCACTCGCCGCTCTTCCTGGACTTCCTGGAAGGAAAGGCCGATTTCCCCTGCACGGCCTGGGCCATTCCGAATTACTCCCTCTTCGGCTGGCAGCGCCCCTGCTACCTGATGAGCGACGGTTACGTGCCGACCTATCGGGAGCTCGTCGAGGAGACCGACTGGAACAAGTACGGACGCGGAAAGGACCCGCGCTGCGCGAACTGCATGGCGCACTGCGGTTACGAGCCCACCGCCGTCCTCGCCACCATGGGCTCCCTCAAGGAATCCCTGCGGGCCGCCCGGGAGACGGTCGGAGGCAACCGGGACAGGTCGGCATGAGTCCGGCGGAAGGGGGCCGGGGCGGCGGATTCGACCTCGGCGCCCTGCTGGCTGCGCGCGGGGCGGAACGGTACGAGCTGCACGCCCGCCACCTCAACCACCAACTGCCCCGCATGCTCCGCACCATCGGCTTCGACAAGGTCTACGAGCGGGCCGAGGGCGCCCACTTCTGGGACGCGGAAGGCCACGACTACCTCGACATGCTGGCCGGCTTCGGAGTGATGGGTCTGGGCCGCCACCACCCCGTCGTCCGGCGGGCGCTGCACGACGTGCTGGACGCCCAGCTCGCCGACCTCACCCGCTTCGACTGCCAGCCGCTGCCCGGGCTGCTGGCCGAGAAGCTCCTCTCGTACAGCCCCCACCTGGACCGGGTCTTCTTCGGCAACAGCGGTACCGAGGCCGTGGAGACGGCCCTGAAGTTCGCCCGGTACGCCACCGGGCGTCCCAGGGTCCTTTACTGCGACCATGCCTTCCACGGGCTGACCACCGGCTCGCTCTCGGTGAACGGCGAGGGCGGATTCCGGGACGGCTTCGCACCGCTGCTGCCCGACACCAGGGTCGCGCTGGGCGACCTGGCCGCCCTGGAGCGGGAGCTGAAGCGGGGTGACGTCGCCGCCTTCGTCGTGGAGCCGATCCAGGGCAAGGGCGTCCATCCCGCCCCGCCCGGATTCCTGCTCGCCGCGCAGGAGCTGCTGCACCGGCGGGGAGCGCTCCTGATCGCGGACGAGGTGCAGACCGGACTGGGGCGTACCGGGGATTTCTACGCGTACCAGCACGAGCCCGGTGTGGAGCCCGACCTGGTCTGCGTGGCCAAGGCGCTGTCGGGCGGCTACGTGCCGGTCGGCGCGACCCTGGGCAAGGACTGGATCTTCAAGAAGGTCTACTCGTCCATGGACCGGGTGCTCGTGCACTCCGCCAGCTTCGGCTCCAACGCGCAGGCCATGGCGGCCGGGCTGGCGGTGCTGTCCGTGATGGAGGACGAGCAGCTCGTGGCCCGCGCCCGCACGACCGGCGACCTGCTGCGCGGGCGGCTCGCGTCCCTGGTGGACGAGTACGAGCTGCTGCACGAGGTGCGGGGCCGCGGCCTGATGATCGGCATCGAGTTCGGGCGGCCCTCCTCGCTGGGGCTGCGCAGCCGCTGGGCGATGCTCCAGGCGGCCCGCAAGGGCCTCTTCGCACAGATGGTCGTGGTGCCGCTGCTGCAGAAGCACCGCATCCTCACCCAGGTCTCCGGGGACCATCTGGAGGTGATCAAGCTGATTCCGCCACTGGTCCTGGACGAGCGGGACGTCGACCGCTTCGTCGGCGCCTTCCGCGAGCTCATGGACGAGGCGCACGGCGGGTCGGGCCTGATGTGGGACTTCGGCAGGACGCTGGTGAAGCAGGCCGTCGCGGCGCGCTGACGGCCCGCCTCCCTCCGGTGCGGGCCACGCCGCTCCCCCCGGGGCCGGCTCCGGCCGGCGGGTCAGACCAGGAGCCGGTCCCGCAGCCTGTCGAGGGTCTCGGGCGTCAGCCCGAGACCCTCCGCCAGGTAGCGGTCCACCCCGCCCCAGACCTCGTCGATCGTGTCGAACGCGGCCATCAGGTACTCGGCGCGGGCGTCGAAGAGCGGCGCGAGCAGTTCCATCACCTCGGGCGAGCGGGCCTCGGCCGACTCCGCGCTGCGGCGCACCCGGTAGCGGCGGTGCGGGGCGTTGGACTCCAGGTAGTCCGCCACGATCGCCTCGCGCTCGACACCGAGCGCGAGCAGGGTGACGGCGACGGAGAGGCCGGCCCGGTCCTTGCCGGCGGCGCAGTGCAGGAGGGCGGGGACGCTGTCCTCGGCGATGGCGTGCACGACCCGGCTGTGCTCGGCGGTACGGGTCCGGATGATCCCGCGGTAGGAGTTCGCCATCCGGGCCGCCGCCCTGCCGCCGCCCAGGACCGAGCGGAGCTGGTCGAGGTCGCCATCGCGGACCAGCCGCCAGAACTCCCGGCCGTCCGCCGGGTCCGAGAGCGGGATGTTGACGTTCCGTACGCCGGGCAGCTCGACGTCCGGCCCCTCCAGGGCGTGGTCGGCGCCGTTGCGGAAGTCGAAGATGGTGTGGAGGCCGAGCGAGGCGAGGAACGCTGCATCGGTTGCGGTGGCATGCGCGAGATGTCCGCTTCGAAACAGTCGTCCCGCCTTAACCCTTCGTCCATCAGAAGTCGGCAATCCGCCTACATCGCGGAAATTGCGCACTCCGGTCAGCTCCGGCTCCTGTATCTGCTGGGTCACGGGAACTCCTCCGTCTTCTGCTGGGGCGACTGTCCGAATTAAGCCATTTGGCGCCAACTTGCCGTATCTGGAGGCGAGATCGGGCACCGCCCCGTGAGGCAGATCATACGGTGACCGTGAGTGCCTGATCGTCCGGGCCGAATGGCCCGATGGGCGCGGCTGTTGGGGGAGCGGAATGGACGGAGGGTGACCGGAATTCCGGCAGTCCCTCATGCCTGTGAATCCGTCAGGGAATTCACGGCTTGTTCGGTGTGCCCACAAGGGATTACCTTCGCGATCGATCCGGGTGGATCGCCGAATCCTGCCGCCTCCCGGAAACCGCAACCGAACGATTTCGCGCGGCAGGAGCGGGGGAACCAGGTAGGCCGCCGTGCCGGAGATCTTTTCTCCGGT
This sequence comes from Streptomyces sp. PCS3-D2, assembly GCF_000612545.2. Classification (GTDB taxonomy): domain Bacteria; phylum Actinomycetota; class Actinomycetes; order Streptomycetales; family Streptomycetaceae; genus Streptomyces. The sequence goes on along the minus strand of NZ_CP097800.1, from coordinate 1,184,204 downwards.
GCGGCTCGGGGTTAAGCGGTTCATGTCCCGCACATGAACCGCCGGGCATCTCCAGTCCGAACCCGACAGCTCACCTCGCAGGCGCCGGAGAGGAATGCGCCATGCCTGCAAAGGGTAAGCACCGCCGTCCCAAGTCCCTTCCCATGGCCCGCGGATTCGCGGTCGCAGGCACCGGTGGCGCGGCCCTCGCCCTGCCGCTGATCGGTGCGGCCGGCGCCCACGCGGCCGGCGCCCCGACGGTGGTCCCCGCCGTGGTCCCCGCCGTGGCACCGCAGGCCCCCGCCGCCGTCCGGGTCGCCGCGCCGGCCGCCGTCCAGGCCGCCGCCCCGACCGTCTACACCGTCGTCCCGGGCGACTGCCTCTCCATGATCGCCGCCGAGCACCGCCTGCCCGGCGGCTGGGAGCGGCTGTACGAGCAGAACCGCGAGGCGGTCGGCAGCGACCCGTCGCTGATCCACCCCGGCCTGAAGCTGACCTTCGGCGGCCGCGGCGAGGCCTCCCGGGCCGGCGCCGTACCCGCCCCGCGCAGCGCCCCCGGGGCCACCGTGAAGACGGCCCCCACGACCGGGTCGAAGCCGGCCGCGCAGGCTGCCGTCCCGCAGGCCCGGCAGGAATCCGCCCCCGAGGCCCCCGCCGCCCCCGTCGAGGCCCCCGCCGCCCCCGTCGAGGCGCCCGCCGTGCAGCCGGCCGCCTCCGGCTTCGTGGCCCCGGTCGGCGGTGGCGTCTCCACCCAGTACAAGGTCGCGGGCGCCATGTGGTCCTCCGGCTACCACACCGGTGTCGACTTCATCGCCCCCATGGGCACCACGGTCAAGGCGGTCGGCGCGGGCACCGTGGTGTCCGCCGGCTGGAGCGGCGCGTACGGCAACGAGGTCGTCATCCGGCACGCGGACGGCAAGTACTCCCAGTACGCCCACCTGTCCCAGCTCTCGGTCTCCTCCGGGCAGAGCGTCACCGCCGGCCAGGCCATCGGCCTCTCCGGCTCCACCGGCAACTCGACCGGCCCCCACCTGCACTTCGAGATCCGTACCAGCCCCTCCTACGGATCGGACATGGACCCGATCGCCTACCTCCGCTCGAAGGGCGCCAGCCTCTGACGGCATCCTCCGGCGGAGCCCGGACACGCGTGGGGCCGGGACCCGAGGGGGGTCCCGGCCCCACGCGTACTTATTCCTTATCCCCCGCGTGGTACAGATCACGGCCCGTCAACCCCTCATTACGTTGGCGTAGGTTGGTTACGGGAGTGAAGGATGGGTTCTCGTGGCAGCGACGACGACGAAACTCAAGACCATCGGCTCGTACGCGGCGATCGGGGACAGCTTCACAGAGGGCGTGGGGGACCCGGGGCCCGGGGACTCCTTCCTCGGCTGGGCGGACCGGCTCGCCGTACTCCTGGCCGATCAGCGCGAAGAGCACGACTTCCGGTATGCGAATCTCGCGGTGCGCGGGAAGCTCCTCGACCAGATCGTGGCCGACCAGGTGCCGAGGGCCAAGGCCCTCGCGCCGGACCTGGTCACCTTCTGCGCGGGCGGCAACGACATCATCCGACCCGGCAGCGACCCGGACGACGTGGCGGAACGCTTCGAGGCGGCCGTGGCCGACCTCACCGGAGCCGTCGGCCACGTCATGATCACCACCGGCTTCGACACCCGCGGTGTGCCCGTCCTCAAGCACATCCGCGGCAAGGTCGCGACGTACAGCGCCCACGTGCGCGCGATCGCCGACCGCTACGACTGCCCGGTGCTCGACCTCTGGTCGCTGAAGTCGGTACAGGACCGGCGCGCCTGGGACGCGGACCGGCTGCACCTCTCACCCGAGGGCCACACCCGTGTCGCACTGCGCGCCGCACAGGTGCTCGGCCTGGAGGTGCCGGCCGACCCCGACCAGCCGTGGCCGCAGCTGCGCCCGCGCGGCTCGGTGGACGTGACCCGCGACAACATCCAGTGGGCCCGCGAGTACCTGGTGCCCTGGATCGGCCGTCGACTGCGCGGCGAGTCCTCCGGTGACCACGTCGAGGCGAAGCGCCCGGACCTGCTGCCGCTGTAGCCGCCGCGGACGCGGGCGGGGCGGGAGGACGGGACGACGCAGCAAGGGTCGGGAGGGGCGGGCGGAATCCTTCGGGGCCGGTGTGCGTTGGGATGGGCGTAGCGATACGACCGCACCGACCGCACCCTCCCTGGAGGCGCTTTGACCGGCTCCCGTCCCCTCCGTCCCCGGCTGCGCGCCCTGCGGCCCGAAGCCTTCGGCGCGGACCCGTCCGGCGCCAGGCTGGAGCGGATCCGCCGCTCGCCGAACTTCGCCGACGGCGTCTTCCAGAACCCGGTCGGGGCCCGGAACAGGCCCTCCGGGTCGATGACGGAGTTCGCGAAGATCTACTTCCACCGTGAGCAGCGGCTCGGGCGCAGCCCCGCCGGGGCCGTCCCCGTGCACCCCACCACCCTCGCGGACCTGGCGAAACCGTCCGCGACCGGTTTGCGACTGACCTGGATGGGTCACTCCAGTGTGCTCGCGGAGATCGACGGGCACCGGGTGCTCTTCGACCCGGTGTGGGGCGAGCGCTGCTCACCCTTCCCCTTCGCCGGTCCCAAGCGGCTTCACCCGGTGCCGCTCCCGCTGGCCGCGCTCGGCGAGGTCGACGTCGTGGTCATCTCGCACGACCACTACGACCACCTCGATCTGCCGACGATCAAGGCGCTGGCCGGTACGGACACGCTCTTCGCGGTGCCGCTCGGCGTCGGTGCCCACCTGGAGCGCTGGGGCGTGTCGCCCGACCGGCTGCGCGAGCTCGACTGGAACGAGACCACCAGGATCGGCGGGCTGTCGCTCACGGCGACCCCCGCCCGGCACTTCTGCGGCCGCGGTCTGCGCAACCAGCAGCACACCCTGTGGGCCTCCTGGGTGGTCGCGGGCGACGAGCACCGGATCTACCACAGCGGCGACACCGGATACTTCCCCGGTTTCGCGGAGATCGGTTCCGCACACGGCCCCTTCGACGCCACGATGATCCAGATCGGGGCCTACTCGGAGTACTGGCCCGACATCCACATGACGCCCGAGGAAGGCATGCGGGCCCACCTCGACCTCCAGGGCGGCACCCCGCACGGCACGATGCTGCCGATCCACTGGGGCACGTTCAACCTCGCTCTCCATGCCTGGGCGGAGCCGGGGGAGTGGACGGTCGACGCCGCCGAAGAGGGCGGCCAGTCGGTGGCGCTCCCGCGTCCCGGCGAGCCTTTCGAGCCTGCCGGAACGCTGCCCGTGGATTCTTGGTGGCGTCCGATCTCTCGTCCGATCGCTCACTCATGGCGTCGCCCCAAGCCGGTGGATCTTCCTTCGAGCGACGCCCGTGCCGGAGATCTGAACCTTGCCGGCGAGCGGTGAGTCGGAAACGGGGCCGGCACAGCGGGTTGCCCCGCGTCGTCGTCGTACGCACGCGCATCGTGCGTACGACGGTGGGCGGGCCGGCCCTCGGCGATCATCCCGATCCCGGTGCGTGAGCCGTTCCGGTGGGTTATCAACCTGTTCCCCGATGACGTGCCACGTGCCACGTGCCACGTGCCAGGTGCGGGACGGCGACGGCCTGGACGAGTGCGGTGATGCGGGTGGTCGAGCATCGGATCTTGCGCAGGAGTCGCCAGCCGTGAGGGTGGCCATGGCCTGCTCGACGAGTGCGCGGATCTTCGCGTGTGGCGCGCGGTTGACCTTCTGAACGGTGGAAGGGGTTTCCCGGCGGTCCCAGTAGGGGGTGCGGACCGTTCCACCGGCACCCCGATAGACCTGGTCCGCCCGGCAGGTGACGCCGACCTCGGCAAGGGTGTCGACGATGCCGTGTTCGCGGGCCGCGCGGACATCGTGGACGGCGCCGGGCAGGGCCGGCGAGGCCCACGGCAGCCGGCCGAAGGGGTCGGCGAGGACCTGCACGCTCATTTCGAAACCCGGCAGTCGCCGCCCTGCTGCGCTCCTCTGAGCGCGCGACCCTACGATGACGCACATGCCAACCACCTCACCCATACCTGTTCTCCGCAACTCCCTCGGAGCCACGCTCCGTTACGAGGACGGGGCACTCGTCCTGCGTCGCCCCGACGAGGAGGTGCGGATCCCGCTCCCGGCCGTCGCACGTATCCGCGCCGAAGGGCGCACGCTCGCCGTCGAACTCACCGCACGCGCAGGGGCGGCGCCCGCCGTGCACGCGCTGGCCGACGTGAGCGAGGCCGCCGCGGCGCTCTTCGCCGACGCGGTCACCGCGAACCTGCCCGAACGCGCGGCCGGGGCCGAACCGGTCGACGGCTCGGCGCTGGTCGTCGTGCGGGTCCTGACCGAGACGCCGGACGAGGAACGAAGACGCAGAGGCCGTCGCAGGACGCGGATCGGGCTGGTCTCGGTCGGGTCCGTCTTCTTCGCCCTCGCGCTCGCCGTCGGCATCCACGGCCAGTGGATCGTCGCGCTCCTGACCCTGCTCGTCGGGCCGGTCGGCGCGGCGAGCCTGGCCTACGCGCGGATGGGTGTGGAGGACCTCTACCTCCAGTGGTACCTGCCGCGCGACGGCATCACGGTCCAGGCCCGACAGGTCGGACACTCGCGCATCATGGGCGGCGGATTCGGCACGTACGTCTACACGGACCTGCACGGGGAGAAGCGGACCCTGCACCATCGCGGCGGCGGTCCGACCGTCGAGGCCGCCTACCACCCGGACAAGCCGCACATCGTGCGGGTCCCGGAGTCCCGCGGCGAGAAGGCCGGCTCCGTGGCCGTGACCATGTTCCTCGTCCTCTTCGGCCTCGTGGTCGAGTCCGCAAATGCCTACCTGCTCTACGAAGCCTTCGTCAACGGATACCCGGGTTACGGCCCGACCTGACCGCACCCGGCCACCGCCTCCGGGGAGAGCGAGACCTGCCCTGGCCACGCGGCTGCGGCGTGCGAGAACCTCCACACTGAGCATGGGTCGGCTCGTGGCGGGAACCCGAACGGTTCGGATGGCGGCTACGGCGACGCATCGCCGTAGCCGCACACGGTCCATGCCTCTCCATCGCCCTCTGATCATCCTGCCTGGCCACGCCACGACCAGTGGGCCAGAGCTCCGTAACGGGCAGCGAATGTGCACCACTTGGGGAGAAAACCTGGGCCACTGCGGTCCTCCTCCTCATCGCCGGTGGCGGCGTCGAAGGAGTGGGTGTCCGGCCCGCTCGTCTTCCGTGATGCGGCGTACCGGCAGATCAGCGGATTCTCCTTCGTCGCCCGCCCACCCCTGAATGCGGTCTCGCGCGGCGGCATAAGGACCTGGTCCTGGCGCTGACCTGCCATTCCAGGGAGAAGCCGGCTCCTGGGCCGCTCACGGGGCGACCCCGTTCCCCTCCTGGGCCGGCTCCGGGACCGTCGGGAGGTCCTGCCCGGCGCGGAGTGGGCCCGTCAGGAGGAGCAGGGCGCACAGCGCGTTGCCGCCGTAGAGGAGCCACAGGGCGTCGCGTTCGCCGAGGAGGGCGCCGAGGGAGCCGCCGAGGAGGCTGCCGACGGGAATCGTTCCGTACATCACGAAGCGGATGGTGGAGCCGACCCGACCCAGCATGTCCGGTGGGCAGTACGCCTGCCGGAAGCTCACGATGATGACGTTCCCGGCGACCACCCCGGTCATCAGGCAGAACTCCCCGACCAGGAAGGCCAGCAGCCCCACCCCGTCCGTGGTGAGCGGGATCAGCAGCCCGAACGGGCCTCCGCAGAAGGCGCACAACAGGACCGCCCGGGCCGTCCCGAACCGGCGGGCCAGGTGCGGTGAGACCACCGAGCCCAGGACCCCGCCCAGCCCGGCCAGCGCGATCAGGACACCGATCAGCGCGCCCGGCACACCCACCGTCCGGCTCAGGAACAGGATCGACAGGGACTGCGCCCCGGCCAGGAACAGGTTCATCGCCGCGTCGCACAGCAGGATCGTCCGCAGGAACGGATCCCGGGCGAGAAAGGCCACGCCCGCGCGGATCTCCGTGACCAACGACCGTCGGCCGACGGCCCGTTCCTCGCCGCCCGGCGGGCCTTCCGGGGTCCGGATGCGCAGCAGCAGCGCCGTCGAGACCAGGAAGCTCAGCCCGTCGGCGAGGAAACCGGCTGCCGCGCCCCCGGCCTGGGCCAGCGCCCCGCCCGCCCCCGGTGCGACGACCTCCGCGACCGATTCGCTGGTCTGGAGCCGGGCGTTGCCGTCGGCGAGCTCCTCGTGCGGCAGTAGGGTCGGCAGGTACGCGCTGTAGGCGGCCCGGAAGAACACGTCGGCGGTGCCCGCCAGAACCGCCACCAGCATCAGTTGAGCGGTCGTCAGGACCTGCAGCCAGACCGTGGCGGTCAGCGACAGCATCAGCAGGGCCGACACCGCGTTGCACACGATCATCACCGGCCGGCGGCGCATCCGGTCGGTCCACGCACCCACAGGCAGGCCGAACAGCAGCCACGGCACCCAGGCCGCGGCGCCCAGCACCCCCATCGTGAAGGGCCCCGCGTCCAGTGTGTCCACCGCGATCAGCGGCAGCAGGACCCGGGTGGCCGCGCTCCCGAACTGGCTCACGGACTCCCCCGCCCACAGCAGCCGGAAGTCCCGGCGGCGCAGCGCGCCGCGACCGGCGCTCACCGGCCCACCGTGCCCTCGACCAGCAGCGCGGCGATCTCGGCGGCGGGCTTGGACGCCATCATCTCGCCGTGCGCACAGGGTATTTCGTGATGGGCGACCGGGCCGGTGACGTACGGCTCCCACACCCGCGGCCCGGGCGCGTCCTGCTCGTGGGCGGCGGCGGCCAGCGTCACCCCACCCCGGAACACCCCGGGACGGTGGGCGGCGGCCAGCCGGTCGTGGTGGACGTAGGCCCCACCGAGGGCGGCGACGGTCTCCCCGTCGAAGACCGACAGCGGGCCCTCCTCGGCGGCGGCCGCCGCCATCAGCCCGGCGAGGGTCAGCGGCACCCCTTCGGCCGCGCCGCACTCCTCCCGCGGCGGATAGCCGAGCGATTCCAGCAGGTCCCGCAGCGGGTCCGCGGCCGGGGCCGCCGGCTCGCCGGGGGCTGCCGGATACCCATCGAGCAGGGTGAGGCCGGCCACCTCCTGACCGTCCTGCTGGAGCGTCACGGCCACCGCGTGCGCGACCACCGCCCCGAAGGACCAGCCCAGCAGGTGGTACGGGCCGTGCGGCTGCACCGCGCGGATCCGCGCCGCGTACTCCGCCGCCATCTCCGTGACGCTCCCGGGCCGCGCCTCCGGCGCGCTGAGCGCCCGCGACTGCAGGGCGTGCACGGACCGCTGCGGATCCAGGTGCTCCAGCAGCCCCCGGTACACCCAGCCGGTGCCCGCGCCCGGGTGGACGCAGAACAGCGCGGGCGTGCCGGGCGCCCCCGTGCGCAGCGTGACCAGTGGCGCCAGCGGGTCCGCGTCCCCACGCGACACCGGGCCGCCGCAGCGGGCGGCGAGCCCCGCGGCCGTGGGCGCGGCGAACAGGTCTTGGATCCCGAGCTCCTCGCCCAGCGCCTCGCGTACCCGGGCCATCAGCCGGGCCGCCAGGAGGGAGTGACCGCCCAGGTCGAAGAAGCCGGCGTCGGCACCCACGGAGTCCGTGGGCAGCCCCAGCACCTGGGCGAACAGGCCCGCCAGGACCTTCTCGCGTCGGCCGCGCGGCGCCCGGCCCACGCGGCCGTCCTCGGCTTCGCCGGGATCCGGCGCGGGCAGCGCAGCCCGGTCGAGCTTGTCGTTCGGGGTCCGTGGGAAGGCGTCCAGCACGACGAACGCCGACGGCACCATGTGTGCCGGGAGCATCCCCGCCAGGTGGGCGCGCAGGCCCGCCGCGTCCACCGCGGAGGCCGTACCGCCGCCGGAGGCCGTACCGCCGTCGCCGCCGGAGGCCGGGACGACGTACCCGACCAGCCGCTTCGCACCGCCGGGTCCGTCCTCCCGGACGGTGACCGCGGCCCGGTCCACCCCGGGCGCCGCCGCGAGCGCGGCCTCGATCTCGCCGGGTTCGATGCGGAAGCCGCGGATCTTGACCTGGTCGTCGGCGCGGCCGAGGTACTCCATGCGGCCCTCGCCGTCCCGGCGGACGAGGTCGCCGGTGCGGTACATGCGCGCCCCGTCCTCGAACGGGCAGGCCACGAACCGCTCCGCCGTCGTGCCCGGGCGCCGCAGGTAGCCCCGGGCCAGCCCGGCACCCGCCAGGTACAGCTCGCCGGGCACCCCCGGCGCCACCGGCCGCAGCACCGCGTCGAGCACGTAGGCACGGGTGTTGGCGACCGGACCGCCGATGAGCGGGCGTTCGCTGTGCGCGGTGTCCCACCACAGGGCGTCGACCGTGCACTCGGTGGGTCCGTACAGGTTGTAGGCGAGCATCCCCTCCGTGGCGCGCAGCCGGCTCCACAGCCCCTCGCCCGCGGCCTCCCCGCCGATCAGCAGCAGCCGCGGCGGGGCGTCGAGCAGGCCCTCCTCGATCAGGTGCTCGGCGTGCGTGGGGGTGGTGTCGACGACGTCGAGGGCGGCGTCGGCGGCATACCGGACGAAGGCGGCGCCATCGTGCCGCTCGGCGTCGCCGATCAGGTGGAGTTCGTGCCCGGCCACCATCCACAACAGGGCGTCCCAGGAGGCGTCGAAGGAGAGCGAGGCCACCAGCGCCACCCGCAACCGCCTACCGAGGGCGGTCCGTTCCGCCTCGGCCATGGTGTGGGCGCGGTGGAAGGCGTACAGGTTGCGCAGCGCGGCGTGGTCGACCACGACGCCCTTGGGCCGGCCCGTGGACCCCGAGGTGTACACGACGTAGGCGGCGTCGCCCGGCCGGGGCGGCCGCAGCTGCCCGGCACCGGGCGCGAGGGCGGCGGTGTCCACCTCGTCCACCTCGTCCGCCTCGTCCGCCTCGTCGGTGAGGACGAGCGGGAACTCCGCGGACGGCAGCAGCGGTGCGGTCGCGGAATCCGTGACCAGCAGCGCCGGGGAGGAGTCGGCCAGCATGTGCGCGATCCGCCCGGCCGGGTATCCGGTGTCCACCATGACGAAGGCCGCACCGGCCTTGAGGACGGCCAGCATCGCGGCCACCGCCGCCGGGGAGCGGGGCAGGGCGATGGCCACCAGCCGCTCCGGACCCGCCCCGTCCCGCACCAGGCGATGGGCGAGCCGGTCCGACCAGGCGTCGAGGGCGGCGAAGCCGATCCGCTCGGCGCCGTGCACCAGCGCGGTCGCGTCCGGGGCGAGGGCGGCCCGCGCCGCGAACAGTTCGGGCACGGTGGCCTCCGGAACCGGCAGCGCGGTGTCGTTCCACTCCACCAGCGCCCGCCGGCGGGCCGCGGGGGTCAGCGGGTCGGCGGCCCCGATCGGCAGCCCCGGCGCCGCTGCGAGCAGCCGGACCATCCGTACCAGGGTCGCGGCGAGGTCCTCGGCGGTGGCGTGGTCGAACAGCTCGGCGGCGTACTCCAGGAAGCCCGAGATCCCGGCGGGGCGGCCCTCGGCGTCCCGGTGCTCCTGGACGTCCAGCGTCAGGTCGAACTGGGCGACGTCGAAGCGGAAGGGCTCGGGGCGTACGTCGAGGCCGGGCAGCGCGAGCGTGCCGTCCTCGCCTGCCTGCACCTGGAGCAGCACCTGGAAGAGGGGGTGGCGGGCGAGGGAGCGCTCGGGGTTGACCGCCTCCACGACCCGCTCGAAGGGCACGTCCTGGTGCTCGTGCGCCGCGAGGTCGATCTCCCTCACCCGGCCCAGGAGTTCGGCGAAGGTCGGATCGCCCGAGACGTCTGTGCGCAGGACGAGGGTGTTGACGAAGAAGCCGACGAGGTCGTCCAGGGCCTCGTCCGTGCGGCCCGCGACGGGCGTCCCGATCGGTACGTCGTCCCCCGCGCCGAGCCGGGACAGGGTCACGGCCAGCGCCGCCTGCACCACCATGAAGAGGGTGCAGCCGTGCTCGCGGGCCAGTTCCAGCAGCCGGCCGTGCAGCTCGGCGTCCAGGACGACGGGGGCGGAGCCGCCCGCGAAGTCCGCCGCCGCCCGGCGCGGCCGGTCGTAGGGCAGGGACAGCTCGGCGGGCGCACCGGCCAGCGCGTCGGTCCAGAAGGCGAGTTGGCGTGAGACCGGGCTCGCCGGGTCGTCCTCCGAGCCGAGCAGCTCCCGCTGCCACAGCGTGTAGTCGGCGTACTGCACCGGCAGCGGGGCGAAGGCGGGCGCGGCGCCCGCGCACCGGGAGGCGTACGCCTCGGACAGGTCCCGGAACAGCGGCCCCCAGGACCACCCGTCGAGCGCGATGTGGTGCACGACCAGGGCCAGCACCCACTCCTGCGGCCCGGCCGCGAGCAGCGCCGCCCGTACGGGGGGCTGGCCGGCCAGGTCGAACGGGCGCGCCAGCAGCGCGTCGAGGGCCGCCGCGGTGCCCTGCGGACCGCACTCCACCAGCTCCAGCGGAACGCCGCCCCCTGCCGGCAGCACGCGCTGGTACGGCTCGCCCGTCGCCTCCGGGAACACCGTGCGCAGGGCTTCGTGCCGGTCGGTGACGTCTCCCAGGGCCGCGGCCAGCGCCGCGGTGTCCAGTGGGCCGCGCAGCCGCAGCGCGAACGGGCAGTGGTAGCCGGCGGACTGGCCCGCCCGGCTCAGGAACCACAGCCGGCGCTGGGCGGCCGACAGCGGCGGGGCCTCGGGCCGCTCCGCCACCGCGGTCAGGGCCGGCCGGGGGGCCGCCCCGGCCGCGGAGCCCTGCGCCAGGCAGGCGGCCAGCCCGGCCACCGTCGGGTGCTGGAACAGCTGGCGGATGCCCAGGTCGCCGCCGAGGACGGCCCGGATCCGGGAGAGCAGCCGGGTCGCGAGCAGCGAATGGCCGCCCAGCTCGAAGAAGCTGTCCTCGGCGCCCACCGACGGCAGCCCCAGCACCTGCGCGAACAGCTCCGCCAGGAGCTCCTCGCGGGGCCCGCGCGGGGCGCAGGAGGACAGCAGCGCGCCGAAGTCCGGTGCGGGCAGCGCCGCCCGGTCCAGCTTGCCGTTCCGGTTCATCGGGAAGGCGTCCAGGACCACGAAGGCCGAGGGCACCATGTGGTCCGGCAGCTGCGCGGCGAGCCGCCCGCGCAGCGCGGCCGGGTCGGCGCTGCGCCCCGCGGCCGCCACCACGTACGCCACCAGGCGCTTCCCGGCGGGGCCGCCGTCACGGGCGAGCACCGCGGCCTGTGCCACGTCCGGGAAGGCCCGCAGGCAGGCCTCGATCTCGCCGGGTTCGATGCGGAAGCCGCGGATCTTGACCTGGTCGTCGGCGCGGCCGAGGTACTCGATGCGGCCCTCGCGGTCCCAGCGGACGAGGTCGCCGGTGCGGTACATGCGAGCGCCGTCCTCGAACGGGCAGGCCACGAAGCGGCCCGCGGTGAGCGCCGGCCGGTTCAGGTAGCCGCGGGCCAGGCTCGGCCCGGCCAGGTACAGCTCGCCCGGGACGCCCGGGGCGACCGGCTGCAGCCCGGCATCCAGCACGTACGCCCGGGTGTTGGCGAGCGGGCGGCCCACCAGCGGCTCCTCGCTGGCGGCGGCGTCCCACCACAGGGTGTCGACGCTGCACTCGGTGGGCCCGTACAGGTTGTGGCAGAGCATCCCGTCGGCGGCCCGGACCCGCGTCCACAGGGCCGCGCCCGCCGCCTCGCCGCCGAGCAGCAGCACCTTGGGCCGGTGTACGGGATCGTCCAGCAGGCCCTCCTCGACGAGCTGTTCGGCGTAGGTCGGGGTGACGTCGAGGGCATCGATGCCGGCGCGGGCGATGTGCCGGACCAGCGCGGCCGCGTCGCGGCGGGTGTCGTCGTCCACGAGATGGAGCTCGTGGCCGGCCACCATCCACAGCAGCCCCTCCCACGACGTGTCGAAGGAGAGCGCGGCCGTCAGCGCCATCCGCATCCGGCGGCCGTCGTGCAGCTCCTCCGCGCGGGCGATGACCCCGGCCCGGTGGAAGGCGTACAGGTTGCGCAGCCCCGCATGGTCGATGACGACGCCCTTGGGCTCGCCGGTCGACCCCGAGGTGTGGATCACGTAAGCGGCGCTGCCGGGCAGCAGCCGGCGGCCCGGGACGGGGCCGGCGGAGCCCGCCGGGGCCGCGCCCGGCGCGTCGACGAGGATGCGGACGCCGCCGGTGTCCGGGAGCCCCGGGGCGGTCGCGGCGTCGGTGACGACGGTGGTCGTGGTGGACAGCAGGTGCGCGATCCGCTCGGCCGGGTAGTCGGTGTCGACGGGGACGAAGGCGGCGCCCGCCTTGAGTACGGCGAGCAGCGCCACGACGGAGTCGGCGGACCGGGGCAGGGCCAGGGCCACCAGGTGTTCCGGGCCGACCCCGTGCCCGGCGAGCCGGTGCGCCAGCGCGTCGGCGCGGCCGTCGAGCTCGGCGAAGGTCAGCGCGGTGTCCCGGAAGACCAGGGCGGTCGCACCGGGGGTGCGGGCGGCCCGCTCCTCGAACAGCTCGGGCAGGGTCCCCGCAGGCACCGGCGCGGCCGTGTCGTTCCAGCCGGAGAGGACCAGCGCGCGCTGCTCGACGGAGAGCGGGTCGGTCCGCCCGACGGGCGCGGCGGGGTCGGCGGCGAGGCGCTCCAGCACCCGGGCGAGGGCGGCCGCGAGGTCCTCGGCCGTGGCCCGGTCGAACAGGTCCGTCGCATATTCCAGGGATCCGCCGATCCCGGCCGGGGCGCCGCCCGCGTCCCACTGCTCCTGGAAGTCGGCGGTGAGGTCGAACTTGGCGACGTCCCAGGCGGCGGGCTGCTCCGCGGACTCCAGGCCGGGCAGGGTGAAGACGGGCCCCGCGCCGCTGTCCAGGGTCATCATCACCTGGAAGAGAGGGTGGCGGCCGAGGGACCGTTCGGGGTTGACCGCCTCGACGACCTGCTCGAAGGGCACCTCCTGGTGCTCGAAGGCGGCGAGGTCGCTTTCCCGCACCCGCTCCAGGAGGTCGGTGAAGGTCGGGTCGCCGGAGAGGTCGGTGCGCAGGACGAGGGTGTTGACGAAGAAGCCGACGAGGTCGTCGAGTGCTTCGTCCGTGCGGCCGGCGACGACGGTTCCGATGGGGATGTCGGTGCCGGCTCCGAGGCGGGACAGGAGGACGGACAGGCCGGCTTGGAGGACCATGAAGAGGGTGCAGCCGTGCTGCCGGGCCAGTTCGAGCAGTCGTCCGTGCAGCTGCGCGTCCAGCTCCAGGGGGACCGAGCCGCCGGCGAAGCTCGCCACCTGCGGGCGCGGCCGGTCGGCGGGCAGCGCCAGTTCGGCCGGGGTGCCGGCCAGTTCCCGCGTCCAGAAGGCGAGTTGCGCGGCGAGCAGGCTCTCCGGGTCGTCCTCGGCGCCCAGCAGCTCGCGCTGCCACAGCGTGTAGTCCCGGTACTGCACGGGCAGCGGCTCGAAGGCGGGCGCCGCGCCTGCGCACCGGGCGGCGTAGGCGGTGGCCAGGTCGGTCAGCAGCGGCCCCCAGGACCAGCCGTCCGTGGCGATGTGGTGGATCACCAGCGCTAGCACCCACTCCTCGTCGTCCAGGGCGAACAGGCGTGCTCGCAGTGGGAGTTCGGTGGTGATGTCGAAGACGTGCCCGGCCTCGGCGGCCAGCGCGTCGGCGAGCTCGGGCTCGCCGAGGCGGACCAGGGGCAGCTCCGGCGCCGCGTCGGTGATGTGTTGCACGGGCTCGCCGTCCACCTCGGGGAAGACCGTCCGCAGCACCTCGTGGCGCCCGGTCAGATCGCCGAGGGCCGCGGTCAGCGCCTGCGGGTCCAGGGGACCGCGCAGTCGGGTGGTGAGCGGGCAGTTGTAGGCGGCGCCGGTCTCGCCGAGCCGGCTGAGGAACCACAGCCGCCGCTGGGCGGACGATACGGGGAACACAGGACCTCCAGGGGCGTGCGGGGTGGTGCGGGGGCGGGGAGTCGGCTCAGGCATCGGCGGCGCGCCGGAGCGTGGGACGGGCCTTCGGCGCGTCGGTGAGCAGGGCGGCGGTGCGGGCCGGGGTCGGGTGCTGGAAGAGCTGGCGGATCTTCAGCTCCCGGCCGAGATCGGCCCGGATCCGGCTGATCAGCCGGGTGACGAGGAGGGAGTGGCCGCCCAGGGCGAAGAAGTTGTCGTCCGGGCCGACCTCGTTCCGGCCCAGGACCTCGGCGTACAGGGCGCGGACACGGTCCTCGGTGCTGCCGCCCGGGTCCTCGGCCGGCTCGGGCGCGGCGGGGGCGGCCGTGTGCGGAGCCGGGCCGTCGACCGATCCGACCGCCCGGTCCGGGGCGGCCGCGAGACCGCGCAGCACCAGGGCCAGGTCCGCCGCCAGCCGTTCCACGCTCGTTCGGTCGAACAGCTCGCTGGCGTAGGTCAGTTCGCCGGTGAGGCCCAGCGGGGTGCCGTCGGCGGCGCGCCGCTCCCCGAGGTCCACGCCGAGGTCGAACTTGGACACCGCCCACTCGACAGGGTGCGGCCGGGCCGTGAGGCCCGTCAGGCGGGGCAGGGCGGGCGGCTCGTTCTGGACCTGGAGCAGCACCTGGAAGAGCGGGTGCCGGGCGAGGGACCGCTCCGGGTTCACCCCCAGGACGACCTGCTCGAAGGGCACCTCCTGGTGGGCGTAGGCGGCGAGGTCGGTCTCCCGCACCCGCTCCAGGAGGTCGGTGAAGGTCGGGTCGCCGGAGAGGTCGGTGCGCAGGACGAGGGTGTTGACGAAGAAGCCGACGAGGTCGTCGAGTGCTTCGTCCGTGCGGCCGGCGACGACGGTTCCGATGGGAATGTCGGTGCCGGCTCCGAGGCGGGACAGGAGGACGGACAGGCCGGCTTGGAGGACCATGAAGAGGGTGCAGCCGTGCTGCCGGGCCAGTTCGAGCAGTCGTCCGTGCAGCTGCGCGTCCAGCTCCAGGGGGACCGAGCCGCCCGCGAAGCTCGCCACGTCCGGGCGGGGCCGGTCGTAGGGCAGGGCGAGCTCGGCCGGGGTGCCGGCCAGTTCCTCGACCCAGAATTCGAGCTGGCGGGTGATCAGCGCGTCCGGGGCGCCCGGCGTGCCGAGCACGGACCGCTGCCAGACGGTGTGGTCCCGGTACTGCACGGGCAGCGGCTCGAAGGCGGGCGCCGCGCCCGCGCACCGGGCGGCGTAGGCGGTGGCCAGGTCGGTCAGCAGCGGCCCCCAGGACCAGCCGTCGGTGGCGATGTGGTGCACCACGAGCACGAGCACCCACTCCTGTCGCCCCAGCTCCAGCAACCGGGCCCGCAGAGGGAGTTCGACCGCGATGTCGAAGCGGTGCCCCGTCACCTCCCGGACCGCGTCCGCGACGGCACCGGCCTCCGTGACCGCGAGGACCTCCAGCGGCACCTCGGCGGCCGCGCCCTCCAGCAGCCGGACCACCGGCTCGCCCCCGCACTCGTCGAAGACGGTCCGCAGCACCTCGTGCCGGGCCACCACGTCGCCCAGCGCCGCACGCAGCGCCGGCGCGTCCAGCGGACCGCTCAACCGGTAGGCGAAGGGCACGTTGTGGTGGCCGGACGGGCCCTCTGCCTGATGCGCGAACCACAGGCGGTGCTGCGCCGGGGACAGCGGCGCGCCCTGCCCCGGCTCCGCACGGCGCAGCGGCGGCCGCGCCCGGTCGGCGCTCCCGGCCAGCTCCGCGAGGGCGGCCACGGTCTGCGCGCGGAAGACGTCGCGCAGCGCCAGCTCGACCCCGAGGGCCGTACGGATCCGGCTGACCAGCCGGGTCGCCAGCAGCGAGTGGCCGCCCAGGTCGAAGAAGCCGGCGTCGGCGGCGACCGCGTCGAGGCCGAGCACCTCGGCGAAGAGCCCGGCCAGGATCTCCTCCCGGGGGGTACGGGGGGCACGTCCGCCGGAAGCGGGCAGCGCGGGCTCGGGCAGGGCCCGGTAGTCCACCTTGCCGTTGGGGGTCAGCGGCAGCGCGTCCAGGACCAGGACGTACGAGGGCAGCATGTAGTCCGGCAGCAGCCGCTCCAGCCGGCGTCGCACCGCGGGCCCGGACACCTCCCCGACCACGTAACCGGCCAGCCGCTTCTCACCGTCCGCGGCGGCCCGTACGGCGACCACGGCCTGGCGGACCCCCGGGGATGCGGCCAGCGCGGCCTCGACCTCACCGGGCTCCACGCGGAAGCCGCGGACCTTCACCTGCTCGTCGGACCGGCCGAGGAACTCCAGCAGCCCGTCGGCCCGCCACCGGGCGCGGTCGCCGGTGCGGTACATGCGGGTGGCGGGCGCGCCGAACGGATCGGCGACGAACCGCTCGGCGGTGGCCGCGGGCCGCCGCTGGTAGCCGCGCGCGACTCCGGCACCGGCCAGGTACAGCTCGCCCGGGGTGCCCGGCGGCACCAGCCGCAGCCGCTCGTCCAGCACGTACGCACGGGTCCCGTCCAGGGGGCGGCCGATCGGCACCGGGCCGTCGGCGTCCGAGGCGCCGGCGATCAGGTGGCTGGTCGCGCACAGGGTCGCCTCGGTGGGCCCGTACAGGTGGCGGACCACGGTGTCCGGGCAGGCGGCCAGCACGGCCCGGACCGCGGCGGGGCTGACGACGTCGCCGCCGGTCAGCACCTCGCGGACGCCGGCCAGCAGGCCCGGGTCCTCCTCGGCGACCACACGGAACAGACCGGCCGTCAGGTGCACGGCGGTGATGCCCGCCCCGCGGATCAGGGCGCCCAGCGCGGCGGCCGTGGGCTCGCCCTCGGGGGCGACGACGACCTGCCAACCCGACAGCAGCGCCACCCACAGCTCGTAGTCGGCGATGTCGAACGCGTGCGGCGCGTGGAACAGGACGCGCTCGGCGCCCCGGGTGTGCCAGCCCCGGTCGGCCACCAGGGCCAGGACGTCCCGGTGGGTGACGGCGACGCCCTTGGGCTCGCCGGTCGAGCCCGAGGTGTGCATCAGGTAGGCGAGCTGCCCGGGCGGGCACGACGCGGCCGTGAACTCCGCGTCCCGCGCGTCCGCCCCGGCGGTGTCCGCCGCCGTGACCAGGACCGTGCGGGCGCACTCCAGGCCGAGCGGGGCGAAGGCCTCGTCGACCAGCAGGACGGAGCAGCCCGCATCGGACAGGATCCTCTGCATGCGCGCGGCCGGGTACCCGGTGTGCAGCGGCACGTACGCCCCGCCCGCCTTCAGGACGGCCAGCATCGCGACGACGACCTCGGGGGAGCGGGCCATCAGCACGCCGACCGGGGTCTCGGTGCCGACCCCGTACCCGGCCAGCCGCCGGGCCAGCCGGTCCGCCCGCCGGTCCAGCTCCCCGTACGTGATCTCGTCCGGGCCCGAGAAGAGGGCCACCGCGTCCGGGTGCAGGCGGGCCCGGCGGGAGAACTCCTCGTGCACGGAGCCCGCCGCGGCCCGCTGCGGCCCCTCCGGCAGCCAGCCGCCGAGCAGCTGCCCGCGCTCCTGCTCCAGCAGGACCTCCAGTGCCGAGATCGGACCGCGCGGCGCCCGCACCGCCGCCTGCAGGACCGCCCGCAGCCGCTCCACGAGGGCGCGGACGGTGGCCTCGTCGAACAGGCCCGTACGGTATTTGGCGACGGCGCGCAGGCCCTCGCCCGGCGAGCCCGCCTCGGTGAACTGCAGCGCCAGCTCGAACTCGGCCTCCGGTACGTCGACCTCCTCGGCTTCCGCGGTCAGCCCGGGGAGGTCGAGAGCGGCCGTGCCGGTCGCCGGGCGCATCGCCAGCGCCACCTGGAACAGCGGGTGGTGGGAGAGGGAGCGGCGCGGGTTGACGGCCTCGACGACCTGCTCGAAGGGGACGTCCTGATGGGCGAAGGCGGCCAGGTCGGTGTCCCGGACCCGCTCCAGGAGTTCGGCGAAGGTCGGATCGCCGGAGACATCGGTGCGCAGGACCAGGGTGTTGACGAAGAAGCCGACCAGCTCGTCCAGGGCCTCGTCGGTGCGGCCCGCGACGACCGTCCCGATCGGCACGTCGGTGCCCGCCCCGAGCCGGGACAGCACCACCGCCAGAGCCGACTGGAGCACCATGAAGACGGTGCACCCGTGCGCCCGGGCCAGCGCCGCCAGCTGCGCGGTCAGCGCCGCGTCCAGATCGAAGCCGAAGGCGGCGCCCGCCGGGTCGGCGACCGCGGGCCGGGGACGGTCGGTGGGCAGCGCGGGCTCCTCGGGCAGCCCGGCCAGCACGGTGCGCCAGTGGGCCAGCTGCTCCTCGGCTACGTCGTCCAGCAGGGCGCGCTGCCACAGGGTGTAGTCCGCGTACTGCACGGCCAGCGGGGCCCGCCGGCCCGAACCCGCGCCGGTACGGGCCGCGTAGGCGTGCGCCAGGTCGTCCAGCAGCGGCCCCCAGGACTCGCCGTCGGTGGCGATGTGGTGCAGGGCCAGCACCAGGGTGTGCTCCCGCGGCCCGCAGGCCAGCAGCGCGGCCCGCAGCGGGGCCTGCGCCGCCAGGTCGAAGGGGCGGCCCGCGACCTCGGCGACCAGGGCGGCCGTCCCGGCGCCGCCGCTCGCGTCGAGGACCTCCAGGGCCGGTGGGGCCGGGGGCAGGACGACCTGGCGGGGCTCGCCGTCGACGTCCGGGTGGATGGTGCGCAGGATCTCGTGCCGCTCGGCCAGGTCGGCCAGCGCCCCGCGCAGCGCCGCCACGTCCAGCCGACCGTCGAGCCGGAGGGCGACCGCGCTGTGGTAGGCCGGGTTCGACCCTTCGAGCCGGTCCAGGAACCACACCCGGCGCTGCGCCGGGGAGAGCGGCAGCCGCTCCGGGCGCGCCTGCGGCCGCAACGCGGGACGGGCCCGGTCCGCGCCGTCGACCAGCGCGGCGAGTGCGGCCGGCGTGCGGGCGGTGAACACCTCACGGATGCCCAATTCTGCGCCGAACGCCCCGCGCACCTGCGCCACCAGCCGCATCGCCAGCAGGGAATGGCCGCCCAGCTCGAAGAAGTCGTCGTCGGCGCCCACCTCGGGCAGGCCCAGCACCGACGCGAACAGACCCGTCAGGATGCGCTCCCGCTCGGTGCGGCCGCCGCGGCCGCCGGTGCGCAGGGCGGGGGCCGGCAGGGCCCGCCGGTCGAGCTTGCCGTTCGGCGTCACCGGCAGCTCGTCCAGCACGACCACGGCCGGGACCATGTGCTCGGGCAGCGCGGCGGCGAGCTCGCCGCGCACCCCGGCGGGGGTCGGCGCGGTGCCCGGGCGGGGCACCACGTACGCCACGAGCCGGGGATCGCCCGGGCGATCCTCGCGGACGACGACCGCCGCGTGCGAGACGCCGGTGCAGCCCGCGGCGGCGTTGCGGACCTCGCCCGGTTCGATGCGGAAGCCGCGGATCTTGACCTGGTCGTCGGTGCGGCCCAGGTACTCCAGGACGCCGTCGGCCCGCCAGCGCACCAGGTCGCCCGTGCGGTACATGCGGTCCCCCGGCTCGAAGGGGCAGGCCACGAACCGGTCGGCGGTGAGCCCGGGCCGGCCCAGGTAGCCGCGGGCCAGCTGCACACCGGCCAGGTACAGCTCGCCGGCGGTGCCGGGCGCCACCGGGGCGAGCCGGCCGTCCAAGACGTAGGTACGGGTGTTGGCGGCGGGCCGTCCGATCGGGACGGTGGCGTCCCCGGCCCGGCAGGGCCAGAGCGTGACGTCGACCGCGGCCTCGGTCGGGCCGTACAGGTTGTGCAGTTCCGCGCCGGGCAGGACCCGGAAGAAGGCGTCCTGGGTGTGCGGGGGCAGTGCCTCGCCACTGGCGATCACCCGGCGCAGCGAGCGGGCACCCGCCGCGGCGGGCTCCCGCAGGAACACGTCGAGCATGGACGGCACGAAGTGCGCGGTGGTGACGGACTCCCGGGCGATCAGGTCGGCCAGGTAGGCGGGGTCCTGGTGGCCGCCGGGCTTCGCGACCACGAGCGTCGCCCCGGTCAGCAGCGGCCAGAAGAACTCCCACACCGAGACGTCGAAACCGCTCGGCGTCTTCTGCAGCACCCGGTCCCCGGCCCCCAGCCCGTACTCCCGCTGCATCCACGCCAGCCGGTTGACGATGGCCCGGTGCGGGACCAGCGCGCCCTTGGGGCGGCCGGTGGAACCGGAGGTGAAGATCGCGTACGCCGGGTGGTCGGGCAGGACCACCGGCCGCGGTGCGCGGTCCGCCGCGGGGAGTGGGGCGTCCAGCCGCAGCGTGGGCGTTCCCGGCGCCTCCCATCCGGTGCTCAGCACCAGCGCCGGGGCGGCGTCGGCCATGATCTGGAGGTTGCGCTCCTCGGGCTGGCCCGGGTCGACGGGCAGGTAGGCGGCGCCCGCCTTCAGCACCCCGCACAGGGCGACCATCAGGTCGAGGGAGCGCGGCACGGCGACCGCGACCAGGCTCTCCGGTCCGATCCCGAGGGACGCGAGCACGTCCGCGAGGCGGCCCGCCCGCTCGTCCAACGCCCGGTAGGTCAGGGACTCGCCCTCGAAGACGACGGCGGTGGCGTCCGGGGTCCGGGCGGCCTGCTCCGCGAGCAGCGCGGCCAGCGTCGACTCCGGGAGGGCGGCCGCGGTGTCGTTCCACTCGGCCAGGACCCGGTGGCGCTCGGCCGCTGTCAGCGCGTCCAGGACCGCCACCGGCGCGTCCGGGTCGGCCGTCCACCGCTCCAGCAGCCGCACCAGCCGCTCGCCCAGCTCCCGCACCCGCTCGGTGCCGACGAGCCCGGGGTGGTGGCTCAGCCGCAGCCCGAGCGCCGCGCCCGGCTCGACCACCAGGGTGAGCGGGAAGTGCGTGGTGTCCCGGAACCGGATCCGTGCCTCCAGGCCGAAGCCGGGCAGGTCCAGTGCGTAGTCGCTCATCGGGAAGTTCTCGAAGACCAGGTTCGTGTCGAAGAGCGCGGACGGGGAACCGGCCAGCTTCTGGATCTCCGTCAGCCCCAGGTGGTCGTGGCTCGCCAGCTCGGCCCGCTGGCGCTGGAGCTCCGCGCAGACCCGGCGCAGCGGGGCGGCCGCGTCGATCCGGGCCCGCACGGGCACGGTGTTGATCAGCATGCCGATCATCCGCTCCGCACCCGGCAGTTCGGCGGGGCGGCCGCTGACCGTGAGTCCGAAGACCACGTCGTCCTGCCCGGTGGCGCGGGCCATGAGCGTCGCCCAGGCCCCCTGGACCACGCTGGTCAGCAGCAGCCCGCACGCGCGGGCCCGCGCGGTCAGTGCCGCCGTCCGCTCCTCGTCCAACCGCACCACCACGTCCTCGGGGGTGGCGCCGGGGGAGACCCGGCCGGCGCCCTCCGCGATCCGGCCGGGTGCGTCGAGACCGGCCAGGGCGGTGCGCCAGGCCTCCTCGGCGGCGGGCCGGTCGCAGCCCGCGAGGTGCGCCAGGTGGTCCCGGTAGGGCCGCACCGGCTCAAGCCGGCCACCCGTGTACAGGGTGAACAGCTCGCGGAAGAGCAGCCCGAACGACCAGCCGTCCAGCAGGATGTGGTGGGCGGTCACCAGGAGCCGGTGTCGGTCGTCCGACAGCCGCAGCAGCGTGAACCGCAGCAGCGGCGGCCGGCGGCTGTCGACGCCCTGTGCCCAGTCCTCCTCCGTCAGTTCCGCGGTCCGCACCTCGGCCGCACCGGCGGGCAGATCGCCGAGGTCGTGCTCCCGCCAGGCCGGCTCCATGTCCCGGCGCACCACCTGGACGGGATCGCCGTTCTTGCGGTGGGTGAGGACCACCCGCAGGTTGGCGTGGCGGCGCAGCAGCTCCCCGGCGGCCCGGCGCAGCCGTCCCGCGTCGAGCATTCCGTCCAGGTCGACGGTGAACTGGGCGATGTAGAGGTGCTTGGAGTCCTCGTCGTACCCGGAGTGGAAGAGCATGCCCTCCTGCAGCGGGGAGAGGGGCAGGACGTCCTCGATGGCCGGCCGGCTGGTGTTCATGGCTGATGTCGCTTTCTGGGAGACCGTCGAAGGGCGGCGGAGGTGCGGAGGTGCGCAGGTGCGCAGGTGCGGACCGGTCGGGGTCAGAGGAGGCCGAGCGAGGCCGCGAGGTCGTCCAGTTCGTCCTGGCCGATCGCGCCGAGCGTCAGGCCGGCGGCGGGCGGGACCGTGGACGCGGCCGCGGGACCGGTGCGGTCGGCGTGGACGACGAGGGCGCCGAGCATCCGGAACCAGCCGTCGGCCAGCGCCCGGACCTCCGCCTCGTCGTGGACGCCCTCGGCCCAGGCCCAGTCGGCGTGCAGGACGGGCCCGTCCGCCGACTCCAGGACGAAGGCGTTCACCTCGACGGCGTGCGCCATCGGCATGCCCGGGCCCGGGGCGTCGAGCCGGGCCCCGTGGGCGGGCAGCAGCTGCCAGTCGGCGTCGGCCGGACCGCCCAGCCGGCCGAGGTAGTTGAAACCGATGCCCGCGGGCTCCGCCGCGGCGAGCTCCTTGCCGACGACCGGGTCGAGGTGGCGCAGCAGGCCGTACCCGATGCCCTTGCGCGGGATCGCCCGCAGCTGCTCCCGGACCCGCCGCAGCGCCTCTCCGGCGGTGGGTCCGCCGTCCTCGGCGTCCGCCGCACCCAGGCCGTCCAGGGCGAAACGGGTGGGGAAGAGGGTGGTGAACCAGCCGACCGTGCGGGAGAGGTCCGCTTCGGCGCCGATGTCCTCCCGGCCGTGGCCCTCCAGCTCCACCAGGGCCTCCGGGCCGCAGGGCCGCCACCGGGCCAGGGCCAGGGAGAGCCCGGCCAGCAGCACCTCGTTGGCGTCTGCGCCCAGCCGGTCGGCCACCGACGTCAGCAGCGGCCCGGCCGTCGCCGCGGGCAGGCTCAGGGCGAGGTGCCCGGCGCGGTCCTCGTGGTCGCGGGCCGGGTCCAGCGGGCGGCGGCCCGCGATGCCCGCACCCGGCCGCACCACACCGCGCCAGTACGCGGCTTCGGCAGCGGTCCGCTCCCCGGCCGCCTCCGCGGTGAGCAGCTCGGACCAGCGGCGGAACGAGGTGGCCACCGGTTCGAGGGCGCCGGCGGGGGCCCGCCCGGCGGCGACAGCCTCCCCGGCCCGGGCGAGGTCGCCGGTCAGCACCCGCCAGGAGATCCCGTCCACGACCACGTGGTTGACGACCAGGGCCAGCGCCCCGGGCAGCCCGGCCCCGGCGTCGAACCAGACCGCCTGCACGATCACCCCGCCGCCGGCCGAGAGCCGGTCACGGGCCGCGTGCACCTCCCGACCGACCTCCTCGGCGGTGGCCTGGCGGCCCTCCGTCGACACCCGGCGCAGGCACGGGGCGGCGGGCACCGACCCGGCCGGGCGGGTCCGCCAGCCGGAGCCGTCCCGGATCACGCGCAGCATGTCGTGCCGGTCCAGGATTGCCTGGAGCACCTCGGACGCGCCCTGTCCGGTCAGCCCGGCCGGGGTCCGCACCACCAGGTACTGGTAGTAGCGGTCGGCCGGCCCGCCCCGCTCGTCGAGCCAGTGCATGACCGGCGTCGGCCGGACCGGCCCGACGCCGTCGTCGTCGCCCGACCGGGCGGACCGGGCCAGCGGCCGGGCGGCGTCGGCCAGGGCCGCCACGTCCGGCAGGGTCAGCACGTCCCGGACGGTGATGCGCAGCCCGGCCCGGCGGGCCGCGCCGACCACCTGCACGGCGATGATGCTGTCACCACCGAGCCGGACGAAGCCGTCCTGCGGGCCGACCTCCCGGATTCCGAACAGGTCCGCCAGGACACCGCACAGGATCTGCTCCGCCTCGGTCACGTCGATTCCCCTCATGGTCTTCCTCGTTCTCGTTCTCCGCAGGCCCTCGGGGCCTGCGCGGGTTGTCAGACGGCGGTGCGGGCCGGGGCGAACAGCGCCCGCAGGGCGGCCCGGTCGACCTTTCCGTTGGCGGTCACCGGCAGCTCCGCCACCGGCCGGAAGTGCCGGGGCACCATGTACGCCGGCAGCTGCGCCGCGCACGCCGCGGCCAGTTCCTCGGGCCCGGGGCCGTCTGCCCCCGTCCGGGTCCACACGGCCGCGAGTCGGCGCGAGCCCGCGACCTCCACCGCCACCACCACGGCCCGGCGGACCCCCGGGACCGCGCCCAGGACCGCCTCGACCTCGCCGGGCTCGACCCGGTACCCGCTCACCTTGAGCTGGTCGTCGACCCGGGCCACGAAGTGGAAGTCCGCCCCGTCGAACCGGACGAGGTCCCCCGTGGCGTACGTACGGCGCGGGATCCCGTCGCGGTGCGGCAGGGTCCGGAAGCGGGTCGCCGTCAGCTCCGGGTCGCCCAGGTAGCCGAGGCCGACACTGCCCCCGCCGACGACCAGCTCCGCCTCCTCGCCCGCCGCGAACGGCCGCAGCCCGCCGTCCGCCTCGCGCAGCAGCTCCGCGCCGGCGACGGCGCCGCCGATCGGCGGGTGCTCGGGCCAGGAAGCGGCCTCCCGGGGATCCAGCCGGTACTGCGTGACCACGTGGGTCTCGCTGGGCCCGTACTCGTTGACCAGCGCGACCCCGGCGGCCGCGCAGAACTCCCGCACCTCGGAGTTGACGACCAGGCGCTCGCCCGCGACCGCGATCTCCCGCAGGTCGGGCATCGCGCCCGGTTCGAACACGGCGGCCGTGGCCAGCGCGTGCAGCCCCACCACCGGCAGGAACAGCCGGGCGACCCGGTGTGCGCGGATCACGTCCATCAGCGCGAAGGGGTCCTGGCGTTCCTCGTCGGAGACCACGACCAGCGCGGCCCCGGCCAGCCAGGTGGCGACGATCTCCTCATAGCCCACGTCGAAGCCGATGGAAGCCGCCTGGAGGGTGTGCGGCGGGCGGTCGTGGGCCCAGTTCCGTACGTGCCAGTCGCCGAGCGCGGCCAGCACCGAGGACGCCACGGCCACCGACTTGGGCTCACCGGTCGATCCGGAGGTGGGAATGACGTACCCGAGGATTCCCTCGCGCAGCTCCTCCAGCGGGGCGCCGCGCAGCTCGCCGAAGGCGACCTCGGCGGGGCCGAGCCCGGTCGGCGCGGTGTGGTCGGGACGGACCAGCAGGGCGCAGTGTCGGGCGATCCGGGCGGCCCGCGGCGCGGGCATGCCCGGGTCCACGCAGACCACGCCCACCCCCGCCCGCCAGGCGCCGAGCACGGCGGCGCACCGCTCCCAGGACCGTGGGCCGTGGACGGCGACCACGTCGTCGGGTCCCAGGCCCCGGGCGGCGAGCCCGCCCGCGATGTCGGCGGAGCGGCTGTCGAGTTCGCCGTAGGTGTGGGCGACGCCGCCGTCGACGACGGCGACCGCCGCGGGGTCGCGCCGGACGGCGCGGATCAGGGTCCGGACGAGCGAATGCCGTGGTCCGTGCGCCTCGTCGGCGTGCATGGACGTCCCTTCTGGGGTGGGTGCGGGGAGGGCAGGGAGGGGGGCGGGCGGGGCGAGGGGCTC
Source organism: Streptomyces sp. PCS3-D2 (assembly GCF_000612545.2). GTDB lineage: Bacteria > Actinomycetota > Actinomycetes > Streptomycetales > Streptomycetaceae > Streptomyces. The sequence goes on along the minus strand of NZ_CP097800.1, from coordinate 1,159,014 downwards.
AGTCACGCGATGCCGCGCCCTGCTCGTCGACCAGCGCCGCCAGCCGGTCGAGCCCGTCCTCGATCACGGCGGGATCCAAGGAGCTGCACGAAAGCCGCAGTTGGCGCCGGGCCCGCTCGTGGTCGCTGAAGTGGCGCATCGGCGTGAAGAGCACCCCGTGCCGGACGGCGGCCTCCTCGACCAGGGCGTCCGTCACCTCGAACGGCACGTCGAGAACGACGAAGAAGCCGCCCGCGGGGGCGATCCACCACACCCCGGGCACCCCGGCGAACCGCTGGTGCAGCCCGTCCAGCAGGGCGCGCAGGTTGCGCCGGTAGACCTCGATCTGGCGGCGGTTGGCCTCCAACAGGCTGCCGCCGTGCTCCAGCAGCATGCCGCCGACCAGCGCCTGCGTCACCGGCGGGGTGTTGACGGTCAGCATGCTCTTGGCCCGGGCCAGCTCGTCGGCCAGCAGCGCCGGGCCGCCCGCCCCGGTCACCCGCTGGTCCGCGACGGCGAAGCCCACCCGGGCGCCGGGGAAGCAGGTCTTGGCCAGCGAGCCCAGGTAGACGACCCGCTGCCCGGTGTCGAGGGCCTTCAACGTCGGAGGCCGGGAGCCGACCGTCATCCGGAAGTACCCGTACGGGTTGTCCTCCAGCAGCAGTATGTCCTCCTGCTCGGCGACCTCCAGCAGCGCGCGGCGCGACTGTGTCCCCAGGGAGTGGCCGCTCGGGTTGGAGAAGTCCGGTACCAGGTACAGCGCCCGGGGCCGCTCCCCGGCCGCGCGGACCTCGCGGATCCGCTCGCGTACCTGCTCCGGACGCACCCCGCGGGGGCCCTCGGGCACCGACCGCACCGGGAGGTCCAGTAGCCGGGCCGCGCCGGTCAGCCCGACGTACGTCGGGTCCAGGGCCAGCACCACGTCCCGCGGGCCGGCCTTCAGGGCACGCAGCACGAGCCACAGCGCCTCCTGCGCGCCCACCGTGACCAGGACGGCCTCCGGGGCGCAGACGATGCCCTCGTCCCGTTCGAGGTGATGGGCGATCAGCTCGTGCACGACGCCCTTGGTGCGGCCGTACTGGAACAGCTCCCGCCGCACCCCGGCCGCGTCGTAGCCCTTGTCCGAGGTGAGGTGCTGGATGTACGTGTCGAGGTAACGGTGCAGGTCGGACGGGTCGAAGAAGTCCTCCGTCGGCCGCCCGGGGGCGAAGGAGACCGCCTCGGGGAACCGTCCCGCGATCTCGTTGAGGAAGGTCATGGACAGCAGTGCGGGGTCCGCGAGGGACGCGTGCAGATCGGCCCGGTCCAGGGCCACGGCAGCGGGGGTCACCGGGCCGCCCCCAGCGCCGTCAGCCAGGGGGCGTCGGCGGGGGTGCCGCAGCCCGACAGCTCCATGGCGGAGCGCAGTTCGGCAGCCAGCAGCTCCAGCACCCGGGACACGCCCGCCGCGCCGTCCGCAGCCAGACCCCACAGGACGGGCCGGCCCAGCAGCACCCCGTCCGCGCCGAGCGCCAGGGCCTTGAGGACGTCGGTACCGCTGCGGATCCCGCTGTCCAGCAGCAGCCGGCAGGGCGGCGGGACCGCGTCCCGGACCGCGGACAGCATGTCCGCGCTGGCGACCGCGCCGTCGAGCTGGCGGCCGCCGTGGTTGGAGACGACGACGGCGTCCGCACCGGCGGCTGCCGCGGTCGCGGCGTCACCCGGATCGAGGATCCCCTTGACGATCAGGGGCAGTCCGGTCTGTTCCCGCAACCGGGCCAGGTCGTCCCAGCCCAGGGTGCGGGCGAAGGACTCGGCGGTGTGCTCCGCCACCGCGCACGTGCCGGCCCGGCGTTCGCCGGCCCGGCGGGTGGTGGCCGGGTCGAGGTGTGCGGCCGCCACGCCCGCCGGCAGGGCGAAGCCGTTGCGCAGGTCGCGCAGGCGCCGGCCCATCGAGGGGACGTCGACCGTGACCATCACCGCGGCACAGCCCGCGTGCTCGGCGCGCCGCACCAGTTCGGCGGTGAGCCCGGGGTCCCGCTGGCAGTACAGCTGGAACCAGGTGGTCCCGCCCAGCGCGGTGACCTCCTCCACCGGCACGCTGCTCAGCGTGCTCAGGGTGAACGGCACCCCGGCGGCCGCCGCCGCGCGGGCCGTGGCCAGCTCGCCCTCGGGGTGGAGCAGCCGCTGGTAGGCCATCGGCGCGACCGCCACGGGCAGGGCCGCCCGGCCGCCGGGGAGTTCGGCCGAGGTGTCGAGGGCCCCGGAACCCGACAGGACGCGGGGGACGAGGCGGATCCGGTCCAGGGCGGCCCGGTTGGCGGCCATGGTCAGCTCCTCGCCGCTGCCGCCCGCGATGAAGTCCCAGACCTCCGGCGGCAGGGCCCGGCGGGCGGGACCGGCGAAGTCCGCCAGCCGGACCGGGACCGGAGCGGTGTCGTGTCCGGCGCTCACCGCAGGACCTCTGTGGCGCCCAGCCGCTCGGCCTCGACGGCCTCGTACAGGGCCTTGATGTTGCCGTTGCCGAAGGTGCGGGCGCCGAACCGCTCGATCACCTCGTGGAAGAGGGTGCGGCGCGGATGGGTGGAGCGGGTGAAGATCTGGAAGAGCTGCCCGTCGTGGTCCTCGTCGACCAGGACGCTGGTGCGCTGGAGCTCCTGCGTGGAGTGCCGGGTCAGGTCGAGCCGGTCCGCGAGCATCGTGTAGTACGTGTCGGGGACGCTCAGGAACGTCACGCCGCGCTCGCGCAGCGCCCCGACCGCCCGGACCACGTCCCGGGAGGCGAAGGCGATGTGCTGGACCCCCGCGCCGCCGTGCTCGGCCAGGAACCGGTCGATCTGGCCCGGCTCCCGGGAGGTGTCGGGCTCGATCAGGGTCAGCGTGACCTCGCCGGAGGCGCTCTGCACCACCTTGGAGTCCATGGCCTGCGCGCCGACCCGGATGAGCTCCTGGAAGATCATGCGGAAGCCGAGGACGCGGGTGTAGAACTCCACGGTCCTGGTGAGTTCCCCGGCGGGCAGGCAGACCGCGAAGTGGTCCAACTCCTCCAGGAGTTCGCCCGCCGGGTCCGCTTCGGCGGCGTCCGGCAGCGGGGTGAAGCCCGGGGGCAGCCCGGCCGGGTCCGGCTCGACGAGGGTGTGCACGACGTCGCCGAAGCCGGCCAGCACGGCCCGGGTGCGGCCGTCGGAGTGCCGGCGCGGCACGGCCAGCGGGACCGCGCCGCGGGAGACCGCCTCGTCGAAGACGGCGGTCACGTCGGGCACGCTCAGCGCGATGTCGGCGACGCCGTCGCCGTGGGCCAGGACGTAGGCGGCGCCCGGGTGGTGCGGTGAGCGGGCCTGGGTCAGGACGAGGGAGATCCGGCCCTGGCGCAGGAGCAGGGACTCCGCGGCGGCGGACTCGGCGCGGGCGACCGCGCGGAAGCCGAAGCGGCCGGTCATCTCGGCGGCCGCCGACGCGAGGTCGGCGACGTAGGACTCGACGTGGCTGATGCCGAAGGCGGGGGAGAAGGTCATGGAGCTGCCGTTCTTCATGGGGCCGCCGTCCCTCGCGGGGCGGCGGACGTGGGGAGGACGGGGGTGGGGGCCGCAGCGGCCCCGGTCGTCAGGGAATCGATCCGAGCGGGCAGGTCCCGCCACACCTCCGGGGTGTAGAAGTGGCCGCCGGGCAGGACGTCGTGGCGGAACGGTCCGTCGGTCAGCGCCGCCCAACGTGGCGCCACGTCCTCGCCGATGACCGGGTCCGCGTCCCCGGAGAACACCTGGAGCGGGACAGCGGTCCGGGCGCCGGGGGTGTGGGTGAAGGTGTCCCGGGCGGCCAGGTCGGCCCGCATCAGCTCCACGGCCATCTCGGTCAGCTCGGGCTCGTCGAGGACGTGCCCGGGCAGCAGGCCGTGGGCGCGCATCCAGCCGAGCAACTCGTCGTCGTGCTGCCCCCGGTCCAGGAACCGGTCCCGGTCGGTGACGCCGCGGTCCGGGGCGTTGCAGGCGGAGACGACCAGGGCGCGCGGCGCGGGCGCACCCGCGGCCGCGAGCCGTACGGTGACGTCGAAGGCCATCCAGCCGCCCATGCTGTGCCCGAACAGGATGTACGGGCCCTGCCCGGCCACCGCCGCGACCCCGGCGGCGGCGTCCGTCGCGAGCTCGTCCCAGGTCCGGGCGAACTCCTCGGCGAACCGCCCCTCCCGCCCCGGATAGCAGACGGCCACCAGGCCGGCGCCGTCCGGCAGGGCCGGGATCCAGTCGTGGAAGGTGGCGGTGCCGCCGCCGCAGAAGCCGAGGCAGACCAGGGTGGGCGCGCCCTCCGCGGCCTCCTTCAGACGCACCGCGGTGGTGTCGAGGACGCTCACGCGGGCTCCCCGGCGGCGAGGGCGTGCACCGACCGCGCGTGCCGGGCCAGCTCTGCGAGGACGGGGAAGCGGTAGACGTCCGTGGTCCGCAGCGCGATCCCGGCGTTCTTCTTCAGCCGGGACACCACGCGCAGCGCCAGCAGCGAATGGCCGCCGAGCGCGAAGAAGTTCGCGTCCGCGTCGACGCCGTCCCGGCCGAGGACCTCGGCCCACACGCCCGCGATCAGCTCCTCCAGCGGGCCCTCGGGGGCGCGCCCGGAGGATTCCGACGCGGCCGCGGCGGCCGTCGGCAGCGGCGGCAGCGCCTCGGTGTCCACCTTGCCGTTCGGCGTCAGCGGGAGCGCGTCGAGCATGACGAGGACGGACGGGACGAAGTACGCGGGCAGGGCGGCCTCGCAGTGCCGGCGCAGCTCGGCGTCGGTCGCCCGGGCCCCGGGCGCCGGGACCCAGTACGCCGCGAGCAGGGCGTCGCCGTCCGGCCCGGTCCGGGCCACGGCGACGGCCGCCGCCACCGCCGCGTGGTCGCGCAGCCGGTCCTCCAGCTCGCCCGGCTCCACCCGGAAGCCGCGGACCTTGAGCTGCCGGTCGGTGCGGCGCAGGAACTCCAGGCCGGCGTCGGCCCGTCGGCGCACCAGGTCGCCCGTGCGGTACATCCGGCTGCCGTCGGCGGCGAAGGGGTCCGCGACGAACCGCGACGCGGTCAGGCCGGGCCGGCCGACGTAGCCGACGGCCACGCCGGGACCCGACAGGTACAGCTCGCCGGTGGCGGCCGGCCGCAGCCCCTCGTCGAGGACGTGGGCGCGGACCCCGGGCAGCGGCTCGCCCAGGCGCGGGTCGTCGCCGGTGATCCGGGTCGCGGTGGCGTCGACGGTGCACTCGGTGGGGCCGTACAGGTTCCAGCCCTCCACGGCCGGGTCCTCGGCCAGCGCCCGCCACATCGGCGTCGGCACCGGCTCGCCGCCCAGCAGCAGCCGCAGCGGACGCCCGGGCCGCAGCCGCGGGCCGGTCAGCTGCCAGTGCGAGGGCGTGCAGTCGAGGTCGGTCACGCCGTGCGCGTCCAGCAGCGCGTCCAGCCGGGCAGGCTCCGTGCGGTCCTCGTCGTCCAGGACGACCAGGGTGTCCCCGCGGCACACACGGACCCACTGCTGCACGGACGCGTCGAAGGACAGGCTGGCGTTCCAGGCGACCACGCGGTGGCCGGACGGGTAGACGCCCCGCTCCTCCAGCCCCGCCACGAGGGCGGCGACGCTGCCGTGCGTGACCTCCACGCCCTTGGGCAGGCCGCTGGAGCCCGAGGTGTGGATGACGTAGGCGGCGGTGGCCGGGTGCCCGGCCCGGCCGGACGGCAGCGCGTCGGCCGGCACGACCGTGCCCGTGTCCGCCGTGTCCGCCGGGTCCGCCGCGGCCGTCTCCGGGTCCAGGACCGGCAGGCCCCCGGCCCACACGGCCCCGGCCCTCGCGACCACCGCACGCAGCCCGGCGTCGGCCGCAATGTGCGCGAGCCGCTCCCCGGGGTACGCCGGGTCCAGCGGGACGTAGGCCGCGCCGGCCCGCCACACCGCCAGCGGGACCGCGGCCCAACCCGTGCCGCGGGGCAGGCTCACGCCCACCCGGTCGCCCGGGCGGACACCGAGCGCGCGCAGCGCCGCCGCCAGGCGGGCCGTGCGTCCGGCCAGCTCCTCGAAGGTCAGGGAACCGTCCGCGGCGTGCACCGCGGCCCGGTCGGGGAAGCACCGTACGGTCTCCATGAACCGCTCCACCAGGTTCAGAGGCTCAGCCACGGGACACCTCCGCCACGGTTCCGGCGCGCGGGGCGACGGTCGGGGCGCAGTCCGCCACCGCAACCGGGTCGCCCATGGCGACGACGATCCGCCGGTCGCCGCGGAAGGGGTCGCGGCCGTGCGCGGTCAGGACGTTGTCGACGATCAGCAGGTCCCCCGGCTGCCAGGCACGGCGTACGGTGGCCCCCTCGTAGGCGGCGTTGACGGCCGCCAGTTCCGCCTCGGTCAGCGGGACGCCGTCGCCCAGACCCGTGTCGAAGGGCAGCCCGTCTTGGCCGAGCTCGTCCAGCAGGACCTCACGCAGCTCCTCGTCCAGCGAGAAGCGGTTCCAGAACGCCATGTGGTTGAACCACACCTCGTCGCCGGTCCGCGGGTGGCGGACGATGCCCGGGCGCACCTGGCTGGTGCGCAGCGTGCCCGCGTCGTCGAAGGCGCAGGCGATGGCGTTCTCGGCGCAGTACGCCTCGACCTCCTCGCGGGCGCCGGCCCCGAAGGCGGATTGCCAGGCGACCGAGAGGTTCTCGGAGTAGGTGCGGGTCAGGACCCAGCCGGCGGAGCGCATCCGCTCGACCAGCGCGGCGGGGACCGAGCGCAACACCGCGCGGCAGTCGGTGACGGGGGTCGCGCCGCCCTCCTCGGGGGCGGTCAGGCAGCCGAAGAGCAGCAGGCCGGGGAAGGTCAGCGTGTAGCTGTTCTCATTGTGCGGACGGATCGCCTGCGCGGCGGGCAGGTCGGTGGAGGAGAAGACGCCCGAGCCGAAGTCGCTGCGGGGCGTGGCCTTCTCGCGGTACGGGGTGGCCCGGCGGACCAGTTCGTCGCGGACGACGGCGAAGTCGTCCACGCTGCGGACCGGCAGCCCGCTCACGTACACGGCGCCGAACCGGTCCAGTCCGGCGCGCAGTTCGGTGCGGTGCTCGGCGAGCCAGTCCCGAGCTGCGGCCGCGTCGGCCAGCCCGGGGGCGCGGACGGTGGCCGGGGCGCCGGGCTCGATGAGCCAGTCGAGGACGCCGGCGAAGGGGACGGCCCCGGCGGCTGCGGTGGGGTGCAGGCTCATGCGGCACCGCCCGCGGTCGGCGCCGGCGCGGCGTGACGGAGCTCCAGGGTGCAGCACTTGACGCTGCCGCCGCCCTTGAACAGCTCGGACAGGTCGACGCCGATCGGCGTGAAGCCGCGCTCGGCCAGCCGGTCGGCGAGCCCGCGGGCGGCCTCGGCGAGCAGCACGTTGCGCCCGTCGGAGAGCGCGTTCAGACCGAAGGCCTCGGCGTCCTCCTCCGTGGCCAGCAGAGCGTCCGGGTACAGCGCGCGCAGCACCGCCCGCGACTCGGCGGAGAAGGCACCGGGGAAGTACATGATCTCGTCGTCGTCGAGCACGGCGAGGGCGGTGTCCAGATGGTAGAAGCGCGGGTCGACCAGGGTCAGGCCCACCACCGGTGCGCCGAGCACGCGCTCGGCCTCGGCGTGCGAAGCCGGGTCGGTGCGGAAGCCGGTGCCCGCCAGGATCCGGGACCCGGCGACCAGGTAGTCGCCTTCGCCCTCGTTGACGTGCTCCGGGGCGACCACCTCGGCGTAGCCGTTGGCCTCGAACCAGGCCTGGTACGCGGGGGCTTCGGCGGCGCGCTCGGGGTGGCGGAAGCGGGCCATCAGGACGCGGTCGCCGAGCACGGTGGCACCGTTGGCCGAGTAGACCATGTCGGGCAGCCCCGGGAGCGGGTCGATCAGCTCGACCGTGTGCCCGAGCTCCTGGTAGAGGGCGTACAGCCGCTCCCACTGCAGGACGGCCAGGTCGGTGTCGGTCGGCTTGGCCGGGTCCATCCAGGGGTTGATGCGGTAGTCGACGGTGAAGTGGGACGGGCGGCACATCAGGTAGTGCCGGGGACGTGCGGTGCGCTGGACGGTCACGGGCTCAGACCTCCCCGAGCGCAGCGACCAGCGAGGCCGGGCGCAGATCGGTCCAGGTCACCTCGATGTGGTCCAGGCAGTCCTGGCGACCGGCCGGGCCGTGGGTGGCCGTCCAGCCGGCGGGCACCTCGATCGAGGCGGGCCACAGGGAGTGCTGGTTCTCCTGGTTGACGAGGACGAAGTAGCTGGCTTCGTCGTCCTCGAAGGGGTTGGTCACGGGTGCTCCTGTCAGGTGGTGGTGGGCGGTATCGCGCCGGGACGCGCGAGTCCGGTGGGTCCGGCGGCGAGGTGCCAGCCGTGGAAGGGGGAGGGGGGCGCCAGCGCGCGGCGGCAGACGGCCAGGGCGGCCTCCGCGGCGGTCGTCCCGGGCGTGGCCACGGTGAAGAGTCCGAGGTCCACGCCGTGCGGACCGCTCCGCACGCTGATGTGCTCCAGTCGCTCCGCCGGGCGGGCCGCGCCCCACAGCAGGCGGAGCAGGCGGCCGTCGTCCGCGGGACCGGGACCGGGCCCGGTCACGGTCACGGGCGGTACGAGGGAGACGAGGGTCAGCTCCACGCGACCGGGTCAGTCCCAGATGAGGCCCCGGGCGACCGCGCCCGGGGCGGCCGGGAGCTGTGCCGGGGCCGCCTGGACGGTGCCAGCCCCGGCCGCGACCGCACCCGCCGGTCCGCCGACGGTGAGCACGAGCGCGGCGTGGACGAAGGCCGCGGCGAGCGCCACGGCGGCGGTGCGGACCGGACGGACGGCGGTGTGGACGCGAGAGGTCATGGAGGTGCCCTTATGGGGAGTGGGGAAGAGGTGCCGAGCGGCACGCCTCCATCCTGACCAGGGTGTTGACCTGGGGGAACGGGTTCAGGGGTGGCGGAAACGGCCAGGACGCTTTGTGACTGCGGCCCCCGCGGGCAGCCGGATCGAACCGCGTGGACGCGCGTGGAGGGCCCGTCTATGTCGCGTAGATGTCCGGTGGGCAGGCTGGTCGCAGATCGACGGGGGCGACCGCAAGCGAAGAGGGGGAACGATGTCCGCGGGGCTCGGCCTGGAGGAACTCGACCAGACGGTGTACGAGGAGATGCTCGCCCGGCCCGAACTGGGCCTGGCCGAATTGGCCGCCCGGCTCGGGGTGGAGCCCGACCGGGTCCGCGACTGCCTCGACCGGCTGTTCGCGCTGCGCCTGGTCCAGGCGTCCTTCGAGACGCCCGGCCGCTTCACCGCCGTCGACCCGGTCTTCGGGATGCAGCGGCTCCTGGACCAGCAGCACGAGGAACTGATGACCCGGCACCGGCAGGCCGCCGGCCACCAGCAGGCCCTGGTCCGGCTCCTCGCTGGCACCGGCTCCGGTGGTCGCCCGGCCGAGGGCGTCGAGCGGCTGGCCGGACTCGACGCCGTGCAGCGGCGGTTGGAGCGCCTGGCACTGGAAGCCAGGACCGAGGTGCTGACCCTCATGCCGGGCGGCCCCCAGTCCCCGGCCGCACTGGAGGCCGCCGAACGCAACGACGCCCTGGTGCTCGCCCGCGGGGTCGCGATCCGCACCATCGGGCTCGACCTCGTCCGGGAGGACCCGGGCACGCTGCGTTACAGCCGGGCGCTGCTCGCCGGCGGCGGGGCCTTCCGTACGGTCGCCGCGTTGCCGACCCGGATGGTGCTGGTCGACCGGACCCACGCCCTGCTGCCCATGGACCCGGCGGACAGCCGTCGGGGTGCGCTGTTCCTCTCCGCGCCCGGCGTGATCGCGCCGCTGGTCGCGCTCTTCGAGCGGGAGTGGGGCGCGGCCGTGCCGCTGGGCGCGGATCCGTCGGAGGCGCGGTACGTACCCACTGAGCAGGAGCGATCGCTGCTGGGCCTGCTGGCCGAGGGGCACACCGACGAATCCGCCGCCGGACAGCTGCACATCTCGGCCCGTACCGCGCGACGGATGATGGCCTCGCTGATCGAACGGCTGGGCGCGCGCAGTCGTTTCGAGGCCGGGCTGCGCGCGGCGCGCCTCGGCTGGGTGTGACCCGGAACCGGTCACTCCGAACCGCCGTGCGGACCCGGCCGGGCCGCCGCCGCGCCTGCGCGACCCATTCCGATGGCATGGTCATGTGAACCGCTTAGGATGACGCTCCGTACATCGGCGGGCCAGTACGACTGGAGACCGACCGCCGGGTGGAGCTGTGCGCGTGCACAGGGGGAACTCGTGGAATTCTTCGTGCTCGGATCCGTGGGGATGTCCCACGGGGGACCGGCGCTCACTTGCGGACCGCCGCAGCAGCAGGCGGCCCTCGCCGTCCTGGCGCTCCGGGCGGGCCATGTCGTGCCGCTGCACGAACTGACCGCCGCGGTATGGGGCGAGTCCGCTCCGGACTCCGCGGTGATGATCCTGCGGACCTACGTCTGGCGGCTGCGCAAGCTCCTGGAGAAGACCGGCGCCCAGGTCCTGGAGTCCGCGAACGACGGCTACCGGCTCGCCGTACCGCCGGGCTCGGTCGACGCCGTACGGGCCGAGGAGCTGGCCGCGAAGGCCGCGCGCGCCCACGCGGCCGGGGAGCCGGAGCGCTGCGCCGAAGCCCTGACCGAGGCCGGTGCCCTGTGGCGGGGCGAGCCGCTGGCCGGGGTGCCGGGGCCGTTCGCCGAGAGCCAGCGCTCACGCCTGGCGGAGCTGCGGCTGCACCTGTTGGAGGAGCGCCTCGGGACGGACCTGCTCCTCGGGCGGCACGAGCGGGCCGTCCCCGAGCTCACCGCCCTCATCCGCGACGAACCGCTGCGGGAGCGTCCGTACGGGCTCCTGATGCGCGCGCTGTACGCCGCGGGGCGGCAGGGCGACGCCCTCGCTGTCTTCGGCCGGGCCCGCGAGGTGCTGGCCGACGAACTCGGCCTGGACCCGGGCCCCGAGCTCCGCTCCCTGCACGCCCGCGTCCTGGCGGGAGACCCGGCTCTGCTGCCTGCCGCCGCGACCCGGGCCGCCGGACCCGAGGCGCGGCGCGGGCCGGCGGCCGCCGTCCCCACCGGTGTGCCCGGGGCCTTCGCGCCTCCGCGAGTCCCCGAGCAGTCGGGTGCCGGCCAAGCCCGGGTCGACGCCGGGCCACCGAGCGGGGGCGCCGAAACGTCCTACGCCGAACCGGGGCGGGCCGGGTACCTCCGGCCCGCCCAACTGCCGGCCGACATAGCCGACTTCTGCGGCCGGACCGCTGAACTCGCGGTCCTCGCCGACGCCCTGGGCGACCCGGCCCGCACTGCCCTGGCCGTCGCCGCCGTGAGCGGGATGGGCGGCATCGGCAAGAGCGCCCTGGCCCTGCGGGTCGCGCACCACGTCAAGGACGCCTACCCCGACGGCCAGCTCTACGCCGACCTCCGCGGGACCGGCAGCGACCCCGCCGACCCCGGCACCGTCCTGGCCAGCCTGCTCGGAAGCCTCGGCGTGCCCCGCCGCGAGGTGCCGCCCTCGACGGAGGACCGCGCCCGGCTCTTCCGCACCGTCATGGACGGCCGCCGACTGCTCCTGCTGCTCGACGACGCCCGGGACATCGCCCAGGTCAAACCGCTGCTCCCGGGTGCCGCCGGCTGCGCCGTGGTCGTCACCAGCCGGGCCCGCCTGGGCGGGCTGCTGTCGGGACGCCACGTCCAGCTCGCGGAGTTCACGCCGGAGGAGGCGCTCGGGCTGCTGAGGCAGATCGTCGGCGCCGACCGGGTGGACCGGGAGGAGGAGGCCTCGGCCGCGCTGGTCGCGGCCTGCGCCCGGCTGCCGCTGGCGGTCCGCATCGTCGCCGCCCGCCTCGCCGCCCGGCCCGGATGGACCGTCGCGCACCTGCTGGCGCGGCTCGCCGAAGAGCGGCGGCGGCTGACCGAGCTGCGGGCCGACGACCTGGCCGTCGCGGCGGTCTTCGAGCTGGGCCACCGCCAGCTGACCGGGCCCCAGGCCGGCGTGTTCCGCCGGCTCGCCCCCGTCTCCAGACCCGGGATCGGGCTCGCCGCGGCGGCCGCGGCCCTGGACCTGGCCGAGCCGGATGCCGAAGAGCTGCTCGAAGCCCTGGTGGACGCCGCCCTGCTCGAATCACCGGAGCCGGGCCGCTACCGCCACCACGAGCTGGGTCGGGACTTCGCGCTCAACCTGCCCACCCCGGCCGGTGAGGCCGGCCCGCCGGTGCAGCACTGCCTCCTGCACCACCTGCTGGGCATGGCGGCCGAGGCCTTCCAGCGGATGATCCCCGGGGACCCGGTCCACCGCTCGATCGTCGCGGCGGCGGCCGAACCGGGGGCGGGGCGGCTCGCGGACCTGACCGAGGCCCGCGCCTGGGTCGTCGCGGAGTTCGACTGCGCGCTGCACACCGTCCAGCTGGTGGTGCGGCGGCCGGACGCCGCGGACCCGGAGGAGCTGACGATGGCCGCCGACCTGCTGGTCGCGCTCAGCTCGTTCGGGCAGGACATCCCGTACGCGCGGATCACGCAGACCGCCGCCGAACTTGCCCGGGCCGCGGCCCTGCGCGGCAACGACCGCGCGGCCGGCCGCGCCCACTTCCTCACCGGGAACGCGGCGCTCCAGGCCACCGACCTGGGCCGGGCCCGGGCAGCCGCCGAGCTGGCCGTACGGGCCTGCCGCCGGGCGGGCGACCGGGCGATCCTGCAGCAGGCGTACAACGACCTCGGGGTGATCGCCCAGTTCGAGCACCGCTTCGGCGAGGCCTCCGCGTGCTTCGACGAGGCGCTCGTCCTGGCGCGGGAGCAGGGCCACCGCTCGGGCGCCCTGACGATCACCCTCAACGCCGCCCTGGCCCGCGTCCGCGGCGGCCGGGCGGCCGAGGCGCTGCCCGCCTGCGAGGAAGCCCTGCAGGCGCTGCGGGAGATGGCCGACGACCACGGGGTCGCCCACGCGCTGTGCGTGCGCGGACAGGCCCTGCACGAGCTCGGCCGGCTGGACGAGGCGCTGGCCGCGTACGGGGAGTGCCGCGACCTGTGCGACGCGGCCCGGATCCCGGGTCAGCGGGCACAGGCCGACTACCGCAGCGCCCGGACGCTGAGCGACCTGGGCCGGACCGGGGAGGCGCTGGAGGCCTCCGCCCGGGCCGTGGCCCATCTGCGCACGGTGCCGGGCCGGGGCCGGGACCGCGGCTACGCCCTGCTGATCCACGCCCGGGTCTGCCTGGCAGCGGGCCGGCGCGAGGAGGGGCTGCGGCACGCGACCGAGGCCTGGGAGGTCTTCGAGCGGTCAGGCCTCCCGGAGGCCGCGGAGGCTCGCACCCTGCTGAAGCCGCGCGCGGCGGTCACGCCTTGCTGTTGAACTCGTTGTGATCCAGGCGCGGTCGGGGGATGGTGGCGTCGTCGGCCGAGACGCTCGTGCTGCGGTCCGCCGTGAGGGCGGGGGCTCCGGCGGTGGCACCGACGGCGAGCAGCGCCAGGAGCACGGCGGGGACGGCGAGGGCCAGACGGCGCGTGACGGTGCGGGTGTGCGGCACGGTGGATCCTGTCTGTTCGTCCAGGTGCCGTGTGCGGCCCCTGGCTGGCTTGCGGGTTGTTCTGCCGAGGAGGCTCGCAGCCGTCCATCTACGTTTCATATACGCCGCCGACGGCCGCCTGCCGTGGCGGCGGACCGTCCCCCGACGTGCAGTCGGACACCGCTGATCGACACGGCCCGTACCGGTGTCGCCCTGCTGGAGCGCCTCGGCGGTGAGGGGCGTGATCCGGGCTCGGGGGCGGCGCCCCCGAGCCTTTGGGCGAGCCGGCCGGGTGGCGGCCGTTCGTCACCGGGCGGACGGCGGGCGCACCCGCGCAGCTGTCCGCGGAAGGGCAGCCTGCGGCCGTGCACCCCGCACCAGGCGGGCGGCGCGGCGCCGACGGTGTCCCGCGTGGCGTCGCCGGTGGTGAGCGGGCGGGCGAGGCCGGAGTCCGTCGGGTCGCAGCGGGCGCGCCGGCCCGGACACGGGTACCGCCCCCGCCCGGGCCGGCGCCGCAGCCGGCGTCCGCGTGCGCCCGCAGGGGCGCCGCGGGGCGCCCGCAGCGGCCTGACCGGCGCATTAGTGCTGCTGTACGAGCGCTCCACCGGGAGCGGGAAGCACCCCCGGGAAGTTCGCCAACTGGCGGTCCGCGGCGGGATGGCGGGGTCTAGCGTGGGTATTCGGTGATCAACACCGGGCCCCGGGAACGCTGGGGGCCGGGCCCCACGTACCGAGGACGCCGATGTCCGGACCCCGCGCCGCCCGCCACGCCCCGTCGAGACATGCCGCCCCCGGTCCCGGCCGGCAGATACGTCCCCAGCTGGTACGCGCCGCCCTCCTGCCCACCCTCGCCGCCGCGCTCAGCGGCGCCGCCGCGGTGATCTTCACCCTCCAGCTCGGTGGCGGGGCCGGCGAGCGTGACGCCCGGCTCTGGCCGGTGCTCACGGGCTGCGGCCTGCTCACGATCGGCGCCCTCGCCGCCGCCCTGCTCGGCGCGCAGCGCGCGGCCAAGGCCGTACGGGACCGGTGCGAAGCGCTGCGACGCTCCAGTGTGCGCGGCCGCCAGGAACTGAGGGCGGCCGCCGACCGGCTGGAGCGCGGCGAGGCGGCGCCGCGACCGGTCCGGGGCGGGCCGAACGCACCGCTCACCGGGGGCGACCCGGCCGGGGTGGACGAGTTCTGGCTGCTCTCCCAGGAACTGCGCGGCGCCCGGGAACAGGCCCACACGGCCCTGGTACGGCTGGCCGGTCCCGTCACCCCGTCCGACAGCGACCGCAAGGTCGAGGTCTTCGTCAACCTCGCGCGCCGGCTCCAGTCCCTCGTGCACCGCGAGATCTTGCTGCTGGACGGCCTGGAGGACACGGTCGAGGACCCGGACCTGCTCAGGGAGCTCTTCCACGTCGACCACCTCGCCACCCGGATCCGCCGCCACGCCGAGAACCTCGCCGTGCTCGGGGGCGCCGCCTCCCGCCGCCAGTGGACCCGGCCGATCGACCTGAGCGAGGTGCTCCGCTCCTCGGCCGCCGAGGTCGAGCAGTACACGCGGGTCAAGGTCGTGCCGCCGGCGGGCGGCACCGTACGCGGACACGCCGTCGCCGACGTCGTGCACCTGCTGGCCGAACTCGTCGAGAACGCCACGGTGTTCTCCGCCCCCGACACCGATGTGGTGCTGCGCGCCGAGCGGGTCACCGCCGGGATCGCAGTCGAGGTGGAAGACCGGGGACTGGGCATGCCGGCCGAGGAACAGCAGCGGATGAACGCCCTGCTCGGGGATCCCGACCAGGTCAGCGTCCGGAGCCTGCTCGCGGACGGGCGGATCGGCCTGTACGTCGTCGCGGCGCTGGCCCGCCGGCACGGGATCGCCGTCGAGCTCAAGTCGAACATCTACGGCGGCGTCCTGGCGGTGCTGGTGCTGCCGCAGGAGCTGCTGGGCGCGGCCGAGCCCGCCGACGTGGCCGGGGGCTCGCGGGTGACGCCGCCGCTGGAGCCGGCGCGGATGCCGCTGCCCCGTCGCGCGGAGCAGGCCGTCCCGGCTCCCCGCTCCGAACCCCGCCCTCCGGCGCCCGCCGCCCCGACCGCGACTGCTGCCGCACCGCCGGCCTGGTCACAGCCCGGGCCCGTCACCGGACGGGAGCCCGGGGCGGCGGCGGGACCCGTGCCGCAGGCGCCGGCCGCAGCCGAGCAGGAGCCCGCCCCCGCGGCGGACGTGCGGTCGGCTCCCGCCGGTGGGCCGCCGGGTGCTCCCGGCACCGGGTCGGCGGCCGAGCCGGCCGGCTCGGCGACGACGCGGCCGGCCGAGGCGCGGACTCCGGCGGACCGTGTGGCGGCGCCCGGCACCGCGACAGCTGCGTGGGGCGTGTCCCAGCCCCCGTCCGCGTCCCGGCCGGGCGCCGGGTCGGTGCCTGCGGTCGAGCGGCCGGGTGCGCCGGTGATGGATGCGGGGAACGCGTCCGACACCGGGCCCGGGGCGGGGCCCGGACCGGAGGCGCCGACGGCAGTCGGCCGGCCGGATGCCCGGCCCGCAGTCCCGGCCCAGCCCGGCGGCCCGGACGTACGGGGCGCCGGCGCCGGGGCCGCGGGCGAGCGGCCGGAGTTGCCGCGGCGCCGAGCCCAGCAGCACCTCGCGCCCCAGCTGCGCGTCGCCCCGGACCCGCGGTGCCCCGCGGACGCAGGGCAGCCCGCACCCGATCCCGGCCTCATGGCCGCCTTCCGGCGGGGCTTCGGCCTGGGGCAGTCGGAGAACCAGGCATGACCCCCACCCCCACCCCCAGCACCCCCACCCCCAGCACCCCCGGCAAGGAGCGCACCACCATGGGCGGCGAAATGGCGACCGAGACCGGCGGCCGGCTCTCGGACCTCGAATGGCTGCTCAGCGGCCTGGTCCAACGCGTGCCGTACACCCGCAGCGCCGTACTCCTCACCGCCGACGGGCTCGTGACCTGTGTGCACGGCATGGACCACGACAGCGCCGACCATCTCGCGGCCCTGGCCTGTGGCCTCTACTCACTCGGCCGCAGTGCCGGCGCACGCTTCAGCGACGGGGCAGGGGTGCGGCAGGTCGTCGTCGAGCTCGATACCGCGCTCCTCTTCGTCTCCGCGGCCGGGTCCGGTACCTGCCTGGCCGTCCTCGCCGACCGCGAAGCCGACGCCGGTGTCCTCGGCTACGAGATGGCGATGCTGGTCAAGAGCGTCCGTCCCTACCTCGCGGCCGAGCCCCGGCGGCCCGCCGCGAACGCGGAGCGATGAGGGCCCACGGCAGGGGGGTGCACAGGGCCTGTGGCGGATACGGGAAGGGGCGGGACACACCGTGGCTCGACGACTCGGCGGGGCGGGTGGTGCGCCCTTACACCGCCAGCGGCGGCCGGACCAGACCGGGGATCGCGCTCGACCTGCTGTCGCTGATGAGCGCGACCGGCGTACGCCCGCGCGTCCCGCTCGGGCCCGAGCACACCCTCGCGCTGAGGTGGTGCGCCGGTGCCGCGGCGATCACCGTCGCCGAGCTCGCGGGCCAGCTGCGGCTCCCCGCCGCGGTGGTCAAGGTACTGCTGTCCGATCTCATGGAATGCGGAGCCGTGACGGCGCAGCCGCCGCGGTTCCCGGGTGGAGGCACGCATGCCGCCGATGACCAGTTCCTCCTCCTGGCGGTCCTCGATGGCCTACGCCGACGGCTGTGACGCCCCCGTGACGCTGAAGGTCCTGGTCGCGGGGGGCTTCGGGGCGGGGAAGACCACCTTCGTGGGCGCGGTGAGCGAGATCGAGCCGCTGAGCACCGAGGAACTGCTCAGCGACGTCGGCATCGGCACCGACCCGCTCCACGGGGTCGAGGCCAAGGCCACGACGACCGTCGCGCTCGACTTCGGCCGGATCGCTCTGGACGGGCGTCACGTGCTCTACCTCTTCGGCATGCCCGGCCAGCACCGCTTCTGGTTCCTGTGGGAGGAACTGTGCGCGGGCGCGCTCGGCGCGGTGGTGCTCGCGGACACCCGCCGCCTCGCCGACTGCTTCCCGGCAGTGGACTTCTTCGAACGGCGCGGGATCGGCTTCATCGTCGCCGTGAACGAGTTCGACGGCTGTCACCGCTACACCCCCGACGAGGTTCGGGACGCGGTGGGCCTGGGGCCCGAGGTACCGGTCGTACCGTGCGACGCACGCCTGACCACGTCCGGGACGGTGACACTCGCCGCCCTGGTCCGCCACCTGCTGTGCACGTCCGCAGACCGATCGCCCGCGGCGGCATCGATGACACCAGCGACGACCGCCACGACGACAGGGCCGAAAGAACCGGGGGAAACGTGATGCCCTCCTACGAACCGACCGGGCGCCTGCTGCTCACGCCCGTCGACCGGGAGGCGCCGGCGCGAGCCGTCCGCCTGCGTGAACTGGGTCTGGGGGAGCGGGTGGACCCCGAACTGGACGCCTTCGCCCGCCGTGTGGCGGACGTCCTCGCGGCCCCCTGCGCGGGGGTGAACTTCGTCGGCGAGGAGCGCCAGTTCTTCGCGGGCCTGCACCACGTGCCCGACGCCCCCGGGAGCACCTACCCGGCGCGGGTCCTGGCCCGCGATCACGGCTACTGCCCGCACGTGGTGGTACGCAGGCGCGCGCTGGTACTGGAGGACGTGCGCGACTTCGCCCGCTTCGCCTGCAACCCGGTGGTGGACGAGAGCGGGGTCCGCTCCTACCTGGGGGCGCCGCTGACCGACCGGCGCGGGATCGTCCTGGGCACGGTGTGCGTGGTGGACACGGCCCCGCGGCGGTGGGGGACGGAGGGACTCGTCGCCGCGAAGGGGCTGGCGGCGGAACTGGTGGCCCTGCTGCACGAACGGGAGGACCGGCGCGCGTGAGCCCCGAAGCGCCTGGTCGCAGCCCATCCGGAGCCGCTCGCCGGCACCGGCCGCCCTGATCGCGCACCGGTGGCGGAAAGGCGCGCGCGACCACCCACGGAAATGCGGTATCGTTCTCATGCGCGTTCGGCCAGGGGAAACCCCAGGTCAGCGGGCATCGGGACGTGGCGCAGCTTGGTAGCGCACTTGACTGGGGGTCAAGGGGTCGCAGGTTCAAATCCTGTCGTCCCGACTCGAAGGAGTCGCAGGTCAGAGGCCGTTTCCGCCACAAGGCGGAAACGGCCTCCGCCGTTGGTGATCATTCGAGAACCGGCGCCGCCCCGCTCGGCGGGCGCCGATCGTGAGGGCTCTCACCCCCGACGCCCGGTACGCGTTGCGTTTGCACTACAGCCAGCCCCGTTGGGCGGCCTTCAGGCCCGCTTCGAAGCGGCTCGTGGCGCCGAGGCGTTCCATGATCGAAGCCATGTGGCGGCTGACGGTGCGTGACGAGATGCCGAGGCGTTGCCCGGCGCCGTCGTCGGTGAGGCCGCCGGCCAGGAGACGCAGGAGTTGGCATTCGGTGTCGGTGAGGCCGGTCGCGGGGTCGTCGGACCTCAGGGCGCCGAGCGGGACGGCGGTGGCCCAGGCCTGGTCAAAGAGGTCGAGGAGGGCTGTGACAAGGCCGGGCTCGGTGACGTGCAGGGCGCCCTTGCGGGTGTCCGCGGGGTCGATGGGGACCAGCGCATGGGCCCGGTCGAAGATCACGAGGCGCTGGGGGAGGACGGGGGCGGTGCGCACTTCGCTGCCGCGGCTGAGGAGCCAGTGGGCGTGGGCGGTGGTGTGCGGATCGTTGCGGGTGGTGTCCTGGTAGAGAGTCTTCATGACGACCCCGCGCTTGAGCGGTTCCTCGTCGGCGGCTCGTGCCGCCGCCAGGTCCTCGGGGCGGTGGCTGGCGCCGGGGTGGACGCCGAGGCACTCCTGGGCCATGCCGTGGGCCAGCTGCTCGATGCGGCGTTGGATGGCATCCATCCCCAGGAGGCGCTCGCCGTGGGTGGCGTGCGAACCGACGCTGTCGGCGACCAGGCGTGTAACGGCCGCCCGGGAGGCGGCGAGCTGAGCCTGACGGGCAGCCAGCTCTGCCTCCTGCCGCGCGAGCATGTCCGTCAGGCCGACATCGGGCGAGACGGCCCGCATGTGTCCGGGATGGTCGGTAGAGGCCCGAACCAGCATCAGGCGTGCCAGTTCGTCCAGGCAGTCGTGGACCTGTGAGGGGGAGGCCCCGCACAGCTCGGCCAGTTGAGCGACACCGTGGTCGGCATGATCGAGCATGGCCTGGTAGACCCTGCTTCCGAGCGCACTCAGGCCCAGCGCTTCCAGCATCGTGTTCCCCCCCCGGGTTCCGCGTCCGGACCGTCCGCGGTCCGCACGCCAGCGCATCGTCGCACTTCGGGAACCAGCGCTTCAAGATCCTTTAAGGTCTCATGACTTGACGCGTGCATGACTAGTTGTCGGGATGGTGCCAGGCGGGTTGACGACAGTCGCAGGTCCTTCCCGGGCCGTCGATCCACCGACGAAGCTGTTCACCGTCGGCAGGGAGCGCCCCCGTCGACCACGGATGGACACCGGAACGAGCGTCAACCGCGGGACGTGAGACCGGCATGGAGCCACCGTCGCATCTCTCGAAAAGGACCGAAGCCATGTTCTGTACTCGTCTCACTCTGGCCACCGCGGTCGCAGCCCTCGCGGTCGGGGTCGTCGCCCTGCTACCCGTAGCGGCCGGCGCCGTCCACGGCGCCACCGGTGCGACGGCGGCGACCGGTGCCGCCACCTACCCCGCCGGCAACGCCCAATGGGGATAGGTACGCGATGGACTGTGTGTACACGAGCCTGCGGCGCAGGCCTGAGGTGCCGCCCGCCGGCGTGGGCGAGGTGGCTGAGGTCGTCGGCATCCTGTGGGCTCACACCGCCCCCAAGGATGGCCTGGAGCACATCGCCGGATCGCTCGACAGCGATCGGGTTGATCTCCTCTTCTACTTCCTTTCGGCTGATCCCGCCTCACCCGCAGTCCACAGTCCGCTGCACCGGGCTGCCACGCTGCTGGCCCGCGGCCACCAGGCGTCAGCCACGCTGAAGCGGCGCTATCTGCCGCCCGCCGGCGCCCCGAGTCCGCAGGCCGTCGACCTGCGGCACCCGAAGGCCTGACCGCCTGCCGCACTGCCTCGCCGAACGCGGAAAGCCGCCAGATCCGGTGGCCCTGCCCCCGCCGTCGGGGCCTCGCGCGCTCTTGCGCCGCCCACCGAGCCGGTCGAGTGCCGGGCGGCCGGCACCTTCGCCCCTGCCTTTCGTCTCTAGGAGTCAGTTCACCATGCCAGCAGCCAAGTTCTCCGTACGAGGATCCCGCCGGGCCGTAGCGGTGGCAGCCGGCGCCGCCCTCGGCGCCGCTGCGCTGAGTCTGGCGGTGTGGGGCGGTGGCACGCATGCGCTCGCCACGGATCAGGTCGAGGCGGCCGCCACGGCGGCGGCCTCCACCGGGGACGCGGCGTCGACGTCCGCAACGCAGCCGCCCGTGGCGGACGCGCCGGCCGTGACGCCGAGCGACGGCGGGGCGCCGACTGCTGCCGCGGTGCCCGGCACTGCCGGGGAGCCGGCGAAGCGCGACAGGGGGAACACCGCTGCCCTGGGCAGTCCAGTGCCGGCGCCCGCACTCGACGCGGCGACGAGCGCGAAGGTCCCGTCCGACCTCGCTGCCGTCACGGACCAGCCGTGGACCGCGCAAGCCCCGGGACCGGTGCGTCAGATCACCGGGCATGACATCGCGCTGAACGAGTGTGCGAGCGTGCACGGCGCCGCGACGTGGCAGCAGCAGCCGTACCTGAGCAGCGGTGGCAACTCCGCAGTGCTGGAGATCTACACCTTCGGCACCGAGGAGGCGGCGGGCGCCGCGTACGAGGGCGTCCGCTCCGGAATGAGCTCCTGCCAGGCCACGTCCAGGGCCCTACAGAGCTCGAACCGCCTCAAGGCCGATGCTGTGTCGCGGCAGACCGGCACCGCCGCGAACGCGGCGGCATTCGAACGCATCTGGACCGGCGTCGAGGGCATCTCGGCCCACGGCGCGCAGACCAACCACCTCTACCTCGCGGCACGCGGCACGCGGGTCCTGGTCCTGCACTTCGACGAACTGGCCGAGAGGTCCCCCTCGGTCGCTCCGTACGACACGAAGCAGGACCCGAGCGTGCTGTCGCTGCTCACGAACTTGCTGGCCGACCCGGCCGGTACCCGCTGATCCGAGAACTCGCCGACGATCGAAGGAAAGAAATGTCCTCAACAACCAAGAAGCGTGGCGTCGCCGCGCTCGCGACCGTATCGCTGCTCGGCGCGATGGCCGCGCTGATACCCACCAGTGACGCGTTCGCCGGAACCGTTCCAGTGGGTCCCGCCACCTCGACCGGCAGCATCGGTCCGGCCGCGCCCGGTGGCGCGATCACTCAGGGACAGATCATCGCCCGGGCGCACGACTGGATCAGCAACGCAGTTCCGTACAGCCAGTCGCTCGCCTGGAAGGACAACGCGGTCGGCGGACCGTACCGCGCAGACTGCTCCGGATTCATCTCGATGGCGTGGGGCCTGAAGGACAGCCTGGTTACCTGGACCCTCCCCGATGTCTCGACCGTCACCGCCAAGAATGTCATCGGCTATACCGGCCTGCAGCCGGGCGACGCACTCGACTACACAGCCGACCACGTCGTGCTGTTCGACTCGTGGATCGACAAGTCCGCCGGAACGTTCTACTACGACGCCGAACACCGCCCGGGCACCGTGGCCGACCAGACCAAGGGCAGCGTCTACGCGAGCACGCTCGACGGCCACGCGATCACGAACTACGAGGCCCTGCGCTACAAGAACGTCGTCGCCACGTCGGCTGGCGGCGTGACGTCTCCGGTGTCGATGGACGCCGGTGCGACGCATGTGGCGTTCGTGGATGGTAGTGGGAGCGTTGCGAACGATTGGGTGAGCAATGGTGCTTGGCAGGGTCCTGCGGGCATCGGTGGTAGGGCTCGCGCGGATTCGCCGGTGGTTTTGAATGCGAATGCCGAACATGCGTTCTTCATTGATGCCGATGGCAACGTGATGAACGACTGGGTGAGTAACGGGGTGTGGCAGGGTCCTTCCGCGATCGGTGGGAAGGCGCGGCCGGGTTCGCCGATCGCGACCAATGCGGCGGGCACGTTGGTGGCGTTCGTCGATGTGAATGGTGATGTGGTGAACGACTGGGTGGCTGACGGTGCTTGGCATGGCCCGTCGGGGCTGGGCGGTAAGGCGCGTGGGGATTCGCCGTTGGCGTTCAATGCGGCCGGTGATCACGTCTTCTTCATCGATGCGAATGGCAATGTGGTGAATGACTGGGTGAGTAATGGTGTTTGGCAGGGTCCGTCGGGGATCGGTGGTAAGGCTCGGGCCGGTTCCGGGCTTGCTACTGACGCGGCTGGTACGCATGTGGCGTTCGTGGATGCCAGTGGGAATCTGGTCAATGACTGGGTGAGCGATGGTGCTTGGTATGGCCCGTCGGGTATGGGTGGTCAGCCGCGTGGGGATTCGCCGTTGGCGTTCAATGCGGCCGGTGATCACGTCTTCTTCATCGATGCGAATGGCAATGTGGCGAATGACTGGGTGAGTAATGGTGTTTGGCAGGGTCCGTCGGGGATCGGTGGTAAGGCTCGGGCCGGTTCCGGGCTTGCTACTGACGCGGCCGGTACGCATGTGGCGTTCGTCGATGCCAATGGCAGTCTCGCCAATGACTGGGTGAGCAATGGTGCCTGGCAAGGGCCCTCCGGCCTGGGCGGCACCAGCCGCTGACCCCCACCCGGCACCCATCAACAGCCACCGAGCCGGACCGGTCCTGCCGGCCGGTGCGGTCCACCGACAAGGAATCGGAATTGTCTGTCATCCGTGGTCCACGTCTGACGCTCAGCGGCGTCATGGCGGTGGCGGCCCTGAGCTTCGCTATGGCGGGGCCGGCAATCGCCTCCCCGCAGCCGAACGCGACGAGCCAGCCGCAGCCCATCAGCGGCCAGATCGCACCGTCGGCCCTCCTGTCCACTCCCCGGGTCGCAGCGGCTCCGGCGGCAGCGAGCGGCAGCTGTGGCGGCTACTCGTCCGACTCGACACCACCTGCCAGCATCCGGGTGCTGCGATACGCGCAGCACACCAGCGTCGGCGCGCCGGTCCCGGGTACCGAGATCGGCGTGGTCAACGTGCCGTTCCAGGAGTATGTGAAGGACGTTCTGCCCAGTGAATGGGTCACCTCCTGGCAGGCCGCCTCGCTGCAGGCCGGTGCGATGGCGGTGAAGACCTACGCGTGGTACTGGGTCAACAACTGGCGTGGCGGGTCGTACGGCGGCACCTGCTACAACGTCGACGACTCGATCAACTATCAGCGCTACATACCCGGAAGCTCCACCACCGTCACCAACTCGGCCGTTCAGTCGACCTGGACCTCGGTGATGACCAAGAACGGCTCGGTCTTCCAAGCCTCGTACCAGGCGACGCTCACCGGAAGCACGTCCGAAGCCTGCGGAACGGGACTGTCCAGGTACCCGAATACGCTCAGCCAGTGGGGCTCGCAGAACTGCGCCCTCGCCGGCCGCTCTTGGCAATCGATCCTGGGTGCCTACTACCTTGGACTATCGATCGCCACGTCGGCTGGCGGCGTGACGTCTCCGGTGTCGATGGACGCCGGTGCGACGCATGTGGCGTTCGTGGATGGTAGTGGGAGTGTTGCGAACGATTGGGTGAGCAATGGTGCTTGGCAGGGTCCTGCGGGCATCGGTGGTAGGGCTCGCGCGGATTCGCCGGTGGTTTTGAATGCGAATGCCGACCATGCGTTCTTCATTGATGCCGATGGCAACGTGATGAACGACTGGGTGAGTAACGGGGTGTGGCAGGGTCCTTCCGCGATCGGTGGGAAGGCGCGGCCGGGTTCGCCGATCGCGACCAATGCGGCGGGCACGTTGGTGGCGTTCGTCGATGTGAATGGTGATGTGGTGAACGACTGGGTGGCTGACGGTGCTTGGCATGGCCCGTCGGGGCTGGGCGGTAAGGCGCGTGGGGATTCGCCGTTGGCGTTCAATGCGGCCGGTGATCACGTCTTCTTCATCGATGCGAATGGCAATGTGGTGAATGACTGGGTGAGTAATGGTGTTTGGCAGGGTCCGTCGGGGATCGGTGGTAAGGCTCGGGCCGGTTCCGGGCTTGCTACTGACGCGGCTGGTACGCATGTGGCGTTCGTGGATGCCAGTGGGAATCTGGTCAATGACTGGGTGAGCGATGGTGCTTGGTATGGCCCGTCGGGTATGGGTGGTCAGCCGCGTGGGGATTCGCCGTTGGCGTTCAATGCGGCCGGTGATCACGTCTTCTTCGTCGATACGAATGGCAATGTGGCGAATGACTGGGTGAGTAATGGTGCTTGGCAGGGTCCGTCGGGGATCGGTGGTAAGGCTCGGGCCGGTTCCGGGCTTGCTACTGACGCGGCCGGTACGCATGTGGCGTTCGTCGATGCCAATGGCAGTCTCGCCAATGACTGGGTGAGCAATGGTGCCTGGCAAGGGCCCTCCGGCCTGGGCGGCACCAGCCGCTGACCCCCACCCGGCACCCACCTCGGATGAGAACGCATTTCAGGGGCCGTTCCAGAGCGATCTGGCACGGCCCCTGAGCGCCGTGCGCGGTGTCAGGACGCGTGGTGAGGGGTGTCGGGGATCCAGGAGCCGTGGAGGCCCGCGGTGACGCGGTGGGGGAGGTGGACGGTCGCGACGGTGCCCAAGCCGGTGGCATCGAGCACCAGGAGCTGCGAGGCGTCCTGCTTGATGTCGGAGACGACGGTGAGGAGGTAGCCGTCGTCCTCGTTGGTGGCGCCCGCGGCGGGGACGAAGACCGCTTCGGCGGGGAGGCGGGCATCGCCGACCTGGTGAATGCGGCGGGCGCCGGTGGTGCGGTCGTACTTGACCAGCCCGTAGCCGCCCAGGCCGTTCTCGTCGGGGAAGGCGACGGCGTACTGGTAGCGGTTCTCGACGCCCAGGTAGTCCTCGTTGAGCGTGGGGAACTCGATGGGGAGGTCGTCGATGATGCGCTCGTCGACGGTGCCGGCGGCCATGTCGATGGTCCAACGGCGGGTGTAGGAGCGGGAGACGGGTTCGCTGCCGCGGCCGGGGGCACCGGTCCACCAGTTCCAGGAGAGGCGGAAGCCCTCGCGGTCGACGGTGGGGCCCTCCAGGACGATGCGGCCCTGGCCGTCTTCGTAGGCGTTGGAGACGTGGAGCATGTTGCCCGGCTCGATGGAGTACCAGCGGATGTGTCGGTGTCCGTCGGTGCCGCGGGGCATCACGCCGATCCGGGAGGGCTGCCGGTCGCTCCAGCCGTAGGGGATGCCGGAGTGTTCGGCGGGGTCGAAGGTGACGTTGCCCTCGATGAAGACGACATGGCGCCGGGTGAGGGCGAAGTCGTGCTTGAGGGAGGCGGTGGCTCCGGGTACCTCGGCGGTGTGGACGAGGGCGCCCTCGGCATCGGCGACGTGATAGGTGAGGTACGGGGGGAAGGGGGACGAGGCGAAGAAGTGGAGTTCCCCGGTGACCGGGTCCTCCTTGGGGTGGGCGGTCATGGCGGTGCGGAGCTTGCCGTCGAAGTCGTAGGCGCCGATGGTGCCGAGTTCCCCGTCGAGTTCGAAGGGGAGATTGGCCTCGCACAGGGCGAGGAGCCGGCCGGCGTGCTCGATGATGTGGGTGCCGGCGGCGCTGGCGGTGAGGTCGGGGCCCTTCTCGGTCATGTAGGGGGCGCCGTCGAGGGCGGGGGTGTGGACCCAACGGTTGCGGTACCACTCGGCGCGGCCGTCCCGCAGGCGGATGCCGTGGACCATGCCGCTGCCCTTGAACCAGTGGGTGGGGGTGACACCGGGCTTGGGGTTGTGGCTGTTGCGCAGCAGCCGCCCGGACAACTCCGGCGGCAGGGTGCCCTCGACCGTGAGACCGGTGGCCGTGACCTCCTCCGCGACAGGAGTGAAGTGGCCGGTCAGATAAGGCGGGTTCACAGTGGTCATGACGCGATCTCTTTCCTGGGGGCGAGTGGGGCGAGTGGGGCGGCAGCCGTCGTCCCGGCCCGGCTGCGCCGGGCGGGTGAGGAGGTGCGCGGGACCGGCCGCGGCCGGCGGTCGGCCGGCGCGTCCGGCTGCGTGCCGCGTTCGTGGTACACAGCCTCGCGTCGGCCGGTGTCCACCCTCCAGCCCCGGCCGGGACGAGGCGTGTCCACTGCTGTCCGTACCTGTCCACCCCGTCCTGCCGGACCTCCCCCGTGCTGTGGCCGCAAAGGTGTGCCGGCTCGCGGCCCCCGGTGCGGCGCAGCGCACGGCGGAGGATCCCACCCCGTCCTCGGCGTCCTCGCGCGGTCCGACAACGCGGCGAGGTGCCGTGCCGGGGCCGTGAGGCGGTGAACCCTTCCGGGCACAGCGCTAGCGCGGGCCCTGCAGCTCCCGTTGCCACAGGGCTTCGCAGAGCAGGTCCAGGCCCTGGCGCAGATGGCGGCGGTAGGTGCCGTACGGCAGCCCCAGGCGGCGGGCCGCGCCCTCCTGGGTCGGGACACCGGAGAGGTACCCGGCGGTGAGGGCCTCGCGGGCGCGCACCCCGCGCGGGTCACCGGCCAGGTCGTCGACGGCCTGCCGCAGCAGCGTGCGCAGCTCCTCCACGGGATCGTCGAGGTCGGCCGCGAGCCGCGTGCGCATCAGGACGCAGGCGGCGAAGGCCTTCGGGTCGCGCCAGTGCGCCAGCGCCTCGCGCACGGCCTGGTCGAAAGCGGTGCGCGAGACGGCCGACGGCGCGGCCGGGGCCGGTGCGTGGGGGGTCGATATGAAGCGCAGGAGCCACGTCTCCACGGGGACCTCGCGCCAGTCGACGCCGAACAGCCCGTAGGTGTGCTCGCCGACCCGGGGGCGCTCCCCGGTGTCGCGCAGGGTGCCCTCGACCCGTTCGGCCCAGGTTTCGGCGTCCTGGAAGACGGCGAAGCCGAAGGCTCGGCCGCGGGCCCGGGCGGCCTCCGCCTGGGCCCGGGAGCTGCTCAGATCGATGACGCGGGACGGTACCTGGTAGCGCTCGGGATAGACCGAGAAGCGGCTGATCCCGATGTGCTCGCCGGGGCTCACCGGTGCCGTGGCGTCGGTGTGGCGCCACGCGGCCGCGACCACGGGGTCGGTGGCGAGGTCCTCCGGGTCTGGCGGGGCCGGCAGGGCCAGCCGGGCCGTGAAGGCGACGATCCGGCCCGTGTCCACGAGGCGGTAGACGCTGAAGGCCTGCGGCTGGCGCCGCACCCAGTAGCGCACCAGTTCCGCCGAGGCAGGCCCCTCGGTCTCCTCGGCCATCCGCAGGACGACGTCCACGTCGTCCGGGTGCAGCGGACGGTCGTGCAGCTCCTCGTCGCGGGACCAGGTGCGCAGCCGGGAGAGGGTCTCGCCCTCCCGGAAGAGGTAGAAGAGCTCGTCGGTGACGGTCCACACCCGCTCCTCGGGCGCTTCCCGCAGCAGGCGCAGGTATTCGTCCGCCAGGCGCCCCCGAATCGCCTCGAAGGCGTTGGGGGCGCGCCAGCGCAGGTCGGCGGCGAGCGTCTCGCGGGCGGCGTCGTGCGGGTGGAGTCCCCGGTGCGTGGACTCCATGAACGGCAGGTCCCTGAGCCAGGAGAACAGCAGGTGGGCGTCCTCGTCGGGCAGTACGGAGGACAACAGTTCCTCGGACGTCGAGTGGGCCTGCGCCGCCACCTCCAGGGCGCGGCGGTGGGCGGCGGTGGGGACCTCGCCGATCAGTCCCGCCAGCAGGGTGCGCAGGACGTCCGCCGACGGCGCCCAGATCTCCTCCCGGGCGCAGCCCGCCGACCCCGCCGCGGCGGCGAGGGACAGGGCGAGCGGGTTGCCGCCGGCGAAGCGCAGCACCCGGTCGTGCAGTTCCGGCCGGATCCGTGCCGCGACCAGCAGGCTGCCGGCCTGCTCCTCGGTGAACGGCTCCAGTTCGGTCACGTGCAGGAGCCGGGACCAGGCCGGGTCGGCCGTCCACTGGGGCTGCGGAGCGCGCCGTCCGGCGAGGACGACCAGGGTGTCGTCCGCGGCGCGGGGCAGGAAGTGGTGCCACAGCCAGCTCTCCAGCCACTGGCAGTGGTCGAAGGAGTCCACGAACAGGACCGTGCCCGGTACGTCGAGGAACGGCCCGGCGGCGTGCTCGAAGTCGCCCGGGTCCCGGCTGACGAAGCGTCCGTCGAGTTCGACGAGCAGCCGGCCCGCCGCGCGCGCGTGGTCGGCCAGCCGCCTGAGCAGCGTGGACTTCCCGATGCCGCCCGGCCCGCACACGTAGAACGCGAACGGGGCCTGCGCATCACCGGCCAACGCCCGGCCGAAGAGGTCGAGTTCCTCGTCCCGGCCGATGAAGGCCCGCACTCGGGCCCGGCTGAGTCTTTCCCCTACGGACACCATGGTCGTTTCCCTCTCCTTGCTCCACACCGGCGCTCTGCGTGCCCACACCAGGGAGAGCGCTCTCTTCCGTTCCGGTTTCCCCCGTCGGAGCCCCTGACGGAGCTCCCGTTCAGCTCACTTGACGCTGCCGAGGTTGCCGTCGTCGGGGTGCCCGGTCACCAGGAGGGTGGTCTCCTCGACGCACTGGAACCGGCCGTCGGGGGCCAAGCGGGCGAAGAGGTAGACCTCGGTGCGGGAGGTGCGTCCGTTGTGCTGGGTCAGGGTGACGGTGTGGCGGTCGGCATAACGGGGGCCGTCGCGGAGTTCGTCGTGGACCTCGATCCCACCGCTGAGCACCAGGGTGCGCAGGCGCGCGATGTGCTGGACGAAGGAGGCGCGGTCGCTCCACACGCCGTCGGTGCGCTGGCGGTAGTCGGGGGTGAAGTGCCGGTCGACGGCTTCGTCGAGGTCGAGACCCGGCGTGAACAGCAGGTCGTTGAGGGCTCTGGTGATGTCGGTCGGTCTCATCGTCGTCTCCGCTTGGGGGATGGGGCAACGGGCTTTCGGGGCCGGGAGTACGGTGGCTGCCGGTCCCGGCCGGAACCGCCCGGCCGGTGCCACGGCCGCGGCGGTCCACCGGGTCGCGGCGCCCCGGCGAACCCTGCCGGTCACCGCACTAGACGGCCGTCAGTCGCGGCGGGTTCCACTTCCCCGCACGGGAGTGAAGTCCAGCGACAGGGAGGCCGGTCCCCGGGTGTACAGGCCCGTCTCCCGGTAGCGGAACCCGGGGCTGTAGCGGACCTCGTCCAGCAGGGGCAGGAGCATCGCGGCGACGGTCTCGATCTCGGCACGCGCGAAGGCCGCGCCGACGCACTGGTGGAGCCCGTTCCCGAACGCCAGGTGCTGGGCGGCCGCGGTGAACGACCGGGCCGTACCCAGGTCCGCGCGGTGGATGTCGAAGGAGTCCGGGTCGGCGAACGCGTCCGGATCGCGGTTGGCCGCGCCGATCATGCAGAAGACGGTGGCGCCCGCCGGGACGGTGGTCCCCGCGAACACGGCGTCCTGCGCCGTCTGTCGGGGGATGAGCTGGACGGGCGGGGTCAGGCGCAGGGTCTCCGCGATCGCCGCGGCGAGCAGTTCCGGGTCCCGGCGGACCTGCGCCATCTGCTCGGGGTGGTCGATCAGGTGCTTGAAGAGCAGGGCGATGGTCTTGTCCGCGGGTTCCGCGGCTGCGACCAGCACGTTGATGATCAGCGCGGTGACGTCGCGATCGCTCATGGTGATGCCGTCGAACTCCGCGGTGCACAGCTTCGATATCAGGTCCCGGCCGGGCCGGCGGCGCCGCTGCCGGATGACCGGGGCGAGGTGGGCCTCCAGTCGCTCCGCGCAGTCCAGGCAGTGCCGTCGGCGCTCCGGGGTCAGGGCCAGGCCGGTGACGAACTCGGCGACCCCGCTGTGCCAGCGGGCCACCTGCTGCCAGTCGGCCCTGTCCAGGCCGAGGACGTCCAGGGCGACGTGCACGGCGAAGGGCTTGCCGAAGTCGCCGACCAGGTCGATCCGGCCCTGCGGGAGGAACGGGGCGATGAGTTCGGCGGCGTTGGCGCGGATGGCGCGTATCTGGTCCTGGAGGGCGGAGCCGGTGAACGCGCGCACGACGATCTTCCGCTTCGCCGTGTGCTCCGCGCCGGTCATCTGGGCGAGGACCCGCCCGCGCATCACGGGCTCGGCGCGTACCTGGAGCATCTCGGTGGTGAACGCCTCCTGGTCGGTCAGCACCCGCTTCACGTCCTGGTGACGGGAGAGGAAGTAGCCGTCGATCGTCGGCTCGTAGTGCACCGGGACCCGCTCCCTGAGGTGCGCGAAGAAGCGTTCGGGTGCGGCGTCGAACGCGTCGGACAGCACGCTGAAGGGCGGGATCGCCAGGGGCATGTTCGGACTGCCTCTCGAAGGTGCTCGTGGTGCGGTGCGGTGCGGTGGGGGCGGGGTGACGGGCGCGCCCGGACATCCGACCACGGCCCGTTCTTCGCATGGGAATTCGACGGATGGTACCCATGTCGCACGAACGGCCGGTCACCCCGGTCCCGGTGCGCCTCGACCCGCGCCGGGCCGGCAGACGCGGGCGGAGGGGCGTGCCGGACGCGCCGGCGCCGCCCCGCCCCTCCGCCGGACGGGCCCTGTACCTAGTGCCGTTGCGCCATCACGGCGTGCCGGGAGGCCCGGCCGGCCGGACCCTGCGCGGACTCCCCCTCGCGGCGCGGCCGCGCCGCGGGCGCCCGCAGCCGGGACAGGTTCGTGCTCACCCTCGCCGCCGCACGGACCACGGCCTCGCCCAGAAGCGCGATCTGTTTGCCGTCCAGTGCCGACGCCGCCACGGCGGCCACCACGTGCCCGGTGTCGGAGAACACCGGAGCCGCCACGCACGACAGCGCGCTCACGCACTGCCCGTACTGGAAGGCCATGCCCTGTTCCCTGACCCGTACCGCCTCCCGTGACCACGCGGCCCGCGACCACCCCGGCGGCGGGCCCGCCTCCCGGGCCGACGCCGTCAGGACCAGCTCGGCCGCGCTCCCCGGCGGCAGAACCGCGCCGGGATGCAGCGCGAACGCCTCGTCCACCTCGCTGCGCGTGCTCCCGACCACGAGGGCGTTGCCCGCCTCGGGGACCGACAGGCTGACCCCGAGCCTGCCACCGCCGACCGCGGCGAGTTCACGCAGGGGCCGCGCCGACGCAGCCCGCAGTGCCCGCGCCGGATGCCACGCCTGCCCCAGCCGGAACGTCCTCGGCCCCAGCCGATAGCGGCCCGAGACGCTCTGCACCGCGCCGAGCGCGACCAACTGCCCGAGCAGCCGGTGCGCCGTGGCCTTCGGCAGTTCGGCGTCCGCCGCCAGTTTGGTCAGACCTACCTCGTCGCCGTGCGCGAGCACTTCCATGAGCGCGAACGCGCCCTCCAGTACACCCCGCCCCTCAGTGCCGGATCTGGCCATGAGCGGAACCCCCTTTCGTACGGACGACATCGGTCGGATGGTGTCCGTAACTCCCCGTTCGTCCCGGCTCATCAGCAGGAACGGTGGTACCGCCCTCCGCTTTCGCCGGTCCGTTGAACGGACCCGATCATTGCCCGCAACACCGCGATCGCGCCAGGGTGTTGTCACCCAGGGACGGGCGGAACGACCCCTCAAGGGGCCCGGGAAGCGCGTCCACCAGGAGCGACAAAAGGAGGATCCGATGAGCGCGATCAAGACCAGCGCCAAGCAGTTCAAGTACGTCATGGGTGCCATGACGGCCGTCTTCTTCGGTTCTTGCTCTTCCAGCTGACGCAGATGCGGGGGGTGGGGGCGGCGCGCCGCCCCCACCCCTCTTCTTCACGCCTGAGAGGAGGCACGAGTGCTGGAGACCGGTGTCCGGCAGGTCCGGGTCGCGATGGCCATGGTGTTCGGCCGGAAGCTGAACGTACGGGCCGTGGAGCGTCTGGTCGCCGACGCCCTCGCCACGCTGGAGGAGTTCGGTTCCCTCGGCGACGACGTCGACGAACTGGCGGACGGCCCGTTCGCCGACCCGGACGAGCGGCGCGACCTGCAGAACCGCGCGCTCCAGCGGACCGTGCGCCGACTGGCCGAGCGCTCGCCCTTCTACCGGGAGCGGCTCGCCGGCATCGACCTCGGCGCACTGACCACCGAGACGCTCACCCGGATCCCGGTGACCCGCAAGGCCGACCTGATCGAGCGCCCGGCGGACTTCCTGTGCAGCGCGCCCTACCTGGCCACCCAGACGACCGGCACCACCGGCCGTCCCGTGCAGATATGGCTCTCCCGCTACGAGATGGAGCTATGGCCCGCGCTGATCGCCCTGTCCGTGGTGCTGCGCGGCGACATTCGCCCCGGCGACCGGATGCAGATCAACCTCAGCTCCCGGGCGACGGCGGCCGTACAGGAGGACGTCGAGGTCTGCCGGCTCGTCGGAGCCTCCTGCCACGTGGTCGGCCAGGTACCGCCCGAGGAGTCCGTCGAGCACCTGCTCGGCGGCAGCGGCCCCCGCCCCACCCTGCTCACCGGCAACCCCAGCTACCTGGCCCGGATGCTCACAGCGGCCCGCCGACGCGGATACGGGCCGGACGACTTCGGTCTGCGGGCGATCTACGCGGGCGGCGAGATCGTCTCGCCCGCCTTCGTGAACGCCCTGCGCGAGACCTTCGGCGCCGAGACCATCGGCGACAACTTCGGCATGACCGAACTCCTGCCGGTCGGCGGCCGCACCTGCAGCCGGCGCCACCTCCACATCGACCCCAACATGGGCTACACCGAGGTACTCGGCCTGGACACGGGCGAGCCCGTCGGCCCGGGACAGCTCGGCGAACTGACCGTCACGCCGTACTACCCCTACCGGGAGTGCATGCCCGTGCTGCGGTACAACACCGGTGACGTGGTGCGCACCCTGGAGGGCGAACCGGACTGCGAACTGGCCGCCGTGCCCGCCGTCTCGCAGATCCTCGGCAAGGCGGGCACCCTGCTGCGCACCGCCGAGGCGGTCGTCACGCCGCGCGACGTGGTGGAGGCCCTGGACGGCACCCCGGGCATGCCGTGGCCGCTGCGCCACCGGGCCGAGGTCGGGGCCGACGGCCGCCTCCACGTGGAGGTCGCCTCGCGGACCGCGACGAAGGGCGAGGTGGCCGGGCGGCTGCTGGCCCGCGGCATCGAGGCACGCGTCACCGTCCTGCCGCTGGACGACGAGGAGGCCGCACGCCGCTTCCCCCTCCGCTGCGACCTGGCGGAGCACACCTTCACCCGGAGCCACGCATGACGGTCTTCTTCCAGCTCGCGGTCACCGCGGCCCTCGCCCTCGCGGTCGTCACCGGCGCCATCGCGTACTTCCGCTCCGTCCGCACCGCGAGGCCGCCCGTCGGCGTCTTCAACGGCCGGGACATCTTCATGATGATGGGCTTCGTCCTCGCGCTGCCCTACGTCTACCTCGCGCTGCCGGGCGGCGTCCTGCCCTGCGTGCTCGCCCTGGTCTTCGCCGGCGGACTGTCCGTCGGCTACCAGCCGATCATCGGCAACGGCCGGCTGCGCTGGGCGCTGATCGTCCTGCTGATCGCGAGCGTGCTCGTCGCCCACCTGTCCTTCGGCGAGACCGCGCCGCCGTACTGGGTGGCCAACAGCGCCGTCGTCGGCCTGGTCGTCGTCTCCGCCACGAACATCAACGTCCAGGGCGGCATGCGGTTGAAGAACGTGGCGTGGTTCCTGCTCGCCCTCGCTGCCTACGACGCCTTCTTCGCCTGGGTCGTCCCGCTGACCCAGGAGCTCGCCGATGCCGTCCAGGGCTACCCGTACGCGCCGGCCGCGGGCCTGCGCATCGGTGAGGACTTCGGTGCCGTCATCGGCATGGGCGACCTGCTGGCCTACGCCCTGTTCACCACCACCGCCTACAAGGCGTACGGGAAGCGGGGGCTGCGGGCCGGGGCCGCACTCGTGGTGCTCTTCGGCGCGGTGGCGCCGGTGGCCGCCCTGCACCTGATCGCGGCGGCCACCGGCGACGACCCCGGCATCGTCCCCGCCCAGGTGTTCTTCGGCCCGGCGGCCTTCGTCGCCTACCAGGTCCTGCGGCGCCGAGGACCGGAGCGCCGGATGGCCGACCTCGCCTTCGGCCGGGAGCGCGCGGACGCCCCGCGGCGGACCCCGGTACGCGCCGGAGCCCGCCCCGCGGCCTGAGCGGGCGGGCGGCGCGACGGCCGCGCGGCCGCGGACTACCCGCGCCAGATCTTCTCGTACGCCTCCCGGTAGCCCCGGGGGTCCCAGGACGTGGCGCCGCCGCTGTTGTCGGCCGTGACGACGTGGACGGGGGCGACGTAGCCGCTGGCGGGCCGGCCCGCGAAGGCGCGGTTGAACTCGTCGACGATCTGCCAGCCCTGCTGCGTCAGCGGCTCCGGAACGGTGGCGGCCTGGTACTGCCGGCCGTTGATGCGCTGGAAGGCGGACGGATCGCCGTCGCCGGCGCCGATGTTGGCGGGCGGACCGCCGCCGGGCTTCCCGGCGGCCCGCAGGGCCGGGGCGGCGTCGGCGAAGTAGAGGTCGTTGATGGCGACCGAGTGGGTCCACTTCTTCCCGAAGCGGGACAGGAGGGAGGAGACCTCCTGCGGGGTGCGCCGGCTCGCGTCCGGGATCGGGATGTTCTCGTACGCCAGGAGTTCCACGCCGGGGCAGTCGGCCAGACGCTGCCGGATCAGGTCGGCCTTCGTCCGGGCGAACGGGATCGAGTCGTCGGTGAAGAGGACGGCGCCGGCCCTGCCGTCGGAGTGGGCGATGATCCAGTCCGCACTGATCCTCGCCACGTCCCGCACCTCCGTGGTGATGTTGGTGAACAGTGGCGGGTTCGTGCTCGGGCCCGGAGAGTCCACTGCGTGCCAGCCCACGAGCGGGATGCCCGCTGCCTCGGCGCGCGCCACCTGACGGGAGGTCGGACGGGGGTCGAACCCGCCGATGACGATGCCCGACGGCTTGAGGGTGACGGCCTGGCTCAGCGCCGCCTGGATGCCGGCCGGGCTGCCCTGCCCGTCGATCACCCGGACCTGCCAGCCGATGGCCCCGGCGGCCTCCTGGAGGCCCCGCGCGACGCCCGCGACGCCCGGATTGGTCATGGTCTGCGCCACGTAGACGATGCTCTTGCCGGGGACCGCGGCAGGGCCGGACGTGGGGCCGGTCCACGCGCTGTCGGTCCTCTCGGCCTCGCGGACACCGGTCCGAGCCTGCTGGGCGACGGCCGGGCAGCCCGCGGCCGAGGGGCCGGTGGTGCCGGGCCGGCCGCCGCCGCATCCGGCGACGGCCGCGGTGACCAGGGCTGCGGCGGCGAGAAGGGCCATGCGGTGGTTGGGGTACACGGTGCTCCTGATGCTCGGTGCGCTGCGAGGTGGTCTCAGGGGGTGTCCTGCCGGCCGTGCCGGGCCCGCGCGGCCCCGCCGGTCGTGGTGGCGCCGCTGCGCAGCCGGCGGCGGGCGGAATAGCCGGCCAGGCCGACCGCGATGAGCAGGGTGGCGCCGTTGAACAGCGGGGTCGCCCAGAACTGCGCGCCGAGCTGGCCGATCCCGGCGAGTCCCACGGCGAGGACGGTCACGGCGACGAGCGTCCCCAGGGCGTTGGCGCGGCCCGGTGTGATCGCGGTAGAGCCGAGCAGGGCGCCGACGAAGGCGGGCAGCAGGTAGTCCAGGCCGACGCTCGGGTTGCCGATCTGCTGCTGGGCCGCGAGGAGGACCCCGGCGAAACCGGTGATCAGGCCGGAGGTGGCGAAGGCGACGACGGAGTAGCGGTGCGTGGGGATGCCGAGGATCGCGGCTGCCCTGGGGTTGGAGCCGATGACGTACAGGTACCGGCCGAGCGGGAGCCGTTCCAGCAGCACCCAGAGGACGGCGACGAGCGCGAGCACGTAGAAGGCGGGGAGCGGCAGCCCGAGGAACGTGGAGTCGTACAGGGCGGTGAAGGCGGCCGGGAGGCCTTCGGGGCCCGGCACGATGCGGCTCCCGCCGGTGATCCAGCCGGTGGCCGCGTACATGATGCTCCCGGTGCCCAGGGTGGCGATGAGGGAGTCGATGCGCGCGAACTCGACGATGATCCCGTTCACGACGCCGGCCAGCGCCCCGCCCACGACGACCGTGAGGCAGGCGAGCTGCCAGGGCCAGTGTTCGTCGACGATCAGGTGCAACACCATGACGTGCGCCAGCCCCAGGCCGTAGCCGATGGACAGGTCGAACCGGCCGGCCGCGATCGGGACCGTCACTCCGAGCGCGAGGATGGCGGGGATCGACTGGTTGGACAGGATCGAGGAGACGTTGTCCCGTGTCGGGAAGGTGGCCGGCAGGACGAGGGAGAAGACCAGGAAGAGCAGGACCGTCAGGGTCAGCAGTCCGTAGGTGCCGATGAAGTGGGCGCGACGGAGGCTCACCGGTCCGTGCCGTTTCCGGTGACCGCGGGCAGGTCGGAGGCGGTGCGCGTGAGTTCGGTGACGTTCAGGGTGCCGCCCGCCAGCTCGGCCACCACCCGGCCGCGGCCGAAGACCAGCGCGCGGTGGCAGAGGTCGGCGACCTCCTCGGCGTCGGTGGAGACGAGCAGGACCGCGAGGCCGGCCGCGGCGGCCTCGCCGAGAATTCGGTGGATCGCCGCTTTCGCCCCGACGTCCACGCTGGCGGTCGGCTCCTCCAGGATCAGCAGGCGAAGGCTCCCCCGCAGCCAGCGGCCGACCACCACCTTCTGCTGGTTGCCGCCGGACAGGGTGGCGAGGGGCACCTCGCTGTCGCGGGGGCGCACCGAGAACCGTTCGATGAGGGCACGGGCCTCCGCTCGCTCGCGTCGCGGGCCGGTCCAGCGCCACCACGGCACACCGGCGGCCCGCGGGTTGGCCAGGAAGTTCTCCCGGACGCTCAGCTCGGCTGCGCAGCCTTCCTCCTGACGGTTTCCCGCCACGAAGCCGACACCGGAGCGGAGGGCCGCGGCGACCGTGTGCGGCCGGTACGGGCGGCCGTCGAGCAGCGCCCGGCCGCCGAGGAGCGGAAGCACGCCGGCGAGGGCGCGGCCCAGGTGCATGTGGCCGGCACCGGTCAGGCCCACCATGCCCAGGATCTCCCCTTCCCGCAGGTCGAGGGTGACGGGCCCGGTACGGGCGGTGGAGACGCGGTCGAGGCGCAGGACGGCCGGGCGTGGGTCGGCGGCGGGGGCCGCGCGTGCCGGTGCGGCGCCCGCCGCGGCCAGGGGTGCGCGGCGGGCCGGCTCGGGGCCCACGATGTCGCGTACCAGGCGCGCCGGGGAGTACGGGGCGAGCGGCCCGTGGCTGACGAGGCGGCCGTCGCGCAGGACGGCGAAGGTGTCGGCGACCTCGTACACCTCGTCGAGCCGGTGGCTGACGTACAGGACGCCGTGCCCGCGGTCGCGCAGGGTGTGCAGGACGCCGAAGAGTCGGGCGCAGTCGGCCGTGGGGAGGGTGGCGGTCGGCTCGTCGAGGACGACCAGCCGGGCCCGTCCGGCCAGCGCACGGGCGATGGCCACGAGGGAGCGCTCGGCCGGGGCGAGGTCGGCGATCGGGGCCTCGGCGTTCAGGTGGCCGGCCACGATCCCCAGGGCCTCGTCGCAGCGCTCCCGCGCCCGCCGCCATGAGATCAGCCCGTGGCGC
This sequence comes from Streptomyces sp. PCS3-D2, assembly GCF_000612545.2. Lineage (GTDB taxonomy): Bacteria > Actinomycetota > Actinomycetes > Streptomycetales > Streptomycetaceae > Streptomyces. The sequence goes on along the minus strand of NZ_CP097800.1, from coordinate 1,121,176 downwards.
AGGGGGTAGCCGGTGCCCAGGGCGACGTTCTCGGCGACGGTCATCCACTCCACGAGACCCAGGTCCTGGTGGATGAAGGACATGTGGCGCAGGGCGGCCTCGGAGGGGACTGGGTGTCCGGCCACCGTCACCTCGCCCGCGTCCGCGTGGTGGACCCCGGCGAGCACCTTGATGAGGGTGGACTTTCCGGCCCCGTTGGGCCCGAGCAGGGCGAGGACGCTGCCGCTGTGGAGGTCGAGGTCGACCGAGTCCAGGGCGAGGGTGCCGCCGAACCGCTTCGAGAGACCGCGCACCCGGACAAGGGGTTCGCCGCCGGGCCGCGAGGGCGGGCTCATCGAGGTGACGGGAGTGTCATGCACGGACTTCTCCGGGGCCGCCTGGGGAGGTCTTGCTGTGATGCGGAACAGTCAGGATGCTACGTGGCTATTTCGCTCATGTCCGATATTCCCGGTCATGCCGCGTCCAGGGCGCACTCGGCCCAGATGACCTTGCCGTGGGGGGTGTACCGGGTGCCCCAGGCCTGCGAGAGCTGTGCGACGAGGAACAGGCCGCGTCCGCCCTCGTCCGTGCCGGCGGCCCGCCGAAGGTGCGGGGCGGTGTTGCTGCCGTCGGAGACCTCGCAGATCAGGGCCCGGTCGTGGATCAGCCGCACCCGGATGGGCTCGCTGCCGTACCGGACCGCGTTCGTGACCAGCTCGCTGAGCACCAGCTCGGCGGCGAAACCGAGTTCGTCCAGCCCCCACGCGGCGAGCTGCCGTGTCGCGGCGCCCCGGATGCCGGAGACGAGGGACGGGTCCGGGGACATGTCCCACGTGGCGATCCGGTCGGCGGGCACGGTACGGGTGCGGGCGACGAGCAGCGCGATGTCGTCATCCGGATGGTCGGGGGCCACGGCCTCGATGACGGCCCGGCAGGTGTCCTGCGGGTTCCGGTCCGGGTGGGACAGCGCGTGGCGCAGCCGGTCGAGCGCCACGTCGACGTCGCGGTGGCGGCCGTCCACGAGCCCGTCGGTGTAGAGGACCAGCGTGCTGTGTTCGGGGAGCCGGAACTCGGCGGTCTCGAAGGGCAGGCCGCCCAGGCCCAGGGGCGGTCCGGCGGGCAGCTCGGGAAAGGCCACGGCGCCGTCGGGGTGGACCAGTGCGGGCGGGGGGTGGCCCGCCCGGGCCATCGTGCACACCCGCGACGTGGGGTCGTAGACGGCGTAGAGGCAGGTGGCCCCGACGATGCCGGTGCTGCCGGTGGCGCTCGCATCGTCCTCCTCCCGGTCCAGCCGCACCAGCAGGTTGTCCAGATGGGTGAGCAGCTCGTCCGGGGCCAGTTCCAGCTCGGCGAAGTTGCGTGCGGCGATGCGCAGTCGGCCCATCGTCGCGGCGGCGTGCACCCCGTGCCCGACGACGTCCCCCACGAGCAGGGCGACCCGGGTGCCGGAGAGGGGGATGACGTCGAACCAGTCGCCGCCCACCCCGGACTCGGCGGGCTGGTAGTGGTGGGCGACCTCCACGGCACCCTGTTCGGGGAGGGCGCGCGGGAGCAGGCTGCGCTGCAGGGCCAGGGCCAGGGTGTGCTCGCGCGTGTAGCGGCGGGCGTTGTCGATGCAGAGGGCGGCGCGGGCCGCGAGTTCCCGGGCCAGCCGGGTGTCGTCGTCCCCGAAGGGGGCCGGGTCCTGGGAGCGGTAGAAGGTGGCGATCCCGAGGAGCACGCCGCGGGCGAGCAGGGGGACGCAGATCATGGAGTGGATGTGGTGCGCCAGGATTCCCCGGGCATGGTCGAGGCCGGGGATCATCCAGCCCGGGGTGGTGGCCTGGAGGCCCGTCTCCAGAACGGCCGGCTCGCCCTCGAGGCAGCGCATGTGCGGGGTGCCGGGGTCCAGCCGCACCTGGTGGCCGACGGGATGGAAGGGGCAGTCGTCGCGGATGCCGTGGACCACCGTGCGGCGCAGGTCGGCCCCCGGGTCGGCGGACTCCTCACCGCGCAGGACGGCTCCGGGCAGGTCGACCGTGACGTAGTCGGCCAGGCGCGGCACGGCGGTCTCGGCCAGTTCCCAGGCGGTGCGGCTCACGTCCAGGGTGCTGCCGATCCGGCTGCTGGCCTCGGCCAGCAGCTCCAGTCGGCGGCGCGCGGCGACGGCGTACTTGCCCACCTCGGGCTCGCCCACCAGCACCAGGCCCCGGACCGCGCCGGGCGGGTGGGACGCGTCGTGCGGGTGGGACGCGTCGTGCGGCCCGGCCGGGCCGGCCGGGCCGGCGCTCCCGGAGTCCGCGGACCCGGCGTCGGCCGGGCCGGCGAGGTGCCAGGACAGCGATTCGGCGCGTTCCGTCGCGGCGAGGGCCAGGGTCCCGAGAGCGGAAGCGGTGGGCTTCGAGGCGGCGAGGTGGTGTGCCGGTGGGGAGTCCCCGGTGAGCACGGCCTCGACGACCACGCCCTCCACGCCGGAGGCGCTGGTGACCGGGCTGCTCAAGAGGGTGACGGCCCGTCCGTGGGACAGGGAGACCTCGACCGCGGCCCTCTGGGGGGTGCAGATGAGATCCGTCGCCTTCTCCTTGAGGACCATCTGGTCCTGCCGGTCGAGCCCGCCGCCGGTGAACTCCTCCAGTCCGATCAGCCGCCCGTCGTCGGCGCCGGGTTCCTCGCCGCCGGTGCGCAGCCTGGCCCCGAGATAGGTCCGCAGCAGGGCGCGCTCGCGCTCCGAACCCTGCTCCACGAGGCGGTGCTCGATGGACTCCGCCGCCCGGCGGACCAGGACGGCCAGGGCCGGGTCCTCGTAGCTGCGCGGGTATCCGAAGCAGAGGACGCCGACGACGTGGCCGCTGAACTGGTCGCGGATCGGAGTCGCCGAGCAGGCGTTCGACTGAGACCGCTCGGCGAAGTGCTCGGCGCCGTAGACCTGGCAGAGTCGCCGCTCGGCGAGCGCGAGGCCGATGCCGTTGGTGCCCGCGTAACGCTCGGCTAAGACGAAGCCGGGGACGCTCTGGATCGGCGGCAGCCGGCCGGCGAGGGCGGGCTCCCCGAACCGGCGCTGCAGCACCGTCCCGTTCCCGTCGGCGAGCGAGATGTTCATCTGGCTGCCCGAGAACCTGGTCTGAAGCTGGTCGAGGACCGGCACGGCGGCCCGTACGAGCCGGCTGTCGGGGTCGAAGTCATCGGTGTACGGGAGGTCCGCCTGCTCGGGCGAGAGCCCCAGCATCCGGCTGCGCCGCCACGAGTTCAGGATGGGGCCGCGGACGCTGCCCTCGACGGACTCGCCCAGCAGAAACCGCTCACGGGGGCGTACGGGGCTGATCCGGCCTCCCGTGACTCCCATCTGCACCACTTCCCCTTGCCGAGCCGCCTACCGCGCCGGGACGTTCGCACGGGGCGAATGCTTTTCGAGTATATTCCTCCGCTTTTAAATCAATGGGGCGGCGAGGATCCGCTCTTGCAGCGCGGCCCTTCCCCGCGGGCCCGCTACCCCGCGGGCCCGCTACCCCATGGGCCCGCCACCTCACAGGACCGCCACCGGGTTGACCGGCGAGCCCGTCCCGCCCGGCACCCGCAGGGGCGACACGACGATCATGAACTCATGCCTGCCCGCCTCGGCGCAGGCGGCGGACAGGGCCTCCAGGTCCAGGTTGTCCAGGAGCGGCACCCCCATGGCCGCGACGGCCAGCGCGTGGACGGGGGAGTGCACGCCCTCCACCGGTGAGGGGCGCACGTCGCTGTCTCCGTCGGCGCCGAGCAGGGCGATCGCGCGCCCGGCCAGCAACGGCACGGCGTCCACGTGGAAGCCCGCGCTCGCGGTGCCGGTGTCCCAGGGGCCCCGCTCGCGGCGCCTGCGGAAGCGGCCGGAACGCAGCAGTACCGCGCAGCCCTCGTCGATCGTCACCCCGAGCGCCCGCTCCGCGGTGACGAGGTCCCGCGCGCGGACCGCGTGGCCCGGCTCCAGCCAGGCGGCGCCCAGGACGGCCGGCAGATCCAGGAGCACACCCTTGGTGACCAGCGGGCCGAGCGCCTCCACCGAACCGAAACGGGCGCCCCCGGCGTCCACGGATTCCCGCGCCGGGCGGCCGTCGTAGAGCCGCCCCCGATAGGCGACGTGGGACAGCGCGTCCAGGTGGCTCACGGCCTTGCCGTGGTAGTCGGCGGCGATGAAGTCCTTGTGCGTGGCCGGCTCCGGAGCCTCCACATCGCCGAGGTCGGACATGTAGTGCAGGGCCGGCCTGCTGTTGTCCGGCCCCGCGCGGGTGTCCCACGGCAGGCCCAGCTGCACCGTCGTGCCGGACCGTACCAGGGCGGCGGCGCGCCGCACGTGGTCCCCGGTGACCCGGTTCCACGCGCCGCGGTCGGCCGCGGACCACGTGCCCCAGGTCCTGACCGAGGCGAACAGGTCATCGAACTCGGCGCGCGACACCGTGGGCCCGTCGCGGCCGGGGCGGGCGCCGGGCGGGGCGGCGGGTTCGTCCGAGGGACCGTTGCTCATCTGCTGCCCACCTGTCGTTTGCTGCCCACCCGTCGCTCCTCGGCTGATCCGATCCGGTCGAAGCCGGAGCGGAGCGGCTCGCGCCCCTCTGCTCCTGTGCGCGTAGGCAAGGACTTCCCCGCGGGGCTGCCGGGCCACGCCCGGGACGCCGCAAGGTCGGCCGTACGGCGGCGCGACCGGCGGGGGCGGGGGCGGTGCCGGCGGCGCGTGCCGGCCGCGGCGAGTGGCGGCGAGGACCACCGGCGGCGCAGTCTGTAAGCATGCGGGTGCCCATCCGGCCTTCTCCGGGACCGGGAGGCGGCGGCCACCACCAGGTCCTCTTCGTCGTCGCGAAGTGCGTACCCTTCGCGATCGCGCTCCTGGTGCTGGCCATCGAGTTCACGCCCGCACACGTCCTCTACACAGGCCCCTTCCTGGTCGCCACGCCCGCGCTGGCCGCGGTGACGATGGGCCCCGCGGGCACCCTGGCCGCGGCCGGCCTGGCCGTGGCCGTGAGCGTGGCCACGGCCACGTACAACCACGCCTGGGGCAGTCAGCAGGTCTACAGCAACTTCATCGCCCTCTTCCTGGTGGCGCTGGCCAGCGCCACCACCAGCCGGATGGCCCGGGCGCGCAGCGCGAGCGAGCTGAGCCAGGTCCGGCGGATCGCCTCGGCAGCCCAGAGGGTCCTGCTGCGGCCCGTCCCCGAGCGGCTGGGCCCGCTCCGCGCGGCCAGCCTGTACGTGGCGGCCGAGAAGGGCGCGCAGATCGGCGGGGACCTGTACGAGGCCATGGAGACCCGGTACGGGATCCGGATGATCGTGGGCGACGTCCGGGGGAAGGGCCTGCCCGCCGTACGCACGGCCGCGGCCGTGCTGGGCGCCTTCCGGGAGGCCGTGCACTACGAGCACGATCTGGTCGACGTCGTCAGGCACTGCGAGGCGGCCTTGCGCCGGGACGCCGCCGTGCCGGGCGCGGTCGACGAGGAGGCGCTCGTGGAGGGGTTCGTGACCGCGGTGGTGGCCCAGGTGCCGGACGGGCACGTGGTCGAGGTGGTCAACCGCGGCCATCCGCCGCCGCTGCTGCTGCGCGACGGAAGGGTCAGGGCACTCATGCCCGGAACGCCGCTGCCGCCGCTGGGCCTCGGCGAGTTCATCGCCGGCCCTCCCGGCACCAGGGAAAGCTACCCCTTCCTGCCCGGCGACCGCCTGCTGCTGCACACCGACGGCGTCAACGAGGCCCGCGACCGGGAGAACGCGTTCTTCGCCCTCCCCGAGGCCGTCGAGGCGATGCCCGACCGCAGCCCCCGGGAGTTCCTGGACCGGCTGTGCCAGGCGCTGGTCCGGCACACCGAGGGCCGGCTGGAGGACGACGTCGCGATGATCCTCGTCGACCGTGTCGACGAGGACGAGGGGCCGTCCCGGTGACCCGCGTGCGGTGGCTCCTGGTGCGCGGCGAACGCGGCAATCCCGGGCTGAGGATGCGCGGGCGGTTCTGAACGGGGTCGCACAGCCGGCGGAAACCGACTGAACCGGGGCATTGTCCCCTCGCGCGGGTACCCCTCAAGCGGCCCATGAGTCGTGGGGTTAGCATATGAGCGCCGCCTAGCTCGAAAGATAAAGCCTGTGACTGTCAACGAGGACTCGTTCACCAACTGGAACCACCGCGAGGAGATCGCGGAGGCGATGATCCCGATCATCGGGAAGCTGCACCGGGAGCGGGACGTCAACATCCTGCTCCACAGCCGCTCCCTGGTGAACAAATCGGTGGTCAGCATCCTCAAGACCCACCGCTTCGCCCGGCAGATCGACGGCGAGGAGCTGTCGGTCACCGAGACCATGCCGTTCCTGCGGGCGCTCACCGCGCTGGACCTCGGTCCCTCCCAGATCGACCTCGGCATGCTCGCCGCCACCTACAAGGCCGACGACCACGGCCTGTCGGTCGAGGAGTTCACCGCCCAGGCCGTCGCCGGAGCCACGGGCGAGAACAAGCTGGAGCGCAGCGGGGGCCGCGACGTCGTCCTGTACGGCTTCGGCCGCATCGGCCGCCTGGTCGCCCGTCTGCTCATCGAGAAGGCCGGCTCCGGCAAGGGCCTGCGCCTGCGGGCCATCGTCGTCCGCGGCGGCGGCGACCAGGACCTGGTCAAGCGCGCCTCGCTGCTGCGCCGCGACTCGATCCACGGCCAGTTCCAGGGCACGATCACCGTGGACGAGGCCAACAGCACCATCGTCGCCAACGGCAACGCGATCAAGGTGATCTACGCCAACGACCCCTCCGAGGTCGACTACACGGCGTACGGCATCAAGGACGCCATCCTCATCGACAACACGGGCAAGTGGCGCGACCGCGAGGGCCTGTCCAAGCACCTGCGCCCCGGCATCGACAAGGTCGTCCTGACGGCCCCCGGCAAGGGCGACGTCCCGAACATCGTGCACGGCGTCAACCACGACACCGTCAAGCCGGACGAGCGGATCCTGTCCTGCGCGTCCTGCACCACCAACGCGATCGTCCCGCCGCTGAAGGCCATGGACGACGAGTACGGCGTGCTGCGCGGCCACGTCGAGACCGTCCACTCGTTCACGAACGACCAGAACCTGCTGGACAACTACCACAAGGCCGACCGCCGCGGCCGCAGCGCGCCGCTGAACATGGTCATCACCGAGACCGGCGCCGCCTCCGCCGTCGCGAAGGCACTGCCGGACCTCAAGGCCCCCATCACCGGCAGCTCGATCCGCGTCCCCGTCCCGGACGTCTCGATCGCCATCCTCAGCCTGCGCCTGGGCCGCGAGACCACCCGCGAGGAGGTCCTCGACCACCTGCGCGACGTCTCGCTGAACTCGCCGCTGAAGCGTCAGATCGACTTCACCACGGCCCCCGACGCCGTCTCCATGGACTTCGTCGGCTCGCGCCACGCGTCCATCGTCGACGCCGGCGCCACCAAGGTCGACGGCGACAACGCGATCCTCTACCTCTGGTACGACAACGAGTTCGGCTACTCGTGCCAGGTCATCCGCGTGGTCCAGCACGTCTCCGGCGTGGAGTACCCGACCTACCCGGCCCCGGCGGTCTGATCCCGCCCGGCCCCGTCGACACCGCCGCCCCGCCGCTCCGTGCCGCGGGGCGGCGGTGTTGGCGCCCCGCGGCGCTCACGCGTCCGCGGGCACCGGCCGCCGCAGCAGGTAGCCGGCCGCGGCCGCGACCAGCGCGGCCATGCACACGATGAACACCAGCCCGGCGCCCTCCAGGCCGATCGGTTCCACCAGCAGTCCCACGCCGATCACGGGTACGGAGATGCCCGCGTAGGCCACGACGAACAGCGTCGAGACCACCGCCGCGCGCCGGTCCGGCGGCGAGGCCGCGGTGACCGCCGACAGCGCCCCGCGGAAGGCCAGCCCCTGTCCGCCCCCGCCGACCAGCGCGCTCGCCACCACCAGGGCCAGCAGGTCCCACATCAGCGCGCCCGCCAGCAGCGCCAGCCCGGCCAGCAGCCCCGCGCAGCCCAGCGGCAGCGACCGCCGCACCCCGACCCGCCCGACCGCCAGCTGACCGGCGGTCGAGGCGAAGAAGGCCAGCGCGACGACCAGCCCGCTCACGGCCCGGTCGTGCACGTCGAGGGACTGCGCGAGGAAGGCCGGGCTGACCGAGGTGAACACCCCGAACAGCGCGAAGCCCGCGAACGCGGCGATCGCCGCCGGCCCGAACACCGACCGCACCTGCGGGGGCACACCGGGCCGCTGCGGTCGTACGGTGCGCAGCGGCCGCAGCTCCCGTACGGTCTCGTCCAGGCCCAGGAGGACGGCGGCCGACACCGCCACCAGGAACAGGTGCACGGCGAACGGCAGGTACAGCGGCCAGGGGGCGTACTGTGCGAGCACGCCGGCGAGCAGGGGGCCGCAACCGAGCCCGCCCATGGTGGCCGCCGTCGCCACGAACGTGGCCCGGGAGGATCCGCCGGGCGGCGCCAGCTCCATGACGTAGACCGTGGCGGCCCCCGTGAACAGTCCTGCCGACAGCCCGGACAACAGCCGCCCCGCGAACAGCCAGCCCGTCGCGGTGGCGCACAGGAAGCAGACGGCGCTGGCCGCGGAGAAGCCCAGGCCCGCCAGGAGCACCGGCCGCCGGCCCACGGCGTCCGAGGCGTTGCCCGCCAGCAGCAGCACACCGATGACCCCGAAGGCGTACACGGCGTACACGACGGTGACCATCAGCTCGGAGAACCCGAACTTCTCCTGGTACAGGCCGTAGAGCGGAGTCGGCAGCGTGGTGCCGGCCATGCACACCGCGAACACCGCCCCGCCGAGCAAGCACTGGCGCCACCCTCGGCGATCACCGTCCATGCCGCCGACGGTAACCCGGGCCCTGCTGCCCCGCAGGCCGGGTCACAGGCGGCCCGCGTGGAGCTCCAGCGGTCCCGCGCCGCTGGCCCGGGCGTCGAGGCAAGCGGTGATCTGGCGCCGCAGCGCGCCCTTGACCAGGGTGCGGAGCTCGTCGGGCGCGACGGTGCGCCACTGCAGCAGTTCGGCGGGGTCCAACCGGATCCGGGCCAGCTCCGGGGCGTCGAGGACGCCGCCGTCGTAGAGGAAGCGGATGCGGGCCGGACGGCCCGGCTTGTGCGACCAGTTCACGGCGAGCAGGCGGCCCGGGGCCAGATCGAGGCCGAGCTCCTCGCGGACCTCCCGTCGGGCGGCGGCGCGCGGGATCTCGCCGAGGTCGCTGTCGATGCCGCCGCCGGGCAGGTTCCAGCGGTCGGTGCGGCCGTACGCGGGCTGCACCAGCAGGATCCGGCCGTCGGCGGAGGTGAAGAGCACGCTGGCCGCGGTCAGGGCCTTCGGCCGGCTGGCCCGGTGGCTGGCCGCGTCGAGCACGCCCGCGTGCTCCAGGGCCGCGCGCCGGGCCGGATCCAGGCCGGCCGGCGAGCCGGGGTGGGGTACACCGTCGACGAGGTGGGCGAAGGAGCCGGCGTACAGGGCGGCCAGCCCGGCGCGCAGCCGGGTCGCGGCCCGGGCGGGCAGGACCGCGCAGGCCTCCTCCGGCCGCAGCCAGCGGGCCTGCGTGATCCCGCCGCCGGTGGAGGAGAGCCCCGCGGCCTCCGGGGGCGCGACCGGCCCGACGAGGTGGACATGCACGATCAGGGAGCGGCCGAGCGGGCCCGGCGGCCTGGAGTCCACCGCCAGCAGCCGGCCCACCGGGGCGCCGAGGTCCAGCTCCTCCCACAGCTCGCGGGCCAGCCCCTGCTCCGGCGTCTCGGTGTCCGCCACCCTGCCGCCCGGCAGCTCCGGACCGGTCTGGTAGGAGCCGGTGAGCACGAGGACCCGCCCGTGGGTGTCCAGGACGATCCCGGTGGCGGTCACGAGCGGCGCCGGCCGGTCGGCGTCGTACGCGTGCACCGCGTCGGGGGAGGGGCGGTCGGGCACGGGCGGTCTCCTGGGACTCGGGGCGTCGGCAGGAGACTATGCCGGGCCCGGGACCCGGGGCGGTTTCGGCATGCCGGGTCCGGTACGGGGACCGGCCCGCGCGGCGCAGCCGGGACTCACGCACGGGCCAGGAGGAGGCCGCCCATCGTGACCATGGTTGCCGCGAGCAGCCCGTCCATGACCCGCCAGGCCGCGGGACGGGACAGCAGGCCGCTCAGCAGCCGGGCCCCGTAGCCCAGGCCGGTGAACCAGGTCAGGCTCGCCAGGCCCGCCCCGAGGCCGAAGGCCCAGCGCAGGTCGCCGCGGTCGGCGGCGAGGGAGCCGACGAGCAGCACGGTGTCCAGGTAGACGTGCGGGTTGAGCCAGGTCATGGCCAGGCAGGTCAGCACGGCCCGGCGGGCGGATCCGGAGGTTGCCCCCTCCGCGGTGAGGGCGGCGCCGGGGGTGGGTCGCAGCACCCGGCGGGCGGCGAGTGCTCCGTAGCAGACGAGGAAGCTCCCCCCGGCCAGCCCCACGACGGTCAGCGCGGCCGGCCAGGCGGTGACGAAGGCCCCGACGCCGGCGACGCCCAGGGCGATCAGGAGCGCGTCGGACAGCGCGCAGATGGCGACCACGGCGAGCACCGCGTGTCGGCGCACGCCCTGACGGAGGACGAAGGCGTTCTGCGCGCCGATGGCGACGATGAGGGAGAGTCCGGTGCCGAAGCCGGCCAGGGCCGCGGTGGTGATGCCGTGTGTCATGGCTCCGACCGTAGGCAGCCTGCGCCGTTCAGTACAGCTAAAGATTTTTACGTACCATTAGCCGTTGTGATGGATGAGCTTCCCCTGGACCAGGTGCGCACGCTGCTCGCCGTGGTGGACGAGGGCACCTTCGACGCGGCGGCGGCCGCCCTGCACGTGACGCCCTCTGCGGTCAGCCAGCGGGTGAAGGCCCTGGAGCAGCGCACCGGGCGGGTGCTGCTGATGCGGACCAAGCCGGTGCGGGCTACGGAATCCGGGGAGGTGGTGGTCCGCTTCGCCCGGCAACTGGCCCGGCTGGAGCGGGACGCGCGCGCCGACCTGGGCATGGCCGACGCGGGAGGCCCGGTGCGCCTGCCGATCGCGGTGAACGCGGACTCCCTCGCGACGTGGTTCCTGCCGGCCCTCACGCACGTCCCGCAGGATCCGCCGGTCTGCATCGAGCTGCGCCGCGAGGACGAGGCGCACACGACGGCGCTGCTGCGCGAGGGGCAGGTGATGGCCGCGGTGACCTCGTCCCCGGACCCGGTGGCCGGGTGCAGCGTCCGCATGCTGGGCCTGGCCCGGTACCTGCCGACGGCGAGCCCGGCGTTCGCCGCCCGGTACCTGGCGGGCACGCCGGAGCGGGACCTGCGCAGGGCGCCGACGATCGTCTTCGACCGCAAGGACGACCTCCAGGACATCTTCGTCCGCTCGCTGACCGGGGACGCCACGGCGGGCGCGGGGCCGGTGCGGCACCACGTGCCGACATCGGAGGGTTTCCGTGACGCGGTCGTCGCGGGGCTGGGGTGGGGGTTGGTGCCCGAACAACAGGCGGGCCCGCTCGTGCGCACCGGGGATCTGGTGCTGGTGGCGCCCCGGCGGCCGTTGGACGTACCGCTGTACTGGCAGCAGTGGAAGCTGGACTCCCCGGCCCTTTCGACGGTGGCGGACGTGGTCGCGGCAGCGGCCGCGGAGGCGCTGCGCAGCCCCACGCCCTGAGCGCCGGGGCACCGCATAGGCTTGCCGGCCATGGAGTCCTACACGATCGGCCAGGCGGCCCGGTTGCTCGGCGTCAGCGTCGACACGGCCCGGCGCTGGGCGGACGCCGAACGTTTCCCCACCCGCCGCGAGGGCACCCGCAGGATGGTGGACGGGCCCGACCTGGCCGCGTTCTGCGTCGAGGCCGCTCAGGAGGGCGGTGAGGGGGAGGAGGCCCCGTACACCTCGGCGCGCAACGCCTTCCCGGGCATCGTCACCGGGGTGAAGCTCGGCACGGTCGACGCGCAGGTGGAGATCCAGGCCGGCCCGCACCGCATCGTGTCGCTGCTGACGCGGGAGGCGGTGGAGGAGCTCGGCCTGGAGGTGGGTGCGCGGGCCACGGCGCGGGTGAAGTCGACCAGTGTGTTCATCGACCGGGTCTGAACCGGGTCTGAACCGGGTCTGAAACGCCGCCGGAGGGGCCGGAGGTCGGCGGGCGGTCGGCGGGCGGTGGCCGGGCGGGCGGCCCCGGCGCGAGCCGGCCGTCCGGCGCCGGTGGCAGACTGGCCGCTGATCAGGGGAAGGTGAGTGGGGGCGTTGTTCAAGTTCAGCAACCTGCGCCGGGTCGTCCGCCGCGGCTACCGGCGGACCGTCGACCTCAGCCACCCCGCCCGCTCCCCCCTCGGCAGCGCGGTCGTCAACTGCCTGGTCTACCGGGACGGTGTGCGGGAGGCGGACTGCGCGGACGCCGGGGAGGCGCTGCGCCGGGTCCGCAAGACGGGCGACGGTTTCGTCTGGATCGGCCTGCACGAGCCGGCGCAGTCGGAACTCGCCGGGCTCGCGGAGCTGTTCGACCTGCACGCCCTGGCCGTCGAGGACGCCGTGCACGCGCACCAGCGGCCCAAGGTGGAACGCTACGGCGACACGCTGTTCTCCGTCTTCAAGACCGTGCGCTACCTGGGGCGCGAGGAGTTGACCGCGGGCGGCGAGGTGGTGGAGACCGGCGAGCTGATGGCCTTCACCGGCCAGGACTTCGTCGTCACCATCCGGCACGGCGGCCGCAGCACGCTGGGGCCGGTGCGCGAGCAGCTGGAAGCCGCCCCGGACCAGCTGCTCCTGGGGCCCGCGGCGGTCCTGCACGCCATGGCCGACCACGTGGTCGACGACTACGTGGCCGTCACGGACGCCGTGCAGAACGACATCGACGCCGTGGAGACCGCGGTGTTCAGCGAGAACGGAGGTCGCGGCGATGCCGGCCGGATCTACCAGCTCAAGCGCGAACTCCTCGAACTGCGGCGGGCGATGGCCCCGCTGGGCCGCCCGCTCCAACAGCTCGCCACGCAGCCGATACCGGTCGTCCCGCCGGAGATCCGCGCGTACTTCAGGGATGTGGCCGACCACGTCACCCGGGCCACCGAGCAGATCGGCGCCTACGACACCCTCCTGGACTCCATCCTCCAGGCCCACCTCGCGCAGGTGACGGTCGCCCAGAACGAGGACATGCGCAAGATCACGGCATGGGCGGCCATCGTGGCGGTCCCCACCATGGTCTGCGGGGTCTACGGCATGAACTTCGAGCACATGCCGGAACTCCACTGGAGGTACGGCTACCCGCTCGTCCTCGGCGTCATGGCGCTCGCCTGCTTCGCCATCCACCGCGGCTTCCGCCGCAACGGCTGGCTCTGACACGGCCCGAGGAATCGCCGCCGCCCGCGCGGCCCCGGGGCGGCACCGCGACCGCGCCCCCGAAGGCCGTCCGCGGTGTCGCGACGTGGTAACGATGTGGGTAACGATCGGGGCGGTGCGCGGGGTGTCAAGTAGGCCTTGCACGGCGACGTTTCGGACGTTGCGGGACATGGCGCCGCGACGGTGTCCCGAATTCGTGGCCCCGGTGCCGGAAATCGGGCGGTCCGGCCGAATGTGGGGTCCCTGGAAGTGGCTTGACCTCGACGTAAGGGGGGCATAAGTTCTGCCCCGGCTTGCTCCAGCAGGACGGGCCGAACCAACCGTCCTCTGGGGGGACCCGTGAACTACTACCTCGACGTTCTGAAGAAGTACGCCGACTTCTCCGGCCGCGCGCGCCGCCAGGAGTACTGGATGTTCTTCCTCTTCCAGCTCGCCGCGCTGATCATCGTCTCGATCCTGGACGCCGTCCTCGGCACCTCCCCGTGGCTGTACATGCTCTACGCGCTGGGCACCCTCCTCCCGAACCTCGGTGTGACGGTCCGCCGCCTGCACGACACCGGCAAGTCGGGCTGGTGGGTCCTCATCTCCTTCGTTCCGCTCGTCGGCTTCATCTGGCTGATCGTCCTGCTGGCCACCGCCGGTCAGCAGCAGCCGAACGAGTACGGCCAGGACCCGAAGGTCCTCGCCGCCTGATCAGGCGTGCAGGCCCGGTCAGGGCTTGATGTGCCCGAGCGCCGCCCCGGCTGGGAACAGCCCGGGGCGGCGCTCGCGGCATTTCGGGGGAGCGGTCCGGTGCCGCGCGCCGGCCGCGTGACATGCGTCTCTCCCCCTGGCGGCCGGGGGCTGTGCTGACCGGCCCGAACACGAGATATCTTGATGTCGAGCAATGTTGCAGACGAGAGACGCAGACTGTGGAGCGGAGCATCCGGTGACTGACTCGACCATCATCTACACGCACACTGACGAGGCCCCGGCCCTCGCGACGTATTCCTTCCTGCCTGTGATCCAGGCGTACGCGTCGACGGCCGGTGTGAACGTCGAGACCCGTGACATCTCCCTGGCCGGTCGGATCATCGCCGTGTTCCCCGAGTACCTCGAGGAGAGCCAGCGGATCGCCGACGCCCTCGCCGAGCTCGGCGAGCTGGCGAAGACCCCGGAAGCCAACATCATCAAGCTTCCGAACATCTCGGCTTCGATCCCGCAGCTGAAGGCCGCGATCGCCGAGCTCCAGGGCCAGGGCTACGCCCTCCCGGACTACCCGGACGACCCGAAGACCGACCAGGAGCGCGACGTCCGCGCCCGCTACGACAAGGTCAAGGGCAGCGCCGTCAACCCGGTTCTGCGCGAGGGCAACTCCGACCGCCGCGCCCCCGGCTCGGTCAAGAACTACGCCAAGACGCACCCGCACCGCATGGGCGCCTGGACCACCGAGTCGAAGACGAACGTCGCCACCATGGGCGCGAACGACTTCCGCTCCACCGAGAAGTCCGTCGTCGTCGCCGAGGCCGGCACCCTGCGCATCGAGCACGTCGCCGCCGACGGCGCCACCACCGTGCTGCGCGAGTCCGTCCCCGTCCTCGCCGGAGAGGTCGTCGACGCGTCCGTCATGCACGTCGACGCGCTGCGCACCTTCCTCAACGACCAGATCGGGCGCGCCAAGGCCGAGGGCGTCCTGTTCTCGGTGCACCTCAAGGCCACGATGATGAAGGTCTCCGACCCGATCATCTTCGGCCACGTGGTCCGCGCCTTCCTGCCGAAGACCTTCGCCCGTTACGGCGAGACCCTCGCCGCCGCCGGCCTGTCGCCCAACGACGGCCTCGGCGCGATCCTGAACGGTCTGGGCTCCCTGCCCGACGGCGACGCCATCAAGGCCTCCGTCGATGCGGAGATCGCCGAGGGCCCGGCCCTCGCCATGGTGGACTCCGACAAGGGCATCACCAACCTGCACGTGCCGTCCGACGTCATCGTCGACGCCTCCATGCCGGCCATGATCCGCACCTCGGGGCACATGTGGGGCCCCGACGGCAACGAGGCCGACACCCTCGCCGTCCTCCCGGACAGCAGCTACGCCGGTGTCTACCAGGTCGTCGTCGACGACTGCCGCGCCAACGGCGCCTTCGACCCCGCCACCATGGGCTCGGTGCCGAACGTCGGCCTCATGGCCCAGAAGGCCGAGGAGTACGGCAGCCACGACAAGACCTTCGAGATCGCCGCCGCGGGCACCGTCCGCGTCGTCGACGCCGCGGGCAACGCGATCATCGAGCAGGAGGTCGCCGCCGGAGACATCTTCCGCGCCTGCCAGACCAAGGACCTGCCGATCCAGGACTGGGTCAAGCTCGCTGTCACCCGGGCCCGCGCCACCGGCGCCCCGGCCGTCTTCTGGCTCGACGAGACCCGCGCCCACGACGCGCAGCTGATCGCCAAGGTCAGGACGTACCTCGCGGACCACGACACCGAGGGTCTGGCCATCGAGATCCTCTCCCCGGTCGAGGCCACGAAGTTCTCCCTGGAGCGCATCCGCCGCGGCGAGGACACCATCTCGGTGACCGGCAACGTGCTGCGCGACTACCTGACCGACCTCTTCCCGATCCTGGAGCTGGGCACCAGCGCCAAGATGCTGTCGGTCGTCCCGCTCATGAACGGCGGCGGGCTCTTCGAGACCGGTGCCGGCGGCTCCGCGCCGAAGCACGTCCAGCAGCTGGTCAAGGAGAACTACCTGCGCTGGGACAGCCTGGGCGAGTTCTTCGCGCTGGCGGCCAGCTTCGAGCACCTCGCGACCACCACCGGCAACGCCCGCGCCCAGGTGCTGGCCGACACCCTGGACCGCGCGACCGGCACCTTCCTCAACGAGGACAAGTCGCCGAGCCGCAAGCTGGGCGGCATCGACAACCGCGGCAGCCACTTCTACCTCGCCCTGTACTGGGCGCAGGAGCTGTCCCGCCAGATCGACGACCCGAAGCTGGCCGCGGCGTTCGAGCCGCTGGCCAAGACCCTCGCCGAGCGCGAGGAGGCCATCGTCGGCGAGCTCATCGCGGTGCAGGGTTCCCCGGCCGACATCGGCGGCTACTACCAGCCCGACGCCACCAAGGCCGCGGCGATCATGCGCCCGTCCGCGACCCTCAACGAGGCGCTCGGCCTGCTCGGCTGACGTCCGCTGACACGCTCCGCCCCGGCCGGGCCCTGTGCCCGGCCGGGGCGGTCCCGCGTTCGCGGCCCCGTGTGCGCGGTCCCGTTGTGGCGGAGCCTTTTGTGCAGCCCGGTCCGCCCGGGAGGACCGGGTCCCAGGGTCCCGGGCTCAGAGCCGGTGGATGCGTTCCTGGTCGAATGCCAGCGGGGACCGTCCGGCGGCCAGGATCCGCAGCCCCGGGGCCACGGTCAGCAGGGTGCGCAGCCAGGCCAGGGCGTCCTGGCCGAGCTGCTCGGTGCCGTCCAGGACGAGCAGCATGTCCCGCTCGGCCAGCCAGGACGCCGCGTACCTCGTCGTCCCGCAGGGCGGCGGCGCAGGTACGCCGGGTACGGAGCCCAGCTCGGCCGTCAGTTCGCGGACGCCGTAGCCGCCTTCCAGCGGGTCGAGGTCGACGACCGCCACCCCGTCGCAGAAGTTGGACGCCAGCCGCCGGGCGATCTCCCGTACCAGCAGGCTCCGCGGCTCGCGGAATCCGCCCGCCACCGTCAGCACCCGTCCCCGCCGGACGGCGGTGAGCAGCCGGGACATCTCGGCGGACGTCGCCGGGAGCCTTCCGGCCGACCCCGATTCCCTCATCGGCACGATGCCCCCCATCGCATGCGTGACCACGTGCGGCCGTACCCCAGGGATCTTTCGCTCGCGTGACGACGATTATGCGCCACTTGCGCAGTATCGCTAGGGGAATGTCGCATTCCGATCCGGCGGTCCGCTGCCGCCCAGGTCAGACCCGCCCCCTCCCGCGGCCCGGCGGGTCGCCGCCGGTCCCGGAGACGCGGCGCCGCCGTCCCCGCCGTCCCCGCCGGCAGAACCGGCGGTCGGCGTAGTTCCCGTCGTCCCCGTGACGTACGTGCACGGTCCCCGACCCCGGCGAACGCTTGTCCGGAAGCCGGGGATGGGCTCTACTGCTGTCCAGCCCCCACCGGGGTGCATTCGCGGGAGGGGCCACGATGACAGCGGACCGGCGCACGGACCGGCGAGCACGACGCAGAGCGCACGGCGCGGACCGGGCGGCACGCCCCGTGTCGCACCGGCGCCGGCCGGCCGTCCGGGGCGGCCGGCCGCTGCTGGCCCTGCTCCTGTCCGGCTTCCTCGTCGTCGGTGTCTGCGCGGCCACCGGCATCGCCTGGGACCCGCTCGGCGGCGCCCCCGAACAGAACACCACGGTCCGCGGCGCCTCCGCCCCGCAGTCCACCGGACCCGGCTCCCCACCCGGCGCGGGCGACCCGACCCCGGCGCAGCCGCAGCAGAGCCCCCCGCCCACCCGGCGCCCGGCGGCCGACGGCGATTCCGGGGGAGCGGTGGACTCCGGAGCGGCGCGCCCCGCCGGCGCCCTGCCCTTCGACATGCCCCGGCCGGCCGCGCTGCGCTCCGGCCGAGCGGGCGGGAAGCTGGTCTTCGCCCACTACTTCACCCCGTACCCGCTCTCCCTCGACAATGCGGACGCGGACAAGGACTACTACACCCGCAACTACCTCGACCCCGATGGGGAAAGCGGCAAACACGGCAGGTACGGCGGCCTGCTGCGGGACCGCCCGCTGCCCGTCACGCCCAAGGGCGGCGACTGGGAGTACGCCAACCTCCAGCAGGAGGTGCGCACGGCGCGGGACGCCGGCATCGACGGCTTCACCCTCGACTTGCTCTCCCTCTCCGGCAAGAACTGGGACCGCGCCAACCTGCTCATGGCGGCGGCCCGTTCGGTGGACCCCGCTTTCAAGATCATGCTCATGCCGGACATGACCTCGCTGAAGACCGACGATCCCCGCGTGCTCGCCGAGGCGCTCGCCACGCTCGCCGACGCCTCCGCCGCACACCGGCTCCCCGACGGCCGACTCGTCGTCTCCCCCTTCAAGGCGGAGGCGAAGAGCGTGACGTGGTGGACGGAGGTCATCCGGGTCCTCAAGGCCGACCACGGCATCGGCACCGCCTTCGTCCCGCTCTTCCTCGACTTCGGCGCCCACACCGGCGAGTTCGCCCCGATCAGCCACGGCTTCTCCGAGTGGGGCAGCCGCAGCTACACCGGCCAGGAGAGCTCCACGCGCGACGTCCGGCGGGCCCACGGCATGGGCAAGATCTGGATGCAGCCCGTGTCGGTCCAGGACGCCCGCCCCAACCAGGGCATCTACGACGAGGCCGGCAACACGGCTACCCTGCGCGCCACATGGACGCGCGCCATCGAGGACGGCGCCGACTGGGTCCAGCTCACCACGTGGAACGACTACTCCGAGGGCAGCCAGTTCGCGCCCTCGCTGCACAACGGCCACGCCTACCTCGACCTGACCTCCTACTACCTGACCCGGTTCAAGACGGGCGGCTGGCCGAAGGTCGTCCGGGACACCCTGTACCTCACCTCGCGCACGCAGTTCGCGGACGCCGACCCGACCGGCGACCAGTCGCTGGTGATGTCGCTGCGCAAGGGAAGCGCACCGGCCCGCGACACGGTGGAGGTCCTCAGCTTCCTCACCTCACCCGCGACCGTGCGCACGACCGTCGGCACGGCGCAGGACAGCCACGACGCCCCCGCCGGGATCCACTCCGCACTGCTGCCGCTCAGGACGGGTACCAGCGCGGCCCACGTGGTCCGCGACGGGAGGGCGACGGCGAAGGTGGACCTGCCCTACCGGGCGGATCACACGGTGGAGGTGCAGGACCTCCAGTACTACGCGGCGAGCAGCGGCCGCGAACCGTAAGCCGCGGCAGCGGCTGCCGACCGCCCGGGCCTCAGCTCCGGGCTGTCTGCCCCGGCCCGCCGGCGCGGCCGCGGCCCGCCCGCCGGGCCGGCTGCGCACCCAGCCGCCCGGCACGCCCGCGGTCGGGCACCTGCCCTGCGCAGGCGGCCGCCGGCCCCCCGGCGGGGCCGTAGCGTTCCGGCCCCGCCGGGGGCCGTGGTCTTCCCGTCCGCGAGACCGGCGGGAGATGATCCGGGCGACAGCCGCGCCGCACCCGGAGGTTCCGTGACCGAGACGACACGTCCCGCCGAACGCCCCGCCGAGCCGCCCGCAGGCCGCCCGCAGCCGGGGGAGTTCCCCGGCGGGCCCGCCCTCTTCCGCCTCGACGCCCGCGTCGCCCACCTCAACCACGGCTCGTTCGGCGCGGTCCCCGTGCCCGTACAGGAAGCCCAGGCCCTGCTGCGGGCCGAGGCGCACGCCGACCCCGACGCCTTCTTCACCGCCCTGCCGGACCGCCTGGAACAGGCCCGCACCCGGATCGCCGCGCACCTCGCCGCCGACGCGGACGGCCTCGCCTTCATCGCCAATGCCACCGAAGGCGCCCATCTCGCCCTCGGCGCCGTCCCGCTCGCCCACGGCGACGAGATCCTGGTGACCGACCACGGCTACGGCACCGTCACCGCGGCCGCCGCTCGCCGCGCCCCGGTCACCACCGTCGCCCTGGACCCCGCCCTGCCCGACGAGGACGCCGTGCGCGAGACCGTGCTGGCCGCGCTGACGCCGCGTATCCGGGTCGCGGTGCTCGACCACGTCAGCTCGCCGACCGCCCGGGTCATCGCCTCGCCCCGCCTGGTCGCCGCACTGCGCGAGCGCGGCGTGACCACCGTCGTCGACGGCGCCCACGCACCGGGCATGCTCGCGGACCCGCTCGGCACCGGTGCCGACTTCTGGTTCGGCAACCTCCACAAATGGGGCTACGCCCCGTCCGGCACCGCCCTGCTCGCCGTCGCCCCCCAGCACCGCCACCGGGTCCGGGCACTCGTAGCCTCCTGGGAGGACGGGCACGGCTTCCCGCGCTCCGTCGAGAACCGCGCCACCGCCGACTACACCGGCTGGCTCGCCGCCCCCGACGGACTCGACCTCATCGAAGCCCTCGACGCCGCCAAGGTCCGCGCCCACAACAGCACCCTCGCCGCCCACGGCGCCGCGCTGCTCGGTGAGATCCCGGGGCTCGCCGCGCTCCCGCACACCGACGGCCTCGCCATGCGCTCCCTGCGCCTGCCGCCGGGTGTCGCCGAGACCCCGGAGCACGCCCGCGCGCTGCGCGAGCGGATCGCGGAGCGCCTGCGCATCCGGGTGCTGATCTGGCCCTGGCCGGGCGGCGGCGGCATCCGGGTCTGCGGGCAGATCTACAACCGCCCCGAGGAGTACGCCCGCCTCGCCGCCGCCCTGCCCAGCCAGCTGCTCAGGGGCGCCTGAGCAGGTAGGTGTCCATGATCCAGCCCTTGCGGGCGCGGGCCTCGGTCCGCAGTTCCTCGATCTGCCCCGCGACCTCCGCCAGCCTGCCCTGCACCAGGATCTCGTCGGGGGTGCCCACGTAGGCGCCCCAGTAGATGTAGAGGTCCTGGTCCAGGTGGGCGGTGAAGGCGTGCCGCGCGTCCAGCATCACCACCACGTCGTCCACCCCGGCCGGCCAGCCCTCGGCCAGCCGGCGCCCGGTGGTGATCTGGACCGGCCGCCCGACCCGGTTCAGATGGGTCCGGTGCCGCGCCAGGAGCGCGGAGACGCTGCTGATGCCCGGTACGACCTCGTGCTCGAAGACCACCCGGCCGCGCTCCAGCACCTCGTCGAGGATCGCGAGCGTGGAGTCGTAGAGCGACGGGTCGCCCCACACCAGGAACGCCCCGGTCTCGCCGTCGGCCAGGTCCTCCGCGACGAACCGCTCGAAGAGCTCGGCCCGCGCGCTGCGCCAGCCGTCCACCGTCGGGGCGTACTCGGCGGGCGTCCGGTCCCGGTCCGGGTCGCGGCCCTCCACCAGCCGGTGGCCGGGGCGGGCGTGCGCGTCGAGCATCGCGCGCCGCAGCCCGGTCAGATCCGACTTCTCCTCACCCTTCTCCAGGATGAGGAATGCGTCCGCCGCGCCGATCGCCCTGACCGCCTGGAGGGTCAGGTGGTCCGGGTCGCCCGCGCCTATGCCGATCACTGAGAACTTCTTCACCCGGCTATTGTGCCCATCATGCGTGCGGCCCTGTTCGTCACCTGCGTCAACGACGCGCTGTATCCGCGGACCGGCATCGCCGTCGTCCGCCTCCTGGAGCGTCTCGGCGTCGCGGTGGACTTCCCGGCCGCCCAGAGCTGCTGCGGGCAGCCGCAGTACAACACGGGCTACCGGTACGAGGCCGAACCGCTGGTGCGCCGGACGGCGGCGGCCTTCGCCGGCCACCCATACGTGGTCACGCCTTCCGGCTCCTGCGCCGCGATGATCCGTGCGCACTACCCGCGGATCGGCCTGAAGGCGGAGCGGGAGGGGCGAGGGGCGGAGCTGGCGGACGCCGCCCGGTCGCTCGCGCCGCGCGTCTACGAGCTCACCGAGTTCCTGGTCGACGTGCTCGGGGTGACGGACGTGGGCGCCTACTTCCCGCACACCGTCACCTACCACCCCTCCTGCCACGGCCTGCGCGGCCTGGGACTGGGGGACCGGCCCCGACGGCTGCTGGCCGCCGTCAAGGGCCTGGACCTGGTCGACCTGCCGGGCGCGCAGGAGTGCTGCGGTTTCGGGGGCACCTTCGCCGTCAAGAACCCGGACGTCTCCACCGCCATGGGCACCGACAAGACCGCCGCCGCGACCGGCACCGGGGCCGAGGTGCTGTGCGCCTCCGACAACTCCTGCCTCTCCCATCTCGACGGCCTCCTGCGGCGGTCGGGGGCACCGCTGCGGACCCTGCACCTCGCCGAGATCCTCGCGGCGACCGAGGAGGAACCGCTGCCATGACGGGCTTCAGAGGCGCCACGGGCGCCCCCGGAACCACCGGAACCCCCGGGACCACAGGTACCCACCTGGGCATGCCCGCCTTTCCCGAGGCGGCCCGCGAGGCCGTACGGGACGGCGTCCTGCGTGCCAACCTCCGGCACGCCACACACACCATCCGCGACAAGCGGGCGCGGGCCGTGGCCGAGCTGGCGGACTGGGACCGGCTGCGCGCCGCGGGCAAGGCGGTCAAGGACCACACACTGCGCCACCTCGACCGCTACCTGCTCCAGTTGGAGGCGGCGGTGACGGCGGCGGGCGGCACCGTCCACTGGGCCGTCGACGCCGACGAGGCCAACCGCATCGTCACGGAGCTCGTCCGCGCGACCGGCGAGCGCGAGGTCGTCAAGGTCAAGTCGATGGCCACCCAGGAGATCGGTCTCAACGAGGCCCTGGAGGCCGCCGGGATCACCGCGTACGAGACCGATCTCGCCGAGCTCATCGTGCAGCTCGGGCACGACCGCCCCTCCCACATTCTGGTCCCGGCCATCCACCGCAACCGGTCCGAGATCCGCGACCTCTTCCGTGCCGAGATGGGCCGCTGGGGCCGCCCCGCACCCGATCCCCTCGGCGACGACCCGCGGGAACTCGCCGAGGCGGCGCGTCTGCACCTGCGCGAGAAGTTCCTGCGCGCCAAGGTCGCTGTCTCCGGCGCCAACTTCATGGTCGCCGAGACGGGCACGATCGTCGTCCTCGAATCCGAGGGCAACGGCCGGATGTGCCTGACCCTCCCCGAGACTCTGATCTCGGTCGTGGGCATCGAGAAGGTCGTCCCCACCTTCCGCGACCTGGAGATCTTCCTCCAGACGCTGCCGCGGTCCTCGACGGCCGAGCGGATGAACCCGTACACGACGATGTGGACCGGTACGACGGACGGCGACGGGCCCTCCGCCTTCCACCTCGTCCTCCTCGACAACGGACGCACCGACACCCTCGCCGACGAGACCGGCCGCCAGGCCCTGCGCTGTATCCGCTGCTCCGCCTGCCTCAATGTCTGCCCGGTCTACGAACGCGCCGGCGGCCACGCCTACGGATCGGTCTACCCCGGCCCCATCGGCGCCGTCCTCAGCCCCCAACTGCGCGGTACCGCAAGCGAGATCGACGCCTCGCTGCCCTACGCCTCCACCCTGTGCGGGGCCTGCTACGACGTCTGCCCGGTCGCCATCGACATCCCTGACATCCTCGTCCACCTGCGGGAACGGGTGGCCCAGGGCGGACCGGCGACCCGCGACGGCATCCGTGTACGGATCCGCCCCGCGCGCCGGCACACCGCGGAACGCGCCGCCGTGCGCGCCTCCCGGCTGCTGCTGGACCGCCCGGGGGCGCTGCGCGCGGGCGAGCGCCTGCTGGCCCGCGCCCGCAGGCTGGCGCCGCGCCGGCTGCCCGGCCCCGGCCGCGCCTGGACCGACACCCGCGAGCTGCCCCTGCTGCCCGCCGAGTCGTTCCGCGACTGGTGGACCCGGGAACGGGGAACCTCGCAGTGACCGGCAAAGATCGCATCCTGGCCCGCATCCGCCGGGCGGTGACCCCGCCGGGAGGGCAGGCGGGTACCGGGACCGGCGCCGACGTCCCGAGGGACTACCTGCGGGTACACGGCGCGCGCACCCCGGACGAGCGCGTGGACCTGCTGGCCGCGAACCTCGCCGAGTACCGCGCGCGGGTCCACCGCACGGACGGGGACGGTCTGCGGGACCTGCTGGGACGCCTGCTGGCGGACGCCGCGACCGTGCAGCTCCCGCCCGCCCTCGGCCACCGCCTGCCGTCGGAGCCGTCGCTCACCTTCGTCCCCGACCGGGCGGCGCAGACCCCTCGGGAACTGGACCGGGTCGACGCCGTGGTGACCGGCTGCGCCCTCGCGATCGCCGAGACCGGCACGATCGTCCTCGACGGCGGCCCGGACCAGGGCCGCCGCCGCATCACCCTCGTCCCCGACCACCACATCTGCCTGGTGCGCGTCCCGGACCAGGTCGTGGACTCCGTCCCCGAGGCCCTGCCGCTCCTGGACCCGCGCCGCCCGTTGACCTGGATCTCCGGCCCGTCGGCGACCAGCGACATCGAGCTGGAGCGGGTGGAGGGCGTCCACGGCCCCCGCAGACTCGACGTGGTCCTCGTGGGCGCCTCGGACCGGGGGCGGCGGCCGGGGGCGCGCGAGCGGTAGCGGGTGCGGGACCGCGAGCGGGGGCGGCCGGGGCCCGGGGTCACAATAGGGCCATGTCATCCCACATCGCCCTGACCGCCCTCCTGGTCCACGACTACGACGAGGCCATCGACTTCTACACGCGTGCCCTCGGCTTCGATCTGGCCGAGGACACGGCCCGCCCGGACGGCTCCCGCTGGGTGGTCGTACGCCCGCCCGGCGCCACCGAGTCCGCCCTGCTGCTGGCCCGAGCCAAGGACGAGGCCCAGCGCTCCCGCGTCGGCGACCAGGCCGGCGGCCGCGTCGGATTCTTCCTGCACACCGACGACTTCGCCCGCGACCACGCCCGGATGACCGCCGAGGGCGTCCGCTTCCTGGAGACCCCGCGCCACGAACCGTACGGCTCCGTGGCCGTCTTCGAAGACCTCTACGGCAACCGCTGGGACCTGCTCCAGCCCGCCCTCCGCTGAGGGTCGGCCGTACCCGTCCCCCCGGCGGGCCTGCGCCGACAGCCTCGGCCCGCCACCCTGTCGCGACGACGCCCGCAGGTGCCCCGTACGGGGGTCCCCCTCCGACGGCCTCAGCGGCCGCCGCCCAGCCGGGGGGCCTCCCGTGCGGCGTCGACGGCCACGCCGGCCCGCTCCACCCGGCCCGCCACCTCCCGGGCCCACCGGACCAGGCCCGGCACGTCGAGCCCGTACGGGTCCCCCCGCAGCCCCTCGATGCCGTCGGCCCCGCGCCGCAGCAGCCGCGCCCCGCCTACCGTGTTGCCACGGGCGGCGTGCGTCAGCCCGACCGCCAGCTGTGCCAGTCCCCGCCACAGCGGCGCCGAGGCCCCGGGCCCCGACTTCCAGGCGTCCTCGAAGACCTCGTGCGCGTGGAAGGGCTTCCCTGCGTCCAGCAGCCGCTGCGCCTCGCGCACCGTCTCCGCGGGCGAGCGCACGACCCCTTCCGGCTGCCGCTCCACACCCGGCGCGCCGTAGGCAAGCGGCCGTCCCAGCCCATCCCTCGGACGGGCGTTCCTCGCCCGCCCTTCACCGTCCCTGTCCCGTGCGTTCACCGTTCCATCCTGCACCGCGCCGATTACCCGTGCATGCACACCCCTCGCCGTGGGGTAATGTTCTGCATGTGCCGCCGAGCACGGGGAAACCCGCAGGTCGAAGGTACATCGGGACGTGGCGCAGCTTGGTAGCGCACTTGACTGGGGGTCAAGGGGTCGCAGGTTCAAATCCTGTCGTCCCGACCAGCGTTTACGCAGGTCGGAGGCCGTTCTCTCAACCATGAGAGGGCGGCCTTTCGTGCGTCCGGGGCCATGGTGGTCGCAATGTGGTCGCACGTCCAGCCTTTGGCCGGTCGGCCGTCGCACTGAAGGCCAGCGGTGCGGGGGATCGGAGCCTGCGGAAGGTTTCGCGGATCTGCTGCAGGTGGTCGCGTGGTGGTCGCAGCCACGCCGGGCGGCTCGTTTCGCGGCCGGTGTTCTGGGCTCCGGTGAGGGTGCGGTCGATGGTGTCGACGGCTTCGCGGGCTGCCTGCCGGGTGAGGTGGCTGTAGATGTTCGCGGTCGTCGACAGGGTGGAGTGCCGCAGCGTCTTGGACACCACTGTCAGCGGCACACCGGCGGAGATCGTGATCGTGGCCGCCAGGTGACGCAGGTCGTGGACCGTGATCCGCGGGACGCCGGCCTCTTCGGACAGCTGGTGGAGCCGGTCGAGTACCTGGTGCGGTCCGAGCGGACGCCCATCGGGTCGGCAGAACACGAGCCCTGCGAACGGATCGTCAGGATCGCCCCTCGTAGGCGGCGTTGATCGCGCGTGGTGCCGCAGGGCGGTGGCGACGCGCGGTGAGATGGCGATCCAGCCGCGGCTCGACCGGGTCTTCGGCGTGGTGATGACGAGACGGTTGTTGTCGATGGCGGAGAGAGTGCAGCGCACGTAGAGGACGCCCTCGCCCAGGAGGACGTCGTCCCAGTGCAGTCCGAGGGCTTCGCCCTTGCGCATGCCGGTCCCGATCAGGAACTCGAACAGGTCGGCTATCTCCGGGTCGGCCTGGTGGCAGTAGGCCAGGAACCGCGCCGCTTTTTCGGCTGTCCAGATCTTCCGCTCTGGTGCCGGTGGGCGACGCAGGGCTGGGGGAGATGCGGGGTTGTGGGGGAGGCGGTGTTGGCGGACGGCGTCGCCGAGGGCGCTGGAGAGGGTGGCCAGGCAGCGGTAGAGGGTGGTTCTGCCGCGTCCGGCAGCGAGCTGGCAGGTGACGAAGGCGGAGATGTGCCGGTGCGCGAGCTGGTCGAGCTTGAGACTGCCGAAGGCCGGGACGAGGTCGTTGCGGACGTAGTCGCGGTAGCGGGCCATCGTGATCGGCTTCAGCACCAGGGCCTTGGCCTCCAGCCAGGAGTGAAGGTAGGCGGCGACGGTCTGGCTGGGGTCGGCGTTGTATCCGCCTGCCTCGCCCTCGAGGAACCGGCCCAGGGCCTGCTCGGCGGCGTCCTGGCTCCGGAATCCGCCGCGGCGGATGGTGGTGCGGTGGTGGTCGGGGGTGGGGACGTCGACGGCGAAGTTCCAGGTGCCGTGCTGGCTGTCGGTGGTCAGGTGGGGGCAGTGGGTGCCGAGCTGGTGGTGCTGGGGGTCTCTGCAGCCGCAGCGGCGGTAGATCCGGCCGCGGCCGGCGCTGGTACGCATGGGGATCGCCTCCGGGAGGCGAGAGCGGGAGTGGATGCTTCCAGCGTGCGACCACAAGCGACCACGACACCTGCCGGAGGCGTGTGACCAGCGGGTTTCCCTTGTCGGGGCGCCAAGGGACCCGCAGACGCTCAGTAGATTCTTCGTCTGCTGGCGGTACAGCTGGGGTGCCCATGCTGACCTGGTAAGACGACGGCCAGTGCGCGGCTTCATGGCGTGGTCTCGTCCGGGAGGTTCCAGATCTTGGTGCGCGCTGGCCAAGGCGGCAGGGATGGGGAAGGTGTGGGAGTGATGGGGAACGGGGGCTTTCCAAGGGTGGGGCTTGCCCTCTTGGCTACGGTAGGTGGACGCCGCAGGGCCACCCGGCGGGATAGAAGTACATGGGCGCACCGCATGGCTGTCTCCCTGCCCCGGTCGGCGATCGAGAGTGCTCCCGTCACCCCAGGCACTGTGTGCCTTCTGTCGAGTGGCGGCATCCTGCCATGCCCAGGCACACCTTGCCCTTCGGCGAGCAGGTGAAGCGGGCCGGTTCGGTCAGCGTGTCACCGTCCAGGGCTGGTCGTGCGCAGGGCGGGGAACTAGGTTGTCAGTGAGACTGGCAGCGCTTGGGGGATATGTGGACGAGCGGGAGTTCAACGAGACCGTTGCCCGGTTGATCCGTGAGGCGCGGATGCGCGCCGGGGTGACGCAGGAGTACGTAGGGCGTCAGGCGGGGCTGACG
Organism: Streptomyces sp. PCS3-D2; assembly: GCF_000612545.2. Lineage (GTDB taxonomy): Bacteria > Actinomycetota > Actinomycetes > Streptomycetales > Streptomycetaceae > Streptomyces. The sequence continues at coordinate 1,093,530 of NZ_CP097800.1, read as the reverse complement.
CGTGGTTCGATCACGAACATCGAGTCCGGAACCCAGTCCCCGCCTCTTTACCGGCTTGCCCTGATCGCCGCAGCGGTCAACGCGGATCCTGCCGACCTGCTTCCCTCGCTCCACCTGGACGAAGCGTCCGGACTCGCCGCGCGTCATGCCGCCGATGTCGCCGCGGTGTGGGCGCAGGCCTCGAAGAGGAGGAGCGCCGGTGGCGAAGGCTGACCTGGCGGCCCGCGGGCTGCTGCGAGAATTCCGGATCGACGCCCCACCGGTGGACCCCTTCGCTCTGGCCGAACACCTCGGCGTCCTGGTCGTCCCGCAGCACATGGACGACGATGTCTCCGGCATGCTCCTGCGCAAAGACGGAGCCTGTGTCATCGGGGTCAACCAGGCGCATTCCTTCGAACGGCGACGCTTCACGGTGGCGCACGAATTGGGGCACCTGCGCCTGCACGAAGGACGCCTGCTGATTCTGGACACCGACGCGCGCGTGAACTACCGCAACGCGGTCTCGAGCATGGCCACGGACCGCGAGGAGATCGACGCCAACCGATTCGCTGCGGCACTGCTGGCCCCGGAGGACATGGTCCGCCGGGCGGCACAGCACATCAGTTTCCGCACGACGGACGATCTCGTGCGGGTCTTGGCCAAGCGTTTCCAGATGAGCGAGATGGCCATGACCTACCGCCTGATGAACCTCGGTATCGTCTCCGGCCCCGCTCACTGAAGCCACCCGGCCAGGCCGCCGGCTCGACCTCCTGCCACCCGTTGTGCGTTCCCGGTGCCGGCCTGCCACGTCTGCTGGGAAGTCCTGCCTTTCCCTCTCCCGCCTCGGATGGCTAAAGACGGGGGAGTCGAACCAGCCGCTGTCTAATCCACGCTGAAGAGATGTCAGCCAGACTGACCTTCGAAAAATGCCTTGCGTGAGTGTCGCTGTATGTGGTGCACTGGTTACCGCAGAGAGTGACGGTCTCTGTGTGTAACGGGTGGTCGCTGCTCGGCGTGAGGCTGACGGGCCAGACCACCCTCTGGGCGATACCGCGCACGCGTGCCTGGCCGTGATGGTCGGCATCGTCGACCGGACCGCACCGGTTCCACTCGATGGCCAGCCGTCACCCAAGGCCATCCGCTGATGCCGCGCATCGGCCGACCCTCTGCCCAGTGCCATGGTCGGCCTTCTCCGCGAGCCCACACCAGGCCCCTCGCGCAAGCACACCCATGTCCGCAGTCGTGCGCCCCCTCATGGGCAAGCTCCCGGACCTTCCCGATCCCTTCATGCCCTGTGCCGTCACGTCTCCCGTCGGCATGCCCCAAACCCATTTCGTCACCCCGAGCCCTCAGCCGGCTCGCCGCAGAAAGGAACCCCCGCCATGGAGTGCCGCAAGAACTTCGACACCTTCCTCAAGAACACCGTGAATCTCAGCCAGGCCAAGCTCACCCTCCTCGACGTACGCGTCGAGGCCATCTATCAGGCCCTCAAGGCCGACCCCGAACTCGGCCCGCTCATCCGCGGCAAGAAGCCCCAGGGGTCCTGGGCGCAGCGCACCATCATCAACCCGGTCGGCGACAGCGAGTTCGACGCCGACTTCATGCTCCACCTCACCGAGAACACCGACTGGGCCGACAGCCCCAAGACCTACATCGACAAGGTCTACGCCGCACTCCACCGCCACAGCATCTACGGCGCCATGCCTCACACTCGCAAGTGCCGCTGCATGCAGTTGAGTTACGCCAACTCCATGCACGTCGACATCGTCCCCTACCTTCAGCTGGCCGACGGCCGCGAGGTGATCGTCAACCGTGACGCCAACACGTGGGAGCAGACCAACCCGGCCGGGTTCACCGCCTGGATGCAGAAGAAGGACGGCATCGCCAACAACAACCTGCGCAAGGTCATCCGCCTGATGAAGTACCTGCGCAACCACCGTGGCTCCTTCACCGGTACCCGCTCCATCATCCTCACCACTCTGCTCGGCGAGCGCGTCGAGGAGATCAAGCCGCTCACGGACCCCGGCTGCTACAGCGACGTGCCCACCACCCTGCTCACCATCGTCGAGGACCTCGACCGCTGGCTGCAGGCGCGTCCCTACAAGCCCTCCATCGCCGACCCCTCCGGGTCGGGTGTCACCTTCGACCACCGCTGGGATCAGGTGACCTACAGCTACTTCCGGGCCCGCATCCACACCCACGCCCGCGAGATCCGTGAGGCCTACGACGAGCCGGACTACGACCGGAGCGTGCGGCTGTGGCGCAAGTTGTTCGGCGACGCCTTCCCCGACCAGCCGCGTGCCACCGCTTCCCTCACCCCCACGGCGGCCAAGTTCGCTACCCCACTGCTCATCACCACGACCTCCCGCACCGGACGTGCCGGATGACCAAGCGCAAGCCGCCCGCGGCCCGCCCCAACCCCTCCCAGCGCCGCCTCCTGGAGGAGCTCACCGCGCTGGCAGCCGCGCACGAGCCGGACCTGCGCATCACCGGCCGCCCGCAAACCGACACTGATGGGCTGGTCACCGTCCCCATTAGTGTCCGCACCAGTGGCATGCTGCATGCTCCAGGAGGACTGCAGCTCAAGGAAAATGAGGACTTCCTCCTCACTCTGCCCGCCACCCCGGTGATCCCACCCTCGGTGCGCACCACCCACATCCGATTCGCCGGCACCCCCCACGTCCTGCAAGGCAACCGGCTGTGCCTCTACCTCGACCCAGCCCGCGAATGGGACCCCGCCGCCGGAATCGCCTCCGTCATCAACCGGCTGTGGCAGTGGCTCACCGACGCCGCAGCCAGCAGGTTCGACCCCGCCACCGCGCTCTACCACCCCGTCGGCGGTGTCCTGCATCACACCCCAGGCACCCCCACCGTCGTTGTACGAGAATCCGTCTTCCACGGGCCGGCCACAGCCTGGCTCACCCAGCGCACCACCGATCGGCTCGACCTGACCAGCGCCGCCACATCCTCCACCAGCCACCGCACCCCGATCCTGCCCGTGGCCACGCTGCCCCTGGGGGCGGGCAATACCCTGGCCGAACTTCTTACCCTCACCCATTCCAGCACTGCCCACGACCCGCCACCGGCCGATGCATCCTCGGCGCTGTTGACCGCACTTGCTGCCAGCGCCCTGCGTAACCCCGAAGGCACCGCCCAGCACTTCCTCCTGGCCGTCCGGCACCCCACCACACCCGCAGCGCCCCCCTTCCTCCTCGCCGGCCGGCTGCCGCCCCAGGCAGGCGACACGCTGCGCCGCCTCGCACGCCGCGCGACCCCCAGCCGCCTGGGCAGCCTGCCTGAGGACCTGGCCCATGCCCCCATCGCATGGTGCTACCTCTCCGACGAACGCTCCGAAGTCACCACCCGCCGTGACACCCTCCGCCCCGTCCGCGCCTTCCAGGACCGTCACATCCACATCTGGGGCTGCGGCGGCATCGGCTCCTGGGCCGCCGAGATGGTGGTCCGGGCTGGCGCCTCACATCTCACCCTCAGCGACCCCGGCCGTGTCACCGGCGGCCTGCTGGTGCGGCAGAACTACACCGAACACCACATCGGCATGAGCAAGGCGACAGCCCTGGCCTCACACCTGCGCACCATCCGCGACGACATCCGCGTCGACATCGCCACCCCGCCCCCCGACCCTGCCCTCCTGACCGCAGCGGACAAAGCCGACCTCATCATCGACGCCACCGTCAGCATCACCGTCGGACGCTTCCTCGACCTCCTCGCCCAGCAACCCCATCGCAGAGCCGTCCTGGCCCAACTCGCCACAGACAGCCTGACCGCCAGCCTGGGAATCCTCACCATCGCCGCCCCCGGCACCCACGCCCCACTCTCCACCATCGATCACACCGCCGGCGGCCACGTCCTTAACGACCCGAACCTCGAGGCGTACCACGTACTGTGGGCTGAACCCGCCCCGGACGACGAACTGCGTCCCACAAGAGGCTGCTCCACTCCCACATTCCACGGCTCGGCCGCCGACCTGATGGCAACCACCGCCACCCTGGTCACGCTGCTGGGCACCCAGATACGCCACCCCGTATCCGGGACCCACCTGTGTGCTCAGCCCCACACCGGGACAGCCCCGGCGTACTGCTTCGTCCCCCACACCACGTAGGGAGCCTTCCTGCGTTGCTGGACCGGCGGCCCTGCATGCCCGGCAAGGCCGTGAGCCCCTGAGGTTGCCGGGCGTCGGTAACAGGCCGCACCCCCAGTCGCTCCGGCAGAACTCCGCACACCCTGCCGCAGCTCCACACCTCCAAGCCAGGATGAGAAGGCGCTCCACGGCGCCACACGGCGGGCCGCCGCCGTGCGCGGGTCAGCCGGGGACCTGCCCCACCTCTAAGGTGGGCACGTAGCTGCCCGCCAGGCGCTCGTAGATCACGAGCTGCGGGTGCACCTGCGGATGGTGGGTACGGCCCAGGGCGACAGCCGCGGCGAGGGGAACGGCAGGCAGGACATGTAGGCGGCGCAGCGACTTCGCCTCCCGTTCCAGCCGCGCGAGAAGCATCCGCAGCGTTTCCTCAAGCTGCTGCAGTGACGCCCGGCAGCGCAGTATGTCCGGACCGGCCTGCGCGCCCACCGGGCGGACCTCGTAGCGGCGCAGCGCCGACAGCTCCCGCGGAACCTCATAAGGGGCGATGATCCCGGAGACGTTCACCACGACGACAGCCTCGTCCCGGCCCGAACCGGCCTGAACGGGATGCGCGGCGAACTTGGTGAGCGGGCCGCTCTCGGCCGGCCACACCCATGACTGCTCGTGCCGGTGACGTTGGTAGATGTCTGTCGGCACGGTGTCGTCCAAAAGCGACCCGAGATAGACCAGCAATGGCAGACGCGCGAATCCGAACACGCTCACGTGCTGCACGGATTCCCGCTCTATCCCTGGCCGCAGCCGGTTGCGGACCACGTCATCGATGACCTTGGTCGCGTGCCGGTAGTAGTGACGGCTGGCCTCGGCGGCTGATTCCGCGTCCCAGGCCGCGGCTGCCTGCTCGCCGGGAGTGTGCCGCAGGTCTATCTCCACACCGTGCCGGGTGTAGGACTCCAGGTACAAAGGAAAGCGGCGGCCTGCCGTCACAGCGTCCGCAGCGGTCTCCCGCGACAGCTCGACCGCATTTCCGTGCACTGACCCCACCATCCGCACCACCGTGGTGGCCCTCTCCGGCCCCAGCGCGGTCAGGTGCCTGACACGGTCCTCATGTTCCTGCTTCACACGGCGCAGCCACTCGACGGTGAAGACGTCCAGCGCGGCCTTCGCATCGATCTCCATATGCTGCTGGGCACACAGCAGCATCAGATTGTCCGCCTCATCCCGCAACGCCCCCTCCAGCAGATCCCCGCCGCGTGGCGAGCGCGGATCAGTGCTCTGCCCGACGATGTGCGCAACCTCCCCCAAAGGAAGCGTCCGTCCCGACATCGCCCCCTCCAGTAGGTACGCGTTGCACAGCATGCACCTGCCTCCACTGCGCACCCACACGGCGAGAACCGTCTTGGATGAAAGACGACTCCGTTTCCCGCCGCTCCCGCTCATCAGCACTGCCTCCATCCGTTTGCGACAGGCCAGACGCTAGACGACGCCTCCCCTGACACCGGCGGGATTTGACAAAGCACGGCACTCCCTAGAACTGCGTCCTATGGGTATGCGCCCGCCCGACTGGCAGTGACCACGAACAGCTCGCGTACCTCGACGTCAGCTCGATGGCCTTGGGGACCAGTTGGGGACCATACGATGGAAGCGGTGGTGCACGAAGCACCGCTCTGTACACGGTCTGCGCCCCAGATAAGTGTGGTATGTCCGGATAATCCGGGTCACCTGTACATCTGGGGGTCAAGGGGTCGCAGGTTCAAATCCTGTCGTCCCGACCATGCGGAATCGCAGGTCGGAGGCTGTATCGGAATTTTCCGATACAGCCTCAATGTCGTTTTCGGGCGCCAGTTGGGGGCCACGCCGGCCCGAGCGGGTCAGGCGGCGGTCATGGCCGTGAGCGGCAGTGAACGAGGTGCACGGAGCACCGTGGGGTGCGCGGACAGCGCGGTGCCGGCCGCTGGGTCGAGCGGCCGGCGGTCACCGGCCTGCGGGGCACCGCCCGCGCCGGGGCACCGAGTCCAGGAGGAGTCGGGTGTAAGGGTGTTGGGGAGCTTCCAGGACCTGTGGGGCCGGACCCGTCTCCACGACCTGACCGGACTTGAGCACGAGGATCTCGTCGGCGATGTGTCGGACCACCGCCAGATCGTGTGTGACGAACAGGTAGCCGATCCCCGACGCGCTGCGGATCCGCCCGAGGAGTTCGAGGATCTGCGCCTGGATCGACACGTCGAGCGCGGCGACGGCCTCGTCGAGGACGAGGATCCGGGGCTCCACCGCAAGGGCACGGGCGATCGCCACGCGCTGGCGCTGGCCGCCCGAGAGGTCACGGGGGAGGGCGGCTGCCTCGCGCGTGCCGAGACCGACCTGGTCCAGGAGTTGGGCGACCCGGCCGCCGCGGCCCGGCGCGTCGAGATCCGTGTGGAGGCGCAGCACCTCGTCCAGGCAGCCGGAGACGGTCACCCGCGGATCGAGGGAGAGGTACGGATCCTGGAAGACCATCTGGATCTCCCGGGCCCTGGCCAGCCGTTCCGCCCGGCGACGGGGCCGGGTGGAGCGGTCCCGGCCGTCCAGGCGGACGGTCCCGCCGTCCGGGCGCTCCAGTCCGACGAGCATCCGCGCCGTGGTGGTCTTGCCGCTGCCCGACTCACCGACGATCGCGAGGGAGGCCCCGGGCGCCAGGGAGAACGACACGCCGTCGACGGCCGTGTGGTCGCCGTATCGCTTGCGTAGTCCCTCGACGGCCAGGCCCTCGGCGACCGGTCCTTCGGCTTCCGGTCCCCTCTTCCCCGAGGCGGTCACAGCGCGATCCCTTCGTCGGCGCGGTGGCAGGCGGCGAGTCCGTCGCCGTGCCGGGTGAGTTCGGGCTTCTCCTGTGAGCAGCGCGCCACGGCGTGGGCGCAGCGCGCGGCGAAGGCGCAGCCCGGCGGCGCTTCGGCCAGGGAGACGGGACGCCCGGGGACGGGACGGGGCGCGGGCACCCCCGCTTCGATGCTCGGCGTGCAGGAAATCAGCCCCGCCGTGTACGGGTGCCGCGGCCGGTCGAACAACTCGTCGGTACCGCGCGTCTCCACGATCCGGCCCGCGTACATCACATAGACCCGGTCACAGACGGTGGCGGCCAGTTCGAGGTCGTGAGTGACGAAGAGCAGGCCCGTGCCCCGCTCGGCCCGCAGCCGGGTGAGGAGTTCGATGATCTCCGCCTGGGTCGTGACGTCCAGGGCGGTCGTCGGCTCGTCGGCGACGATCAGTGCGGGTTCGGCCGCGAGGGCGGCGGCGATGACCACCCGCTGGAGCATGCCGCCGGAGAACTCGTGCGGACGGCGGCGCAGGGCGCCGCGCGGATCACGGATGCCGACCGCGTCGAGGAGTTCTAGGGCCCGCGCGGTCGCCGTGGCGGCCGGGGTCCCGGCCGCGCGCAGCCCTTCGGTGAGGAAGTCGCCGACACGGCGCAGCGGGTTCACGGAGGCGCGCGGGTCCTGGAAGACCATCGCGACCTGTCGGGTGCGAAGCCCGGTCAGCTCCGCGCGGCTCATGGTGAGGACATCCCGGCCGGCGACCCGGACCTCGCCGCCGGTCCGTGCGCCGGCGGGCAGCAGCCCGAGGACGCTGCGGCACGCGACCGACTTCCCGGAGCCGGACTCGCCGACGAGGCCGACACTCTCCCCGGGGTGCACCCGCAGGCCGACTCCGTCCAGGACCGGCCGCGCGGCGCGGGAGTCGGTCAGGTGGACCCCGAGACCGTCGATCTCCAGGACCGGATCCCTCCCGCCGGCCGGGGTCGCGGTCGCGTCCGTCCGTTTCCGCTGTTCCTTCATGCGGTTCACCTCTTCCGCCTCGCGATGCGGTCGGCGAGGCCCTCGCCGACGATGCCGAACGCCACCACGGCGAGCACGATGCACGCGGAGGGCGCGAGGGCGGGCAGCATCGCCCCCTGCTGGACGGCCGACTGGCCTTCGTTGATCATGGCGCCCCAGTCGGCGGTCGGCGGCTGCACGCCGAAGCCGAGGTAGGAGAGCGCCGCCAGGTCCATCAGCGCGTACCCGAAGTTCATCGCCGACTGGGCGAAGACGGTGGGGGCGATGTTGGGCAGGAGGTGGCGCAGGCACACGTTCCAGCCGGACCAGCCCTGCACCAGGTAGCACTCGATGTAGGGGCGGGTCTTCTCCTGGCGCGCGATGCCGCGGACCAAACGGCCCACGTACGGGGTGTACGCCACCGCCATCGCGATGACGGGCGCGGTCATCCCCGAGCCGACGACGGAGACGAGCAGGATCGCGAGCAGGAGTCCGGGGATCGCGAAGGCCATGTCCATCGAGCGGGACAGGACCGAGTCCACCCAGCCGCCGCGCCAGGCGGCCAGCACGCCGAGCAGGGTGCCGGCCAGGGTGGAGACCCCGACGACGAGCAGCGGGCCGAGCAGCCCGGTGAGGGCCCCGTGCATCAGCCTCGACAGGATGTCCCGCCCGGACTGGTCGGTGCCGAGCAGGTGTTCGCCGGTGGTTCCGGCAAGGCTCGCCGAGAGGTCGAGGGCCTCGGGGTCGTACGGCGCCAGGACGGGGGCGAGCACGGCGATCAGCACGAGAGCGGCGAGCACCGCGACCGAAGCGGTGAACAAGGGCCCCTGGGCGAGGCGGCGCAGGGGGCGCAACCCCGGCCTGCGGCGCAGGACGTCGGGTTCCGCAGGTGCGGTCGTGGTCATGAGGAGCCTTCCCCGTGGAGCGACAGCCGGGGGTCGATCAGGGGTGCGAGCAGGTCGACCGCGAGGTTGACGAGGACGAAGGCGCCCACGCTGAGGAGGGTGATCGCCTGCACGACGGCGAAGTCCTTCGCGGTGACCGACTGTACGAGCAGGGAACCGAGGCCGGGCACGTCGAAGGCGGTCTCGACGATCGAGGTGCTGATGAGGAGCCCGGCGAGCATCGTGCCACCGACGGTGACGACCGGGCCGAGCGCGTTGCGCAGGACGTGCCGACGGACCACGGTACGCTCCGGGACGCCGCGGGCGCGTGCCACCTCGACGTGTTCCCGGCCGAGTTCGTCCAGCATCGCCGAGCGGGTCACCCGGGCGAGCAGGCCCGCGAAGGTCAGCGCCAGTGCGATGGCCGGCAGGGTCAGGTGGTACAGCCTTTCGGAGAATCCGACGGGTGCGCCACCGGGGCCGGGGAACCAGCCCAGACGGACGGAGAACAGGGACACGAGCGCGATCGCGGTCACGAAGGACGGGGTGGCCGTGGCGAGACCGGTGCCGAGGAGCACCGCGCGGTCCAGCGGCCCGGGACGCAGCGCGGCGAGTACTCCTGCCGCGATGCCGATGAGGGTGACGAGCAGCGCCGCGTATCCGACCAGCAGGGCCGTGCCGGGCAGCCTGGATCCCAGGAGGGTGGAGACGTCCTGGTGGAACTGGGCGGAGCTGCCGAAGTCGCCCTGGAGGAGCCCGCCGAGCCACCTGGCGTACTGCACGGTGAGCGGGTCGTCGAGGTGGTACTGGGCGCGCAGGGCCGCCACGGCCTCGGGGGTCGCGGGGCGGCCGTGGAGCAGGAAGGACACCGGGTCGCCGGGGGCCAGGTGGATGCTGCCGAAGACCACGAGGGAGGTCACGAACAGCACGGCCAGCAGCCCGAGGACGCGTCCGACGAGATAGCGCGTCATTTCGCCGCGGCCCCGATCGTCGCGGCCCACGGGTAGTACAGCTGGGCGATCCCGGTCGGGGCGCCGGTGACGCGCTTGCCGAGGAAGAGCACGTAGGGCGCTTCATAGACGGGGATGACCGGCAGCTCGCGCAGCGCGATCTTCTGGAGCTCGGCGGTCAGCTCCGCGCGCCTGCCCGCGTCGGGTTCGGCGTTGGCCCGGTCGAAGGCGGCGTCGAAATCGGCGTTCGACCAGTTGCCGTAGTTCCCGAAGTCGCCGGTGCGCAGGTACTGGTAGAACTCCAGCGGGTCCGGGGTGTTGTCGTACCCGTTGGTGATGACCAGGTCCAGGCCGGCGCGCGCGCCGGGGTCGACGAAGATGCTGCTGTACGCCTCGGGGGGCACCGACTTCAGTTCGACGTCGAGGCCGATCTCCCGGCCGGCGGCCTGTACGGCGTTGGCGACGACGCTGATCTCGGGGGCGAGCGTGCTGGTGACCAGGGTGATCTTGCGGTCGGTGGCAGCCGACTCCCGGACGAGCTTCTTCGCGGCGTCGATGTCGTAACCGGGTTCGGGCAGGGTGTCGTAGAGCGCAGTTGTCTTCTCCGGGGCCAGCGCCCACGCGCCGCGCGCGGCGGGGGCCTTGGCGGGGACGCCGATGCCGCCGGTCGCGGCCTTGATGATGTTCTTCCGGTCGAGTGCGAGGGAGAGGGCCTGGCGCACCTTCACGTCGCCGAGCGGACCGTCGAAGTCGAGCACGGCGAGGTTCGCCGCGGCGGTGTTGGGGCCGAAGAGGACGCTGCCCCTGCCACTGGAGCGCAGCTGCCCGATCGTCGCGGGGGCCACCATGTAGCCGCCGTCGGCGGTGCCGGACAGGAAGGAGTTGGTGCGGGCCGCCGGGTCCTCGACGAAGGTGAACTTCACCGTGCCGGTCCTGGGGGCGAGCCGGGGGTCCCAGTAGGTGTCGTGCTTCTTCAGGGTGATCTCGGCGCCCTGGGTCCAGGTGTCGAGGGCGTACGGCCCGGTGCAGTTGACCTTGCCCGCGGGGGTTCCGTAGTCCTTGCCGGCCCTGGCGAGGGTCGCGGCGCTCTCGATGGTGCCGGGGGAGGCGGCCATCAGCTCGTGGAGCAGGACGTCGGGCTTGGTGAGTCGGAGCGTCACCTCCAGCGGTCCGGTCTTCTCGACGGCGTCGACGTTCTTGAACGTCGACGCCCAGGGAGAGCCGGTCCGGGGGTCCATCTGGCGCTGGAGGGAGGCGACCACGTCGTCGGCCGTCATGGTCGTGCCGTCGTGGAACGTCACCCCGGGGCGCAGGGTGTAGACCAGCGTGAGGGGGTCGGGGCGGTCGTACCTCACCGCGAGGCCCGGTTCGATCCTCATGTCGGGCGTGACCCGCATGAGCTGCTCGCACACGTTGGCGAGCACGGTGTTCGGCGGGTAGTCGTACGCCAGGGCGTAGTCGAGCGTGTAGGGCTCGGCGTACAGGGACCAGGTGAAGGAGTCCAGCGGGCCCTGCGCGGGCGGCGAGAGGGGGGTGACCTCGTGGTCGGTGCCGCCGGCGGTCCTGGGTGTGGTGGCGCCTGAGCAGGCGCCGGTGGTGGCCGCGAGGGCGGCGGCGCAGAGGAGAAACGCCATGGTTCGGGGCATGCGCATGCAGACCCACCCCTTTACGGGTGTAGTGACGGGCGCTGTGGGATGGAGCGAGTATTGATGCGGGAACGTTCCCGCACAAGGCTGTGCGGGAACGGTTTTGCAAAGGTCACGAGGGTGGCAGCATCAGTGGTATGACCGAAGCCTCACCGCAGGGCGGGCAGCCCTCGCCGCCCCTCCCACGCGTCCGCCTCGTCGACGTGGCCCGCGAGGCGGGCCTGTCCAAGACGACCGTCTCGGCGGCACTGAACGGCACCGGAAGGCTGTCTCCCGAAGTCCGGGAGAGAGCCCGCGAAACCGCGCGCAGGATGGGCTACCGGCCCAACGCCACCGCACGCCGGCTGCGTGCGGGGCGAGCCAGATTGATCGGATACGTGGTCGGGGAGTTCGCCGACGCCCCCTGGACCTTCCCGGAGTCGCCGTACCTCGCCCGGCTGACCGCGGCCACCGCGGCGACGTCGCTGCGACGCGGCTACGCCATGGTGCTGCTGCCCGCCGGGTCCCTGCAGAGCGAGTGGGCCGATCTGTCGCTCGACGCCGTGGTCGTCGCCGACCCGGTCGCCGACGACCCGATCGTCGAGGACCTCCTCGCCGCCCGCATCCCCGTGTTCAGCGACCGCTCCGTCGAGGGACGGCCCGGGGCGTACTGGGTGGACGTGGATGCGGGCGCCGCCGTGCGCGGGGCCCTCGACCACCTCCGGGACCAGGGAGCCCGACGGCCCGTCCTGGTGGTGCCGGACAGCACCACCCGGTTCCACAGCGAGGTGTACGCCGCGCACCGGACCTGGTGCGCCGCCCGAGACCTGCCGGAACGGGTGGTACGCGTCGACGGGTCGGGCAACGGTCCCGTCGTCCGCGCTGTCGAGAGGGCCCTTGCGGCTGATCCGGCAGACGATCCGGCGGCCGACCAGGCGCGACCCGATGCCCTCCTGGTCGTGGCCGAGGCGAGTCCGCCCCTCGTCCTGGACGCGGCCCGCCGCCTCGGCTACGAGGTCCCCGGCGATCTGCTCCTCGTCTGCGTGAGCGAGGACGTCACCGCCGAGCACGCCGACCCGCCCGTGACCACTTTGAGCCTGCGGCCCGAGGCGATCGCGGAGGCGGGTATCGGCATGCTCGTGGCGGTCCTGGAAGACGGAGACCAAGGGGCGGCGGGGGTGCTCGTCCCGACCCGCCTCGACGTCCGGGCGTCATCGGTACGGTCCGCTCAGCCCGAGTACACGAGCCGGCCGCCGACATAGGTCCGCTCCACCCGGGCCTGCGCGATCTCCTGCGCGGGCGCCGTGAGGATGTCGCGGTCCAGGACGACCAGGTCCGCGAGGTTGCCGACCCGCAGGCTGCCGGCGTCGTCGTGACCGTTCACATGGGCCGCCCCGGCCGTATAGGCGGCCAGAGCGGTCGGCAGATCGAGCCGCTGCTCGGGGTAGAAGACCCGGTCGTGGTCGGCCTCGGCGTCCCGGCGGTTCACGGCCACGTGAAGACCCGCCAGCGGATCAGGGCTGCTCACAGGCCAGTCGCTGCCCGCGACGAGGGTCGCGCCCGCGCGCACCAGGTCGCCGAACGGGTACTGCCAGGCCGCACGCTCCGGCCCCAGGAACGGGATGGTCAGGTCGTCCATCTGGGGCTCGTGGGCCGCCCACAGCGGCTGGATGTTGGCCAGGGCGCCGAGCGAGGCGAAGCGGGAGAGGTCCTCGGGGTGGACGACCTGGAGATGGGCGAGGTGGTGGCGGTTGCCGCGGTGGCCGTTGGCCGCCACCGCAGACTCGATCGCGTCCAGGGCCTCGCGCACGGCCCGGTCGCCGAGGGCGTGGAAGTGCACCTGGAAGCCGAGGGCGTCCAGCTCCGTCACGTATCCGCGCAGCGCTCCGGGCTCGACGAAACTCAGACCGGTGTTGGCGGTCGCGCAGCCGCAGCCGTCCAGGTAGGGGGAGGTCATGGCGGCGGTGAAGTTCTCCGCGACGCCGTCCTGCATGATCTTCACCGAGGTGGCGCGGAACCGTCCGGCCCTCAGCTTCTCGCGGCGGGCCACCAGTTCGGGAATCTGCTCGGCGCCGCGTGCCCGGTCCCACCACAGTGCCCCGGTCACGCGGGCGGTGAGCGAGCCGTCCCCCGCGGCGGCCATGTACGCGTCCGAGGGGTCGGGCCGGCCGTTGAGCTCACCGAGCATGGCGTCCTGCCAGCCCGTGATGCCGAGGGAGTGGAGCAGTTCCTGGGCCCGGAGCAGCCCGGCGAGGAGTTCCGCCGGCGTACTCGTCGGCAGCAGCCGGCCCACCAGCGAGGTCGCACCCTCCTGGAGCATGCCGCTGGGAGTGCCGTCCGGCTCGCGCTCGATCCGGCCGTCGGCGGGATCGGGAGTGGATGCCGTGACTCCGGCGAGTTCGAGTGCCCGGGTGTTGGCCCAGGCGCCGTGGTGGTCCCGGTTGGACAGCAGGACCGGGCGGTCCGGGACGACGGCGTCGAGCAGGTGCCGGGTCGGCAGCCCGCCCTCGAAGCTCTCCATCGACCAGCCGCCGCCGGTGATCCACTCGCGGTCGGGGTGCGCGTCCGCGTACGCGCGGATCAGAGCCAGGTAGTCGTTCACGCCGACGGTCCCGGTCAGATCGCACTCGGCCAGTTCCACCCCGGCGAAAGCCGGGTGCATGTGGGCGTCCTGAAAGCCGGGGAGCAGCAGCTTCCCCGTCAGGTCGACCACCTCGGTGTCGGGGCCCACGAGTTCCCGTACCTCGTCGTGGCCGACGGCCGTGATCCTGTCGCCGGTGACGGCGAGCGAGGTGGCCCGGGTGCGGGCCGGGTCCACCGTGAAGACGGGGCCGCGGGTGAAGACCAGATCGGCCTTGGCCATTCGAAAGCTCCAGAGCGTGAGGCGACGGGGTGGCGCCATGGAACCGGCAAGGCGGTTTACACGTCAATGGTGTTGTCGTAAGGTCCCGGCCATGTCCGAACGTGTCATCCCCGAAGGCGGACGCCGGCGCCGCCGCCCCACCAAGCAGGGCGCCGTCCTCTCGGAGCAGCTCATCGTCGAGACAGCGCTGAGGCTGGTCGCGCAGCACGGCGCCGAAGCACTCTCGGTGCGCAGGCTGGGCGCCGCGCTCGGCGCCGACCCGAGCGCGCTCTACCGCTACTTCCACAACACCGACGCCCTCCTCCTCGCCCTCGCGGACGAACTCATCGGCAGGGCGCAGGAGGGCTGGCGGGCGACCGGAGACTGGCGCGAGGACCTGCGCTCGATGGGCCTGCGGATCCATGCCTGTTACCTCTCGCACCCGCAGGCCGCCGTCCTCGGGGCGTACCGCACCACGGGACGCCCCCACGAGACCCGGGCCGTCGAGCGCATCCTCGGCATCCTCCGCTCGGCCGGCTTCCCGTATCCCCTCGCCGTCCGCGCCTACCACGCGTTCGTCGACCAGGCCCTGGCGTTCGCGGCCCAGGACGCCGCCGCGCTCGCTCTGCCGAAGGCCGCCCGGGAGGCGGACGAGGCGGTCTGGAACTCGGTCTACGGGAGGCTGTCGGCCGACACCCACCCGCACATCGCCGCGGCCTTCCCGCTGCTCGCCGCCGACATGCGTGACAGCGGTTATCCCTTCGCCCTGGAGCTGATGCTCAGCGCGATGGAGGCGCTCCGTCCGGCGGCGACCGAGGGCTGAGGCGTGCCCGCCCCCTGGGTGTGCCGGTCAGGACAGGGCCCGCCAGGCCTCGTTCAGTGCGGCGCGGAACGCGGCGGTCTGCTCGGGGCTCAGGCCGGCGGTCATGCGGGCCTCGATGCGGCGTGCCGGCTCGGCATACTCGGCGAGCAGCCGCCGCCCGGGATCGGCGAGCAGGATCAGACGTTCGCGGCGGTTGGCCGGATTGGGCTCACGGCGGATCAGGCCCCGGCTCTCCAGGGCCCGGACCATGTCGGCCATCGACTGGGCGGTGACGAAGGAGTCGCGGGCCAGTTGCGCCGCGGAGATTCCGTCGTGCCGCTCCAGCACCGTCAGGGCGGTGTACTGCAGCGCCGTGACCCCGGCGGGCTTGAGCAGCTCCTCCAGCCTGGCCCTTACCACCAGTTCCGTTCTCTTGACCAAGTAGAGCAGTGACGTGCTCACGTTCGTCCTCCCGTCGTGGCGGCTCGTGCGGGGCCGCTCGTGCCGCGGCCGGTGCCGTGTCGCCGCGACGGCGGCGCATCCGCACCCTAGGCATCCACACCCTAGGTCATTGACAGGAATCCTGCTGATTGCCCAGACTGCGTTCATCAGGATTCCTGTCGATCCCGGCTCGTGTCGGCGCTCTCGGCATGTCGTATCCCACCACTTTCGAGAGGCACCTCTCATGGATCTTCAGGGCAAGGTCGCCGTCGTCACCGGCAGCGGACGCGGCCTCGGGCTGGCGTACGCGCAGGCCCTCGCCACCGCGGGCGCCGCCGTCGTCGTCAACGACATCGACCGGGGCACGGTGGACGCCGCCGTCGCCTCGATCACCTCCCGGGGCGGCAGGGCGGCCGGCGTCGTCGCGGCCGTGGGCGACAGCGAGGCGGCCCAGCGCCTCGTGGACACGGCGGTCGGGGAGTTCGGGTGCCTGGACATACTCGTCGCCAACGCCGGCATCCTGCGCGACCGCGTGCTGTGGAAGATGACCGACGAGGACTTCGACGACGTCGTCCGCGTCCACCTGCGCGGCACGTTCACCTGCGCCCGCGCCGCCGCCGTCCGCATGCGCGAGCAGGGCACCGGCGGCCGACTCGTCCTGATCTCCTCGCCCGCCGGCCAGCGCGGCAACTTCGGCCAGACCAACTACGCCGCCGCCAAGGCCGGCATCGTCGCCATGGCCCGCACCTGGGCCATGGAACTGGGACGCTCCGGTGTCACCGTCAACGCCGTCGTTCCGGTCGCCGCCACCGAGATGACCCGGACCATCCCGGCGTTCGCCCCCGTCATCGAGGAGTCCGAGCGCACCGGCGAGCCCCTGCCCGACTGGCTGCGCAAGGATGAGGGCCTCGGCACCGTGGAGGACGTCGCAGGCCTGATCACCTTCCTGGCCTCGGACGCCTCCGACGCGGTGACCGGGCAGGCCATCGGCATCGGCGGCGACCGGCTGGCCCTGTGGGCGCATCCGAAGGAGAAGGCGGTCGCCCTCGCCGACGGAGGCTGGAGCGGCGACGCCATCGCCGCGGCGTGGCCGGACGGAGTCGGCGCCGAGCCCGAGACCTACGGAATCCCCGCGCCCCAGGCCCCGGTGGCGTGAGATGGCCGACCGCAGCCACGACCTCGCACTCGACCTCGACGCGCTGACCGCCATCGACGTGCACACCCACGCGGAGGTCTCCAAGGACGGCCACGGGGCCCTCAGCCCCGAGCTGTTCGGCGCGTCCGAGGCCTACTTCAAGGCCCACGGCCACCGGCAGCCCACCATCGAGGAGATGGCAGCGCACTACCGCGAACGCCGGATGGCAGCCGTCGTCTTCACGGTCGACGCCGAGCACGCCACCGGCCACCCGCGGATCTCCAACGAGGAGATCGCCGAGAGCTGCGCCGCCCATGCCGACGTCCTGATCCCGTTCGCCAGCGTCGACCCGCACAAGGGCCGCGCGGGGGTTCGTGAGGCCCGACGCCTGGTGGAGGCGTACGGGGTGCGCGGTTTCAAGTTCCACCCCAGCATCCAGGCCTTCTCCCCGGACGACCGCCTCGCCTACCCGCTGTACGAGGCCATCGAGGAACTCGGCGTACCGGCCCTCTTCCACACCGGCCAGACCGGGATCGGCGCCGGCGTCCCGGGCGGTGGCGGCATCCGGCTGAAGTACTCCAACCCGATGGCCGTCGACGACGTCGCCGTCGACTTTCCCGAGCTGAGGATCGTCCTCGCCCACCCCTCCTTCCCCTGGCAGGACGAGGCGCTCGCGGTCGCCACCCACAAGCCGCACGTCTACATCGACCTGTCCGGCTGGTCGCCCACGTACTTCCCGCCGCAGCTGGTGCGCTACGCCAACACCCTGCTGCAGGACAAGGTCCTCTTCGGCTCCGACTTTCCGGTCATCACCCCCGACCGGTGGCTCGCGGACTTCGCCGGCCTCGACATCAAGCCCGAAGTCCGCCCGAAGATCCTCAAGGAGAACGCCGCCCGCCTGCTCGGCCTGTCCACTCACTGAAGGGAACGCTCGTGCTGAACCAAGGCATCGGCTCCTGGCCGGCGCGCCGGGCCCGCAAGACACCCGACCGGGCCGCCGTCGTCCACGGGGACCACACCCTGACCTACCGGGACCTCCACCGGCGCGTCCTGCGGCTCGCCCACGGCCTGCGCGCCCTCGGCGTCGGCAGCGGCGACCGGATCGCCTACCTCGGTCCCAACCATCCGGCCTTCCTGGAGACGCTGTTCGCCGCCGGAACGCTCGGCGCGGTCTTCGTCCCCCTCAACACCCGCCTGGCCGCCCCGGAGCTCGCCCACAACCTCTCCGACTCGGGCAGCACCGTCCTCGTCCACGCCCCTGAGCAGGCCGCGGCCGCGCGCGCCGCCGCCGTCGGGGCGGGGGTGCACCACCGCATCGCGCTCGACGGAGCCGACGAGTCCGGCGACGGCGCCCTCGGGTACGAGGAGTTGCCGGCGGGCGCTCCCGACGAGTCCCTGGACGTGGCCGTACGCCCCGAGGACCCGTGCATGATCATGTACACCTCCGGGACCACGGGCCGACCCAAGGGGGCCGTCCTCTCCCACGGCAACATCATCTGGAACAGCGTCAACGTCCTCGTCGATACCGACCTCACCGCCGACGAGGTGACCTTGGTGGTGGCCCCGCTGTTCCACGCCGGAGCCCTCAACATGACCTGCCTGCCCACCCTCCTCAAGGGCGGCCGGGTGGTGCTGCTTCCGGTCTTCGACGCCGATCTGGTCCTCGACACCGTCGAACGCCGACGCGTCACGTACCTGTTCGGCGTCCCCACGATGTACGACGCCATGGCCGCCCGGCCGCGCTGGGCGAACACCGACCTCTCCAGCCTGCGCACCCTCAACTGCGGCGGTGCACCGGTCCCGGCCCGCACCATCGCCGCGTACATCGAGCGCGGCCTCGCCTTCAGCCAGGGCTACGGCATGACCGAGGCGTCCCCCGGCGTCCTCTTCCTCGACCGGGAGCACACGGCGGCCAAGGCCGGCTCCGCCGGCGTCCCGCACTTCTTCACCGACACCCGCATCGTCAGGCCCGACGGGAGCGACACCGCGCCCGGCGAACGGGGCGAGATCCTCGTCCAGGGCCCCCACGTCATGACCGGTTACTGGAACCGGCCCGAGGACACCGCGGCAGCCTTCACCGACGGCGACTGGCTGCGCACCGGCGACATCGCCCGCACCGACGCCGACGGCCACGCCTACCTCGTCGACAGGGTCAAGGACATGTTCGTCTCCGGAGGGGAGAACGTCTACCCCGCCGAGGTGGAGGCCGCGCTCCTCGACCACCCCGCCGTCGCCGAATGCGCGGTCATCGGTGTCCCCGACCCGGTCTGGGGCGAGGTCGGCCGGGCCGTCGTCGTCCTCAGGTCCGAATCCGTCCTCGCCGACGTCGGCGAGGAGGACCTCCTCGGCCACCTGCTGGGCAGGCTCGCCAAGTACAAGATCCCGAAGTCGGTCGTCCTCACGGGCAGCCTGCCCCGTACGGCCTCCGGGAAGATCGCCAAAGCCGCAGTCCGAGACGGTTTCACCACCGGTCCCGCCGAACTCCCCACACCCTGAGCGGACTTCGAGCAGGACGATGCCCCAGGGCGCGTTCGGCGCCGCCCGCCCCATCGAAAGGCCTTCGCATGCCCATCACCCTCGCCGACGGACTCGGCGCACTCACCTCCCTCAGCGGAGCCGACCTCGGTCGCACCGAGTGGATCGAGATCACCCAGGACCGGGTGAACACCTTCGCCGACGCCACCGACGACCACCAGTGGATCCACACGGACCCGGAGAAGGCCGCGGACGGGCCCTTCGGCGGCCCCATCGCCCACGGCTACCTCACCCTCTCCCTGATCATCCCGCTCTTCGGCGAGCTGCTCGGCATCACCGGCACCACGATGAGCGTCAACTACGGCCTGGACAAGGTCCGGTTCCCCAGCCCCGTCCGCGTCGGCGCGCAGATCCGCCTCCACGGCCTCGTCGGTACGGTGGAGGAGGTCAGGGGCAACGGCGTGCAGATGCCGGTCACCTTCACCGTCGAGGTCGAGGGCAGTGACAAGCCGGCCTGCGTCGCCGAGGCCGTCTACCGCCACTACGCCTGACCCGCTCCCGGGCCGACCGCGCCACGAGAACGAGCTGACGGTGCCGGCCACCACGTGTGCGTGGTGGCCGGCACCGTCAGCTCGTTCTCGTGGATGCCGGTCCGATCCTGCGCGGCAACCGGCCCGGTTCTCCCGCCTACGGGGCCGAAGCGGCGGTGAGCTGCTCCTCCAGGGCCGCCAGCGTCCGGTAGCAGGGCATGACCTGGGCGATGGAGGAGTTCGGTTCGCGGCCACCGCGGATGGCGGCGACGAACTCGCGGTCCTGGAGCTCGATCCCATCCGTCGACACGTCGACGCGGCTGACGTCGATCGGCTCGTCCCGTCCGGTGACGAGGTCGTCGTAGCGAGCCAGGTAGGTCCCGGTGTCGCCGATGTAGCGGAAGGAGGTACCGAGCGGACCGTCGTTGTTGAACGACAGCGACAGGGTGCAGAGGGCACCGTTCGCCGCGCGCAGCTGGACCGACATGTCCATCGCGATGCCCAGCGCGGGGTGCACGGGACCCTGGAGGGCATGGGCCTGCACGATCGGTGAGCCGGTCTGGTAGGCGAAGAGATCGACGGTGTGCGCGGCGTGGTGCCACAGCAGGTGGTCGGTCCAGGAGCGCGGCTCGCCCAACGCGTTGAGGTTCTCCCGGCGGAAGAAGTACGTTTGCACGTCCATCTGCTGGACCGCGAACTCGCCCGCGTCGATCCGCCGGCGCACCCACTGGTGGCTGGGGTTGAAGCGGCGGGTGTGGCCCACCATCGCGACGAGCCCCGTGCGCCGCTGCGCCGCCAGGCACGCCTCGGCGTCGGCGAGCGAGTCGGCGAGCGGGATCTCGACCTGGACGTGCTTGCCCGCTTCGAGGCAGGCCAGCGTCTGCCCGGCGTGCAGCTGTGTGGGGGTGGCGAGGACGACGGCGTCGATGTCGTCCATCGTCAGCACCTCGTCAAGGGAGGCGGCGGCGCGGCTCACCCCTTGCTCCGCGGCGAACTTCTGCGCCCGTTCCAGGCTGCTGCTCACGACGGCGGTCACCTCGACCCCCTCGATGCGCCGGAGGGCGGCCGCATGCTTGGCACCGAAGGCGCCGCCGCCGGCCAGGGCGATCCTGAGGGTTCGGTCGTCGGTCATGTCAGTTCACTCCTTCCGCGGGCTCCTGGGCCCGGGGGTGGTTGTCGAGGATCAGATGGCCGACGGCCGTGTTGGACGCCGGCACGTGGTAGAAGCGGTGTTTGACGTCGACCCGCCCGGTCCCGTCCACGTCGCTCATCGCCCCGCGGGCGATCAGCCACATGACCAGCTCGATGCCCTCCGAGCCGGCTTCCTCGACGTACTCCAGGTGCGGGATCTGTGCCAGGCCGGCCGGGTCGGCGATCAGCCGGTCGAGGAAGGCGTTGTCCCACTCCCGGTTGATCAGGCCTGCGCGCGGGCCCTGGAGCTGGTGGCTCATGCCGCCGGTGCCCCAGACCTGGACCTTCAGCGGTCGGTCGTACGACTCGATCGCCTTGCGCAGGGCCTGGCCGAGCCGGAAGCACCGGGCGCCCGAGGGCACCGGGTACTGCACCACGTTGACGTGGAACGGGATGACCCTGCACGGCCACTTCTCGACGTCCCCGAACATCAGCGACAGCGGCACCGTCAGGCCGTGGTCGACGCTCAGCTCGTTGGCGAGCGTGAGGTCGAAGTCGTCCCTGACGAGCGAGTGCGCGATGTGTGCGGCCAGGTCGGGGTCGCCCTCGATGCCAGGGACGGGGCGGGGCCCGTACCCCTCGTCGGCGGTGGCGAAGGCCGCGCCGGTGCCGAGTACGAACGTCGGGATCAACGTCAGATCGAACGCGGACGCGTGGTCGTTGTAGACCAGGAAGATCACATCGGGCAGGTTCTCCCGCTCCCACTCCCTGGAGAACGCGTATCCCTCGAAGACCGGCTTCCAGTAGGCCTCTTCGGTCTTGCCGTGGTCCATCGCCGCGCCGATGGCCGGCACGTGGGAGGTGAAGACCGCGCCGGTGACGACGGCGTGCCCGGCGGGGGGCGACTGTGCGGCGTGCGCCGCCTCCAGGACGGCGTGGTCTATGCGGTTTCCCTCGACGGAGCGGCCGCCGCCGACCATCATGCCGCGATACTCCTCCTCGGTCATACCGGTCATCGAACCGGCCATCTGCTGGAACGAAAGCCCCAGCGTGGCGCCCCACTTGGCGAGGAAGTAGATGTTTCCGCCCTCGTTCATGGCGGCGTTGAGGTCGCGGTCGAGCAGCGCCCGCTTCTGTTCCTCCCGCAGCGGCCACGCGTCCAGGTAGGCGCGTTCGTCGGCGAGGTACAGCGCGCGGTTCTCCGCGGTCATCAGGGACATGCAGAACTGGTTGAGGTGGTAGCCCTTGGCGGACTGCTCGGTGTCGAAGATCGTGGTGCCCGGCACCAGCTTGTAGGTCTTGTCCAGTGACATGGCGGCCTCCGGCCGTGGGCGAATCAGCCGGCGTCCGGCCAGTACAGGCGCATCGGGTTGTCGACGAGGAGCCTCCACTGCAGGTCCGGCGTCGGTGCGATGTGCGGGATGAAGTCGACGAGCAGACCGTCGTCGGGCATGTGGGAGACGAGGTTCGGGTGCGGCCAGTCCGTGCCCCACAACACCCGGTCGGGGAACTCCCCGACCACGCGCCGGGCGAACGGGACGACGTCGCGGTACGCCTCGGGCTCGCCGTCGAGGGCCGGCGGGCCGCTCACCGTGAGCCGCTCCGGGCAGGTGACCTTGCACCAGATGTCGGGCCGGGCCCGCATGAAGTCGAGGAACGCCTCGAACTCGGGGCCGTCCGGGTCCTGGGAGACGTCGGGCCGGCCCATGTGGTCGATGACCAGCGGCACCGGTACGGACAGGAAGAAGTCGCGCAGGCCGGCGAGGTCGGCGGCCTCGAAGTAGACGACGACGTGCCACCCGTACGGTGCGATCCGTCCGACGAGGTCCATGAGGTCCTGCCGCGGCGCCGCGTCGACGAGCCGCTTGACGAAGTTGAACCGCACGCCGCGCGTCCCCGCCTCGTGCAGCTCGCGCAGCTCCTCGTCGCCGACGTCGGGCCGCACCGTCGCCACTCCCCGGGCCGTTCCCCCCGAAGCCCGCAGCGCGTCGACCATCGCCCGGTTGTCGGCGCCGTGGCAGGTCGCCTGGACCACGACGCTCCGGGCGAAGCCGAGGTGGTCGCGGAGCGCGAAGAGCCGGTCCTTCGACGCGTCGCACGGGGTGTACTTCCGCTCGGGCGCATACGGGAACTCGGCGCCCGGCCCGAAGACGTGGCAGTGCGCGTCGACGGCACCCTCGGGCAGCCGGAAGCGGGGACGGCTCGGATCGGCGCACCAGTCGAGCCATCCGGGGGTCTTCTCGAAGCTCGGCGTCATCATCAGTCCTCGTAGCGCAGCCCGAGCTCGGCCAGCGGGCCGCGCATGCCGTACACGTCCAGGCCGAGCGCGCCCTTGCGGAACTGGGCGCGCTTGGTCTCCTCGTCGGCCTCCCGCCGCGCCGCCGCCTCGGCGACCGCGGCGGCTCGCTCGCGCGGCACCACCACCACACCGTCGCGGTCGGCCGCGACGACATCGCCGGGCCGGACGAGGGCGTTGGCGCAGACGACCGGGACGTTGACCGAGCCGAGGGTGGCCTTGACCGTGCCCTTGGCGTGGACGGCCCGGGAGAAGACGGGGAAGTCCATGTCCTCCAGGTCGGCCGTGTCCCGTACGCCGCCGTCGATGACCAGCCCCCGGCAGCCGCGTGCGCGGAAGGAGGTGGCGAGCAGCTCGCCGAAGAAGCCGTCCTCGCTCTCGGCGGTGCAGGCGGCCACCACCACGTCCCCGTCCTGGACCTGCTCGGCGGCGACGTGCAGCATCCAGTTGTCGCCGGGCTGGAGCAGCACGGTCACGGCCGTGCCGCACATCCGGGCCGTCGGGTAGACCGGGCGCAGGTAGGGGCGCATCAGGCCGACCCGGCCCATCGCCTCATGGAGGGTCGCGACGCCGAACACGGACAGGGCGGCGACCGTCTCCGGACCGGCCCGGTCGATCTTCGTGTGGACGACGCCGGTCTCGGTGTGTTGCATGGGTGCTCCTCCTGGGGGTCGACGGTCGCGGGGGTCAGCGTTCGGCCGCGGCGAGGCGGGCGGCGAGGCGGGGGTGGACGCGCAGGGCATTGCCGCAGTAGACGGCCGCGCGTTCCTCGTCCGAGAGGTACGGGGTGGCGTCGACGTACCGCTTGGTGTCGTCGAAGTGGTGACCGGTGCGCGGGTCGATGTCGCGTACCGCGCCGATCATTTCGCTCGCGAAGAGGACGGACCGGCTGTGGACCACCCTGGTCAGCAGGTCGATGCCGGGCTGGTGGTAGACGCAGGTGTCGAAGAAGACGTTGTCGAACAGCGCCTCCGGATCAGGTCTGCCGAGCGCCGACGCCAGGCCGCGGAACCGCCCCCAGTGGTACGGGACGGCTCCGCCGCCGTGCGGGATGACGAACCGGAGGGTCGGGAAGTCGGCGAACAGGTCGCCCTGGACAAGCTGCATGAACGCCGTGGTGTCCGCGTTCAGGTAGTGCGCGCCGGTGGTGTGGAAGGCGGGATTGCACGAGGTGCTGACGTGGATCATCGCGGGGATGTCGTACTCGGCCATCGCCTCGTAGAGCGGGTACCAGCTGCGGTCCGTCAGGGGCGGTGCGGTCCACTTGCCGCCCGACGGATCCGGGTTGAGGTTGACGGTCACCGCGCCGAGCTCCTCCACCGCGCGGCGCAGCTCGGGCAGGCAGGTCGACGGGGCGGCTCCGGGGGACTGCGGCAGCATCGCTCCCATCGCGAAGCGGTCGGGATAGAGCGTGCTCACGCGGTGGACGAGGTCGTTGCAGATCCGTGCCCACGCCGAGGAGACCTGGAAGTCGCCGATGTGGTGGGCCATGAAGCTGGCCCGCGGGGAGAAGACGGTCAGGTCGATGCCGCGCTCATTCATGAGGCGCAGCTGATGGCCCTCGATCGCCTCCCGCAGGTTCTCGTCGGTGATGAGCAGGTCGTCGGGGTCCGGCGCGTCCGAGGGGGAGCCGACCGCCGCCACCTGCCGGTCCCGCCACCGTGCCAACGGGGGCGGAGCCGTGGTGAAGTGGCCGTGGCAGTCGATGATCATCAGGTCTCCTGGGGTCGTCGGTGTCAGCCGCGGGAACGGACGGGCCAGCCGGTGTACTGCTCGGCGAGATAGGTGCGGCCGGCGCGGGTGCCCAGCACGTTGTCCAACTCGCCCGACTGGCGCCGCAGGTCGAACCCCGAGCCGCCCGGCGGGGTGTGCAGCAGCCGGGTCATCCAGGAGGAGAAGTTCTGCGCCCGCCACAGCCGTTGCAGCGCACGGGGCTGGTAGGCGTCGAGCGCGCCCGCGCCCGCCGGTCCGAGCGCCCGCAGGAGCACCTCCGCCAGCACCTTGACGTCGTGCAGCGCGAGGTTGAGCCCGCGGGCGCCGGTCGGCGGCACGGTGTGGGCGGCATCACCGGCGAGCGCCATGGACCCCCAGCGCATCGGCTCCTGCACGAACGAGCGGAACCGCAGTACCGTCTTCTCCAGGACCGGCCCCTCCTTGAGCCGGAAACCGTCCTCGCCGGCCACTCGGGCCTGGAGCGTCTCCCAGATACGGTCCTGCGGCCAGGCGTCGACGGATTCGTCGGGCGAGCACTGGAAGTACATCCGCTGCACGGTCTCGGTCCGCTGGCTGATCAGTGCGAAGCCGTGCTCGGAGTGGGCGTAGACGAGCTCCGGCGCGCTCGCCGGCGCCTGGGCCATGATGCCGAACCAGGCGAAGGGGTACTCCTTGCCGTACCGCACCCGCCGGTCTGCGGGCACGAGGTCGCGGCACATGCTGCGCGATCCGTCCGCGCCGACCACGTACCGCGCACGGATCTCGTGCCGGGAGCCGTCGGCGGCGGTGTACCGGACGCGCGGAGCGGTGGTCGTGATGTCGAGCGCCTCGGTGTCGGAGACACCGAAGTGGACCGTGCCGCCGTCGCGTTGCCGTGCGTCGGCCAGGTCGATGAACACGTCGGTCTGCGGGTAGAGCCAGACGGACTCGCCGACCAGCGCCTTGAAGTCGATCCGGTGCGCCCGGCCGCCGAACCGCACCTCGATGCCTTCGTGTTCGCGTCCCTCGCGCAGGATCCGGTCGCAGACGCCTGTCTCCACGAGGTCCCGGGCCGCATCGGCCTCCAGGATCCCGGCCCGCTGAGTCGCCTCGATCTCGCGCCGGGTACGGGTGTCGACCACGATCGTGTCGACTCCGGCGCGGCCCAGCCGGTGCGCCAGCATCAGGCCGGCCGGGCCGGCGCCGATGACTGCGACGGGAACCGAGGCAACGGTATCGACGACGGCGTCGGCCATGACATCTCCTGAGCGACTGTGATCCTTGCGAACACGTCGAACGGTGACACCCGGGGCGTCGGTCCGTCTCCGGCCTTTCCGTCAGGCGGAAGCGCGCGGGGACATCAGGCAGAGCGGCGGGTACGCCGGCCCAGTTCGTCGGAGATCGCGTACGCGGCCCGCAGGAGCGGGTCCCGCAGTCCCCGCGCGCGGCTCGCTCCGCGGGCCGTGAACACGATTCCCAACGTGGCGGAGACCGGCCCGTTGCGGCCGATCCGTACGGGAGCGGCCACCGCGACCGTGCTCTGCGAGAGCTGCCGGTCGCTGACGAAGACCTGTTCGCGGCGGATGCGGTCCAACTGCGCCCGCAGCGTCTTCGGGTCGGTGACGGTGTGCGGGGTCCAGGCCCGCAGCGGCGCTGCGAGGACCTCCTCCTGGATGTCCGGCGGCGCATGGGCCAGCAGCACCCGCCCCATCCCGGTGGAGCCGATCGGGAAACGGGTTCCCACCATGGTCAGCAGCTCCACCGAGCGGTGCCCGGCGATCCGCTCGATGAAGACGAGCTCCGTGCCCTCACGTACCGCGAGTTGGACGTTCTCGTGCGTCGCCTCGTAGAGGTCCTGCATGAACGGCAGCGCCACATCGCGCAGGATCTGGGTGCGCGGGCATCCCGAGGCGATCTCCCACAGCCTTAGCCCGACGTGCCAGGAGCCGTCCTCCCCGCGCTCCAGCGCCCCCCACCCCGCGAGCTCGGCGACCACCCGGTGCGCCGTGCTCAGGGCCAGGCCGGTGCGCTGGGCGATCTCCGACAGGGTCTGCGACGGGTGCTCGCGGTCGAAGGCCGCGAGGACGTCGAGGACTTTGCCAGCTGCTGTGCTCCGGGGTGCGCTCACGCGGTCAGTCTCGCAAACCGGCGTTGAGCGGCCCGCGCCGAGCGCCGTACCATCTGCCGGACACAGGGAGGTGACGTGAACGGAGTGATCTCCGGGCTGTCCTCGATGGCGACGCGGCCGCTGCTGGCCGAGCTGACCGAGCACATCCGGCTCGTGCACGGGCTTCCCGTGTGCTTCGAGGCCGCCGGCGGGGTCGAGATCGCACGGCGGGTGCGCGAGGGCGCCGAGGCCGATCTGCTCGTGCTCGCCGACGGAGCGCTGGCCGTGCTGGAGAAGGAGGGGTACCTCCTGGCCGGCACGGCGCGACCGCTGTGGATCTCCCAGGTCGTCGCCGCCGTGCCGGAGGGCTCACCCGTTCCGGAGCTCGACTCGGAATCCGACCTGCGGGCCGTTCTGCGGTCCGCGAAGAAGATCGCCTACTCCACCGGTCCCAGTGGGACGGCCCTGATCGCTCTGATCGGCCGGCTGGGTCTCGCCGACACGCTCGCAGGCCGGTTCGTCCAGGCACCTCCGGGCGTGCCCGTCGGCAGCCTGCTGTCCTCGGGCCGGGCCGACCTGGCGTTTCAGCAGCTCAGCGAGCTGATGGACCTGCCGGACGTCGTCATCGCCGGACCGCTGCCCGGTGACACCAGCATCACATCGACCTTCGGTGGAGGGGTACTGGCCTCAGCCGCCCGGCCGGACCTCGCTCTGGAAGTCCTCGACCTCTTCGCTTCCGGGACGGGATCCAGGGCCGCCCGGGCCAGGGGCATGCGGGCCTGGGGGGACAGCTCCGCCGGATGAGCTGCGGGGTCCGGCAGGCCTCCGATGAACCGGTCGGACGCCCCGAGCCGCTCTGGATGTGGCGAATTGCAGAAGTCTGCAATTCGGATATCCTGATCCGCCCATCGCGCCGGCGCCTCCAGGGGCCCGCGTGCGTTCGCACCGAGCTAGGACAGAACAGATGACGGCGAGCCTGCCCCCGTGCCCGAGGTGCTCCAGTGAGTACACCTATGAGATGAACGCTCTGATGGTCTGCCCGGAGTGCGCCCACGAGTGGGTTCCCACCGCGGCGGGGGCGGATGACGCAAGCGCCTCCGGGGTTCGCGTGGTCCGGGACTCCGTCGGGAACGTGCTGAGCGACGGCGATGCCGTGACGGTCGTCAAGGCGCTCAAGGTCAAGGGCAGCCCGTCGGGGATCAAGGCGGGCACCAAGGTGCGCAACATCCGCCTGGTCGACGGGGTGGACGGCCATGACATCGACTGCAGGGTCGACGGCTTCGGCGCCATGCAGCTCAAGTCGAGTGTGGTCAAGAAGGCCTGACCCCTTGCCTGTGGAGTGCTCGCACGGGCTCGGGGCGGCTCGGGCGGACGCCCCGGTCGCTGTGGGAGGGTCGGCCGCGGTTGGGGCCGATGGCAGCCGGCCCGTCGGCGGGTCCATCGGATCTGCTGACCAGGCCCACCCTGGGCTTCCCGGCGGGCTGGCAGGCGCTAGACTTGCAGAGTTATGCAATTCGCAAGGTCTTGATCCGGAGGGTGGGGGCGGGAGCGTGGCCGGGTTCGAGGAAGCCGTGCAGGAGAGGGTCCGCACGGCGCGGGCTCGTCTCCGGGCCGCGCAGCAGGACGGCGATGCCTTCGAGGAGGCTCTGGCCGAGGAGGAGCTCGCGGACGCGCTGCGCATGGCTCGCGATCACGACGTGGCCGAGGACGGCGGCAGCCGGTGAACCGGACCGCGTCACCGGCGCGTGCTGTGCCGCGCTGAGGGCGCGGCATCCCCGCGGGTGTGCGGCGACGGGACCGGTGTGCGAGCGCGGTCGGACGGTGCCGCTGCTGCCGGGCTCGGTGCGGGCCGCCCGTGGGCGCACCGAACAGCCGCCGGCCCCCTTCGGCCCGGAGGGCGCCGCTGCTCCGTGCGGGGCGCCCGCGCACCCGCTCCGGGCGCCGTACACCAGGAAGGAACCCACACGATGACGGACGATGACCCCCGGGCGAAGCCTGCGGCGGACCAGGAGAAGTGGAAAGAGCAGGGCGTCGCGCTGCGCGCCTTCTTCTACATCTTCGGCACGCACGTGTTCGCCGGGTTCATCTGGCTGCTCTTCTACCTGGGCGAGCACGCCCCGAAGTGAGACCACCGCCGTCTGACAGCGATGCGGCCCTGCCGTCCCCAGGCCTCCGGCCCGGATGCGTCCGTCGAGGAGGTGCCGGTCCGCGTTACGGGTGAAAGCCCCTGACGGCAGCCCCTGACGGCACCTGCCCACGGGTTCGGACAGCATGCGAAGCTCTGCAGACGTGGAGCGACGTATGGCTTCGGGCAGCACGGAGCCCCTGTCAAGAGCCTGGCAGGGGCCCGTGCGGCCGAGAGCCGTGGAAGGCCGGGCCCGTGCCGGGCCTGAGCCGGAGCCGGTCTGCACCGGGACGGCACGGTGCGGTCTGGGGTCGGAGCCCCGTGGGTATGGTCCCCCGTGTCCGAGACGGTGCGGGGTCAGCGGCCCTGTGCCCCTGCCCTGGGGGTGTCGCCATCGCTGCTCATCCGAGGATCACTGCCTCACGGACTGGTGCTGCGACCGCAAACGGCGGATACGCCAACTCTGGTACCCACCATGGAGATGTGGTGGTCACCGGGGTGCCCGCCCCGGCGCGATCTGCCTACCGTGAGCAGGTCGAGAAGATCTTTCCCTGGGAGTTGGTCGGGCGGGAGGAGGAGCTGGCCGACCTCTCGGCGTTCTGCACGGACGAACACGGCGATGCCTACACCTGGTGGCAAGCGCCGGCATGGGCGGGAAAGTCGGCCCTCATGGCTTCGTTCGCCCTCGCTCCTCCGCCGGGAGTGAAGGTGGTGTCGTTCTTCGTCACGGCTCGCTGGGCCGGGCAGAGCGACTGGACGGCTTTTCTCGATGCAGTGCTGGAGCAACTCGCCGAGGCGGCGGAGCAGCCGGTGCCGCACGTTCTTGAGCCGTCGGCGAAGCAGCGTTGGTTCGGGCGGTTGTTGAAGGACGCGGGCGCAGCCTGCGCGGTGCAGGGTGTGCGGCTGGTGTTGTTGGTGGACGGCCTGGACGAGGACCGGGGGGTGGTGGTCGGGGCGGACGCACACAGCATTGCCGCCATGCTCCCGGCGGTCGTTCCGCCGAACGTGCGGATCATCGTGTCGGGAAGGCCTCACCCCCCTGTGCCGGCGGATGTCCCGCCGCGGCATCCGCTGCGGGATGCACGCACGGTGCGCCGGCTCGCGCCCTCCCCCCACGCTCTGCTCGCCCGCGATGATCTGGAACGCGAACTCGCCCACCTGCTCGACGACGAGGGAATCGGGCACGACGTTCTCGGTCTTGTCGCGGCCGCGGGAGGCGGGTTGAGTGAGGGCGACCTCGCCGAACTGACTGCGGTGGCCCCCTGGAAGGTGCGCCGCGTGCTGCGCGCCGCTCCGGGCAGGACCTTTGCCAGCCGGACCGGGCGGGGGGACCTGCCGCTGCTTGTCCTTGCCCACGAGGAACTGCAGCAGACTGCTGTCGCTTCGCTCGGCGAGCGTGAGCTGTCGGCATTCCGTGAGCGGATCCATCAATGGGCCGACCGCTACCGCGACATGCGCTGGCCCGAGTCCACGCCGGAGTATCTGCTCGACGGCTACCACCGGCTGCTGCACGCGAAGGGCGACATCGACCGGATGACCGGGCTCAGTACGGACCCGATGCGTCAGGACCGCATGCTCACCGCCAGCGGCGGCGACGCAGCCGTGATCCGTGAGATCGGGACCATCCACAGCTGTCTGCTGGCCCAGGATGCCCCGGATCTGGCAGTCATGCTGCACACGGCGGCAGCCAAGGACCGCCTGTTCTGGCGCAATCGCCGAATCCCCGTCCAGCTGCCGGGCCTGTGGGCGGCCCTGGGAGAGAAGGATCGCGCCGATGCCCTCGTCGGGTCGCTCAGGCCCGTCGCCCTCTTCGGAGAAGAGATCGCGCAGATGGTGGCCGTGCTGTCAAAGGGAGGTGACTCCACGCGTGCCGAGCAGCTTCGCCAGACGTTCGCCGCCGGTATCGAAGACGAAGACAACCCTCGGTTGACCGCATACGCTCGGGCCTGCCTGGTGCGCATGGCAGCGGACCTCAAGGATTGCGGCGGCCTTGAGGAAGCAGTCGAGCAGGTGCGGAACGCAGCTGTCGAACTCGGCGGGTTCTGGGCGGCGAGAGCTCTTGTCCCCCTTGCCGAGGCCCTGATCGAGGCCGGACAGATCAGCCGAGCGGTACAGATGACCGCGCAGGCCGAGGCGGCATGCTGGGCCGTCCGGGACAATTCCGTCGGGCAGACGAGCACCCTGATGCTCGTCGCCACATGCTGGCACGCACTGGCGTATCCAGGACGCGCCGAGGGTGTGTGGCGGGCGGTTGCACGGCCGACGAGCGGAGCCGTTGAGTCGACCGCTTTCGAGGCACGAGTGGCGCTCATGGAGCATGCCGATCAAGTGCGCGATCTCGCAAACGCGCTGACCGCGGGCGAGGAGGAGACCCGTTCCGCCTGCCTCAACGCCATCGCGAGAAGACTCGCCCTGCTGCATGATCACGCCGCTGCGGAGCAGATCGCGGCCTCCATCCCCGACTGGGCCCAGCGAGCGGGGGCATACAGTGCCGTCGGCTGGGCGGCTCTCAAGGAATCGGATCCTCAGCGTGCCCGCCGCTGCGCCGTGCTGGCAACGCGCAGCCTGCACGGGCAGACCGATCCCGATCGGAGGGCGCGCAAGCTCGTCGCCTACGCCGGCGCGCTCGCGCTGGCAGGCGCCCACTCCCTGGCATCGGAACCGGCAACCCGTGCGGAAGCCATCCTGATGCTCCCCGGCGATCCCGTTCCGAAAGCGTGGGGATTGCAGCGCCTGGCCCGGGTCTGGGCACTGATGGACAACGCTGCCGAGTGCCGGCGGATCTCCGACACCGCAGTCGGACTGCTGCCTGCCCTGGAGGGTGGGCACTGGCACCCCCGCGTTCTGTCCGCACTCGCGGAGACGTTCGCAGGTCTGGGCCTCGCGACCGAAGCGGAGGCGTTCTTCACGCGCGCGCGAAGCCTTGTTTCCGGCACAGATTTTCCGTTCAGGGATCTGGCGCTGGCGGAGTTGGCTGAACGTCTGAGCCGGTCGGGGCAGGTCGACGTGGCGGAGGAGATCTGCCGCACTGTCGTGTCGCCCGCGGAGCGGGCGCGGGCCCTCGCTCTGGTGGCCGCCGGGTACGCCCGGATTGCTGCGCCGGAGCAGGCCCGGGCGCTCACCGACGAGGCAGAGGCCCTGGCCCGGTCGGAGGAGTCAGGTGCGTACGGGGAGAACCGGGCACTGGCTGCCGTCGCTGTTGCGTTTGCTGCGCTGGGGGATCTGGATGAAGCCGACAGGCTGGCTGTGTCCCTGCATACGCTGCCGGACTACGGTGTTGCTCTGGCCTCGGTGGCCGAGGTGTCCGGGCCGCAGCGAGCCAGGCAGCTCTTCGCCCACGCGCTGGCGCACACCATCGAGTTCCCGCTTCTCCTGCCCTTCCTCGCCCGGCATGCGCCCGAGGTGACGGTGCACACGGTGCAGCGCCTCGTCGAAGACGAACAGTCCGATCCCGTTGCCACCCCATGAACGGGTGCCGACGGAAGGTGAAGACATGCGTGCGCGTCGGGTGGCGTTGATTGCGACAGCCGCAGGGTCGGGCTTCCTGGTCGGTGGCCCGAGCGCGAACCTCCTGCGACAACGGTTCCGCCGACGGCCGCGGTGCCGCGGTGCCGCTGTCACAGTGAGGCCGCGCTGACAGGACCTCCGCTACTTGCTCATGGCGAAGCGCATCAGGGCGTGCTCGTCCCCCTGCTTGATCTTCCCGGTCTCATTGATCACCTGGAGCTTCCAGCCCGCGCCGTCCCTGGTCGCCTTGGCCACGGCGCACCCGTTGTCGGTGGTGAGCAGGCTCGGCCAGATGTCGGCGACCTGCTGGGTGCTGCCGCCCGTCGCGTCGTACACCTTGAAGCTGATGTTCCGGGCGTTCTGGAAGGCGCTGCGCTTCTTGTACGCGGCGGCGATGAACACGATGGAGGTGATGTTGGACGGTACCTGGTCGAGCGCGACGGTCACCGTCTCGTCATCGCCGTCGCCGTGCCCGGTCTGGTTGTCTCCGCTGTGCACCAACGAGCCGTTGCCCAGCGGGTCCAGGGAGTCAAGCCCGGCCAGTCGCACCGGCTCGGCACCCGACATGGCGATGGCGATGAGGTCGAGGTCCGTGCCGGTCTTCTGACGGATCTTCCCCAGCAGCCCGCCGCTACTGCCGACGGTGGGGTCCCAGGACACTCCGATGGACAGATGGGTCACCCCGTCCAGATCCGCCGGGCCGTCTTCCTTCTTGAGCGTGATCATGCTCGATCCTCTTGTCGGTCGAGGGGCTGTTACACGTGAAGTGTGCCTTGTGCCTCGTTATCACCTCCACCTGGTCCCGGTTCTGCGGCCATGCGGCGCGCAGTCGCCCGACGGGTTCGACGGCGCCCCTGCCCAGGTGAGCGTCCGTCTTCGTCCGGGCGCCACACGTACCGGATGTCCGGCTCGCGTTCCTCGTTGCGGTGACCGTCGGTGCACTCGCCCGCGGCGAATCCGCGCCGCTCGTAGAAGCGCCGCGCCGACGCGTTGACCCGGAACGTCCACAGCGTCAGACCGGCTGGACGACGCTGCTTGGCCAGGTCCACCAGGCGTCCGCCGATCCCCTGTCCCTGCCAGGCCGGATCGAGGTAGAGCTGCTCCAGAGCCCCACCTTCCAGCACCATCATCCCGACGACCGAGCATGCGACCGTCGCCACCCAGGTCTCCTGTCCGGGCACGACCACCTCCCGGAACCAGGCCCGGACCTCGTCGTCCGTATGCGCCCGGCGCACGCTCGGAAGCGCCGCCGTGAAGGAGCGCAGCCACACCTCGGCCACCGCGGCGGCATCGGAGTCGACCGCACGGCGGACGACAAGATTGTTGATCTCCACGGCGACGCATGCTCGCAGACGCACGATGCGTCCCGCATCCGGATTCTCGGCGGCGTGCGGACCGGCGTGGAGCGGGCCGTGAGGTCACGAGTGCGTCGCGGAGATCCCGGCGCGATCGGTCTTCTGATACGCGGTCACCTGCCCGGGGAAACGGAAGAGCCGACCCTTCGGTCGAGTCGGATTCAACCATTTCCGGGATCGTGCGTATCTGCCGTGGGACTTGGAGAGGGCTTTACCGGCCGTTCTGAGGAAGGCGACGGCTCGTGACGGAGCCGGGCCGGCAGTGAGCCGACCGAGGTTGGAAAGGGAGAGTGGCGAAGACCGTGCGGTCAATCCGAAGGGCAGAGCCACCTCATTCCGGAGTTCCACACACGTCGGCCGGAGCGCCCGTGCCGGTATCGCGGCTGCCGCCCGGCATTCCCCGTCGCGGTTGACGGCGCCGCCCCAGGCCTTTGCGCGGGGCTTTCGGGGCGGCCGACTCCGGGCGTGCCGCGGCTCGTGCGGGGGGACGGAAGAACGCCGCCGGCGGGCGTACCGACTCGGGGCAGAGTCCGACCCGCATGACCGAATACCACCCCACCGGGCAGCTGGCCGAATGTGGAGCCGCAGTGTTGTCGAGGAATCGGCGCCGGGACAGGATCACTTCTCGCACGAACTGACCGTCCATTCCGAAATCGGTGCAGGGCCGGTGAAACCCCGGCCGGTGTCGGTCTCTTGGTCGCTCCCGGACGCAGCGAAGAAATGAGGGAACGGGGAGCGAGCCGGCTCGGTCAGTTCGTTACTCCTGCTGCGCAGACACCAGCCGTTCTCTCATTCCGCTTTTCAACAAAGGGAAACTCAGGATTTCATGTACAAACGTTCAGGGTTCCTCGCCCTCACCACGGTGGGCATCGTGCTGTGCACCGCCGGTCTCGCGCCGTCCGTCAGTCAGGCAGCCGGCACTCCCGGCGACGCGAAGGGCTCCTATGCCGACCGGCACGGCCTGACAGCCGATGACGTCCGACTCATCAACGCGCTGAACGAAGCGGCCATGGACATCGGCCGGCCGGACAAGACCCCCGGCGGGGACCTGCCGAGCGCCACCGAGTCCCTCAGGTCCTCGGCCGCGGCCGGTGCCAGGGTGACGCCGCCCGCCGAGCCGCTGGACCGCATGCCCGACGCGTACCGGGCCTACGGAGGCAGGGCCACGACCGGCATCAGCAATTACATACGCAAGTGGCAGCAGTCCTACAGCCACCGCGACGGGCGAGTGCAGCAGATGACCGAACGGCAGCGGGAGCAGCTCTCCTACGGGTGCGTGGGTGTCACCTGGGTCAATTCGGGCTTCTACCCGACGAACAGACTGGCCTTCGCGTCCTTCGACGAGGAGAAGCACCGGCGCGCCCTGGAGAACACCAGCCCCCGGCCGGGCGAGACGCGGGCGGAGTTCGAGGGCCGCGTCGCCAAGCAGAGCTTCGATGAGACGAAGGGCTTCGACCGGGCCCGAGAAGTGGCATCCGTCATCAACCGGTCCCTGGAAACCGCCCATGACGAGAGCACGTATCTGAGCAACCTCAAGGCAGAGCTCACCAAGAACGGCGACGCTCTCGCCGCCGAAGGCAGCCGTTCGAACTTCTACGCGGCCCTGCGGAACACCCCGTCCTTCAAGGACTGGAACGGGGGCAACCACGACCCGTCCAGGATGAAGGCGGTCATCTACTCGAAGCACTTCTGGAGCGGGCAGGACCCCAGGAGTTCCTCGGACAAGCGGAAGTACGGCGACCCCGATGCGTTCCGCCCCGACCGGAACACGGGCCTCGTCGACATGTCGAAGGACAGGAACACCTCACGCAGCCCCGCCGGGCCGGGCGAGAGCTACGTCAACTTCGACTACGGCTGGTTCGGGGATCAGAAGGAAGCCCACCCTGACCAGACCATATGGACCCATGCGAACCACTATCACTCGCCCGAAGGCGGCATGGGGCCCATGAAGGTGTACGAGAGCAAGTTCCGCAGCTGGTCCTCCGGATACGCCGACTTCGACCGCGGAACCTACGTCATCACCTTCATACCCAAGCACTGGAACACCGCACCCGCCCAGGTGAAGCAGGGCTGGCCGTAGGGGCTGGCCCCCGTTCGTCGAAGGTCTGCCGTTGCCTCCGTTGCCGGTGACACCCCCCCAAGGGGATGCGTCCGGCGCGGGGAGAGAGCCACGCCGACTCCGGAGGCGGGGGGCCGCGCTGCGGGGCCGCCATGAAGCTCATGGGGCCCCGCCCCCGTCGCTTCCCGTGGGCCACTGCGGGGCAGTCTCACGCGGCCCGCAGCCATCGGTCGAGGACCGTGAAGTCTTCGCCTGTGAGGCCGCGGGACGACGCGACGCGGTGGAGGAGGGCGGGGGCGCGGTGGTGGGCGGACACCCAGTCCCGATCGGCATCGGTGATCTCGTCGTCAACCCAGGCGAACGGGCGTCCGTCCGCCCACGAGACCAGGGTTCGGGTCTTCCAGTGGAGCCCGAACCACTTGTCCTCGCGCTCCTGCGCGTCGGAGGTCTCCGGCCAGCGCACGACCGGCAGGGGTGGCAGGCCGAGTTCGGGTGCCATGTCGGTGTTCGCCGCTTCCTCCCAGGTGGTGGCCCAGACCGGCTCGCACGGCAGTGCAGCGAGGCGAGGCCCGATGCTCGGGTCGAGCCGCGTCAGGAGCGCATCGGTCGCGGTGCCCGACAGAGCGCCCCGCGGGCCGCCGCCGAACGGCAGGAGAGGTCCGTCGACGTCCAGGAACAGCAGTGGGCGTTCGCTGCGCTCACTCACGTCCCTGCCTCCTCTCGCCCCGGCAGTTACCGTCCGCGTCGACCCTGCTCGGCACGGGCGTGCCGGCCGGCCCCGCGCTGAGGCGCGGACCCACGATGACCGGAAGTCGATCACTCGGGACTGTACGGCCTCCACCTTCCGCGCAGCGCCCTCCCCGGTCCGATCCATGGGGATCGAGTCCTGTTCGCCGCATTCCTCGGGCAGGCCCTGCGCGGTGCCTCCTGCCGGCAGGGCGGCGATCTCCAGGGGCGACGCGGTCAGGAGGTGGCTGCGTACCCGCGTCGTTGCACGATCCGCCGGTGGACGGGCGGTGTCAGCACGGCGCCCACGATGAAGCCGAGCACCACGCTCCGGCTCGCGGTCGCGATGGTCGCGATGACGGCGCACAGGATCACGCCGGTTACGGCCAGGCCCGTGAGCTTGAACCGCTGGGGTTGCTGGCCGAGCCATTTCACCGTCGAGAGAGCCGTGAGACAGGCGGTGGAGCCGAAAGCCGCCGACGCCAGAGCGGTCAGAGTGTTCATCCCTGAACCTTTCGCACTCGGGAGCCGGCACGTCCCTCCGGCCGTAGCGGTCGGCCGCACGCACTCCCTGTTCGGGATCACTGGGCTGCCGGTCTGTTGACCTGCAGTATCCGTCGCCGGAGCGTGCGCCGCCGCCGTGAGGGCCGTTTTCGGCCACGGCTGGCGGCGGCGAAGGAGCGGTGGTCGAGGCGCGGTGGGTCGTGGTCTCCGGGCCGTCCGGCGCCGGTTCAGCCCTCCGGCTCCGTCACCCGCAGCTGCCGCAGCAGGCCGCCGTAGTCCTCGTCGTCGTCACTGATGAAGATCGGGAAGGCGCCGGACACCAGCGCGACGCCCTCGACCTTGAGCCCCGAGCTCCGGGCCAGCATCCTCGGAGGGGCGACCGGAACCAGCTCCGCACCGAGGGGCCCGCCCCGCCGGACCGTGGCCGCGTGGTACACGGCACTGTCGAACGGGCCGAGGTCACCGGGGTCGTACGCGGACGAGAGGTAGAGATTGCCCTTCGCGTCGATGTCGAGGCCCGAGGCCGGGCGTGCACCGGGGGGCTCGGGTGCGGTGAACGAGACCGACGTCCAGGTCCCGCCGAACGTGATCGCACCGTTCCTGCCGACCTTCAGGCGGGTCATGTTGATGCGGGTGGTGTCGCTGCCCTGCGCCCGCTCGGCGTACACGAAGTAGTCCCGCCCGCCGACCGTCGCGACGGCCGTCGCCTCGACGTTGACCAGTGGCTCGGGTGTCTTCGGCCAGGGCACCGAGCCCGCGATCTCGACGTTGAGGTCCTTGTCCCACCGGGCGAGGTAGATGGTGGGGTCGGGGTCGTCGCCGTCGGCGTTGCTCTCCACCAGCAGCGCCTCGTCCCGGCCGGGCAGTCTGGCGATGCTCTCCAGGTCGTTCGGCACGGTGGGGAAGGCCACGTGAAGCTCTTCGACGGAGATGCCGTCGGGGTCGACCGGCGTCCGCACGATCGAAAGGCGGGGAAGGTCGCGTTCGGCGTCGTTGTCCCTCGCGTCGTGGCAGACCAGGAAGACCTCTCGTGGCTGCGTCTCCCGCCCCGGGCCGGTGGACCTGCGCTCGGTGGCGAGCCAGGCGATGCCGCTGAACTCGCGCGGCGCCCTGACCCGGCTGTCGTCGGGGGGCGAGACGCCGGCGGAGCGCTCGACGCCGCACGCGGCCAGCGCGAGGAGGTTCAGTCCTACGAAGGTCGACAACAGAGCGCGTGTCCGAAACCGACGTGCCATCGTGTGTCCTTCCGTTGCGTGGCGGGTGCCGTCCCGGATTCCGCCCCGCTCGGGGACGCTAGGACGGGGACTGCCGACTTCCCGCCAGGCACCGCCGGGAAGTCACCGGTCTGGCGGTGTGGTGGGGCCGGGTCCGCTCGCCCGCGCCGCCGTCCTCCGTGCTCCTGCCCGGGCCGCGCCCGCCCCCGGTGCTGACCCTGACCGCGGGGGAGTCCGGGCCCTTCGTCGCCCCGTGGCCGGGGTGTGTCGGCCGGGAGCCGCCCTCGGACCACGAGTACGCCCGGACATCGCCAAAGCCTCCCGCGGCAAGGGGCGTTGTCCGGTCATTGTTCGGCTGATGGACGCCCTCCCCGACGGACGGTCAGCTGGCATGCTGAGCAGCCGGACCCCCGTCCCCTTTCCTTGGAGAGCAGTGTGGATCTGAGCGCCACCGACGGCCCCGCCATCGTGCAGGCGGCCGACCGGACCGCCTCCGTACGGCACGAGGCGGGGTGCGTGCAGTGACCTCGGCGGAAGCCGGCGGGCCGGGCCCGGCCCGCCACCCGTACCCGTCGATCCCGGTCCGCGGCGCCGTTCGGCCCGGTCACCGCGTCGGTCGGTGGCACCACCGCGAAACGGCTGTTCGGTGAGCCGGAGGACCAGGCTCTTCCGGCCGACCGGGCAGCGGCTCGGAGCCGTGGGCCTCGGCTGCGCCGGCATGAGCCCCTGGATGTACGTCCGCCCGCACTCCGACGACCGGGCCTGGGCCGAGCTCCTGAACGCGGCCGTCGACCTGGGAGCCACGCTCCTGGACACCGCCGGCGTGTACGGAGAGGGCCACAACGAGACGCTGATCGGGTGGGCCGTCGCCCCCCGGCGGCACGAGGTGTTCCTCGCCACCAAGGTCGGCCTGGTCGTGGACGACCTCGCCACCATGACCCTGCACCGCGACGGCAGGCCGGCGCACCTGCGCGATGCGGTCGAGGCGAGCCTGCGCCGCCTGCGTACCGACACCGTGGACCTGTGCTACCTGCACCGCGTCGACCCGGCCGTCCCCCTGGAGGACAGCTGGGGCGTCCTCGCCGTGATGGTGGCCGAGGGCAAGATCGCCCGCCTCGGCCTCTCGGACGTCCACATCCGGCAGGCC
Organism: Streptomyces sp. PCS3-D2; assembly: GCF_000612545.2. Lineage (GTDB taxonomy): Bacteria > Actinomycetota > Actinomycetes > Streptomycetales > Streptomycetaceae > Streptomyces. The sequence continues at coordinate 1,054,117 of NZ_CP097800.1, read as the reverse complement.
GAACAGGCGCATCGCATCCACCCCGTCGCCGCCGTCCAGTCCGAGCTCTCGCTCTGGTCCCGGCAGGCGCTCGGCGGCCGGGACCCCGAGGAGGACATCGTCGGCTGGTGCGCCCGCAACGGCGCCCTGTTCGTCCCCTTCTCGCCCCTGGGGCGCGGATTCCTCACCGGGACCATCACACCGGACACCCGTTTCCCGTCCGAAGACCTGCGTGCTCGTCATCCGCGTTTCACCGCTCGGGCCCGCGCGGCGAACCAGCGGATCCTCACCCCCCTGCGCGAGGTCGCGGACCGTCACGGCGCCACCCCGGCCCAGGTGGCGCTCGCCTGGGTCCTCGCTCACGGCGACCACGTCATCCCCGTCCCCGGCACCACCCGCCTGACGTACCTGCGGGCCAACGTCGCGGCGGCGAACCTGCACCTGACGGCCCAGGACCTCGCCGACCTCGACCGCACACCGGAGGCGGCCGAGGGCCACCCCTCCGGCACCCTCGGGTCAAGGGTGTGACACGTCGCGGGACCGGGGAGGACTCCTTCACCCCGCTGTCCCCCGGGCGCGGAACACCCCGGTGCGCCGGGGCGACCGGCGGGCACGGCACGGTTGCCCCACTGGCCCGTCGATCCGCGGCAGGGGACGCGGGTGCGGAACCTGTCGTCCCGGTCCGCGCGGGCGCGGGCCGGGAACCGGCGCGGACTCCTGACGCCTGAGCGGGCGGTCCTCGTCCGGGCCCACACCCAGGAACCCCACACCCAGGAGCCCCACCAGCGGGAATCCGCCCTCTGCGGGTGCTGAGCCCGTTCACCTCCCGTGCCGAGGGGCCGCCTCCGGAGCGATCCGGAGGCGGCCCCTCGGCCGTTCCCGGTCCCGGTGGGGCGGGTGGTGATCCGCCGTTGATCGGCCGTAGAGCCGGGGCGGGGACCATCGGCAGCAAGGGGAACAACGGCTCGAAGGTCACCACCGGTCGAAGCCGCTCCCGGCGGGCCGTACGGCCTCCGGGTCCCTCGGTCCCCGGTACTTGGCCAACCCACGGAAGGTGGACGACGCATGCACGGTGTTACGTCGCTGCAGTCGACGACGGGCTTCGGAGAGCTGCTCAGGGTCCGGCGCGAGCGCGTCGGCCTGACCCAGCAGGTGCTCGCCGATCACGCGACCCTGAGCGTCCGCGCGATCCGGGACATGGAGAGCGGGCGGGTGCAGCGGCCCCGGCAGGAGACGGTCCGGCTGCTGGCCGACGCACTGCGGCTGGAGGGCCAGCACCGGTCGAGCTTCGAGGCGGCCGCGCGCCGCCAGGGGCTCGTGGAGGAGCCGCGCGACGAACCGACCGCGCCGCCGGTCGCCCGCGGCGCGATCGTGGGCCGGGAACTGGAGGTCGAGGTCCTGACCGACGCCCTCGCCGTCCACGGGGACCGGCTGGTGACCGTGGCGGGCCTCGGCGGGGTCGGCAAGACCCGGCTGGTCCTGGAGGTCGCGAGACGGCTGCACCTCGCCTCACGGTGGTCGGTGCGCTGGATCGACTGCGGCCGGCAGCCGGTGACCGGGCTCGCCCGGACGGCAGGGGAGCGGCCCACCCTGCTCGTGCTCGACGGAGCCGACGCGGGCGTGGACACGGCCCTGCTGGACGAACTGTTCCACCGCTGCCCCGGCCTGCGGGTGCTGATCACCGCCCGGGTGGCGCAGCCGCTGCCCGGCGGGCAGGTGATCCCGCTCGCTCCGCTGCCCACCCCCGGGCCGGAGCTCGACCACGATCCGGTGGCGCTGGCCGAGGTGGGCGCCGTACGGCTGCTGCTCTCGCACCTGCGCCGGCTGCGGCCCGGCTTCCGCCTGGAGCCGGAGGAGGCGCCCGCCGTGGCGTCGATCTGCCGCGAGCTCGACGGTCTGCCCGGGGCGCTGGAGCTGGTGGCGGGCTGGTCGACGGTGCTTTCCCCACGCCAGCTGGTGGCACGGCTCGCGGACGGCCCGTTCCATCTGGCGCCGCCCCCTGCGGGGTTCGGCGGCCGGGCGGACGTGGGGGCGGCGCTCGGGGCCGCGCTGGACCGGCTGACGCTCGGCCAGCGGGACCTGCTGGAGCGGCTCGCGGCCACACCGGGGGACTGGTCGGGCGAGGATGCCGTCGAGCTGAGCGGCCGCCCCCCGCAGGAGTGCCTGGCGGCGGTGCACGAGCTGCTGGCGAGCGGCCTCATCCGCAGCGTCCCGGCCCGCGACGGCGTCCGGTTCACCGTGCTGAACCTGTGTCGGCGCCTGTGCGGGACCGGCGTGTACGCGCAACTGGCGGCCGCGGGGTGAGACCCGGCCGACCGTCCCGTCCCGTCCCGCGGCCGCGTCCGCGGTCCGGCCTGGGCGGATACTGCCCGAATCCTGCCGGGCGAGCTGCCGGTCCGGTACCGGGATCCTTCCTAGCGTTCTGTCCACGGCCGGGCGGGCCCGCCCCCCGGACATCCACCCACCGACACAGAGGGTTTGCGCCGTGGAGCAGCATGCCGTGGAGCAGCACGGAAAGGCCGAGCCGGCCGGTCTGGAGGTCGTCGTGACGACCATGGCCTCGGACTCGCACACCTGGAACCTGGTCTTCCTCCAGCTGCTGCTGGAGGAACTCGGACACCGGGTCACCAACCTGGGCGCCTGTGTGCCGGACGAGCTGCTGGTCGCCGAGTGCCACCGGATCGGACCGGACCTCATCGTCCTGAGCAGTGTCAACGGGCACGGCTTCAACGACGGACTGCGGGTGATCGAGGCGTTGCGCGCCTGCCCCGAACTGGCCTGCACGCCCACCGTGATCGGAGGCAAGCTCGGGATATCCGGTTCCGGTTCCGGCACGTCCGCCCGGCAGCGGGCGCTGATGACGGCGGGTTTCGACGGGGTCTTCGAAGAGGGCGGCTCGGTGCTGGACTTCCGGTCGTTCGTCGGCTCGCTGCCCACCGGATCGGGCTCCCGGGCCCTGCCCACCGGGTCGGGGGTGCTGCTGTGACCGGGGCCGCCGGCGCACCGGGCGGTGCCCCGGCCGTGCGCCCGGACGCCACCGTCGCGCTCGCCTCCGGCTTCGGTGCCTTCGTCGCCCGGGCCCGGGCCGCCGGCACCCTGGTGGTCCAGCCCCGGATGGGCATGGCCGATCCGCTGCGGATGCGCGACGGCCTGCGAGCCACCCGGGACGCGGACGCGGTCACGGTCGGCACCGTCACCCTGGACAGCTACACCCGCACCGGCGACCTCGAAGCCGCCCGGCGGGCCCTCGCCGACGGCGTCGGCCTGAACGGCTACCCGATCGCCACACACCCCGCCGACACCACCCGCGCCGTCCTCAGGGGTGTCGCGGGGGCGCGCTTCCCGGTCCAGGTCCGGCACGGCTCGGCGATGCCGGAGCACATCGTCCGCGCGCTGCTGGCGGTGGGCCTGGACGCCACCGAAGGCGGACCGGTCTCGTACTGTCTGCCCTACAGCCGTACGCCGCTGCGCGAGGCGGTCGCCGCCTGGCAACGCGGCTGCGAGCTGCTGGCCTCGACCCGCGAACACGGTGCCGAGCCGCACCTGGAGACTTTCGGCGGCTGCCTGATGGGGCAGCTCTGTCCGCCGAGCCTGCTGATCGCGGTCAGTGTGCTGGAGGCGCTGTTCTTCCGGCAGCACGGCCTGACCTCCGTCTCGCTCAGCTACGCCCAGCAGGCCGATCCGCGGCAGGACGAGGAAGCGCTCACCGTCCTGGGGAGGCTGGCCGCGGAGTTGCTGCCGGACGTCGACCACCACGTCGTGCTGTACGCCTACATGGGCGTCTTCCCTCGCTCGGCCGGCGGCGCGCGGCTGTTGTTGGAGGACGCGGCCCGGCTGGCGGTGCGGGCCGGTGCCGCCCGGCTGATCGTCAAGACCGTCGCCGAGGCACACCGGATACCGACCGTGGGGGAGAACGTCCGGGCGCTGGAGACGGCCGCTGCGGCCGCCGCCGAAGAGCGCGCCCGCCCGGCGCGAACCGCTGCGGGGCCCGCCCCGCACGGGGCCGACACCGGCATCGAGGCGGAGGCGCGGGCGCTGATCGGGGCGGTGCTGGAGCTGGACGCGGACGTCGGCCGGGCGCTCGTGAGGGCCTTCGCCGCCGGATACCTGGACGTCCCCTACTGCCTGCACCCCGACAACGCCGGCCGGGCCCGGACCTCGCTGGCGCCGGACGGCCGGCTGCTCTGGTCGAGCGTCGGCTCGATGCCGATCGCCGGCCTCGCGGACGGCGGCCCGCGTCCGCCGATCCTCGGCTCGGCCGGGCTGATCTCGGCACTGTCCCACGTCCAGCGGACCTACGACGACCGCGCCGCGGAAGCGTACGCCGTCGGCCCGTCCGCCGCAGCCCGTGCCCCTGAGGCGCTTCGCGCGCCCCCGCCGTCCACTGCCGTACCGCCCCGCACGCCCGTACCGCCGCGTACGACGTCCACGCCACGACGAGAGTTGGGACCGACCACATGACCACCGACGGGCACACGGCCCCTGTCGCGCCGCTCCCCGACCCCGGGCGCCACCTGACCGCCCCGGCCACCCGCAGTGCGCTGCGGATCCAGCACCAACTGCTGTTCGCAGCACGTGAGTTCCTGCGCGGACGCGGCTTCACCGAGCTGCTCCCGCCGATCATCGGGCCGGTCACCGACCCCGGCTCGCGCGGCTCCAAGCAGGTCGACGTCGACTTCTACGGCCACCGCTACAAACTGATGACGAGCGCGATCCTCTACAAGCAGGCATCGCTGCTGGCTTTCGACAAGATCTTCTGCATCGCCCCCAACGTCAGACTGGAACCGCTGGAGACCGCCGGCACCAGCCGCCACCTGGCCGAGTTCCACCAGCTCGACGTGGAGATGGCCGGCGCGAGCCGCGACGACGCCGTCCGGCTCGTCGAGGACCTCGTGGTGTACATGGTCGACAGCACGGTCCGCGAGCTGCCGAAGGAGTTCGCGGAACTCGGCCGGGACACTGCCGCGTTCACCGAACTGCTCAAGGGGTCCTTCGGTCGGATGCGGCACGCCGAGGCCGTCTCCGAGTTGCGAGGACTCGGCCACCCGCAGAGCCCGGACGCGGAACTCGACTGGGGCGGCGAGGCGTTGCTCTCGGCGCAGCGGGACCGGCCGTTCTTCGTCACCGACTACCCCAAGGGCTCGCGCGGCTTCTACGACCGGGAGAACCCTGAGCAGCCCGGCCTCCTGAAGAACTTCGACCTGATCGCCGCCGAGGGCTATGGCGAGCTGTGCAGCGGCAGTCAGCGCACCAACGACTACGCGGAGATCGTCACCCGGATGAGGGAGACCGGCGAGAACCCGCAGAAGTACCGCTGGTACCTCGACCTGGTCCGCGAAGGCGTCCCCGGCAGCGCGGGCTTCGGTGTCGGCGTGGAGCGGCTGACTCGCTACGTCGCCGGACTGGACGCCGTCTGGCAGGCCAGCGCCTTCCCGAAGCTGGCCGGGGTGGTGTCACCGTGAGCGACCTCTGCGCGCCCGGCTTCCCCGAGGAGGAGGTGCGGCACCGCGCCCGGGCCGGAGCGGCGGCCGCCTTCCCGCCGCCCGGCGCGTACGGCCGGGTCCTGTTCGGCGCGGAGCACGGAGGGGACGCCCGGCCGGACGCGGGGCGCGATCTGCTCGACGGGCTCCGGATCACCCCGCCGGTCCTCATGCCGCAGCGGCTCGCCCGGTTGATCGACCTCGGCCGTGAGCCCGACTACCGGGACGTCGAACTGACCACCGAGATAGGCGGGTTCACCTCGTCCCTGCCGGTGTACGTGTCGGCGCTCGGCTCCACACGGGCGGCCGGCGGCGACCTCGGCCTCGCGCTCAGCCGGCAGGCGGGCGCGCTCGGCCTCCCCATGGTGATCGGTGAGAACGTCGTGCCCGTGAACGGCTACGGCAGGCAGGGCGAGGCGGCCGACCGGGCGCTCCTCGGTCGCCTGCGCGCCTACACCGGGCAACTGCCCGACGGACGGGGCGGGGTCGCCGTCCAGCAGTCCACCGAGGACGCCGACGCCGAGGTGTGGAACCTCGTCTACAGCGACCCGGCTGCGTCGCCGCTCCTGGCGTCCGGCCGGCTGGCCTTCGAGCTGAAACTCGGGCAGGGGGCCAAGCCCGGCCTCGGCGGGATGACCGTCCTGGACGCCGAAGCGGCCACGCGGGTCGGCGACCGGTACGGGCTGGACGACGTGTTCGGGGACGGCCGGGTCCTGCGCTCCAGTACTCCCGGCACCTTCACCGCGGAGATCCTGCGCCAGCAGATCCGGCTCATGCGCAACAACTTCCCCCGCGCCCGGGTGTGGGTGAAGTTGCATCCCGGCCGGGACGTCGCGGAGGCCGCCCGGGTGGCTGCCGAGGCGGGTGCGGACGCCGTCACCGTGGACGGTGCCGAGGGCGGCACCGGCTGGGCCCCCGGGGCCTTCCCGGACCAGGTCGGCCTGCCGCTCGCGGAGTGCCTGCGCCGGCTGGCGGCCGCCGGTCCGCCACCGTGCCTGCTGGTCTCCGGTCGGATGTGGGAGGGCGGCAGGGCGGTGAAGAGCCTGGCGCTCGGCGCCCGCGCGGTGGGCCTGGGACGGGCCGCCCTGCTCGCCACCGCCGAGGATCCGCAGGACGGGCTGATCCGTTTCGCGGAGTGCCTCGCACTGGAACTCCGGCTGCTGATCAGCGCCCTCGGAAAATACGCGCCGGAGGCGCTGGACCGCGACGACGTCTGGTCCCCGGATTTCCCCGGAAATCCTGCCGCCGGATAACCGAAAATATCTTTCCCGCAGCCCGCCGGGGCGCCCGTGTGCGCTCCGGCGGGCCCTTCCGTCTGCGCATGATGCTGCCCATCGAGTCCTCGTCCGGGCGGCAGTTGAAACTGCCGATCGCCTTCCGGGCAATCTGCCGATCGCCTCGGAAATGCGGCCCTATCGTCGAGACGACTACCCGCAGCGTCGTTAATTCATCGGGGTTGGATGATGGAATCTCGCGGTTTTCCCTTCATATCCGTCGCACGCCGGTTCCCGGACCGCCCGGCCCTGAGGCTCGGCGCCCGGACCGTCACCTACCGGGAGCTGGACGAGCTGAGCGGCGCCCTCGCCGCCCGGATCGCTGCCCGGACCGGGCCCGGCGCGACGGTGGCCGTCACCGGCCGGGACCGGCTCGACCACGTGGTCGGCCTGCTCGCCGCGCTCCGGGCCGGCGCCACCTACCTGCCGCTGGACCGGGAAGCGCCCGAGGAGCGCAACCGCTGGATCCGTACGGACGCGGGAGCCACCCTCGCCTGGGCCGACGGCGAGCTGGCCTGGGTCGACGGTGAACGGGGCGGGGCCGACGCCGTCGCCGCGGCCGCGGCCGCAGCCGACCCCGATCCGGGGACGGGCGGCCTGCGCTCCGCCGCGGGTTACCTCATCTACACCTCCGGCACCACCGGCCGTCCCAAGGGCGTGCACGTACCCCTCGCCGCGCTGACCGCTCACCTGGCCGCCGCCGTCGAGTGCTTCGGCCTCACCGAGGACGACGTGGTGCTGCACCTCGCCCGCCCCACCGTGGACGTCGCCGTGGAACAGGTGCTCACCACTCTCTCGGCCGGCGCCTGCCTCGTCGTACCGGAGGAGCAACTCCTCGCCCCCGCCGCTCTGCTGGAGCTGCTGGACACCGAGGGGGTCACCGTGGCCAACGTCGCCGCCGGATACTTCCAGGAGGTGGTCGGCGCGCTGCGCGAGGGCGCCCGTCCGCCGCGCGGCCTCCGCCTGATGATCTCCGGCAGCGACCGGCTCCACCCGGCCGCCGCCGAGCGCTGGCGGACGGCCACCGCAGTCCCCCTGCTCAACGCCTACGGCCCGACCGAGACCGTCGTCACCGCCACCGTCCACGAACTGTCCGGCCCGGCCGGCAGTCCGGCCGCCGGCCCGGTCGGCACCGTGCCGATCGGTCGCCCGCTCGGCGGACGCCGCGCGTACGTCCTGGACGACCGGCTGCGGCCGGTGGCGCCCGGCGCCTCCGGTGAGCTGTACCTCGGCGGGCCGGTGCTGGCCTCCGGCTACCACGGCCGCCCCGGTCTGACGGCGGGCCGTTTCGTCGCGGATCCCTTCGCGCCGGAGCCGGGTGCCCGGATGTACCGCACCGGTGACGTGGTTCGGGCGTCCGGCACCTATGCCCCGCTGGAGTTCGTCGGCCGCACGGACCACCAGGTGAAGGTCCGCGGCTACCGGGTGGAGCCCGGGGAGGTCGAACGGGCGCTGGCCGGTCATCCCGCCGTCGCCGCGGCGGTCGTCGTGGCCCATCAGGGCCGACTCGCCGCCTACGTGACCGGAACCGGCGCCACCGCTCCCGAACCGGCCGGGCTGCGCGCCCACCTCGCCGAGCTGCTCCCCGAGCACATGGTCCCCGCGACCGTTACGCCGCTGGAGGCCTTCCCGCTGACCGCCGGGGGCAAGGTGGACCGGGCGGCGCTGCCCGAGCCACAGGCCGAGCCGCCCGCGCCGGCCGTCGGCCGGCGCCCGCCCCGCACCCAGGCCGAGCAGCTGATCGCGGCCGTCTGGGCCGATGTGCTCGGCGTGCCCGAGGTCGCCGCCGACGACAACTTCTTCCACCTGGGCGGGGACTCCCTGACAGCGGTGCGCGTGGTCGGCCGCGTCTTCGATGTCTTCGGCATGATCTCCCCGTACACCATCTTCGACGCGCCGACCCTCTCCGAGTTCGCCGCCGCGGTCACCGCCGCCGCGGACGACGGCGAGCGCCCGGCCCTGGAGCGCACCGGCGTCACCGAGGCGCCCCTCGCGGACTTCCAGCGCGGGCTGTGGTTCCTGGACCAGTGGAACCCGGGTGCGCCCACCTACATCGTGCCCTGGGTGTTCCGCTTCGCCGGGCCGGTCGACCCGGAACTGCTCCGCCTCGCCCTGGCCGGCGTGGTCGATCGGCACGAAGCGCTGCGCACCACCTTCGCGCTGGGCGAGGACGGCCCCCGGCAGATCGTCCACCCCTCCGTGGAGCTGCCGTTCACCGTCGTGGAGACCCGCCCCGACGCCGTGGACGGCCTGCTGTCCGAGGCCGCGCTGGTGCCCTTCGACCTGGAGGCCGGCCCGCTGGTCCGCGCACACCTGTACCGCGCGGGCGACACGTCCACCCTGCTGCTGCTCTGCCACCACATCGTCTGGGACGAGGGGTCACTGCCCGTCCTGGAGGCCGAACTGGCCGCACTCTACGAGGCCCTCGCCGCCGGCCGACCCGCGGACCTGCCCGAACTCGCCGTCCAGTACGCCGACTACAGCGCCTGGCAGCACCGGGACGGCACCGGGGAACGGCATCTCGGCCACTGGCGCGAGCACCTGCGCGGCGCGCCCACCGAGCCGGTCCTCCCCACCGACCGGCCGCGTCCCGAACTCCAGTCGTTCCGCGGCGCGTTCCACCGCTTCGCGATGCCCCGGCCGGTCGCCGAGTCCGTGCGGGCTCTGGCCCGCAGCGAGGACGCGACACCGTTCATGGTGCTGCTCGCCGGGCTTGCCCTCACCCTGCACCGGCGGACCGGCCGGCGCGACCTGGTGCTCGGCTCCCCGGTGAGCGTCCGAGGACGAGCCGAACTCGACGCGCTGATCGGCTACTTCGTCAACCTGCTGCCGCTGCGCGTGCGGGTCGACGAGGGGATGGACTTCCGCGACCTGGTCCGGCACGTCCGAGAGGTCGCGATCGACGGCTACCGTCACCAGGAGGCGCCGTTCGACGCCATCGCCGGCGCCGTCATGCAGGAGCGCCCCGATGATCGGACCGAGGACCGCAACCCGCTCTGCCAGGTCCTGCTGGAGCTGCACCCGCTGGACGCCCGTCCGCTCACCGTCGGCGGCATCCCCGTCACCCGTGAGCTGCACTCCAACCCGGTCTCCCGCTTCGACCTGTCGATCTCCGTCGACGACCGGGGCACCGACTTCACCGGCCGTTTCGAGTACGACTCCGACCTGTTCGACCCCGCGACGATGGCCGACCTGTGCGAGGCCTGGCTCGGTACCCTCGCCACCGCCGTCGAAGTCCCGGTACACACGCTCTTCGAGGACCGGGCCGCCCGCGACCCGCAGGCCCTCGCGCTGGTCTGCGGCGAGGACCGCCTCGACTACGGCAGCCTCAACACACGGGCCAACCGCCTCGCCCACCACCTGACCGCTCTGGGCGTCGGCCGCGGCGACACGGTCGCCGTCCTCGTCGAGCGCGGACCGGACCTGGTGGTCGCCCTGCTGGCCGCGCTGAAGGCCGGAGCCGCCTACACCCTGCTCGACCCCGATTTCCCGGCGGACCGGCTGGCCGGCGCGGTCGCCGACTGCGGTGCGGGTCTGCTCGTCACCCACCGCGCCGCGAGCCCGCCGTTCCCCGTCACCCGCCACCTCGACCTGGACACCGAGGCCGCCGCCGTCGCTGCCCGTCCCGGCCACGACCCGGACGCGACGGTCACCGGCACGGACCTCGCATGTGTGATGTTCACCTCGGGCTCCACCGGCCGGCCCAAGGGCGTTGCCGTCCCGCACCGCGCCCTGACCACCACCTACCTCGGCCAGGACTACGCCCGCTTCGGACCCGACGAGGTCTGGCTCCAGTGCTCCCCGGTCTCCTGGGACGCCTTCGCCCTGGAGCTGTACGGTGCGCTCGCCTTCGGCGGGGTGTGCGTGCTCCAGCCCGGCCAGCGGCCCGACCCGCAGGCCGTCACCGAGCTCACCCGCCGCCACGGCGTCACCCAGCTCCAGCTGTCCGCCAGCCTGTTCAACTTCCTGCTGGAGGAGTACCCGGAGACCTACGACGACCTCAAGGTGGCTTTCACCGCCGGTGAGCGGGCCTCGGTGACCCACGTCGGCAAGGCGCTCGACCAGTACCCGGACCTGGTCGTCGCCAACGGCTACGGCCCGGTCGAGAGCCTGGGCCTCACCACCTGCCACCGGGCCACCCCCGAGGACGCGGCGGGCTCCTCCATCCCGATCGGCCTCCCGCTGCACGGCAAGGTCGTCCACGTCCTCGACGGGCGGCTGCGTCCCGTCGAGGACGGCACCACCGGCGAGCTGTACGCGGCCGGCGGCGGGCTCGCCCTCGGATACGTCGGCCGACCCGGGCTGACCGCCGAGCGGTTCGTCGCCTCCCCGTTCGGCGCCCCCGGCGAACGCCTCTACCGCACCGGCGACCTGGGCCACCGAACCCCGGAAGGAGTCCTGGAGATCACCGGCCGGATCGACGACCAGGTGAAGATCCGCGGGTTCCGCGTCGAGCCCGGCGAGATCGAGGACGCGCTCACCCGCCATCCGGCCGTGGCGGAGGCCGCCGTCACCGTCCACGAGCCCGCCCCCGGCGACCGCCGGCTCGCCGCGTACGTCACCGTCACCGCCGCGGCGCATGCGCCCGACCCGGGCGCCCTGCTGGACCACCTCGCGGGGATGCTGCCCGAGCACATGGTGCCGGCCACCCTCGACGTCCTGGACGCGCTGCCGCTCAACCAGAACGGCAAGGTCGACCGCCGCGCCCTGCCGGCCCCGGCCGAGCGCCGCACCGACGCCCCTGGCGAACCGCTCGACCCGGGCCAGCGGCTCGTCGCCGACGCCGTCCGCGACGTCCTCAAGCTGGCCGACGACCTCGGCCCGGACGCCGACTTCTTCCGGATCGGCGGCAACTCGCTGGCCGCCGTACGGGTCGCCATGCGGCTCTCCCAGCAGACCGGCACCCGGGTCCCGCCCCAGGTGGTCTTCCGGGGCCGCACCGTCGCCGCCATCGCCGAACGGCTGGCCGCCCGATGACGCGCCGCCCGGCCCGCAGCCACGCCCGTCCACCCGCCCGTCCGTTCGCCCGTCCGCCCGCCCGACCGAAGGGAACGAGGCCGTGAGCCCGTCCGCCGACCTGCCCGCCGCGCCGCCGACCCCCTCGCCGGACGGGCCGTCCGCCCCCACCCCCGCCGGTTCGCCCCGCAGTGCCCCGGTCACCGGACTCCAGCGCGGCCTGTGGTTCCTCGACCGCTGGAATCCGCAGGCCGCCACCTACACCACCCCCTGGACCTACGACGTCACCGGCCCGCTCGACCTCGTGCTGCTCCAGCGGGCCCTCGACGCCGTGAGCGCCCGGCACGAGGTGCTGCGCACCGCCTTCGTCCTGGACGCGGACGGCCCGCGCCAGCACGTCCATCCCGCCCTTCCCGTGCACCTCGCCGTCACCGACCTCCGCGGACTGCCCGAACACCAACGCGCGAACCGGGCGGAGCAGTTGATCGCCGAGCGGGCGGGCGAGCCGTTCGACCTGGCCGCCGGGCCGCTGCTGCGCGCCGAGGCCTTCCGGCTCGCCGACGACCGCACCACGCTCCTGTTCGTGGTCCACCACATCATCTGGGACGGCTGGTCGGCCGAGCTCTTCGACCACGAACTCGCCGAGCTGTACCGGGCGGCCGCCGAGCACCGGGCCCCCGTCCTGGCCGCGCTCACCACCCAGTACGCCGACTGGGCCGAAGAGGAGCGGCACACCTCCTACGAGGAGCACCTCGCCCACTGGAAGCGGAGCCTGGACGGCGCCCCCACCCTGCTGGAGCTGCCCGGCGACCGGCCCAGGCCCGCCGAGCGCAGCCAGCGCGGCGCCACCGAGCCCTTCGACCTCGCCGACGGCACCGCCGCCCGGGTCAGGGAGCTCGCCGAGCAGGAGGGCGTCACCCCGTACACCGTCCAACTCGCGGCGTTCGCACTGCTGATGAGCCGCTGGACCGGGCAGGACGACCTGCTCGTCGGCACCCCGGTCACCATCCGCAACCGTCCCGAACTCGCTGACCTGCTCGGCTACTTCGTCAACCTGCTGCCGCTGCGCGTGCGCCTCGCACCCGACGCGACCTTCCGCGGCCTGCTCGCCGACCTGCAGGACACCGCCTTCGACGCCTTCGGCTATCTCGACGTCCCCTTCGACCAGCTCGTCGACCTGCTCGGTGCCCCGCGCACGCCGCAGCACCCGCCCCTGGTCCAGGTGGTGTTCGGCGCCCACACCGAGGACCCCGCGCCCCTCTCCCTCGGCGCCGGCGTCACCGCCCGCCGAACCGTACGCTCCAACGGCACCAGCAAGTTCGACCTCACCTGGTCCGTCTTCGAGGACACCGGCGGCGGCGGCCTGCGCGGCGAAGCCGAGTACAGCACCGACCTGTTCGACGCCGGTACCGTGCGCCGCCTCGCCGCCGACTACGCCGGCCTGCTGGACACCGCCCTCGCCGACCCGGACGCCACCGTGCGCCGGCTCACCTCCGCCGCACCGCCGCACCGCCCCGCACGGCTCGACCCCGGCAACTGCCTGCACCACCTCTTCGAGCGTGCCGCCGACGTCCACGGTGACCGGCCCGCCGTGACCGACGCGCACGGTACCGTCGACTACGCCGAACTCGACCGCCGTGCCAACCGGCTGGCCCACACCCTGCTCGCCCGCGGCGTCCGACCCGGCGACCGGGTCGGCCTGCTGCTGGAGCGCACCGCCGCCGTACCCGCCGCCATCCTGGCCGTCCTCAAGACCGGCGCAGCCTACGTACCGGTCGACCTGGCCGCCCCGGCCGACCGGGCGGCCCTGGTCTTCGGCGACACCGCGGTGAACCTTCTCGTCACCGACCGGCCCGACCGGGCCCCGGACGGCCCCTGGCAGACCCTCGACCTGGCCGCGGACGCCGAGGAGATCGCCGGGCACCCGAGCGTCCGGCCTCCCGCGGCCGGCCACCCCGGCGACCTCGCCTACCTCATCTTCACCTCCGGCTCCACCGGCCGCCCCAAGGGCGTCGCCGTCGCCCACGAGCACGTCAGCCGGCTCCTCGACTCCGGCCGCGACCACTTCGGCTTCGGCCCGGACACGGTCTGGACGCTCTTTCACAGCTACGCCTTCGACTGGACGGTCTGGGAGCTGTGGGGCGCCTTGCTGCACGGCGCCCGCCTGGTCGTCGTACCCCACCTCACCAGCCGCTCGCCCGAGGAGTTCGCCGGCCTGCTCGACGAGGAACGGGTCACGCACCTGTGCCTGACCCCGTCGGCGCTGCGCCAGCTCGAACCGGCCCTGCGCCGCCGCCCCCGCGCCCTGCCCGCCCTGCGGTGGATCATGCTCGGTGGCGAGGCTCTCGACCCCGGGGTGGTCCAGCGCTGGCACGACCTCGACCCGCTGCCGCCCGCCCGCCTCTGCAACCTCTACGGCATCACCGAGACCACCGTCCACGTCACCGTCCACGACGTCGCCGAGGGCGGCGCCGGCTTCGAGCGCAGCCTCGTCGGCGAACCGATGCCGCACCTGACCGCACTCGTCCTGGACGACTGGCTGCGCCCCAGCCCGCCCGGAGTCCCCGGCGAGCTGTACATCGGCGGCGGCAGCCTCGCGCACGGCTACTGGGGGCGCCCCGGCCTCACCGCCGGCCGTTTCGTCGCCGACCCGTACGGTCCGCCCGGCGCCCGCCTCTACCGAACGGGCGACGTCGCCAGGCGGCTGCCCGGCGGCGGGCTGGAGTACGTCGGCAGGGCCGACTTCCAGGTGAAGCTGCGGGGATTCCGCATCGAGCTCGGCGAGATCGAGAACGCCGTCAGCGCGCACCCCGGGGTGGACGCCTGCGTCGTCACCGTGCACGACGACCGGCTCGCCGCGTACCTCACCGGGCGTCCCCCGGCCGAGCCCGCGGACCTGCGGCAATTCCTGGGCCGCTCACTGCCCGACTACATGATCCCGGCCAGCTTCACCGTCCTGGAGGGGCTGCCGCTCACCGTCAACGGCAAGGTCGACCGGGCCGCGCTGCCCGACCCCGACCGGGCCGTGCCCGCGGCGGCGGGCCGGCACGTCGAACCGCGCACGCCGGAGGAGGAGCTGTTCGCCGGAGTCTGGACGGAGGTCCTCGGCGTCGGCGGGATCGGCGTCCACGACGACTTCTTCCACCTCGGCGGAGACTCCATCCGCGCCGTCCAGCTCGCCGGCGCCCTGCACGACCGGGGCTGGCAGGTCACCCTGCGGGACGTCTTCAACGCGCCCACCGTCGCCGGACTGCTGCCGCTGGCCCGCCCGGTGGCCGCCGATCCGGCTGCCGGCCGGCCGTTCGCGCTCATCGCCGAGGAGGACCGGGACCTGCTGCCGCCCGGGATCGCCGACGCCTATCCGATGGTCTCGATGCAGCTGTCCATGGTCTTCCACATGGAGGTCGCGGGCGGCACCGACAGCTACCACAACGTCAACTCCTACCGGATCGCCGGCGACCTCGACGAGGGCGCGCTGCGCCGCTCGGTCGAGGAGGCCATGGCCCGGCACGCGGTCCTGCGCACCGGCCTCGACCTCTCCGGCTACGGCGAACCCCTCCAGCTGGTGCACGGCACGCTGCCCGTGCCCGTCGAGTTCGCGGACCTGCGGGCAGCGGCCGCGGCCGAGCAGGACGAACAGGTCCGGGCGGTCTTCGAGCACCACCGGGACCGGCCCTTCGACCTGGCCGAACCGCCGCTCTTCCGGGTCACCGTGCAGCGCCTGGCCGACGACGCCTTCCAGCTCACCATCTCCGAACACCACGCCATCCTCGACGGCTGGAGCTTCACCTCGCTGCTCACCGAGATCCTCGAACGGCACACCGCACTCGCCGCCGATCCGGCCTCCGCGCCGACGCCGCCGCCGCGCACCGCCTTCCGGGACTTCGTCGCCGTGGAACGCGAGGCCGCCGCCGACCCGGGCTCCCTGGCGTACTGGCGGAGCCGGCTCGACGGCGCCACCGGCCAGCTGTGGCCCGGCAGCGAGGACGTCCACGAACTGCCGCGCACCGTCGAGCGGGTGCTGCCCGACGCCCCCGGACAGCTGCGTACGGTCGCCGACGCGCTGGCCGTCCCGGTCAAGTCGGTCGCGCTCGCCGCCCACCTGTACGCGCTGGCCGAGATCACGGGACGTCGGCGGGTCACCACCGGACTGGCGATGAACGGCCGGCTGGAACGGCTCGGCGGGACCGAGGTGTACGGGCTGTTCCTCAACACCGTCCCGCTCGTCGCGGAGCCGGACGGGGAGGACCTGGCCGCGCTGGTACGGCACGTGCACCGCGAAGAGCTGGACATGATGCCGCACCGCCGGGTGCCGTTCGCCCGGCTGGCCCGGATGATGGCCGACACCGCGCTCGACAGCCAGTTCGGCTACCTGCGGTTCCATGCGCTCGGGCGGCTGAGCGCGGCCCGTATCGAGGACGGCCGGATCGGCTGCGAGCCGACGCTGCGGCACGAGCCCAACAGTTTCGCCTTCGGCGCTTCGCTGATCCAGGACCCGGTGTCGCAGCGCGTACTGCTCGCCGTGGACCACCAGCGGGCGGTGGTGGACGACGCCACCGCGAACCGCTTCATCGACGCCTACACCAAGGCCCTGGCCCGCTTGGCGGCCACCGCCTGAGCCCCGTGCCGGGCGGGGGTTCCCCGACCGCGGCCCGACCCCGTGCCCGCCCGACCCCGTGCCCGCCAGGGCCTCCCGCCCGCGCACCCGGACGTCCGCGCACCCGGACGTCCGGCTCCCGCCGGGTACCGCCCCGGCGCCGGCGGCTCCGCCCCGCCGGACCGTCCCCGCCCGCGGCGGGCACGGGCGACACCACAGCGCGCCCCATCCCTTTCGCAGCAACCGATCAAAGAGGAGCTCCGCATGACCACCTTCGCCGAGCCGTCCAGCGCCACCGCCACCACCCCGGCAGCCGCCGACCTGTCGGCCCGGCTGCGCGCCGTGGTCGCCGCGTACCCCGGCCGGGTCGCCGTCCACGCCGTGGACGGGACTCTCGACTTCGCCGGCCTGGACCGCCGTACCGCAGGCCTGGCCCGTGCCCTGGCGGCGGCCGGGGTCCGGCGCGGCGACCGGGTCGGGGTGCACCTCGCCCGTACCGCCGACCTGCCGGTCGCGCTGCTCGCCGTCTGGCGGGCCGGCGCGGCGTACGTCCCGCTCGACCCCGCCTACCCGGCCGAGCGGATCGCCTTCATGGCCGCGGACGCCCGCCTCGCCGCCGTGGTGAGCACCGATGCCCGGCCTCCCGTACCGGCCGGCGTCCCGGTGCTCCGCCCGGACGCCGACGCCGCCGAGGGCTCCGAGGTTCCGTTCGCCCCGCACCCGCTCGACTCCGCCTACGTGATCTACACCTCCGGCTCCACCGGCCGCCCCAAGGGCGTCGAGGTCCCGCACGGCGCCGTCGCGGGACTCGTCGCCGCCTTGGAGCTCAGCGGCGCCTACCGCCCTGAGCCCGGCGTCGTCGCCTGGAACGCCAGCGTCTCCTTCGACGCCTCCGTCCAGCAGTGGGTCCGTATCTGCCGCGGCGACACCCTGGTCGTGATCGACGACACGCAGCGGGCCGAACCGGCCCGCCTCGCACGGCTCCTCGCCGAGCACGACGTCACCGACCTCGACCTGACCCCCTCGCACTGGCACCTGCTCCGCGAGCCGCTGTCCGGCTCCCGCATCCCGCGCCTGTTCATGGGCGGCGAGCCCGTGCCCGCCCGTACCTGGCGCGAACTGGCCGACGCCCGCACCGACGCCCTCAACCTGTACGGGCCCACCGAGTGCACCGTCGACGCGATCACCGCCCCGATCGCCGGCCCCGGCCCGCACCTGGGCGAGCCGCTCCCGGGCGTCCGCGCCTATCTGCTGGACGGCCGCCTCGCCCCGGTGACGGCCGCCGGCGCCGTCGGCGAGCTGTACCTGACCGGCCCCGGCCTCGCGCACGGCTACCCGGGCCACCCGGGCCTGACCGCGAGCCGGTTCACCGCCGACCCGTTCGCGACCGAGCCCGGAGCCCGGATGTACCGCACCGGAGACCAGGCGCGCCGCTCCGCCGACGGCCTGCTGGAGTACGTCGGCCGGGTGGACCGCCAGGTCAAGCTGCGCGGCTTCCGCGTCGAACTCGGCGAGGTCGAGCACGCACTGGGCGCCCTCGACGGAGTCACCGCTGCCGCCGCCTGCCTGCACGAGCCCGCCCCCGGGGACCACCGGCTGGCCGGATTCGTCACCGGTGCCGACCTCCGCCCCGCGGACCTGCTCACCGCACTGCGCCGCACCCTGCCGGCGCACCTGGTGCCCTCCTCGGTGACCGTCCTGGACGCCCTGCCGCTCACCCCCAACGGCAAGGTCGACCACGCCGCCCTGCCCGCCCCGGCGGCGGCACCCGCAGCCGAGCCGGCCGGGCGGGGCGGAGTGGACGAGCAGGTCGCCGAGGTCTGGCGCACCGTCCTCGGCGTGCCCGACGTCGAGCAGACCGACGACTTCCTCTCCCTCGGCGGCCACTCGCTCGCAGCCCTGCGCGTGGTCCACCTCCTGCGCCGCAAGCTCAACGTCGAGCTCCAGCTCCGCGACCTGCTGGACGCGGCCGACCTGGCCGGATTCACCGCCGCGGTCCGGCGCGCAGCCGAGGCCGGCCCGGCCGCCGCCCGGCCCGCCCTCACCGCCCGTCGGGAGGCCGTCCGATGACCACCGCCCTTCCCACTGCGCGCACCGCCCGCCCCCGGGTCGAGGGCGACTGGCTCTTCGTCCCCATGCCCCAACCCCACTGTCCCGTCCGGTTGTTCTGCTTCCCGCACGCCGGCGGCGACGCCACCGCCTACACTCCGCTCGCCCGCGCCCTGGCCCCCGCCGCCGAAGTCTGGGCGCTGCGCCCGCCGGCCCGCGGCGGCCGCAGCCGCCACCCGATGCCGGCCGACTTCGACGCCCTGGTGGCCGCCGTCACCGAGGCGCTGACCCCGCACCTGACGGGCGGAGACGGCGGACGGTTCGCGTTCTACGGCCAGAGCTTCGGCGCGCTGCTCGCCTACGAGGTCGCCCGCGCGCTCCCCGCCGACCGCCGGCCCGAACTGGTCGTCGCCGTGGGGGCGCCCAGCCCCGCCGAATGGAGCGGGCGGGCGTCCAGGGACCTGGACGCGTCCGAACTCCTGCGGCTGACCGGCCTGGAGGAGTCCGTCCGGGCCCATCCGGACCTGGCCGAGCTCGCCCTCGGCGCCATCCGCGCCGACCTCGCCGTCAGCGCCACCTATCGCCACCGGCCGCACGCGCCGATCGGCTCCGCCCTCCACGCGCTGGCCGGGGCCGACGACCCGATGCTCGCCACCACCGGTCTCGCCGGCTGGGCGGCCCACACCCGAGGCGCCTTCAGCCACCGTGTCGTCCCCGGCGGACACCTGCTCGCCACCGTCGACCGGCCCGGACCGGCCGACCTCCTGATCTCTCTCCTGACCTCTCTCCCGGCGGACCCCCAGGTGCCCGCCGCGCCCCGCCACGCCTCCAGGGAGCAGTGATGCCGACGCCCACCGCCACCGCCGCCGCCACCACCAGTGGTGCCGTCGACCTCACCGACCCCGACCTGTGGGCCCGCCCCGACACCCCGGCCCTGATCGCCGAGCTGCGCCGGGAAGCCCCCGTCCACCGCACCGAGACCGTCGACGACGGCCCGGTCTGGTCGGTGCTCACCTACCGGGAGTCGGCGGACGTGCTGCGCAACGCGGCCGTGTTCAGCTCGGAGTCCGGTTCGTTGCTCGGCTCCGGAGAGGGCAACGTACCGGTCGGATCGGGCCGCATGATGGCCCTCACCGACCCGCCCCGCCACCGCGAACTGCGCGCCCCCGCCAACCCGTTCTTCTCCAAGGGTGGCGTGCGCGGCGCGGCCCGCTCGATCGCCGAACGGGCCGCCGAACTCTTCGACCGGGCCGTCGAGCAGGGCGAGGCGGACCTCGTCGACGTGGTCTCCGCGCTCCCGCTCGCGGTCATGTGCGACCTGCTGGACGTCCCCGAGAAGGACCGCGACATGGTGGTCCGGGTGTGCGACGTGGCCTTCCTCGGCCGCACACCGGAGGAACGGCGCGCCGGTCACCAGAAGCTCATCCCCTACCTGATGCACCAGGTGATGCTGCGCCGCTCCGACCCGCGCGACGACCTGATCTCCATGATGGCCACGTACAAGGTCGGCGGACGGCTGCTGCCGATCGAGGACGTGGTGCTCAACCTGGACAACATCGTGGTCGGCGGCGTCCAGACCGTCCGCCACACGGCCGCCATGGGCCTGCACACCCTCGTCCACCGCCCCGACCTGTGGCGCGCGCTGCAGCGGGGAGAGGTGTCCATGGACTCCGCCGTGGACGAGCTCCTGCGCTGGACCTCGGTGGGGCTGCACACGCTGCGCACCGCCACCCGGGACATCGAGCTGGGTGGCCGGCAGATCCGCCGGGGCGACCGGGTCGCGGTCTGGGTGTGGTCCGCCGACCGGGACCCGGAAGCCTTCGAACACCCCGAGGAGATCCGGCTCGACCGCTCGCCCAACAAACACCTCGCGCTGGGTCTGGGCGCCCACTACTGCATCGGCGCCCCGCTGGCCAAGGCCGAGCTGAGCGCCCTCTACACGGCCGCGCTGGAGAAGGCCGCCGTCATCGAGCCGACCGCGCCCGTCACCTACAACCGCTCGATCATCAACTTCGGCCTGGATCACTTCCCGGTCCGCCTCACCCCCCGCTGAGGGCAGTCCCGCCCCGCACGGGTCCGGCAGTGCCGCAACTGCCGCTCACCTGCCGGAGCTTGTGCCGCTCCCGCGCCTGCGGCGCCCCTACCTTCGACATCGCACCCCAGAGCACCCTCTCACTCTACGGAGACCACCATGAGCAACCCGTTCGAGGACGACAACTCCGGCTACCTGGTCCTGGTCAACGACGAGAACCAGCACTCGCTCTGGCCGGTCTGGATCGACGTGCCGGCCGGCTGGACCACCGTCCACGGCGAGGCCCCCCGCCAGGAGTGCCTCGACTGGATCGAGGCCCACTGGACCGACATCCGCCCGGCGAGCCTGCTGGCCGCCATCGACCAGCGGTGACCGCCGCCATGCCGAACTGGGAACTGAACCCCGGCCGCCCCGCCCTCGCCCAGGTGCCCGCCACCGCCGGGCTCGCCGAGGCCTGCGAGTGGCTGCGCGAGAACGAGGCCGCGCTGACCGCCGCCCTCGACGAGCACGGCACGATCTTCCTGCGCGGCCTGCCGGTGGCGCAGGCCGCGGACGTCGCCGCCGTACGCGACGTGCTCATCCCCGAGCCCACCCCGTACCGGGAGAAGGCCACCCCGCGCAGCGACTTCGGCGACGGCGTCTTCTCCTCCACGGACCTGCCGCCCGCCCAGTCCATCCGGATGCACAACGAGAACAGCTACACGCTGACCTTTCCCGGCCGGCTGCTCTTCGCCTGCCTGACCGCCCCCGCGACCGGCGGCGCCACCCCGACCGCCGATGTCCGCAAGGTCCTCGCCGCCCTCCCCGACCACCTGGTCGAACGGGGCCGCAGCACCGGCTGGAGGCTCACCCGCACCTTCTCGGACTACATCTCGCTCGGCTGGCGCACCGCCTTCGGTACCGAGGACCGGGCCGACGTCGAGCGGTACTGCCGGGACAACGGCATTGCCTGGGAGTGGCAGCCGGACGGCAACCTGCGCACCAGCCAGCTGCGTTCGGCCACGATCCACCACCCTCGGACCGGCGAGGAGGTCTGGTTCAACCACCTGGCCTTCTGGAACGAGTGGTCCCTCGATCCGGACATCCGGGAGGCCATGGTCGAGGAGTTCGGACCCGAAGGCCTGCCCTTCAACACCGGCTTCGGCGATGGCGAACCCCTCTCCCGGGAGGACGCGGACGCCCTCAACGCGGCCTACGACGCCGCCACCGTCCGAGAGACCTGGCAGGTGGGCGACGTGATGCTGGTCGACAACGTGCTCTGCGCACACGGCCGCGACCCCTTCGGCGGCGACCGGAAGATCGCCGTCGCCATGGGCCGCCCCGTGGACCTCCTGGACTGCCAGCCCACGGTGCGCCCGACGACCGCAGTCCCCGCCTGAGGCACACCCCGCACACCATCCACGCCGTGACGTGAGCAGAGGAAGCACCGTGATCCCGGTTTCGTACGCACAACAGCGTCTCTGGCTGATCGACCAGATCGAAGGGCCGACCGCGCTCTACAACCTGCCGTTCGCGGTCCGCCTGCGCGGCACGCTCGACACCGAGGCGCTGCGCGCCGCGACGGGTGACGTGGTCGCCCGCCACGAGGCCCTGCGCACGGTGTTTCCGGCGGCCGGGGGAGTTCCGGTGCAGCACGTCCTGCCGTCCGCACAGGCACCGATCGCCTTCGAGACGGTGCACTGCGCACCCGGCGACTACCCCGCCCTGCGGGACCGGGCAGCCGCCCGCACCTTCGATCTGAGTACCGAACTGCCCATCCGGGTCACGGTCTTCTCGCTCGCCCCGGCTCGGCCCGGCGCCGACGAGCCGCCCGCCGAGCACGTGCTGCTCGTCGTCCTCCACCACATCGCCGGCGACGGCTGGTCCCTCGGCCCGCTGCTGCGCGACCTCGCGGACGCCTACGCCGCCCGCCTCGGCGGCGCCGCCCCCGACTGGGAGCCGCTGGCGATCCAGTACGCCGACTACACGCTCTGGCAGCGCGAACTGCTCGGCGACGAAAGCGACCCCGGCAGCATGATGAGCCGCCAGCTCGACCACTGGAGAGGCGTCCTGGCCGGCCTCCCGGAGGAGCTGGAGCTGCCGACGGACCGCCCCCGGCCGCCGGCCCCGACCGGAGCGGCCGACGCCGTGCCGTTCGGCTACGGCCCCGAACTGCACGCCGCACTGGCGGACCTGGCCATCCGGCACCGCGCCACCCTCTTCTCCGTCCTCCAGGCCGGACTCGCCGCACTGTTCACCCGGCTCGGCGCCGGTACGGACATCCCGCTCGGCACCGGTGTCGCCGGCCGCTCCGACGAGGCCCTGAACGACTTGGTCGGATTCTTCGTCAACACCCTCGTCCTGCGTACCGACACCTCCGCGGACCCGTCCTTCGCCGAACTCCTGCGCCGGACCCGGGAGTCCCAGCTCGACGCCTTCGCCCACCAGGACGTGCCGTTCGAGCGTCTGGTCGAGGAGGTGAACCCGGCCCGAGCCCTCGGCCGCCACCCGCTCTTCCAGACCCTCCTCGTGCTCCAGAACCACGAGGAGGGCGAACTCGCCGGCCTCCCCGGCCTGCGGACGCAGCCCGAGGAACTCGGCCTGCGCGTCGCCAAGTTCGACCTCAACATCGGCATCACCGAGCGGCACACCGCCGACGGCGCCCCCGCCGGCCTCACCGGCTCGGCCGAATACGCCACCGACCTCTACGACCGCACCACCGTCACCCTCCTGTTCGAACGCCTCGGCCGACTGCTGGCCGCCGCTGCCGCCGACCCCGAGGCGCCGATCGGCACCCTCGACATCCTCACCCCCGAGGAGCGGGCCCGGCTGCGCGACGAGTGGAACTCCACCGCCTCGCCCGTCCCGACCGGATCGCTGCCGGAACTGTTCGAGGCCCAGGCCGCCCGTACCCCCGACGCGGTCGCGCTCGCCCACGACGGCGGCACCGTCTCCTACGCCGAGCTCGACCACCGTGCCAACCGGCTCGCCCAGCACCTGGCCGCCTGCGGCGTCGGCCCGGAGTCCCCGGTCGCCCTGCTGATGGAACGCTCGGTCGACCTGGTCATCGCCACCCTGGCCGTGCTCAAGGCCGGCGGCGTCTACGTCCCCATGCACGCGAGCCTGCCACCGGAACGGATGGCCGCCCTCCTGGCCGACACCGCCGCCCCGGTCCTGCTCACCGACCGCGCCGACCCCGGCTTCCCGCACGAGGCCGTCGTGGTCCGCCCCGGGGACGAGGCCTCCGCCCCGGCCCATGCACCCGGCGTCGGCGTCCACCCCGACCGGCTCGCCTACGTGATGTTCACCTCCGGCTCCACCGGCACCCCCAAGGGCGTCGCCGTGCGCCACCGCGACGTCGTCGACCTCGCCGCCGACCGTCGCTGGCAGGACGGCCGGCACCGGCGGGTCCTGCTGCACTCCCCGCACGCCTTCGACGCCGCCACCTACGAACTGTGGACGCCGCTGCTGTCCGGCGGCACCGTCGTCGTCGCGCCGCCCGGCAATCTGGACGCAGACACCCTGCACGCCGTCGCCACCCGTCACGGCGTCACCGCCGCCTTCCTCACCAAGGCCCTCTTCGACCTCGTTGCCGAGCAGGCCCCCGAAACCTTCCGCGCCCTGCGGACCGTCTGCACCGGCGGCGAGGCCGCCTCCGGCACCCTCATGCAGCGCGTCCTCGACCACTGCCCCGACCTGCTGCTCGCCCACGTCTACGGCCCGACCGAAGCCACCACCTTCGCCACCCACCACCCCCTCGGCCCCGCCGACCTGACCGGACCCCGGCCGCCGATCGGCGCCCCGCTCGACAACATGCGCGCCCACGTCCTCGACGCCCGGCTCCAGCCCGTCCCGCCCGGCGTCCCCGGAGAGCTGTACGTCGCCGGCGCGGGTCTCGCCCGCGGCTACTGGCGCAGGCCCGCGCTGACCGCCGAACGCTTCGTGGCCGACCCGTACGCACCGGGCGAGCGGATGTACCGCACCGGCGACCTGGTGCGCCGCCGCGCCGACGGCGCGATCGAGTTCCTCGGCCGGATCGACGGCCAGGTCAAGCTGCGCGGCTTCCGCATCGAGCCGGGCGAGATCGAGGCCGTGCTCTCCCGCCACCCCGCCGTCCGCCAGGTCATCGTGGTCCCCCGGGAGGACCGCCCCGGCGACACCCGGCTCGTCGGCTACTGCGCGGTGACCGCCGCCGCACTCGACGGGCAGCACGAACTGGCCGCCGAAATCAAGCAGTTCGCCGCCACCGTGCTGCCCGGCTACATGGTCCCCTCGGCGGTCGTCGTCCTGCCCGCCCTGCCGCTCAACGCCAACGGCAAGGTCGACCGGCGCGCCCTGCCCGCCCCCCGACTCGGAGCCGACACCGCCGGCCGCGCCCCCCGCGACGAGCGCGAACGCGCCCTGTGCACGCTCTTCGGCGACATCCTCGGCATCGACGACATCACCATCGACGACGACTTCTTCGAACTCGGCGGCCACTCCCTGCTGGCAACCCGCCTGGTCGGCCGGGCCCGCACCGAACTGGGCGCCGAACTCGCCATCGGCGACCTCTTCCAGGCCCCCACCGTCGCCGCCCTCGCCGACCGGCTCGCCGCCGACCCGGACCGGCCCGCGCTGTGCGCCGCACCCCGGCCCGAGCACCTGCCCGTCTCCTTCGCCCAGCGCCGGCTGTGGTTCCTGGGGCAGGCCGAAGGTCCCGCCGCCACCTACAACGTCACCCTCGCGCTCCGCCTCAGCGGACCGCTCGACACCGGCGCCCTCGACGGCGCCCTCCACGACGTCGTCGCCCGCCACGAGAGCCTCCGCACCGTCTTCGGCGAACACGACGGCGTCCCCCACCAGCGGATCCTGCCCGCCCCGCCGGCCCCGCTGCTCACCGTCACCGACCGCCCGGTACAGGAGCTCACCGGCCACACCTTCGACCTCGCCGCCGACGTCCCGCTGCACGCCTACCTGCGGCCCGAGGCTCCCGACGAGCACGTACTGCTCCTCGTGATGCACCACATCGCCAGCGACGGATGGTCCCTGAGACCCCTCTTCCGCGACCTCGCCGACGCCTACACCGCCCGGCTCGGCGGCCAGCCGCCCGCGTGGGAGCCGCTGCCGGTCCAGTACGCCGACTACACCCTGTGGCAGTACCGGCTGCTCGGCGCCGACACCGACCCGCAGTCCGCGCTCTCCCGCCAGCTAGACCACTGGCGGCAGGCGCTCGCCGGACTGCCGGACGAACTGCCGCTTCCGCTCGACCGCCCCCGCCCGGCCCTCCCGAGCCACCGCGGTGACGTCGTCCCGCTGGAACTCGACGCAGACCTGCACGCACGCCTGGCCGACCTCGCCACAGCCCACGGGGCCACCCTCTTCATGGTCCTCCAGGCCGCCTACGCCACCCTGCTGCACCGCTTCGGCGCCGGCGAGGACCTACCGATCGGCACGCCGCTGGCCGGCCGCCTCGACCCGGCCCTCGACGACCTGATCGGCTTCTTCGCCAACACCCTGGTGCTGCGCACCGATCTCACCGGCCGGCCCACCTTCGCCGAGCTGCTCGCCCGGGTCCGGGAGGCCGACCTGGCCGCCTACGCGCACCAGGACGTGCCGTTCGAACGGCTCGTCGAGGAGCTCAACCCGGCCCGCACCCTGGCCCGGCACCCCCTCTTCCAGGTGATGATCGCCTTCGACAACACCGCCGGCGGCGGACCCGAGTTCCCGGGCACCCGCACCGCGTACGAGCCGCTCGGCCTGCCCACGACCGCCTTCGACCTCACGCTCAACCTCTCCGAACGCCACCGCCCCGACGGCAGCCCCGGCGGTGTCGAGGGCGGCCTGGAGTTCGCCACCGACCTGTTCGACCGGGCCACCGCCGAACGCCTCGCCGACGCCCTGCTGCGGCTGCTCGCCCAGGCCGCCGAGGACCCGCACCGCCCCGTCGCGGAACTGGACGTCCTGGGCGAGGCCGGCCGCAGCGCGCTGGCCGCGTGGCACGACACCGCCCGGCCGGGCACCGCCGACATCCTCGTCCCCGAGGCGTTCGCCGCCCAGGCCACCGCGACTCCGGACGAGACAGCCCTCGTCTTCGGTGAGACCCGGCTGACCTACGCCGAGCTGGATGCCCGCGCGAACCGCCTCGCCCACGGCCTGGTCGCCGCCGGCGCCGGCCCGGAGGACGTGGTCGCCCTCGCGCTGCCCCGCTCCGCCGACTCCCTGGTCGCCGTACTGGCCGTGCTCAAGGCCGGCGCGGCCTTCCTCCCGCTGGATGCCGACTACCCGGCAGAGCGGATCGCCTACATGCTGGCCGACGCCCGGCCCGCGGCCGTCCTCACGGATGCCGCCTGGCCGCTGCCCGAGGTCCTCGACGGCCTCGCCGGTGCCACGGTCCTGGATGCGGGCGAACAGCACTGGGCCGACCGGCCCGATGACGCACCGCCCCTGCGCGTCACGCCGGCCAACGCCGCCTACGTGATCTACACCTCCGGTTCCACCGGCCGCCCCAAGGGCGTCGTGGTCCGTCACGGCGGTTTCGCCAACCTGTTCGCCTTCCACCGTGACGAGACCATCGCCGCCGCCCTGCGGGCCCACCCGGCGCGCAGGTTCCGCTTCGGCCAGGCCGCCTCGCTCTCCTTCGACACCGCGCTGGAGGCCCTGCTGTGGATGGTCGCCGGACACGAACTCCACCTGCTCGACGACGACCTGCGTCGTGACGCCGCCGCCATCGTCCGCCACGCCGAACTTACCGGCACCGACGTCCTCGACGTCACCCCCGGCCAGGCCGAGCGCCTGCTCGAGGAGGGACTGCTCGACCGCTGCCCGCCGGCCCTGCTGATGGTCGGCGGCGAAGCCCTCGGCCACAGGCTCTCCGCCACCCTCACCGCCGCCGCGGACACCATCGTGCTCAACATGTACGGCCCCACCGAGTGCACCGTCGACGCCCTCCACCACCGGCTGGCAGGCGACCCGCGCCCGCTCATCGGCCGTCCGCTGCCCAACCTCCGCGCACACGTCCTGGACGCCGGACTGCGGCCCGTCCCGCCCGGCGTCCCCGGCGAGCTCTACCTGAGCGGCGCCGGCCTGGCCCGCGGCTACCTGGGCCGGCCCGCGCTCACCGCGGAGCGGTTCGTCGCCGACCCGTGCGCACCGGGGGAGCGGATGTACCGCACCGGCGACCTCGCCCGGCGCCGTCCGGACGGCAGCGTCGAGTACCTGGGCCGCACCGACCACCAGGTCAAGGTCCGCGGCTTCCGCATCGAGCCCGGCGAGATCGAGACCGTGCTCGCCGCCCACCCCGACGTCCTGCAGGCCGCGGTCCTGCCCCACCAGGACGCCACGGACGCCGCCGCGGGCACCAGGCTGGTCGCCTACGTCGTGACCCGCACCCCGCTGGACGCGGCCGTGCTGCGCGCCCACGCGGCGGCCGCCCTGCCGGGCCACATGGTCCCGGCCGCCTTCATGGCGCTCGACACGCTCCCGCTCAACGTCAACGGCAAGCTCGACCGGTCCGCGCTGCCCGCCCCGGACTTCGCGGCGGCCGCAGGCGGCCGCTCCGCCCGTACGGCGCGCGAGGAGATCCTCTGCGGCCTGTTCGGCGACGTCCTCGGCCTCACCGGACCGGTCTCCGCCGACGACGACTTCTTCGCCCTCGGCGGCCACTCACTGCTTGCCACCAGACTGCTCAGCCGCGTCCGCGCGGTCCTCGGCGCCGAACTCGGCATCCGGGACGTCTTCGAGGCGCCGACGGTCGCCGGCCTCGCCCAGCGGCTGGACGGCGGCACGGCCCGACTCGCCCTGACCGCGGGCGAGCGCCCCGAACGTCTGCCGCTCTCCTTCGCCCAGCAGCGGCTCTGGCTGATCGACCGGATGGAGGGGCCGAGCGCGCTGTACAACATGCCGTTCGCCCTGCGGCTCGCCGGTCCGCTCGACCCGGACGCACTCGAACTCGCCCTCGGCGACCTCGTCGCCCGGCACGAGATCCTGCGCACACTGATCGCCGAGCACGACGGCGAGCCCCACCAGATCGTCCTCCCCCCGGCCACCGGGGCCCTCCCCGTCGAACGGCGCGACTGCGCACCGGAGTCGGTGGACGCAGAGGTGGATCGGGCCGCCCGCCGCCCCTTCGACCTGGCCGCCGAACCGCCCGTGCGCGTCACCCTGCTGGGGGTCGGCCCGGAAGAACACGTCCTGGTCGTCGCCCTCCACCACATCGTCGGCGACGGCTGGTCGATGGGCCCGCTGCTGCGCGACCTGGCCGACGCCTACGCCGCCCGGCGTGACGGCTCGGCGCCCGGCTGGCAGCCGCTGCCGGTGCAGTACGCGGACTACGCGCTCTGGCAGCGCGAGCTGCTCGGCGACGAGGACGACCCCGACAGCCTGGCCTCCCGCCAACTCGCCCACTGGCGCGCGAACCTCGCCGACCTGCCCGAGGAGCTCACCCTTCCCGTCGACCGGCCGCGCGGAGCCCGCGCCGACCACCGGGGCGACCGGATCGCCCTGCCGCTCGGCGCGGAGCTGCACCGGGCGTTGGCCGGGCTGGCCCGGGAGCACCGCGTCACGATGTTCATGACCTTCCAGGCCGCTCTGGCGGCGCTGCTGACCCGGCTCGGGGCCGGTACCGACGTGCCGATCGGCTCGGTGGTGGCCGGGCGTTCGGACGAGGCGCTGGACGACCTGGTCGGCTTCTTCGTCAACACCCTGGTCCTGCGCACCGACACCTCCGGCGATCCGACCTTCACCGAGCTCCTCGGCCGCGTCCGGGAGACCGGACTCGCCGCCTACGCCCACCAGGACGTGCCCTTCGAGCGTCTCGTGGAGGAACTCAACCCTTCCCGCTCCCTCGCCCGCCACCCGCTCTTCCAGGTGGCGATGGTCCTCCAGTCCAACACCGGCGGCGAGCCGGAACTGGCCGGCCTGCGCACCGAGGCGCTCCCCGCGGACACCGGGGTCGCCAAGTTCGACCTCAACGTCACGCTGGAGGAGTTCTTCGGACCGGACGGCGAGCCCGCCGGACTGGACTGCGCGATCGACTTCGCCACCGACCTCTTCGACCGGGAGACCACGCAGTCGATCGCGGACCGCTTCGGACGGCTGCTGACCGCGATGGCGGCCCGGCCGGACCTGAGGATCGGCCGGGTGGACCTGCTGACCGAGGGCGAACGCGCCGCACTCCTCGGCGGCTGTCGCCCGCTCCCCGCCGACCAGCCCCTCGTGCCGGCCGCCTTCGCCGCCCAGGTGGCGGCCACACCGGACCTGACGGCCCTCGTCTTCGAGGGGACCCGGCTGACCTACGCCGAGCTGGATGCCCGCGCGAACCGCCTCGCCCACGGCCTGGCCGCCGCCGGGATCGGTCCGGAGGACGTGGTCGCGCTCGCCCTGCCCCGCTCGGCGCAGACGGTGGTCGCCCAGCTCGCCGTGCTCAAGGCCGGCGCGGCGTTCCTCCCGCTGGATGCCGGGTACCCGCTGGAGCGCACCGCCCACATGCTGGCCGACGCCCGCCCCGCGGCCGTCCTCACGGATGCCGCCTGGCCGCTGCCCGAGGCGCTGGACGGCCTCGCCGGAGCCACGGTCCTGGATGCGGGCGAACAGCACTGGGCCGACCGGCCCGACGAGGCACCGCCCCTGCGCGTCACGCCGGCCAACGCCGCCTACGTGATCTACACCTCCGGTTCCACCGGCCGCCCCAAGGGCGTCGTGGTCAGCCACGGTGCGATCGCCGGACTGCTGGCCGCCCACCGGGCGGAGACCTTCGCCGAGCCCGAGCGGACCCACGGCCGGCTGCGCACCGCACTGACGGCCTCGCTCTGCTTCGACGCGTCCTGGAACAGCCTGCTGTGGATGGTCGCCGGCCACGAACTGCACCTGATCGGCGAGGACCTGCGCCGAGACCCCGCCGCGCTGGTCCGTCACCTCCGCACCGAGGGCCTCGACGCCGTCCAGTTCACCCCCACCTACGCCGAACAGCTCATCGCCGAAGGACTGCTGGACGCACCCGCCCCGCGCGTGGTCCTGCTCGGCGGCGAACCCATCGGCCAGGCCCTGTGGACCCGTCTGCGCGAGGCCCCGGCCACCACCGGCCACAACCTCTACGGACCCACCGAGTGCACCGTCGACACCCTGCTCCAGTCGTACGCCGACTCGGAGCGCCCCACCATGGGACACGCGGTCCTCGGAACCCGCGCACACGTCCTCGACGAGTACCTGAACCCCGTCCCCGCCGGCGTCCCCGGCGAGCTGTACCTGGCCGGGGACAGCCTGGCCCGCGGCTACCTGGGCCGGCCCGCGCTGACGGCGGAGCGGTTCGTCGCCGACCCGTTCGCGCCGGGGGAGCGGATGTACCGCACCGGCGACCTGGTGCGCCGCACCCGCGACGGAGACCTCGAATACCTCGGCCGCACCGACCACCAGGTCAAGATCCGCGGCTTCCGCATCGAACCCGGTGAGATCGAGCAGGAACTGACCCGGCACCCGGCCGTCCGCCAGGCCGTGGTCACCGCGCACGAGAGCGCCGAGGGTGACCGCCGCCTGGTCGCCCACTGCGCGGTCACCGCACCCAGCCCCGAACTCGCCCTCGAACTCAGGCGGTTCACTGCACAGGTGCTACCTGCCCACATGGTTCCGGCAGCGGTCGTCACCCTCGACGCGCTGCCGCTGACCGGCAGCGGCAAGGTCGACCGGCGCGCCCTGCCCGCCCCCGACTTCCAGCTCTTCACAGGCGGCCGGACCGCCCGCACGGCGCGCGAGGAACTCCTCTGCGGCCTGTTCGGCGACGTCCTCGGCGCGACCGGGCAGGTCTCGATCGACGACGACTTCTTCGTCCTCGGCGGGCACTCGCTGCTCGCCATGCAACTGGTCAGCCGAGTCCGCACGGTGTTCGCGGCGGAGATCGGCGTCCGGGACGTCTTCGAGGCGCCGACGGTCGCCGGCCTCGCCCAGCGGCTGGACGGCGGCACGGCCCGGCTCGCCCTGACGGCCGGCGAGCGTCCGGACGACCTGCCGCTCTCCTTCGCCCAGCAGCGGCTCTGGCTGATCGACCGGATGGAGGGCCCCAGCGCCCTCTACAACCTCCCGCTCGCCCTGCGGCTCACCGGTCCGCTCGACCCGGACGCACTCGAACTCGCCCTCGGCGACCTCGTCGCCCGGCACGAGATCCTGCGCACACTGATCGCCGAGCGGGACGGCGAACCCCGCCAGCGGATCCTCCCGCCCGCGGCGGCCCGGATTCCGTTCGACCGTCGCACCGCGCCGCCCGCCGACCCGGCGGCCACCGTGGCCGAGTGCTCCGCCACCCCCTTCGACCTCTCCGCCGAACTCCCTGTCCGGGCACACCTGTTCCCCCTGACCACCGAGGAGCACCTCTTCGTCCTCGTCCTCCACCACATCGCGGGCGACGGCTGGTCGATGGGCCCGCTGCTGCGCGACCTGGCCGACGCCTACGCCGCCCGGCGTGACGGTTCGGCGCCCGGCTGGCAGCCGCTGCCGGTGCAGTACGCGGACTACGCGCTCTGGCAGCGCGAGCTGCTCGGCGACG
Organism: Streptomyces sp. PCS3-D2; assembly: GCF_000612545.2. Taxonomy (GTDB): domain Bacteria; phylum Actinomycetota; class Actinomycetes; order Streptomycetales; family Streptomycetaceae; genus Streptomyces. The sequence continues at coordinate 1,022,259 of NZ_CP097800.1, read as the reverse complement.
AGGACGACCCGGACAGCCTGGCCTCCCGCCAACTCGCCCACTGGCGCGATGCCCTGGCAGGGCTCCCCGAGGAGCTGGCGCTCCCCGTCGACCGGCCACGGCGCGCCGACAGCAGCCACCGCGGCGACCGCGTGGTCCTGCCGCTCGGCGCGGAGCTGCACCGGGCGTTGGCCGGGCTGGCCCGGGAGCACCGCGTCACGATGTTCATGACCCTGCAGGCCGCTCTGGCGGCGCTGCTGACCCGGCTCGGGGCCGGTACCGACGTGCCGATCGGCTCGGTGGTGGCCGGGCGTTCGGACGAGGCGCTGGACGACCTGGTCGGCTTCTTCGTCAACACCCTGGTCCTGCGCACCGACACCTCCGGCGATCCGACCTTCACCGAGCTCCTCGGCCGCGTCCGGGAGACCCAGCTCGACGCCCACGCCCACCAGGACGTGCCCTTCGAGCGTCTCGTGGAGGAACTCAACCCGGCCCGCTCCCTCGCCCGCCACCCGCTCTTCCAGGTCATGCTGCTGCTCCAGGGCACGGGCGGGGCCGGCGGCCCCGGCGACGGGACGCTCGACCTGGCCGGCCTGCCGGCCACCGTGGAGCCGGTCGGCGGCTGCGCGGCCAAATTCGACCTCTCCATCGCCGTGGGCGAGTCCTTCGGCGCCGACGGCGCGCCCGCCGGGCTGGAGTGCGCGATCGACTTCGCCACCGACCTGTTCGACCGGGAGACCGCAGCGTCCCTCGCCGTCCGCTTCGGCCGGCTGCTGACGGCGGTCGCGGCCCGGCCCGACCTGCCCATCGGCGGGGCCGACCTGCTCTCCGCCGAAGAACGCGCCGCACTCGCCCCGACCGGAGCGCAGCTGCCGCCGGTGGTACCGCTGCTGCCCGCCGCCTTCGAGGCCCAGGCGGCTCGCACCCCGGACGAGACCGCCCTGGTCGCCGGCGACACCCGGCTCACCTGGGCCGAGCTGAACGCCCGCGCCAACCACCTCGCCCACCGCCTCGCGGCGGCGGGCGCCGGCCCGGAGACGGTCGTCGCCCTGGCCCTGCCGCGCTCGGCGGAGACCGTGATCGCGCTGCTGGCCGTACTCAAGACCGGAGCGGCCTCGCTCCCCCTGGACGCCGCGTACCCGGCCGACCGGACCGCCGCCATGCTCGCCGACGCCGCACCCGCACTGGCCGTGACCGCCGACGGCTGGCCGCTGCCCGGACTGCTCGCCGGCCTGCCCGTCCTGGCCGCCGTCCCGCAGGACGGGAACGACCACCCCGCCACGGAGAACCCGCAGCCCCGCGCGGCCGCCGCCGACGCCGCGTACGTGATCTACACCTCCGGTTCCACCGGCCGCCCCAAGGGCGTCGTGGTCAGCCACGGTGCGATCGCCGCCCTCCTCGCCTCGCACCGCTGCGCGACCGGCCCGATCGGCGCCACCGAGCGCGAGCACGGCCGCACCCGCGTCGCACTCACCGCCTCCTTCTGCTTCGACGCCTCCTGGGACGGCCTGCTCTGGCTGATCGCCGGCCATGAACTGCACCTGATCGGCGAGGACCTGCGTCGCGACGCCGCCGCCCTGGTCCGCCACCTGCGGGCGGAGTCCGTCGACGTCATCGAGGTGACCCCCTCCTACGCCGAACAGCTCCTGGACGAGGGCCTGCTGGACGCACCCGCCCCGCGCGTGGTCCTGCTCGGCGGCGAAGCCGTCGGCCCGCACCTGTGGACCCGTCTGCGCGAGGCGCCCGCCACCACCGCCCACAACCTCTACGGCCCCACCGAGTCCACCGTCGACGCGCTCACCCAGCCGTTCGCGGCCTCTTCCCGCCCGGCCCTCGGTCGCAGCGTCCTCGGCACCCGCGCGCACGTCCTCGACGAACACCTGAACCCGGTACCGCCCGGGATTCCCGGCGAGCTGTACCTGGCCGGCACCGGCCTCGCCCGCGGATACCTCGGACGCCCGGCGCTCACCGCCGAACGGTTCGTCGCCGACCCGTCCACACCGGGGGAGCGGATGTACCGCACCGGCGACCTGGTGCGCCGCACCCGCGACGGAGACCTCGAATACCTCGGCCGCACCGACCACCAGGTCAAGATCCGCGGCTTCCGCATCGAACCCGGCGAGATCGAGCACGCGCTCACCCGCCACCCGCGGATCCTCGCCGCCACGGTGACCGTCCACCACGACAGCGCCGCCGGCCCCCGGCTGGTCGCCCACGTGGTGCCGGACGGCCCCCTCGACCGGGCCGAACTGCGTTCCTTCGCCGCGGAGTCGCTGCCCGGTCACATGATCCCGGCCGCCTTCGTCCCGCTCGACGCGCTGCCCCTGACCGCGAGCGGCAAGGTCGACCGGCAGGCCCTGCCCGCCCCCGACTTCCCCGCCACCCCCACCGGACGGGCGCCCAGGACCCCGCACGAGGAACTGCTCTGCGGCCTCTTCGCCGAGATCCTGGGCCTGCCCGGCCCGGTCTCCATCGACGACGGGTTCTTCGACCTCGGCGGCCACTCCCTCCTCGCGATGAAGCTGCTCGGCCGGATCCGCACCGCACTCGGCGCCGACCCCGGAATGCGGGCGCTGTTCGAAGCCCCCACCGCGGCGGCCCTGGCCCGGCGCCTGGACCGGCACCCGGGCCCGACGGACCCGGCGGGCACCCCTGCCCCGTCCGTCGACGGCGCCTCCGGCTCCGGCAGCGCCCTCGACGTCCTGCTGCCGCTGCGCGCGGGCGGCACCACCGCCCCGCTGTTCTGCGTCCACCCCGCCGCCGGCATCAGCTGGGTCTACTCCGGACTGCTGCGCCACCTCGACCCGGACCGGCCCGTACACGGCCTTCAGGCGCGGGGTCTGCGCGGCGGCTCCCCGTCCTCCGTCACCGAGATCGCCGAGGACTACGTGCGGCAGATCCGGGCCGTCCAGCCGGAGGGGCCGTACCACCTGCTCGGCTGGTCGTTCGGCGCGGTCGTCGCCCAGGCCATGGCCGTCGCCCTCCAGGCGGCGGGCCAGGAGGTCGCCCTGCTCGCGCTCCTCGACGGCCTGCCCGCCGACCCCGCCCGCCGAGCCGCCGACGGCGATCCGTCCTCCGACGGCCCGGTCGACACCCTCGCCGCGCTGCTCGCCTCCCTCGGCCACGACCCGGCCGACGGCCGCGGCCAGGCAGAGCTCACCGCCCTGCTCGGCGAGGCCGCAGCCGTCCTGCCCGACGTCTTCGAGCAGAACGCCAAGCTGATGGCCGAGCACGTGCCCGGCCGCTACCGAGGGGACGCCGTCTTCTTCGGCGCCACCCTGGACAAGCCCGCCGACTGGCCCTACGGCGAGGCCTGGCACCCGTACGTCGACGGCCGCGTCGAGCAGCACCACATCACCTGCACGCACGGCGCGATGACGCAGCCGGAGCCCGTCGCACGGATCGCCGCCGTGCTCGCCGAGAAGCTGGGAGAGTGACCCGCCATGACCACCGCCTCCGTGAAACCGCCGTCTCCCCCCGAGGGGGACGCGCCGCGGAAGAGCCGCTGGGGCCTCTGGGCGCAGAGCAATTTCCGCAAGCTCTGGATCGGTGAGACGACCAGCGGCCTCGGCACCGCCGTCGGCAACGTCGCGCTCGCCCTGGTGGCCGTCGTCACGCTGGAGGCCTCGCCGTTCATGGTCGGCCTGCTGACCGCCTCCGCCTGGCTGCCGTGGCTCTTCCTTGGACTGCTGGCCGGCGCCTGGGTGGACCGCTGGCCCCGATTGAAGGTCATGCTGGTATGCGACCTGCTGCTGTTCGTGCTGTTCGGCAGCGTGCCGGTGGCGGGCTGGCTGGGCATGCTGACCATGGCCCAGCTGGTGGTGGTGGCAACCCTGGCCGGCGCGGTCAAGGTCTTCCTGTCCACCGCGAACAGCGCCGTGCTGCCGCTGTTGGTCGCCAAGCCCGACCTGCTGGAGGCCAACGTCAAGCTGCGCTCCGGGGACGCGGCGGCGGAAATCGCCGGCCCCGGCCTGGCCGGCCTGATCTCCCAGGCGTTCGGCGCCGTCACCGGACTGCTCGCCGACGCGCTCACCTACTTGGTGGCGGCGGTCTGCGTGGGCTCCATCACGGCGGAGGAGAAGCCCCCGCCGGTCTCCGAACGGCGGGGCATCCTCCGCGAGATCAAAGAGGGCGTCCGCTTCCTGGCGCACGACCCCTACCTGCGCAGCCTGGCGAGCTTCGCGGCGGTCGGCAACCTCGGCCTCAACGGCATCCAGGCCGTGCAGACCGTCTTCCTGGTCCGGAGCGTGGGCGTGACGCCCGGCGGCGTGGGCGCCGTCTTCGCCGTGGTTTCCGTCGGCGGCCTGGCCGGTGCTGCGCTCGCCGGACGGATCGCCCGCCGCTTCGGGACGGCCCGGGGTCTGCTGCTCTGCGAGCTGGTCGGAGCGCCGTTCATCCTCCTGCTGCCGATGGCGGGGGAGCAGTTGCCACTGGCCGTGAGCGCCCTGGCCTGGTCGGTCGCGGTGTGCGGGGTGATCGCCGGAAACGTCATCGCCGGCAGCTTCTACCAGGCCTACTGCCCGCCCGCGATGATCGGCCGGATCCGGGCCAGCGCCTCCACCGTCAACTTCAGCGCCATCCCGGTGGGCGCCCTGCTCGGGGGCTGGCTGGGCGAGCTGCTCGGCGCCCGCACCACCCTCTGGATCATGGCTGGCGTGCTGCTCTCGGCCGGCCTGGTCCTACTGGCCGGCCCGCTCCGTGGCCTGCGCAGCTTCCCCGAGCGTCCCGAGCGGGCCTGACCGGCACCGCTCCCGCCCGCACCTCCCTGCCCCGCACCCCGCGCGTACCCTTCCGGAGCCCCCATGACCCGCACAGCCCGCCCGCGCCGCTTCCTGATGTGCCGTCCGACCCACTTCGAGGTCAGCTACGCGATCAATCCGTGGATGGACCCGACCAAGCCCGTCGACACCGGCCTGGCCGTCGCCCAGTGGGAGCGGCTGTACGGGCTGTACGTCGAACTCGGCCACCGCGTCGATCTGATCGCCCCGCTGCCCGGCCTTCCGGACATGGTCTACGCGGCCAACGGCGCCACCGTCGTCGACGGCCGCGTCCTCGGGGCCCGCTTCCGCAACGCCGAGCGGGCCGCCGAGGGCCCCGCGTACCTGGAGTGGTTCCGGGCGAACGGATTCGCCACCCACGACCCGGTGCACGTCAACGAGGGGGAGGGCGACCTGCTGCTGACCGGAGGCCACCTGCTCGCCGGGCGCGGCTTCCGCAGCGACAGCGCGGGGCATGCGGAGGCGCAGGAGTTCCTCGGCCGCCCGGTGGTCGGCCTGGACCTCGTCGACCCGCGCTTCTACCACCTCGACACCGCGCTCGCGGTGCTCGACGACGACGAAGTCGTCTACTACCCGGGCGCGTTCTCGGCGGGCAGCCGGGAGGTGATGCGCCGGCTCTTCCCGGACGCGGTGCTCGTGGAGGAGGCGGACGCGGCGGTGTTCGGCCTCAACCTGATCAGCGACGGCCTCAACGTGGTGCTGCCGGCGGCCGCGACCGGCGTCGCGGCCCGGCTGCGCGAGCGGGGCTTCCGGCCGATCGGGGTGGACCTCTCCGAGCTGTTCAAGGGCGGCGGCAGCGTGAAGTGCTGCACCCTGCAGATCCGCGCGGCGGCCTGACCGGGGGCCTGACCGGGGCCCGACCGGCCGCCGTGCGACGCTCCGCCCGGCGCACCGGTCAACGAAGCCGATCGACGCACGGTGCTCCTGCGTCGATCGGCTGTTGAACGCGCCTTGCCATGCTCGTCCCATCAGCCCGGAACACGCCGGGAAGAACCGGAAACCACCTTCCCACCAGGGAAGACGTCCCCCAGGGAGCAGTCATGGCGAACCGCGCGAACAACCACGTTGCCACCCGGGTCTGCCTGGCCGTCGCGGGCCTCGGCCTCGGCACCCTGATCGCCCTGGGCGCGTCCGGCGCGGCGATGGCCGACGACACCAGCGGCAGCGGGCAGGGCGGCGGCACCGTCAGCACCCAGCAGGCCCCGGCGCCCTCCCCCTCCCCGTCCGACGACAAGGACTGGAACAGCACCGGCTCCTGACCCCGGCCACCGGCGGCCCCGCCCGACCGGGGGCCTCCTAGGCCTCCAGCCCACAGGGTTCGGCCAGGGCCGGCGCCGACTCCTCCAGCAGGCAGGCCACCTCGGCCGCCTCCGGAAGACCCAGCCGGCAGAAGATCTCGTACGCCTGCCGCAACCGCCGCCCGGCCTCCGCCCCGCGCCCCAGGTCCGCCAGCGAGCGGCCCAGCACCACCAGCGCCTGGGCCTGGTCCCGCTCCGCCCCCAGCTCCTCGCAGAGCAGCAGCGCCCGCCCGGCGTGGTCGAGTGCCTCGTCGGCCCGGCCGAGCGAGCGCAGACTGTCCGCCAGCCGGTAGCGCGCGTGCGCGGCCCGGTCCCGCAGCCCCGCTCCCGTCGCCACCGCCAGGCACTCCCGGAACCAGGTCACCGCCTCCTCGTGCCGCCCGAGCCCGTGCAGCGCCAGACCCAGCACGTACAGGGTGTACGCACGCCCCGGATCGTCCTGCCGGGTCCGCAGCTCGGCGAGCACCTCGTGACAGATCTCCACTGCCTCGTCCGCCCGCCCGCTGCGCACCCGCGCCAGCGCGGCGTTCACGGTCGTCACCAGGGCGCCGGAGCGGTGGCCGAGTTCGTTGGCCAGCAGCAGCGCCTCGTCGTAGTGGTCGACCGCCTCGTCGTAGCGGCTGAGGAACTGGCAGATCAGTCCGAGGTCGTTGAGCGCCTGGCGGAGGATCACGGTGTCGCCGGCGGTCCGTGCCGCGTCCACCGCCCGGCGCGCGGCCGCCTCGGCGGCGTCCAGCCGGGTCGCCGCCAGGGCGACGTTCCCGCGCAGGAAGTGCGCACGTCCGGCGGCCCGTACGTCGCCGTGCCGCGTCGCCGCCTCGGCCAGCGCGTCGGCGGTGGCGGCGAGTTGCCGACTTGGTGGGGTGAGCACGAACGGGGTGAGCGCGATCAGCAGGTCGATCGCGGCGCGCAGCGCCGACGTGCGGAAGCCGTCCGGGGCCGTGCCCGCCGTGCCCGCCGTGCCGTCCGCCGGTCCCGCGTCGGCTGCGACCTGGGCCGCCAGCGCCACCGCACCTGCACGCTCCGCCGCCGTCCACTCCCGGGCCGCGTCCCACCCGCTCAGCGGCACCCCCGGCGACCGGGCCGGTCCCAGCGCGCCCGCCGCCGGATCACCGGGAACCGCGTGCTGGAAAGCGGTGCAGGCCGTGGCCAGCAGGTGGTCCAACAACCGGTCGCGGGCCGCAACCGCCTCCCCGCAGTCCATCGCACCGCCCGCCGCGGCAGGGGGGTCCGCCTCCGGAACCGGGCGCCGCCGGGCGAAGGCGCGCAGCAGGTCGTGGTAGCGGTAGCGCCCGGGGAACGGCGACTCCACCATCGCCACGTCCACCAGAGCCTCCAGCAGGTCCTCGGCGTCGTACTCGTCGAGATCGAGGAGAGCGGCGGCGGCCGGCAGCCCGATGTCCGGCCCGTCGACGGACGCGACCAGCCGGAACGCCCGGGCCTGCGCGGCGGTGAGCTGCCGGTAGCCCAGTTCGAAGGCGGCGGCCACCGCGAGGTCGCCGATCCGCAGCTCGTCGATCCGCCGCCGTTCCACCTGGAGTCGGCGGCTGAGCGTCTCCACCGTCCACCCGGGGCGGGCCGCGAGCCGCGCGGCCACGATCCGGACCGCCAGCGGCAGGTGTCCGCAGGCCACCACCAACTCCAGCGCCGCGTCGCGTTCGGCGGCGAGCCGGTCCGCCCCGATGGTGCGGCCGAGCAGGTCCAGGGCCTCGGACGGGTGGAACACGTCCAGGTCGACGTGGACGGTGGCGGGCAGCCCGGCCGGCCGGGTCCGCCCGGTGGTGAGGACCGCGCAGCCGACCGCGCCCGGCAGGAGCGGGCGGATCTGCGCGGTGTCCTTGGCATTGTCGAGCACCACCAGCAGCCGCCGCCCGTCCACGACGGACCGGAACAGCGCCGACCGGGCGTCCAGCCCGTCGGGCACCGCGTCGCCGGGCACCCCGAGTGCCACGAGGAAGCCGCTGAGCACCGCTTCGGGGTCGGCGGGCACCGGATCGGAGCCGCGCAGGTCGACGTAGAGCTGGCCGTCCGGATAGGACGCACGGACGCGGTGCGCCACGTGCAGGGCCAGCGCCGTCTTGCCGACGCCGCCCATCCCGACGACGGTGGCGATCACCAGTGCCTGTGCCGAGGGCGTGCCGAGTGCCTCGTCCAGCACCCGGACCGGCGCGGTGCGCCCGGTGAAGTCGGCGGCGTCCGGCGGGAGCTGGGCCGGTCTCGGAGGGGCGGGCGCCGGTCTGGGCGCAGCCTCCTGGGCCTTCTTCTCCTCGTGCCGGTCCGGTGCGGCCGCCCGGGGACCGGACCCGTGCCCGGTGCCGTCTTCGGCGCCGGCCCTCTCCCGGGCCGGCTCCGGCGGTCGCCCGAGCTGTTCCCCGGGGGCCGCCGCGACCGGATCCGGGGCGGCCAGCGACGGATCGCCCTCCAGGATCCTGCGGTGCAGGTGCTCCAGCTCCGAGCCCGGTGCGACGCCCAGTTCCGCGAGGAAGAGCTGCCGCACCCCGCGGTACACCGCCAGCGCGTCGGCCTGCCGTCCGGCCTGGTACAGCGCCCGCATCAGCAGCTCGTACGCCCGCTCGTGCAGCGGGTGCTCCGTGGTCAGGGCGGTCAGCTCGGGGATGCAGCGTGCATAGCGGCCGAGCGTCAGGTCCAGCCCGATGCGTTCCTCCAGCAACGTCAGCCGCAGTTCCTCCAGCCGCTGCCGGTGCCGTTCCGCGAACGGGCCCGGTACGCCGGCCAACGGCTCGCCCTGCCAGAGTTCCAGCGCCCGGTTGAGCAGGTCCCGGGCGCGCAGTGGATCGGCCCGCGCGGTGCGCTCCGCCTCGGCGGCCAGCGACTCCGCCTCCGCGGCGTCGACCGCGAGCTTCGGCAGCACCAGCCGGTAGCCGTCCCCCATCGACACCAGCACGCTCGACGCGGGCCGGTCGTTCCCGGCCGTGTCCCCCGCGCCGTCACCGGCCCCGGCGTCCAGCACCTTGCGCCACCGCCACGCGTAGGTGCGCACGGTGGTCATCGCCGCGCCCGGCGGTTCCTCGCCCCACAGCGCCGAGATGAGCTCGGTGGCGCTGGCCGAGTGCCCAGGCCGCAACAGGAGGACGGCCAGCATCGCCTGCTGCTGCGGACTGCCTGTCTTGAGTGCGGTACCGCCCCGGTGAGCCCGCATCAGACCGAGTAATGAGAAACGCAGATCGCCCAAGTCCTGCCCCCAGCCCCAGAACACGGTGCCCGCCCCCGCTCGGCGCCCATGTCTCGATTTGTGTCACCTTTTAACCACAGCGTCGCCCACGGTGTCGAGAGTCCGTTGAGCCTGTGGTGATCAGGCGTTGAACCTTGCGATACAGAATCGCACCGTGCCGCGGGCACGCCGGAGACCGTCCGGGCACCGCGCCCGCCCCCCTAGGCCGCCGGTGGCGCCGGGCCCGACCCTACATTCGGAGGCGGACGTCCGTGAACACCCCATTGCTGTACAGATTGCTCGGCGCCGATCCCGAGGCCGGGCCGGCGGAACTGCTGCACCGTGCCCGGGCCGGCCGTCACCTTCCCCACCTGGTGCTCTCCGCCCTGGACCGCGAGGGGGTCCGGATGGGCGGGCCGGCCCGTGCAGAGCTGGGCCGGGCCCGCGACCGGGCCGACCACTACGTCCGGCTGGCCGAGGGCCTCGCCTGCTCCACGGGGGTGCGCGCCATCCGGGGCCTCCCGCTCGCCGGGTACTACCCGGCCGGTCTCCTGCGCCCGCTGGACACCCTCGACCTGGTCGCCCCCGACGAGGCCGCGCTCTGGCAGGCGGTCGTCCGCCTGGTCACCGACCACCCGGTGGAGCACATCGGCGTCTCCCTGCTCGGCGAGCGCCCCCACCACACCGCCGTCACGGTCCACTGGCCGGCCGAGGACCCCCTCGTCGATCCCTGGTACCGGGTGCACCTGTCCACCGCCGCGCTGCCGGGCGACGGCGACGCGGTGCCCGTCCGGCCGTACCTGGTCGCCGACGCGCACGTGGAGTGCCTCATCGCCCTGGCCGAGTCCCGCCTCGGCGGGCCCGCGCTGCCGCCCGACCCCCTCACGCTCTTCGACGTCGCGGTCCTTGCCGACCGGCCGTTCGAGGCGGCCGAGACCGCCGCCGTCCTTGCCGCCTACCGCCTGGCGCCCGAGGCCGCGGACCTCCTCGACCGCGCCGCCGAGCACCTACCGCTGGGCCCGCTCGCCACGGTCCGTGCCGCGCTCGTCCCCGAGCTGGCCGCCGAGCACCGGCGCCGCAGCGAGGACCCCGCCGGCTCCCGACCGGCCCGGACCCGGCACGGCGCGCTGCTCCGGCGCACCGTCATCCGGCACTCCTGGGCCGAGGCCCGACTCCTCACCCCCAGCCCCGGCACCTCCCTCCTGCTCACCCCCGTCGCGGACTACCTGCTCACGCCGGCCGCCGGAGCCGTGGCCGAGCCGGCCACCCGCAGCGCCGCCCTGGATGCCCTCCACTCCTGGGACACGCTCTGCTGAGGGTGGGGAATTCTGTATTCCGCATGGTGCGCGCCCGCACCCTCCGGGATTCCCCGCTGTGGCCTTCCTTACTATTCCGAACAGATCCACCCGTTCCGCTAGCATGTTCGAGCGAACAATGATCAGGTTGACATGTGAACATCGGCTGAAAAATTGATATCTGCGGAAAAGCAAACGATTTCGCGAAAAGGCGGAGCCGAGTCCGCCGCACGGCGGCGGCCACATGTCGTGCTGTGGGGCGCGGTGGGTGCGGTGGCCCTCGCATTCCTCGTCGCACTGGAGATCGCCGCACGCCACTACGGCGTGCGGGGGCCGATCGCCGACCAGGCGCGGGAGGTGCTGTTCGCCCCGAAGTCGGGGACGGTGCTCTACGCAGGCATGGCCCTGATGCTGGTGGTGCTCACCTGGCGGCAGCGGTGCATCGCGATCGGGGCCGCGGTCGGCATCGACCTCGCCTTCTGGCTCGTGCGCCGGGCGGTCGACGCCGAGATGATGTACGGCAACGGCGCCCTCCTGGTCACCCTGGCCTGTGCCGTCATCGCGCTCACGCGACGCACCGGCCGTGAACGGACGCTGCTGCTGCAGGGCGTCGGCCTGGCCCTGCTGCTGGTCACCGGCCGCAAGACGGGCTACACCTGGCTGCTGATCACCTCGAAGACCCGTCCGAGCGTGCTCGACCCGTACGTGGCGACCGCCGACCAGGCACTGGGCAACCCGTCCTGGGTGGCGGGCCGGATCGTCGAGGCCACCGGCGTCGTCGGCTTCCGCGTCCTCGAATTCGTCTACATCCAGTTGGCGGTGATGGCGGTCGTCGTCGCGCTCTACCAGCTGCGCAACGTGGCGGTCGAGCGCCGCTTCCCGCGCCACCACCTGGTGCGCACCTTCCTCGCCATCGGGCTGCTCGGACCGGGAATCTACATGGTCTTCCCGGTGGTCGGGCCGATCTTCGCGTACGGTGCCGACGGCGGCCCGTGGGCGCTGGCGGAACTCTGGCCCAACACTCCGCCGCCGATCACCGTCCCGCAGCCGATTCCGTTCGACGAGTTCACCCCGCGCAACTGCATGCCCAGCCTGCACACGGCCTGGGCCACGGCGATCTTCATCCACTCCCGCAAGGCCCCGCGGGCGCTCCGCTGGGCGGGAACGTTCTGGCTGATCGCGACGCTCGGCGCAACGCTGGGATTCGGCTACCACTACGGCGCGGACATCGTCGCCGGTGTCGTGTTCACCCTCACGATCGATGCCGGGCTGCGCACCCTCGACCACGGCCGGGACCGCAGGGGCGTCCGGCTGGTGGCCCACGGCGCCGCGGTCTTCGCCGGGCTCCTGCTGTCCTACCGCTTCCTGTCGACGGAGATGGCGGCGCACCCGTGGGTCGCCGGCCCGCTGGTCGTCCTGGCCATGGTCTCGGTGATCTACGCCTACGTCCGCACCACCGGGCGATGGGACCGTCCGGCCGCGGAGGTGCACATGCCGCAGCAGCGCCGCGAATCGCAGCCCGAACTGGTCTGAGAACGCCGAGCCGCGCCCCGCTCCTGCGGGGCGCGGCTCGGCCGTGCGTACGGCGGTGCGGCCGTCGTGCCGCACCGCCGGGTCAGACGATGCCCTCGGCGATCTCGGCCTGCTCGCGGGCATTGCCGTAGGCCGACGGGGTCCCGTACGAGCGTCGCGCGGCGTACCACCAGGCGCTGGCCAGGGCCAGGACCACGGCCAGGGCGATCGCGGCGTAGTTCATCGAGTCGATGGTCACCGGCGACTGCTGCGGCAGGCAGAACAGCACGGTGACGACGGCCACCCACACGACGGCGGTCCAGCCGATCGGCTTGCTCCAGCGGCCCAGGTTCCACGGGCCGGGCTGGAACCGGTTCCCGGCGCGCAGCCTCAGGTAGACCGGGATGGCGTAGGCCGGGGTGATGCCGATGACGTTGATGGCGGTCACGGCCCCGTAGGCGGTGGCCGAGTACAGCGACGGGAGCGCCAGCACCGCCGCCACGGCGACGGAGAGCCATACGGCCGGGACGGGCGTCTGCGTACGGCTGCTCACCTTGCGCCACAGCGCGGAACCGGGGAGCGCGTTGTCGCGGCTGAAGGCGAAGACCATCCGGCTCGCGGCGGCGACCTCGGCGTTGCCGCAGAAGAGCTGCGCGACGATGACCACGAGGAGCAGGGCGGTGGCCCCGCCCGAACCCAGCGCGTCGATGAAGATCTGGGCCGGGGGGACACCGGTGGCGGTGTTCTGGACGGCCGCGTAGTCCTGGATGGCGAAGGTCAGGCCCGCGAGGAGCGCGAAGCCGGCGATCCAGGAGACCCAGATGGCCCGGACGATGCCCCGGGCGGCGGAGACGGAGGCGTTGGAGGTCTCCTCCGACAGGTGCGCGGAGGCGTCGTACCCGGAGAAGGTGTACTGGGCGAGCAGCAGGCCGATGGCCGCCACGTAGAAGGGGTTGGCCCAGCCGGTGTCGTTGACGAACTCGGTGAAGACGAACGAGGGCGACTGGTGCTGGTCGGGTATGAAGGCCAGGGCGCCCACGATCAGGGCCACGCCGCCGAGGTGCCACCAGACGCTGACCGAGTTGAGCACGCTGACGAGGCGGACTCCGAAGAGGTTGAGTGCGGCGTGCAGCAGCAGGATGCACAGGAAGATCACGAACGTCAGGCCGGGGGTGGGCTCGACGCCGTACTGGAGGTTGAGGAACGCGCCGGTGAACAGGGCGGCGCCGTAGTCGATGCCGGCGATGGCACCGAGCAGGCCGAGCAGGTTCAGCCAGCCCGTGTACCAGCCCCAACGGCGCCCGCCGAGTCGGTCGGCCATGTAGTAGAGCGCTCCCGAGGTGGGATAGGCGCTGGTCACCTCGGCCAGGGCGAGGCCCACGCAGAGCACGAACAGGCCGACGCCGGCCCAACCCCACAGCATCACGGCCGGACCGCCGGTGCCCAGGCCGAATCCGTAGAGGGTCATGCAGCCGGAGAGGACGGAGATGACCGAGAAGCTGATGGCGAAGTTGCCGAAGCCGCCCATCCGGCGGGCGAGGACCGGCTGGTAGCCGAGCTCTCTGAGCCGTTCCTCCTCGTCCCGCCGGGGCGGGGCCTTGTGGTCCTGGCGGACGGTCGGCGTGGTGCGGGACATGGGGGAAGTACCTCCGGGGGTCGTGAGCGGCGGGGACGTGGAGCGGGGGATGCGCGGTGGGACAGCGTGAACCGGTGGGGAGGCCACGGGGCGCGGGGCCCGCGCGCGGTCAGTCCAGGGCCGCCAGGCTGCGGGCCCGGGCCCGCACGAAGACCTCCATGGCCAGCTCCTGGTCGGCCGGGTCGCGGGTCCGGTGGGCCCACGGCAGGGTGGTCCAGTAGCGGCCGATCGCATCGAAGACCCGCGCGGCGTCACCGAACCGGTGGGCTCCCCACAGCGCGTGGGCGAGGTGGTTCAGGTCGAGCGGCGAGGCGCTGCGCAGGTCGCTGCAGCGGAACCAGGTGTCCAGGGCGTGACCGGCGGCGCGGACGGCCTCCTCGGCGACCCAGTGCAGGTCGAGTGCCTTCTCCTGGCCGCGTTCGCGGCGGTACCGCTCGACGCTGAGGTAGAGCGGCAGGAGGTGGACGGCGGATCCGGGCGGGGCCGAACCGGACGCCCAGTGGACGAAGTTGGCGGCCTCGGTCAGCGGTCCTGGCGTACCCGCGCACACGAACTGCAGCATCCGGTGGTACGCCTCGCGGTTGTACGGATCGCGCTTGTCGATCTGGGCGAGGATGCCCCAGGGGCCGCGGGGCAGCATCAGGGCCGGCGGCGGCTGCCGGTGCTCGTCCATCGAGCGGTGCTCGTCGAGGAGGGCCAGCGCCAACAAGCACACCCAGGGCACGGGGTCGGCGGGGCTGAGCTCAGCGGCGTCGCGGCAGGCGGCCCACGCCTCCTGCCATAACTCGCGCGTGCGGGGGTGGCGCGCCCGGTGGGCGCGGACGGCACGTTCCACGGAGACCCGGGTGTGCATGACGCAGGCGGCGACGCTCCGCGGCTCCTCGGACCGCCACGCCTGGACCACGTCGGATCCGGCCGCGACGGCGGCGAGCACCTGGGTGCGCTGGGTCCACAGCCCCCAGCCGTCCGTCCGGTCCAGTAAGTGGGCCATCGCCACCCAGCGGCCGGTGCGCAGGTCCTGCACGGCGGCCCGCAGGTCGTTGTCGTGGCCGGCGGGGTGGTACACGGGCCGGAAGTCGCCGCCCGCCATCACCTCGCCCCGGTCGGCAGGTAGTCGGGTCGGGCGCGTCTTGCGGTGGTGGTGGTCATCGGTCCTCGCATCGCATGGCCTTCGCGCCTGGTGATCGGCGATCACTATAGAGTGACTGTGAGCGTTCGAGTCATGAAACTTTTTCGAATGCAAGTATCAAGCCACATACAAGATGTGAATTTGCGTCAGAGCCAACACCGTGCGCGCAAACCGATCTTGACGGGGTGGCGTGCGCTGGTGAAGGCTGCCCGGAGACGATCGTGCATGCCGACGCCAGGGACGGAGTGGTGATGACGGGCCCGGTGCTCGCTGTGGACCAGGGCACCTCGGGAACCAAGGCCCTCGTCGTCTGCCCCGCACGCGGGGTCATCGGCTCCGCCGCCACCCCCGTCCGGCCCCGTTATCTGCCGGGCGGCCGCGTAGAAGTCGACCCCCGCGAGCTGCTGGATTCGGTCGTCGACGCGGGGCGCGCCGCCCTGGCCCAGGCCGGTGAACCGGTCGCTGCGGTGGGCCTGGCCAACCAGGGGGAGACCGTCCTCGCCTGGGACCCGGTCAGCGGTGAGCCGCTGACCGAGGCGATCGTCTGGCAGGACCGCCGGGCCGGCCAGCTCTGTGCCGAACTGGCGTCGCACGCAGAGGCGTTGCAAGAGCTCACGGGACTGCCGCTCGACCCGTATTTCGCCGCGCCCAAGATGGCCTGGATACGTCGTCACCTCACCCGGGAAGGCGTCGTGACGACCAGCGACGCGTGGCTGGTGCACCGGCTCACGGGTGCCTTCGTCACCGACGCGGCGACCGCCGGCCGCACCCAACTGCTCGACCTCGACACCGCCGACTGGTCGCCCGCGGCACTCGACGCCTTCGGCCTCGCCGGCGAACCGCTGCCCGCGGTCGTCGGCGCGGACACCCGCGTCGGCACCACCACCGCCTTCGGGCCCCCGCTGCCACTGACGGGCCTGCTCGTCGACCAGCAGGCCGCACTCCTCGCCCAGCGCGTCACCGAGCCGGGAACCGCCAAGTGCACCTACGGGACCGGGGCGTTCCTCCTCGCACAGAGCGGACCGCGACCCCGCCGCAGCAGCACCGGACTCGTCGGCTGCGTCGCCTGGCAGCTCGGCGGCGAGACCAGTTACTGCCTGGACGGTCAGGTCTACACGGCCGCGTCCGCCGTCCGCTGGCTCACTGACCTCGGCGTGATCTCCGGCGCCCGGGACCTCGACACCGTGGGCGCGACCGCCCCCGACGCCGGCGGCGTCACCTTCGTCCCGGCCCTCGCCGGCCTCGCCGCCCCGTGGTGGCGGGGCGACCTGCGCGGCTCGGTCACCGGGCTCGGCCTCGACACGACAGCCGGGCACCTGGTGCGCGCGCTGTGCGACGGCATAGCGGCCCAGGTCGCCGAGCTCGCCGACGCCGTCGCCGCCGATCTCGGCGCGCCACTGGCCGCACTGCGCGTCGACGGCGGCCTCACCCGGTCCGCCCTGCTCATGCAGGCACAGGCCGACCTGCTGCAGATCCCCGTCGAGGTGTCCGCCCTCCCGGACGCCACCGCCCTCGGCGTCGGCGCCGTCGCCCGGCTCGGCCTCGACCCCTCCCTCACCGTGCACGAGGCCGTACCGCAGTGGAAGCCGTCCGCCGTCTACGAACCGAAGGCCGGCGCCGGGCAGGCCGCCGAGCGCCGCGGACGGTTCCGGACGGCGGTGTCCGCCCTGCTCGACGGCCCGGCGTGACGGTCACCCGGCGCGGCCCGCTGCCCGGCGGCGACCCGTACGACGTGACGGTCGTCGGCGCCGGCGTCGTGGGCTCGGCCATCGCCCGCGAACTGGCCCGCCTCCCGCTGCGGATCGCCCTGATCGACGCCAGCGACGACGTCGGCAACGGCACCTCCAAGGCCAACACCGCCATCCTGCACACCGGTTTCGACGCGGTGCCCGGTTCCCTGGAGGCCCGGCTCGTCCGGGACGGGCAGCGGCTGCTCGCCGCGTACGCCGCCGACAGCGGTATCCCGGCGGAACCGGTCGGAGCCCTGCTCGTGGCCTGGAACGAAGAGCAGCTCGCGGCCCTGCCGGGCCTCGCCGACAAGGCCGTGCGCAACGGCTACCACGCGGCCCGCATCCTCCCGCCCGCCGACGTGCGGGCCCGTGAACCGGAGCTCGGACCCGGCGCACTCGGCGCCCTCCACGTCCCGGACGAGTCCCTGATCTGCCCCTGGACCACCACCCTCGCGTACGCCACCCAGGCCGTGCGCGGCGGGGTCGAGCTGCACCTCAACTGTCCCGTACGCGACATCGCTCCGGGCCGGCCGCACATCCTCGCCACCGGCCGCGGCCCGCTGCGCACCCGGCACCTGGTCAACGCGGCGGGCCTGTACGCCGACGAGATCGACCGGCTCCTCGGCCACGCGGACTTCACGGTGACGCCCCGCCGCGGACAGCTGATCGTCTTCGACGAACTCGCGCGCGGCCTCGTACGCCACATCCTGCTGCCCGTGCCCGACGCCCGCGGCAAGGGAGTGCTGGTCACGCCGACCGTGTACGGGAACGTGATGCTCGGGCCGACCGCCGAGGACCTGGACGACAAGACGGCCACCGGCTCGACCGCCGAAGGGCTCGCGCTGCTGCGGGAGAAGGGACGGCGGATCCTGCCGGCCCTCCTCGACGAAGAGGTCACCGCCGTGTACGCCGGGCTGCGCGCCGCCACAGGGCAGGAGGACTATGCGATCCGCGCGCATCCCGCCCAGCGCTGCGTCACCGTGGGCGGGATCCGGTCCACGGGCCTGACCGCCTCGATGGCGATCGCCGCCCACGTGGTGGAGCTGCTCGCCGAGGGCGGCCTGCCCCTGACCGGCGCCCGCGAGCCGGAACCGGTGCGGATGCCGAACCTCGGCGAGGCGTTCGCCCGTCCGTACCGCGACGCGGCGATGATCGCGGCGGATCCGGAGTACGGCCGGATCGTCTGCCACTGCGAGCGCGTCACCCGCGGGGAGATCCGCGACGCGCTCGCAGCGACCGTACCGCCCGCCTCGCCGGACGGTCTGCGGCGGCGCACCCGCGCCGGCGCCGGCCGCTGCCAGGGCTTCCACTGCGGCGCCGCCGTCCGCGCCCTGTTCGAGGAGTCGCGCCGGTGAACCGTGCGGAACGGACGGCCCGTACGGATGTGCGGGCCGACGTGCTGGTCGTCGGCGCCGGCCCGGCCGGACTGGCCCTCGCCGCCCGGCTGGCGCGGGCGGGCGCTGGACGGGTCGAGGTCCTGGAACGCGAGCCGGAGCCGGGCGGGATGCCGCGCCACCTGCACCACGGCGGCTTCGGCCGGCCGCCGCTGCCGGGGCTGCGGGGCCCGCAGTACGCACGCCGGGCGGTGCGGGCTGCGCTCGCCGCGGGGGCCGCGCTCCGCACGGGCGTGACCGCCACCGGCTGGGCCGGCCCGCTCACCCTGGAGACCACCGGCCCGTCCGGCCTGGAACGGATCACGGCCCGCGCCGTCGTACTCGCCACCGGCGCCCGGGAACGCCCGCGCAGCGCCCGGCTGGTACCCGGCTCACGCCCGCAAGGGGTGCTGACCGGAGGGGAGTTGTTCCAGGCGGTCCACACGTACGGACTGCCCGTCGGCCGGCGGGCCGTGGTCGTGGGCGCCGAGCCCGCGGCCCGCCACGCGGCGGCCACGCTCCGGCAGGCGGGCACGGAGGTGCTGGCGATGACCACCGAGCATCCGCGCGCCGCCGCCGTACCGGGGATCCCGCTGCTCACGGCGACCACGGTCGGCGAACTGCGCGGCCGGGACCGGCTGACCGGCGTCCTGGTCCGTCACCGGGACGGCCGTACGGGCCTCCTCGCCTGCGACACGGTGGTCTTCACCGGCGACTGGATCCCCGACCACGAACTGGCCCGCCGCGGCGGCGTCCCCCTGGACCCCGGCACGCGGGGCCCCGGCGTGGACGCCTCCTTCCGCACGGCCGCACCGGGTGTCTTCGCGGTCGGCAACGCCCTGCACGGCATCGAGAGCGCGACCACCGCCGCGGCGGAAGGGGCCGCCGCGGCCGCCCCCGTACTCGCCCACCTGGCGGGCGCCTCCTGGCCGGGGCCCGGCCTGCCGCTGCAGGTCCGTGCCCCGCTCGTGTGGGTGACACCGAACCGCATCACGGCCGGCACCGGGGCCGCCGTCCGGCGGCCGCTGCTGCTGCGTCCCGCGCATTCCGCCGCCGTACCCGCGCTGACGGTCACCCAGGACGGACGGTTGCTGTGGCGGCGCCGCTCGCTGCTCGCGGCGTCCCCGTCCCGCTCCCTGCGCCTCGCGCCCGACTGGACGGGACGGGTGGATCGCGGGGGCGGCCCGGTCGTGCTGACCCTGACCTGAGTGCCCGTACCGGTCCGGGCGGGCAGGGCTGATCACGTCGAATGGCGGCGCCGCGATCGCGGCGCCGCCATTCGACGTCGTCAGCCCTTGAAGGTGTCCTTGATCTTCTCCTTGGCCTGCCGGGCGTTGCCCTTGGTCTTCTCGGCGCGGCCCTCGGCGGTCAAGCGTTCGTTGCCGACCGCGCGGCCCGCGGTCTCCTTGAGCTTGCCCTTGGCCTGTTCGGCCTTGGCCCGGCTCTTCTCCTTGTCGGACACGAATGATCACTCCCTGGAGCTCGGGGTACGGATGCGTCGTACATCGCGTCGTACACCCCGCTTCTGACCGCGATCCCCGGTGGCAAACACGGCCCGCCCGATTCCACGGGGACCGAAGTGACCGCCCGGACCCGCGGTGGGACGATGGGGTGGCCGGGGGTGGGGCCGGGAGAGGGCGAGAGGGTGAGTGCCACCGTGGCGGAGCTGGACGCGTTCACCGACGTACTCGACTACCCCGTGTACGTGGTGACGGCGGCGGCCGGGGAGCGGCGCGCCGGGTGTCTGGTGGGCTTCGCCTCCCAGTGCTCCATCGATCCGCCCCGGTTCATGGTGTGGCTCTCCAAGGCCAACCACACCTACACGGTCGCCCGGACGGCCTCCCACCTCGCGGTGCATGCCCTGAGGGAGGACCAGAAACGCACCGCCGAGCTCTTCGGCGGCCGGACCGGTGACGACACCGACAAGTTCGCGCACCTCGCGTGGCGGCGGTCGGCACACACCCCCGCGCCGATCCTGGCGGACGCCGCCGCCTGGTTCGTCGGCCGGATCGAAGGGCGCACCGACGGCGGGGACCACACCGGATTCCTGCTCGCTCCGGTCGAGGCGGGGCCGCCCGGCCCGGAACGGCCGCCGCTGCTGCTCCTCAGCGACGTCGCGGACCTCGCACCCGGCCACCCGGCCTGACGGCCCGGCCCGCACCGGCCGCGCAGGGCCCGGATCCGTGTCGATCCCGTACGGGCGTCCGAGCCGCACGTGCCCGGCTCCCCCCGGACCCGAACGGGGTCCCGTCGCCGTGCCCGCCGGGGAGAAGCGCCCCGGACCGCCCGCACGCGTTCCGCCCGACCGCCGACTTCCGGACAGGTGTGGCGGTCACCTCGTCGCCCCTGGTTCCCCATTCGCCCGCGCGGGTGAAAATGGGGGTCGGCCACGGACGTGTGGGGGGCGGCATGCCGGTGTTGCTCGTACGGGAGAACGGCCGCGTGCGCGGCTGGCCGGCCTACGTGGGCGCGGTCGGCCTGGGCGCGGCGGCCCTGGCCCTGGCCTCGCTGTGGACCAGCGGGGCATGGGCCACGGGCATCGGCGCCGCCGTCACCACGTTCTCCGGGCTGGCCGCCGAACGCCTGCAGCCCCGGCGCCGCGCGGCGCCGGGCGGGAACGCCGCCGCGAGCGGAGCGGACGTGCTGCTGCGCACCGCGGCGGGCCGCATCCCCACCCTGCGCCGGCTGGACCGACCCGAGCCGGCCGGCGCCCACCACGCGGACGGGCATCCCGCCGACGGGAGCCGCACCCCGGCCGCGGCCCCGGCGTACATCCGCCGGGACGTGGAGCCGCAGTTGCGCGAGGCGCTCGGCCGGGGCGGATTCGTCCTGCTGGTGGGGGAGTCCACCGCGGGCAAGTCCCGGCTGGCGTACGAGACGGCCCGTGCGCTCTTCCCCCGCCACGCCTTCGTCCGCCCCCTGGGCAGGGGCGCGCTCCCGGAGGCGCTGCGTGTGGCGGGCCAGCGGCGCCGGGCCGTGCTCTGGCTCGACGACCTGGAGGAGTTCCTCGGCGCGGGAGGACTCACGGCCACCATGCTGGCCGCCCTGCCGGTGCCGGGACGCCGGGTGGTGCTGGCGACCATGCGCACCCAGGAGTTCCGCCGCTTCGACGCCCGCGAGGAGAGCCGGCTGACGGGCTCCGACCGCGACGCCTGGCGCACCCAGCGGGACGTCCTCCGACAGGCGGAAGTGGTGCGGCTGGCCCGGCACTGGTCGCCCGAGGAGCGGCGGCGGGCCGCCGCGCACGGACAGGACCCGCGGATCAGGGCGGCGCTGCGGGCGGGTGAACGCTTCGGCATCGCGGAAGTCCTGGCTGCTGGACCGGAGTTACTGGCTGCCTGGCACAACGCCTGGGCGCCCGGCACCAATCCGCGCGGTGCGGCTGTGGTAGCGGCTGCCGTCGACTGCCGGCGCGCCGGGCTGCGCACCCCGGTGAGCCGGGACCGGCTGCGCGAACTGCACCGGCCCTACCTGGTGGCGCGCGGAGGCGGTGATCTCCAGCCGGAACCCTTCGACGAGGCGATGAACTGGGCCTGCACGGCCGTCTACGCCACCAGCGGGCTGCTCATCGGCAACTACTCCCAGGGATACACGGCCTTCGACTACCTCCTCAACGCGCCCGGCCTGCCACCGGTGCCGGAACACCTGTGGCAGACCCTCGTCACCAGGGTCACGCCGGCCGAGTCCTACGACATCGGCCTGCTGGCCCACCAGGAGGGGAGGCCGCGCCGGGCCGCCGAAGCGCTGTCCCGGGCCCGCCTGGGCGCCGTCCCCGGAGCCGACTTCCTGCTCGCCATCACGGTCGGGGACGCGGGACGCCCCCGCCGGGCCGCGGCCGACCTCGCCGGGATCACCCGGCGGCGCGAGGACCGGCTGGGCCCGGACCATCCGGACACCCTGGCCGCCCGCCACCAGCTGGCCTTCTTCACCGGTGAGGCCGGCAACCCGCACGCCGCGGCCGGCCGGTTCGCCGCCCTGGCCGCCCACGCCGGGGCCGTCCTCGGCGCGGACCATCCGGACACCCTGGCCGCCCGCCACGAACTGGCCTACTTCACGGGCGAGTCGGGCGCCCCGGCCGAGGCGGCCCGGCAGCTGACCCGGCTGCTCGCCGACCGGCTCCGGGTGCAGGGCCCGGACGAGCCCCAGGTACTCGCCACCCGGCGCAGCCTGATCTGGTACCGGGCCGGCGAACCGGCCCGCACCGAAGCGGAGCTGGCCGAGCTGCTGACCGACGCGGAACGCTGCCTCGGCCCGGACGACCCGCACACCCTCGCCGTCCGCAGCAGCCGTGCCGCCTTCACGGCACGGGCCGGCCGGGCCGCCGAGGCCGCGGCCGCCTGGGAGTCGCTCGTGGCCGACCGCACCCGGGTCATGGGCCCCGATCACCCGCACACGATCTACGCCCGCCTGGAATGGGCCCGGGCCCTGGCCGCAACGGGCCGGCCCGAGCAGGCCCGCACGCTGCTCACCCGGACCCTCGGCGACGCCCGGACCCTGCTGGAGCCGGGCCACCGCCATCTGCGCCTGGCCCGGGAGCTGCTGGCCGGTCTCCCGCCGGCGGGGCGGCAGCAGGCGTAGCCCGCGGACCGCCCGCGCCGGGGGAGGGGCGACTCAGGCGGCGGCCGGCTCCGTGCGCTCCGCGAGGCCGGTGGCTGCGAGGCGCCCGCTGCGGTGCAGCCAACGGACCACGGCGGCGCACAGGGCGCCCAGAGCGGCCAGGGACAGCCACGGCAGCGCCGGCGCACCCGAGGACCGGGCCGCGTCGAGGGCCGCACCGGTGAGCAGGTTGCCCACGGTGATGCCGATGCCGCAGACCGTGTTGTAGAGCCCGTAGTGGGTCGCGACAAAACGGTCCCCGGAGAGCCGGACGATGGTGTCCATCTCGAACGGGTAGGCGATCATCGTGCCGAGGGCGAGCAGCAGGGCCGCCGCCACCGGCGGCCCGGCGGCGAGCAGCCACCGTCCCGCACCCCCGTCGGGCACCGGCACGGCCGCCGCCAGGAGCAGCGGCAAGAACGCGCCGCCCATCACCAGCAGGCCCCGTGTCAGCGCCCGGCCGGGCTCCGTGTGCGCCCTGAACCAGGCGGTCACCCGCGTCTGGAACAGGACGGTGCTCAGCCCCGACACGGCGAACAGCCCGGCCGTCACGGCCCCCGAGAACGCCCCGTCGCCGCCGACCCGCCGGACCTCCAGCGGCAGTGCCAGGTACACCTGGAAGGTCAGCACGTACGAGCCGGTCATCGCGGCCGCGAACAGCAGGAACGGCCGGTTGGCGAGGATCTGCCGCCATTGGGCCCGTACGCTTTCCGGTGCGCCGCCGGGCCCCGTGCCCGCCCGGTCCGCCCCGCGTGCGGGCAGGCCGCGGATCTGCACGAGGCTCAGTACGGCGAAGATCCCGGCCGCCGTCAGGCAGGTGATGCGGAAACCGGCCCCGGTCAGCACCATTCCCACCAGCGGCCCGAGCAGGATGCCGGCCTGATAGAAGACGTTGAACAGGGCGAACGCCTCCACCCGGCGGTCGGCCGCGTCCGCGGCCAGGTAGGCCCGGGACGCGGGGTTGAACAGGGCCCCCGCCA
This sequence comes from Streptomyces sp. PCS3-D2, assembly GCF_000612545.2. Classification (GTDB taxonomy): domain Bacteria; phylum Actinomycetota; class Actinomycetes; order Streptomycetales; family Streptomycetaceae; genus Streptomyces. The sequence goes on along the minus strand of NZ_CP097800.1, from coordinate 998,781 downwards.
GGCCGGTGGCCGCCGAGGCCGCCAGCAGGGCGGGCACGGAGTCGACGACTCCGAGGGCGGCGAAGCCGACGACGCGCAGCAGCAGACCGGCGACGATCATGGGTTTGTAGCCGAGCCGGTCGGCCAGGGTGCCGCCGATCAGGAACATCCCCTGCTGGCTGAAGTTGCGTACGCCGAGGACCAGGCCGACGAGCCAGCCGGCCAGCCCCAGCGAGCCGGACAGGTGCGCGGCCAGGTACGGCATCAGCATGTAGAAGCCGAGGTTGATGGTGAACTGGTTCACCATCAACAGCCGGACGGAGCGGTCGTAGGAGCGGAGCTGCGTGAGGAACCCCTTCACCGGCCGGACCCCTCCGCCCGCTCAGGTGACCGGGGGGCCCGCTCCTCGGCGGTCAGCGGATCGACCACGGCGGCGCACCGCGTCCACCGGGTGACCTCCTTCTCGTCGACGCGTCCCACGACCTCCGGTTCGGCGGCCGGCGGGCCGTCGAGGAGCCCGTGGGCGGCGCAGTAGTCGTCGTCGTAGACGGTGCCGAGGTAGCGCTGGGGTCCGTCGGGGAAGACCGCGGCGATACGGGTGTCCGCCGGCCGGGTCCGGGCCAGCCAGCCGGCGACCAGGGCCACCGCACCGACGCTCCAGCCGCCCGTGGCGTAGTGCGAGCCGGCGAGCTGCCGGCAGGCCCACACCGCTTCGGACGGGGCCACCCAGTGCACCTCGCCGAAGTCGCCGTAGGCGACGTTGCGGGGGTAGATGCTCGATCCCAGCCCGCGCATCAGGCGGGGCCGCGCGGGCTGGCCGAAGATGGTCGAGCCGATCGTGTCCACGCCGACCAGTTCCAGTTGCGGGTAGAGCTGGCGCAGCACGCGGGAGACGCCCGCGGAGTGCCCGCCGGTGCCCACGCTGCACACGAGGACGTCGATGTGCCCCAGTGCGGTGGCGAGTTCGAGGGCGAGCGGTGTGTAGGCGGCAGTGTTGTCGGGGTTGTTGTACTGATCGGGACACCAGGATCCGGGATGCCGGGCCATCAGCTGCCGTACCCGTTCGCGTCGGGCCTCCTGCCACCCGCCGGCGGGGTGCGGCTCGGCCACGACGTTGACCTGGGCTCCGTAGGCGGTCAGCAGTTTGGTCATGGACGGCTCCAGACCCGGGTCGGTGACCAGGGTGACCGGATGTCCGTGGACCATACCGGCCAGGGCGAGCCCCAGGCCGAGGGTGCCGCTGGTGGACTCGATGATCCGGGCGCCGGGCAGCAGGTCGCCGCGGGCGCGGGCGCGTTCGACCATGTGCAGGCCCGGCCGGTCCTTGATGCCACCGGGATTGAAGCCCTCCAGCTTGGCCCAGAAGCCGTGGCCCTCGGGGGCGAAGGGTTCGGACACGCGCAGGAGAGGGGTGTTGCCGACGAGCCCGGACAGGGCGGCGCCGCGGGCGGGCGGGGTGGTCTGCGTGGACGGAGAGGACATCTTCCTCGGCTCTCGTTCGTAGACGGCTGTTTCCGTGCACATCTCGTCCGTCTCCGTCGCGCCGCGGTGTCGGCCCGCGGGTGACGGAGTCGGACGGCGGCCTTGGGTCAAGGCCGCACGAACGGCTGCTAGATCCGCCAGCAGCAGATCCGGTTCCTGGTTCTGCGTCCCGTGAGCGCGGTGCCGGGAGACGGAGAGGCGCCGCGCCGCGCCGGGTCGGGCGGCGCGGTGGCGAGCAGCGCGAGGAGTACCGCGAACAGCACCGGGAAGGCGGCCGGGCGCTGTACCGCGACGTCGGGTACGCCGCGGGGCGCGAGGTGGAGGACGCAGGGGTCGTCGGGGTGGGGCACTCCCGGGGAGTCGTCGGCGGCGCTCTCGTGGTGGTGGACCGGGGCGGACGGCGCCGAGGCCTGCCGCTGGGACGGCGTGCCCTCGTGGACGAGGCAGCCGACCAGCGCGGCGGTGAAGGCGGACAGCGCGAGCAGCGCGGACAGCACGAGCAGCGGCCGTACGAGGGCACCCGTGCGGCGGGCGGAGGGGGAAGGACGAAAGGACACGGCTCCTCCGGGAGGTGCGTCGGACCGTGGGCGGGGACGGGGGAGCCCGGTACGGGCAGGCGGGTGGTGCCGTGGGGTCATGCGGAGTGTTCCGCCGATGCCCGGGGCAGCGGTTGGCGCGCCCCCTGAACACCCGGGAAGGGTGAACGCCCTGGGCCGCGTGGCCCAGCCGGCCCGTGGCGGCGTGGAGACGGTCGAGGAAGGGTTGCGCATGTGGCGCCGTCCGCTCTCCTACCGGGCGTACTCCGATGATCCCGACAACGCGCGAGGGTGCGTGCAGGCGCCGCGCGGGACGTTCGCGACACGGCCTAGAGGCGCAGCACTCCGTGCGCGGGCGGGAGCGGGGCGCCACAGGTCCGCGGGGTCGTCTGCGGCGGCGCGGAAGCGTCTGCCCGCCGGGCGCGCGTGGCCGGGCCGGCGCTCGCCTGCGGGTGGCCCGCGGGAGCCGTACCGCGCTCGGAGCGGCCGGGCATGCACTGCTCGGCCGGATGCGCGGCGGTGTCCGCGCCGAACACGAGGGCCTGCGAGGGCACGGCGGAGGCGGAGACCGAACGGCCGTGGTGCAGGTCGCCGCTCCCCGCGCCGATCCCGTGCGCGTCGAGCAGCCCGAGCAGGAGCAGGGCCGACCACAGGAGCAGCAGCGGACTCCGGATTCCCCGGGTCCGCGGCGCGCCGGAGGACGACCGAGCCGTGATCATGCCGTGATCCTAGCCACCCGTGCGTGGTCGGCGGCAAGCGTGTCCGCGTGAATGGCTCGAAAGGGGCGGGGGCTCCGGCGGCGCAGGGGCAGCCCAACGCGGCACACGCCGCCTTCGCCCGGCCGACGGCTCCCCGCCCCGCCGACCGCGCGCGAGCCCTCCCGAGGGCTGGGGGACAGCGCTCGGCGCCCGGAAAACGCGTGGACCGCCCCGGCGCCCATACGGGACACTCCGACTCCTGTCCTGCCGGTCCGACCACACAGGGTTGGGGATGGATTCACCGAAATCACCCGAGAACAAGCCGAGCCGGGGCTCGGTCCTCCTCGCACTTCGCTCCTACGGACGGGAATTGGCGCGCCTGCGCGGGCTGACCGCTCCGGCCATGCTGCTCCCGGCGCTGGGCAACATCGGCATCTTCTACGTCGCGCCGCTGGTCGTCGCGAAACTCGTCGGCCGGGTCGCCGACGGAGGCTCCGCCGGAATCGACGCGATGCTGCCCTACGTCCTCGGCTTCGCCGGCGTCCTGCTGCTCGCCGAGGTGCTGTGGCGGATCGGACTGCACTGCCTCAACCGCCTCGACGCCCGCGGCATCGAGCACCTCTACGTCATCGGAATGGACGAGCTGTTCGCGAAGGACGCGGCGTTCTTCCACGACAACTTCGCCGGGTCGCTGACCAAGCGCGTCCTGAGCTTCGCCTCCCGCTTCGAGGAGTTCGTCGACACGCTGACGTTCTCCGTCATGGGCAGCTTCGTGCCGCTGCTCTTCGCTTCCGTGGTGCTCTGGCAGTACGAACCGATGCTCGTGGTCGGCCTCCTCGCGCTGATCGTCCTGACGGCGTTCTGTGTCACCCCCCTCATCCGCCGCCGCCAGACCCTCGTCGCCCAGCGCGAGGAGGCGATCGCCCGGGTCTCGGGCCACGTCGCCGACAGCCTGATGAACATGGACACGGTGCGGGCGTTCGCCGCCGAGGGCCGTGAGGCCGCCGAGCACCAGTCCCGCGTCGCGGAGTCGCGGCGGCTGACCCTTCGCTCGTGGGACTACGGCAACCTGCGCATCGACACGCTGGTCGCGCCCCTGTCCGTGCTGACGAACGTGCTGGGACTGCTGATCGCCGTCGCCCTCGGCGCGGGCGAGCACGGCGTGGAGGCGATCATCGTCACCTTCACCTACTACGCCAACGCGACCCGCATCATGTTCGAGTTCAACCAGATCTACCGGCGCCTGGAGAGCTCGATGACGGAGGCGGCGCAGTTCACCGAACTGCTGCTGGAGCCGCCCACGGTGCTCGACCCGGCGGTGCCGGAGCCGCTGCGCTCCGAGAGCGCCGACGTCCGGTTCGAACGGGTGGACTTCTCCCACGGCGGAGCGCGGCCGCTCTTCGAGGGCCTCGACCTGGACGTGCCCAGCGGATCGAAGATCGGTCTCGTCGGCCGGTCCGGCGGCGGCAAGACCACGCTCACCCGGCTGCTGCTGCGGATGACGGACGTCGACGGCGGCCGGATCATGATCGGCGGCCAGGACATCAGCCGGCTGCGGCAGGCGGACCTGCGCAGCCGGCTCGCCTACGTGCCCCAGGACCCGGCGATGTTCCACCGGACACTGCGGGAGAACATCGCCTTCGCCCGGCCCGGCGCCACCGAGGCAGAGGTCCGCCGCGCCGCCGAGGCGGCGCACGTCACGGAGTTCGCCGACGCGCTGCCGGACGGTTTCGACACCATGGTCGGCGAACGCGGCGTCAAACTGTCCGGCGGACAGCGCCAGCGGGTCGCCCTCGCCCGAGCCATCCTGCGCGACGCGCCGATCCTCCTGCTCGACGAGGCGACCAGCGCCCTGGACTCCGAGAGCGAGATCCTGGTGCAGGAGGCACTGTGGCGGCTCATGGAGGGCCGGACCGCCCTCGTGGTGGCCCATCGGCTGAGCACCGTGGCCACCATGGACCGGCTCGTGGTCCTGGACCGGGGCCGCATCGTGGAGCAGGGTTCGCACCGGGAGCTCCTTGCCGCAGAGGGCGCTTACGCGCGGCTGTGGAAACACCAGTCGGGCGGCTTCCTCCACGACACCGTCCACGCCACCGACCCCGAAGCGCGCTCGGGGCTCGACTGAACCGGGGACGTGTCCTGCGGAGCCGGCGAGTCGCAAGTGAATAGTTTGTCCTGATATGAGTGTCGAGGCTGAAGGTCGAGAGGTACCGGGCCGGCGGCGGCTGGCCCGGGCGGTGCTGACGGGCGTGGCCGCCGTGGGGGCGGGGCTGGTGGCGGGCTCCGCCCGCGTGCCCATGGCCGCTCCGCCCGGGGGCGGGGCCGGATCGAGGCCCACCACCCCCGAGTCGGCGCTGCGTGCACTGGTGACGGGAAACGGGCGTTGGCGGACCTACCACGAGCGCCATCCCGACCAGACGCGCACCGTGCGGCGCACGCTGGTCGCCGGCCAGCACCCGTTCGCCGTCGTCCTCGGCTGCGTCGACTCCCGGGTCCCGCCGGAACTGGTCTTCGACCAGGGCCTCGGTGACCTGCTCACCGTGCGCTCGGCGGGCGAGGTCCTGGACGAGGCGGTCCTGGGGAGCATCGCCTACGGAGTCCTGGAGCTGCGCATCCCGCTGGTCGTCATCCTGGGACACCAGTCCTGCGGGGCCGTCGGCGCAGCGGTGCGGGCCGCCGAGGGCGGACCGCCGCTCCCGGGCCACATGCAGTATCTGGTCGATCAGATCCGCCCCGCCATCGACCGGGGGCTCCGCGGCGCCGCGCGGATCGACGCCGCGATCACCGCGAACGTGCGGCTGGTGCGGGGGCGGCTGGCCGCGGAGCCCGAGATGGCCGCCAGGATCTCCGCCGGGGCGCTTGCCGTCGTGGGCGCCCGCTACGAACTGACCAGCCAGCGCGTACGCCTGGTGCACTGAGCGCCCGCCGCCCGGCCCGTGCCCCGTGCTGCCGGCGCCGGGCGCCCGGGGCGCACCGTTGGCGTGGCCCTACTGTGAGGGCTGTGAAAAGGCAACCCGATACCGACACGCACGCCACCTCCGACGACGGCACCGTCCTGTTCCACGTCGAGGGACGGACCGGCGTGGTCACCCTCAACCGCCCCGGGGCCCTCAACGCGCTCACCCACACGATGGTGTTGCGGATGGCCGAGGCCCTCGACGCCTGGGCGGACGACGACGCCGTCGGGCAGGTGCTGATCCGCGGAGCGGGCGAGCGCGGACTGTGCGCGGGAGGTGACATCCGGGCCATCCACGACGACGCCAGGGCGGGGACCACCGCCTCCGCCGGCTTCTGGCGCGACGAGTACCGGCTCAACGCCCGTATCGCCCGATACCCCAAGCCGTACGTCGCCCTCATGGACGGCATCGTCATGGGCGGCGGCGTCGGCGTCTCCTCCCACGGCAGCGTCCGCGTCGTCACCGAACGCTCCCGAGTCGCCATGCCCGAGACCGGCATCGGCTTCGTCCCGGACGTCGGCGGCACCTGGCTGCTGGGCCGCGCCCCGGGCCGGCTCGGTACCCATCTCGCCCTCACCGGTGCCGCCGTGGGCGCCGCCGACGCGCTGCTCTGCGGGCTCGCCGACCACTTCGTACCCGCCGCCCGACTCCCGGAGCTGACAGCCGCGCTCGCCACCGCCCCCGCGGGCGAGGTCCTGCCGCGGTACGCCGCCACACCCGCCCCCGGGGTACTCGCCGGACAGCGCTCCTGGATCGACCGCTGCTACGCGGCCGGGACCGTCGAGGAGATCGTCCAGAGGCTGACCGACCAGGGCGATCCGGCGGCGAAGGAGGCCGCGGAGACGATCCTCGCCAAGTCCCCGACCGCGCTGAAGGTCACCCTCGCCTCGGTGCGCCGGGCCGCCGAACTCGGCACACTGGAGCAGGCGCTGGCCCAGGAGTACCGGGTCTCCTGCAACGCGCTGGCCTCACCCGACCTGGTGGAGGGCATCCGGGCGCAGGTCGTCGACAAGGACCGCGCCCCGCGCTGGTCCCCGCCGACCCTGGCCGCGGTCACCGAGGCCGACGTGGAGCGGTTCTTCGCCCCGCTCGCCGAGGACCACGGGTCGAGCCTGCCGTAGCCCTCGGGGGCTGGGGCGCGGGCGGGAGCAGCCGCGCAGGCCTACGCGTCGGCGCCGACGTACTCCCGGAGGTGCCGGGCGGTCAGCGTGTCCGCCCCGGCCACCAGGGCGGCCGGGGTGCCCTCGAAGACGACCCGGCCGCCGGAGTGCCCGCCGCCGGGGCCGATGTCGATCAGCCAGTCGGCGTGCGCCATCACGGCCTGGTGGTGCTCGATGACGATCACCGAGTTGCCGTCCTCGACCAGCCGGTCGAGCAGGGCCAGCAGCTTGTCGACGTCGGCCATGTGCAGCCCGGTCGTCGGCTCGTCCAGGATGTACGTCGAGGACTTCTCCGCCATGCTGATCGCCAGTTTCAGCCGCTGCCGCTCACCGCCGGACAGGGTGTTGAGCGGCTGGCCGAGCCGCACGTACGAGAGGCCCACGTCCACCAGCCGCCCGAGGACGGCCCGCGCCTGGCCGCTGGGGAAGAACGCGTACGCCTCCGCGACCGGCATGTTCAGCACCTCGCTGATGTTCTTGCCGCGCAGCCGGTACGTCAGCACCTCGGGGGTGAACCGCCTGCCCTCGCACTCCTCGCACACCGTGGCCACCCCGGCCATCATCGCCAGGTCCGTGTAGACGAGCCCGAGGCCGTTGCACTTGGGGCAGGCACCCTCCGAGTTCGCGCTGAACAGCGCGGCCTTGACGCCGTTGGCCTTGGCGAAGGCGGTCCGGATCGGCCCCAGCAGCCCGGTGTAGGTGGCCGGGTTGGACCGGCGCGAGCCGCGGATCGGGGACTGGTCGGCCACCACCACCCCCTCGCGCCCGGCCAGGTAGCCGTGGATCAGTGAGCTCTTCCCGGACCCCGCGACACCCGTCACCACCGTGAGGACGCCGAGCGGCACGTCCACGCTGACGTCCTTGAGGTTGTGCAGGTCGGCGCCCTTCACCGACAGGTGGCCGCGCGGGCTGCGCACCGACTCCCGCAGTCGTGTTCGGTGTCCGAGGTGGCGCCCGGTGAGAGTGCCGGAGGCGCGCAGCCCCGCGACGTCCCCGCTGTAGCAGAGCTGCCCGCCCGCCGTGCCGGCGCCCGGCCCGAGGTCCACGACGTGGTCGGCCACGGCGATGACCTCCGGCTTGTGCTCCACGACCAGGACGGTGTTGCCCTTGTCGCGCAGCCGCAGCAGCAGGCCGTTCATGCGCTGGATGTCGTGCGGGTGCAGGCCGGTGGTGGGCTCGTCGAAGACGTACGTGACGTCCGTGAGGGAGGATCCCAGGTGGCGGACCATCTTGACGCGTTGGGCCTCCCCGCCGGACAGCGTGCCCGAGGGGCGGTCCAGGCTGAGGTAGCCCAGGCCGATCTCGACGAGGGAGTCGAGCAGGCCCCGGAGGTTGGACAGCATCGGCGCCACGGCGGGATCGTCGATCCGGCGCACGAAGCCGGCGAGTTCGCTGATCTGCATCGACGCGCACTCGGCGATGTTCACGCCGTGGATGCGCGAGGACCGGGCGGCCGCCGAGAGGCGGGTGCCCCCGCAGTCCGGGCAGGAGGTGAAGATCACCGCGCGCTCCACGAAGGCGCGGATGTGGGGCTGCATGGACTCGCGGTCCTTGGCGAGGTGGAGGCGGGTGATCTTGGTGATCAGGCCCTCGTAGGTGAAGCCGTTGGAGCCGGCCTTGACCTTCACCGCGCTCTTGTGGAGGAAGTCGGCCCACTCCTGTTCGGTGAAGTCCTTGAGTTTGGTGTCGGGGGAGTAGAAGCCGGAGTTCGCCATGTTCTGCCAGTACCAGGAGTCCACGGCGAAGCCGGGGGCGGTGATCGCGCCCTCGTTGAGCGAGAGTTCGCGGTCGACCAGCTGGTCCACGTCGATGTCGGAGACCTCGCCGACGCCCTCGCAGCGCGGGCACATCCCCTCGGGGTTGTTGAAGCTGAACGCGCTGGACGTGCCGATGTGGGGCGTGCCGACGCGGGAGTAGATGATGCGCAGCATGGTGGAGGCGTCGGTGGCGGTACCCACGGTGGAGCGGGAACCCGCGCCCATCCGCTCCTGGTCGACGACGATGGCGGCGCTCAGGTTGTGCAGTCCGTCCACGTCCGGCCGGCCGAGGCTCGGCATGAAGGACTGGATGAAGGCGGTGTACGTCTCGTTGATCATGCGCTGCGACTCGGCGGCGATGGTGCCGAAGACGAGGGAGGACTTCCCGGAGCCGGAAACGCCGGTGAAGACCGTGAGGCGGCGCTTGGGGATGTCGAGGGATATGTCGGCGAGATTGTTCTCGCGGGCCCCGCGGACCTGGATGACCTGGTGGTTGTCGGCGGCGATGTGCACGGAACTCCTCGAGGTGCGGGGTCTCGGCTGACTCACTGCGCTTTACTCTATACGGTGTATTCTGTACGGCGTAGTGAATTGATGGAGCGTGTGCGGAGGCCGGGACATGGTGCAGGATCGCAGCGGGGCGGGAGACCCCGTCCGCACGCTGGAGCTTCTGTGGCGCGCGTCCGGACAGCCCGCGCAGCCGGGTCGCCGCGGCCCGCGGCAGGGCCTCAGTGTCGACGCCGTCGTCCGCGCCGCGACCGTGCTCGCCGACGAGGAAGGGCTGGCCGCGCTGACCATGCGGGCGCTCGCGCAGCGGCTCGGTGTGACGCCGATGACGCTCTACACGTACGTCCCCGGCAAGGCCGAGCTCCTCGACCTGATGCTCGACGACGCCTACCTGCGGATGGAACGCCGTCCGGCGGACCCGAAGGAGCCCTGGCGGGCGCGGGTGACCCGGGTCGCCGAGGACAACCGGGACCTGATGCTCCGCCACCCCTGGATCACCGGCCTGGCCGTCACGCGTCCGCCGCTGGGCCCCGGGGTGATCGGGAAGTACGAGCACGAGCTGGCGGCCTTCGACGGTATCGGGCTCACCGACACCGAGATGGATGCCGCCCTGACCCACCTGCTCGGCTTCGTGCACGCCAACGCGCTGGCCGCCGCCGACGACGCCGACCACAACAGCCGCCTGAGCCAGGAGGACTGGTGGGCCGTCAGCGCGCCGCTGCTGGAACGCGTCCTGGAGCCCGACCGCTACCCCCTGGCGGCCCGGGTCGGCACCGCGGTCGCCGGCTACCACCCCGGGACGATCTGGGCCTTCGGCCTCCGATGCGTCCTGGACGGCCTCGCCCACCGCCTGTCCTCCCGCGCCGCCCCGTGAGCCGTCGTCCGGCCCCCGGGGCGCCGGGGCGCCGACGGGCTGGTGGGGTGACCCGGTGAGCCTCCGCGGACGTAACGGCAAGATCCGAAAGAGACGGCCTAGCGGTAGCCGGTGGTGTCCGCGGGGTGGCCGGGATCCTGGACTTCGACCAGGTAGCGCCAGGCGTCGGGGCGGCTGCCGTCCAGGTCGGTGAAGCCGTAGACCCGTGCCAGCCGGCCGCTGGAGAGGGACTGGCCGTTCCAACGGGACACCTCCGGGTCCGCGGCGAGGGCCGCGACCGCGCGGCCCACGTACGCGGGGGTCTCGGAGATCGCGAAGTGCGGAACCTCGGCCAGCGCGTCCCGCCAGTTCTCCTCCCGCACCCCGAAGGCGTCGAGCATCATCTCCGAGCGCAGCCAGCCCGGTGTCAGGGCCACCGCCGTTGCCCCCCGTGGACCCAGCTCGTGCCCCAGGGCGAACGCCATCCGCAGCACGCAGGACTTGGCGATGTCGTAGAAGAAGGAGACCCGGTAACGGGTCGCGTTGTAGTCGGCGGTGCCGTCCGTCATCTCCACCACCAGGCCACCCGGCTCGCGCAGCAGCAGCGGCACCGCGAAATGGCTGGTGACGGCATGCGTCTCCACCGCCAGTCGCATCAGCCGAAGCCCCTTGTCCAGGTCGTGCTCCCACACCGTGCTGTCCCACTCGAAGAGCAGCTCCCCGCCCCAGATGTCGTTCACCAACACGTCGAGGCGGCCCTGTTCGGCGTCGATCCGCCGCACCAGCGCCTCCACCTCACCGGGCACCAGATGGTCGGCGACCACCGCGATCCCCCGGCCGCCCGCCGCGGTGACCAGCTCGGCGGTCTCCTCGATCGTCTCGGGCCGGTCGTACTCCGAACGCCGGCCCGGGGTGCTGCGCCCCGACACGTACACCGTCGCGCCCCGCGCCCCCAGCTCGACCGCGATGCCCCGGCCCGCGCCCCGCGTGGCGCCCGCGACGAGGGCCACCCTGCCGTGGAGACCTCCGGTGCCTTCGAGAGTCATGCAACGACCCTACGGCGGCCGGCCCGCCCGTCACCCGCCCAACACGCGGGTTCCCGGCCGGGACGCCGGCGGACCACCCGCCGCAGCGCCCGCCGCACCGGCCGTGAGCCCGGCCCTTCACCACCCCCTCTCCCTCACCGAGACCGGCCGCCTGCACGGGCCGGGTACCGACTTGTCCAACCAGCCTTCGGGGCAGCACTGTTGACCGAGTCCCGTCCACCAGGTCAGGAGAACCGGTTTGTCCTCCCACGCCGCACCCGTCCCGCAGACTCCGTCCGGCCCGGACGCCCCGTACGTGATCGACCCGGCCGGAGGCTGCCCGCACGCCCTCAACGCCCGGCTGCGCGCCGAGCACGGGGCCGTCGCGCAGGTCGTGCTCCCCGGCGGAGTGCCCGGGGCGGTCGTCCTGGGCCATCACGCGCTGAAGGAGTTCCTCGCCCACCCCGAAGTGGCCAAGGATGCACGGCACTTCCCCGCCCTGCGCGACGGCAGCATCCCCCGCGACTGGCCACTGCGGGCCTTCGCCGACGCCCGGGGCATGCACACCGCCGACGAGGACGACCACCGCCGTCTCCGTGCACTGGTCGGCAGGGCTTTCACGGCGCGCCAGGTGGAACGCCTGCGCCCGCGCGTCGAGGAACTCACCGCCGAACTCCTCGACGACCTGGACCGGGCCGCCGCGGAATCGCCCGATGGGGTCGCCGACCTGCGCGAACACTTCGCGCTCCCGCTCCCGATGAGCGTGATCTGCGAACTGCTCGGCGTGGACCCCGGGCACCGGGCACGCCTCCACCACCTGTCCAACAAAGTGATCATCGCGACCGACACCACCCCGGCCGAGGCGATGGCCGCCGTACGGGAGCTCGTCGAACTCATGGGCAGGATCGCCGCGACCCGCCGGGCGGAGCCGGGCGAGGACCTCACCAGCGCCCTCATCGCGGCCCGCGAGGACGACGGCGACCGGCTCAGCGAGGCCGAACTCGGCGGCACCATGCGGCTGATGCTCGTCGCTGGTCACGAGACCACCCTCAACCTCATCAGCAACGCCGTCCGCGCCCTGTGCACCCACCGCGACCAGCTCGCGCTCGTCCTGGAGGGCGGGGCGACCTGGTCGGACGTCGTGGACGAGACGCTGCGCTGGGACGGCCCCGTCAGCTGGTTCCCCTTCCGCTACCCCACCCGGGACCTGACCGTCGGCGGCACCGTGATCCCGCAGGGCACCCCGGTCCTCGCCGGCTACACCGCGGCCGGCCGCGACGAGGACGTCCACGGCCCGGACGCCGACCGATTCGACATCACCCGCCCCACGGCCGCCCGCAGCCTCTCCTTCGGGCACGGCGCACACTACTGCGTGGGCGCCCCGCTGGCCCGGCTGGAGGCCACCGTCGCGCTCGAGCGGCTGTTCACGCGCTTCCCCGACCTCGACCTCGCCACCGCCGAGGCCGAACTGCCCCACCAGCGCAGCTTCATCGGCAACAGCGTCGAGGCCCTGCCGGTGCGCCTGCACCGTCGCTGACCGGCCGCTGTCCGCCGGGACCGGCCCCGGCGGACAGCGGGTCGGCGGGTCAGCCCAGGGACAGGGGGCGCTCCGGGGCCAGATGGGCGGCGATCGCCTGGAGCACGTTCGAGCTGGCGTTCCGGACGGTGCTGCCGAGACCCTGGGTCGCCACCGTGGCGATGGCGAGCTTCCGGGACGGCAGGTAGGCGACCGTACCCGCGTAGCCCGCGAAGGACGGGTTCTGCAGGATCCAGGTGTTCTCCACGGGCAGCCCCAGGGCGAACCAGGCGTTCCCCTTGATCTTGACGACCGGAGTCAGCTGGGCCTTGTGCGACTGGGGGGTGAGCAGCTTCCCCTCGCCGATCGCCGTGAAGGACTTCGCCATGTCCTCCAGCGTCGAGGTCATCACCGCCCCCTCCGCCACGGTCCACGACGGGTCCCAGTAGGTGGAGTCCTCGAACACCCCCCGCTCGTTGTCGAAGCCGTGCAGCACCGGCGGGGGGATCTCGGCCCTGGACGAGATGTCGGTCTGGGTCAGGCCCATCGGCTCAAGGACCTTCTCGCGCATCACCTCCCCCAGAGGCCTCTGCTCCACCCGGGCGATGATGTCTCCCAGGAGCACCCAGTCGGCGTGCGAGTAGGCGAAGCCCGAACCGGGCGGCCGGGCCATGGGCCTGGACATCGCGATCCGGACCAGCTCCTCTCCGGTCCAGTGCCGGAAGGGGTTCTCGTAGAGGGCGTCGATGAAGGCGTCGTCCGTGACGTAGTCCGCGTATCCGGCGGAGGCGGACGCCAGCATCCTCAGCGTGACCTCGTCCGCGTGCGGCAGGTCGGGGCGCCAGCGGGAGAGCTTGTCGTCGAGCGTCACCCTGCCCTCGTCGACCAGCCTGAGCAGCTCGGTCGTCATCAGGGGGATCGCGACCGACCCGATGCGGAACCGCATGTCCGTCGTCGCGGGGAAGCCCGTCATCGTCTCCCCGGCCGCGGCGGCCGACACCCGCTCGCCGTCGACCCACACCCCGGCCATCGCGGCGGTGAGCCGGTAGGTCTTCAGCGCGTCCGCGACCTGCCGCTCGACGAACGCCTCCGTGTCGGCCGGCAGGCACGTGCCGCCCCGCGAGACCTGGCCCGCCGGGCACTGCCGGGCGGCGCTCTCGGCGCGACCGGCCGGGTAGCCGCCCGCCAGGGCCGCGCCGAGCATGAGAGCTCCCACACAGGCGAGGGTGAAGGTCCTGGAATGTCGCACGGCGTGCCCCCCTTGCGGGTCGAAGACGAAGGTCCCCCGCCTCGCGATTGCAGGCCTCGTCCCGGCAGGCTAACCGGCGGCCCCACCCGCCGCACGCGGGAGGCGTTCCGCGAGTGACGTCCGCCGGTGACGTCCGCCGGTGACGCGGACGGCGGTCCTCCGGGGCGCCGGCCGGGCCCGGGCGCGAGGCGGTCAGCCGGGGTCCGTGACGCGGACCTGCACCGCGTGCCAGCCCGTTGCCCCGTCCGGCACGGTCCCGCCGCGCACCCCGGTCTGGACGGCGCCCGTACCGTCCGTCGCCCGGACCTCCAGGGTGTGCGGTCCGGCCGTCGCCTCCCACGGCCACACGAACTGCCGCCAGGTGTCCACGCCGTCCGCCGCGCCGAGCCGCGCCTCCTGCCAGGGGCCGCCGTCCACCCGTACCTCGACCCGGCGGATCCCGCGGTGCTGCGCCCACGCCACCCCCGCCACCGCCACCCGGCCCGGCCGCACGGCCGCGTAGGAGCGCGGGGTGTCGATCCTCGACTGGGTCTTCACCGGGGCCCGCTGTGCCCAGGACCTGCGGACCCAGTACGCGTCGTACGCCGCGAAGGTGGTCAGCCGCAGCTCGGTCAGCCACTTGCAGGCGGAGACGTACCCGTACAGGCCCGGTACGACCATCCGGACGGGGAAGCCGTGCGCGAAGGGCAGCGGCTCGCCGTTCATCCCCACGGCCAGCAGTGCCTCCCGGCCGTCCATCACCGTCTCGACGGGCGTGCCCAGCGTCATGCCGTCGACGGAACGGGCCACGAGCTGGTCGGCGGGGCCGCCCCGGGAGGGGGGCCGCACCCCGGCCTCGCGGAGCAGGTCCGCGAGCCGTACGCCCAGCCAGCGCGCGTTGCCCGCGTAGGGTCCGCCGACCTCGTTCGACACGCAGGTGAGGGTGATGTCGTGCTCGACCAGGGGTCGGGCGAGCAACTCCCGCAGGCCGAGGGTGAGGGGACGCGGGACCCCCTCGCCGAGGATGCTCAGCCGCCAGGTGTCGGCGTCCACGCGGGGCACGACCAGAGCCGTGTCCACCCGGTAGAAGTCCCGGGCGGGGGTGAGGAAGGGGCCGACGCCGGGTACCCGCAGGTCCGCACCGGCCGGCACCGGCGGCGCGGGCACGGCAGGCGGGGGAAGGACCAGATCGGCCCTGGAGGCGGTCGCCCCCGCCGAGCCGTGGGCGCCAAGCCGCCGTCCGGCGAGGCCGGCCGCGCCCGCCGCGGCCAGGACGCCGACGACCAGTCGCCCGAAGCCGCGCCGGTCCATCGCCCAGGCACCGCCGGGCGGCGCCCCGCGCGGCCGGGGCCGAGTGGCCGCGGTGATCAGCACCCACAGCACACCGGCCGCGGCCAGTCCGCCGACGAGAGAGGGCAGGGCGTCCTTCCAGGAGGCCGCCGGCCGGCTGAGCGCGGCCGCCGCCCCCAGCAGCCCGAAACCGC
The DNA here is from genome assembly GCF_000612545.2 of Streptomyces sp. PCS3-D2. Taxonomy (GTDB): domain Bacteria; phylum Actinomycetota; class Actinomycetes; order Streptomycetales; family Streptomycetaceae; genus Streptomyces. The sequence goes on along the minus strand of NZ_CP097800.1, from coordinate 983,599 downwards.
CGGCGACCGCGATCCCGGCGGGCAGGCTGCGCAGGGCGAGCAGCCCGGCCCCGGCCGCGATCGCGGTGAGCGCGGCGACGACACCCGCCGTCAGGACCGTCTTGTCGGCGGTGCCGAACGCGGCGATGGCCCACTCCCTGACGGCGGTGGGCGTCAGATCGACGACCGCGGAGCCCACCGCGGTCACCGGGAAGGCCTCCGGCCGGACCACCGCCGCGACCGGCTCCGCCACCGCGAGGCCCGCGAACGCGGCGACGACGCCGCAGACGGCGCCCGCCGCCCACCGCCTCCCGGAACCGCTCCGTCGTGCCCTCACACCGCCAGTCTGCCCCGGGGCCCGGCGCGGCGCGTCGCATCCGCGGGGGAGCGGCGCGCGTCAGTGCACGGGCGCCGGCGGCACCCAGCGCCCGGTGCGCGGCGCCTTCACCCCGTAGTCGTCCTTCAGCTCCGCGGGAATGGCGTGGTGCATCACCCTGCCCCGGGTCAGGGAGGCCAGCTCGAAGCCGGAGAGCAGCGAGCCGGCCCTGTCGAGCGCCCATTCCGCGTACGGGCTGCTGTCCTCGATGGTCTCCAGCAGCCCGAGGAACACCGGAACCGCCTTCGCCGCCGTGTCCCAGGCGGTGCGCGGGATCTCCAGCCAGTCGCCGATGGTGTCACCGACGAGGAACCGTACGGTGGCGGGGACCATCGGGTCGAAGAAGGTCCCCGGGACCACGTCCTCGTACATGCGCATCAGCTGGGCGTTGAGGCGGACCCCCTCGGGCGAGGGGCCGAGGTTGCGCAGGAGGTAGAGGTCGCAGTAGTCGCGGGCCTCGGCGAGGGTCTCCGGCACCGCCGACATGTCGCAGCCGAGCATGGCGCCGACGACCCGCCAGGCGTAGAAGTAGGCCTCGGCGCCGTCCTCGCTCATGTGGATGCCGAGCCGGTGCATGGCGTCGAGGACCAGCAGCGAGAAGCAGATCTGCCCGCCGATCATGTCCTCTTGGCAGATGGGCACGCCGTCCTTCTCGACGTCCCAGTGGCCACCGTGGCGCAGGTGGTGGCGGACCGCCGCGTGCAGCAGCCGTACCTTCTGCGCGGCGGGGATGAACCTGCTGCCCTCCGCGAAGGAGTTGGTCTGCATCAGGTAGGTGACGAACTGCCCGGTGTTGGCCATCCGGCGCGAGGGGTACGCCATGGAGTGCGTCGAGGCCAGCAGCCGGGAGAGCCGCGGGACGGCGTAGGTCGCGGGCATGGCCGCGAAGGACAGGCCGGTGTTGATGTGGGCCGCGTTGTCCATGAAGAACAGCCTGGCCTGCTCCATCACGTCCCAGTCCACCCAGGACGGGGGCATGGCGGTCGCCTCGAAGTAAGCGCGTGCGGATGCCGGGAGTTGCTCGGGAAGCTTGTCGCCGGCGGTGGTGAAGAACCGCATGAGGGTGTTGAGGTCGCCGACCTCCTTGCGGCGGAACATCTCGGCGACGGTCTCGTCGGCGAGCGGATCACCCTGCGTGCTCAGGGCGTCGAGGGCGGCGTGGTCGTAACGGGCCCGCGTCGGCGCGGTCTTGGATGCGTTGGCGTTCACGTCGGTCGTCCTTGTCGTGTCATCGGGCGCGGCGGGCGGGAGGCGGGGCGACACGCCCTACAGGGCGCGGTCGGCGGCGGTCGCGGCCAGCCCGCCCAGAGCGGACCGGGCCTCCGCGGGCATCGGGGCGAGGTCCAGCGCGGCCCCGGCCCGGCCGATGCGCTCGCGGATCATGTCCTCCACCTGCTGCTTGGCCCCGCACCGCTCCATCAGCTCGCGCACCGAGGAGGCCTCTTCCTCGCCCAGTTCCGGATGGCCGACCAGCTTCGCGAGCATGCGGCGGTCGTCGGGCCCGACGGCCGCCACGGTCAGCGCGAGCAGCGCCGTGGGTTTGGCGTCCCGCAGGTCGTCCAGGTTGGACTTGCCCGTCCGGGCGGGGTCGCCGAACGTCCCCAGCAGGTCGTCGCGCAGCTGGAAGGCCTCGCCGAGCGGCAGGCCGTAGCCGGAGAAGGCGTCCAGCAGGGCGCCGGAGCCGCCGCCGAGGGTGGCACCGAGGTGCAGCGGCCGCTCCACCGTGTACTTGGCCGTCTTGAAGCGGGCCACCTCCAAGGACTCCGCCACCCGCGGTTCCCGGCCGTCTCGCGCCGCGGTGCGCAGCACCTCCAGGAACTCGCCCGCCATCGTCTCGCGGAGCAGGGCGGACCAGAGGGGGACGGTCCGGGCCAGGTACGCGCCGGGCAGCCCGCAGGAGGTGAAGACGTGTCCGGCGTACCCCATCAGCAGGTCGCCGAGGATCATCGCGAGGGCGGTGGAGCGCTGCCCGTTCGCGGCGAAGGCGGCGTGCGCGGTGGGCTGGCCGTGCCGTATGCGGCTGTCGTCGATGATGTCGTCGTGGGTGCAGGCCGCCGCGTGGACGAGCTCCATGGCGGCCGCGGCCCGGATCACCCCTTCGCAGTCGGGCTGGCCCGCCGCCCGCCACCCCCAGTACAGGAAGGCGGCCCGGATGCGCTTGCCCTGTGCCAGTGAGCGGCGTAACTGCTCGGAGAGCGGCGTGAGTTCGGCGTGCAGTCCGAGCAGGGCCCGCTCCTCCTCGTCGGCCAGCCGCCCGAGCACCCCGTCGATGCGCTCCTTGAATCCGGTGTGGTCATGCACAGGGGCGACCCTCGGAAGTGCCCTGCTGCGCGACCCGCCGGGCCATGGTCTCCAGGTAGTTCTCGCTGCCCATGCCCGCCCGACGGGTGGCCAGTTCACCGCGCTTGCGTAGTTCCACCACACCGTCGGTGAGCAGTTCGCGCAGGTCGGCCCGGCGCAGCGCGCCCTGTGCGCGGTCGGCTGTCTGCCGCAACTGGTCGAGGGCCAGGTCGGCCACCCCTGCGGCGAGCAGCGTGAGCAGTTCCAGGGACGAGGCGGCGGAGCCGGTGCCCGTGGGCCGCTCCTGCTGCCGGCGGTCCTGTTCCCGCTGGTAGGCGCTTGGGTCGTGTTCGGTCTGGGACATGCTCGGGTGCCCTCCTGGTCGCGTCGCGCCGCGTGGCATCGGAAGGGGCGGCCACCGGATCGCTCCGGCGGCCGCCCCTGCTCTTCTCCGGGCCAGTCAACCGAGTGCCGTGCCGGCGCGGCCTACCGCTGCCGACGATCTCCCTCGCACGAGCGCCGACTTTCCTCCTGGCGGGTGATCGTCCTCGCATCGGGCCGTCGTCGCCGCGGCAGATGGGGTAGGCCGCTGGGGTAGGCCGCGCCCCGCTAGGCCGGCGGCCGCCGGCGGGAGGGCCGCCGCGACCGCGGCCGCCAGCCGGTACGGGTCCCCGCTCGGCCGGTCCGGATGCCGGGTGGTCCGCCGGGCCCACTCCTCCTCGAAGGCGTGCCAGTCGATCTCCCGTGGCGCCGCCCCGTGCACCAGCGCCTCGTCCGGCGTCGCGAAGTAGGCCGTCCACCGCCGCGCGTACAGCTCCGAGATCAGGCCGTTGCATTCGCGGTTGGCGTAGTCGTGGTGATCGCGCCGGTGGTGCCGGACACCGTGAAGGTGTCAGGCCCGGCCGCGGGCCCGGGCACCAGGCTGAACGGCCGTGCGTGCCGTGGGAGCAGCGGCTGCGGTTCCGGCTGGGGCCCCGGTTCGGGGCGAGGCCGTGGTTTCGTGTGGCTCATGCGGGGGTCCGGGCCTCAGACCGGCAGGGACCAGGCCTGGTCGACCCGGTGGTCGCCGCAGGGCGCCAGCCGCAGCCGCTCCGCGGGTGCGTCGGGAGTGGTGGCGGCTTGCGGCGCGGTCAGGCACAGGCCGCTGACCTCCTCCACCAGGGCTCCGTCCCGGCGGTGGAACCAGCTCTGGCCGGGTTGGGCGTGCTGCCGGGGCGCGCAGTCGGCCAGTTCCACCGAGCCGTTCTCGCCCGCCGAGAGGCATTCGCCGGCGAGCCGCAGGCGGGCGTCGTCGCCCAGGAACCACCGCTGGTCGGGGGCTCCGGTGCAGGCCCCCATCACGACCGCGCCGACCCCGGTGGTGTTCGCTCCGTCGGCGCAGCGGGCGCCGTCACCGACGATCTGCCCGGTCGGCACGGCCTCGGCGCAGCCGCGCGGGGTGAGCCGCCACACGGCGGTGTCATGACCGGCCAGCTTCCCGGTCAGCGCGTCGGACACCTCGCTGCGCGCACCGCTCCACAGGTCCTGGGCGTCAGCCGTGCAGGAGGGCAGGCCGATCTCGTCGAGCGGGACGCGGATGTCGCGGGTGTTGGCGGAGCGGTTGAGGACGGCCACCGCACGGTCGCCGTTCGCGAGCGGGCGGACCAGGATCTCGAAGGTGGCGTTGGAGGAGACCACGGCGCCCTGAAGGCCCATCGGGTCCTGGTCCAGTGCGATCATCCGGGTGTTGCCGAGGGCGGCGAGCCCTTCCGGGGTCAGCCCGGAGACGTCGGAGGACAGGATGAACGGGGCGGCCATCATGGCCCAGAGGGCGACCTGGCTGCGGCCCTCGGCGGCCGTGAGGCCGGGGGCGCCGGCGAGCAGGAAGTCGGGGTCGTTCCAGTTGCCCGGGCCCGCGTACCGGCCGAGCCAGCGGTTGTAGCCGTAGTTGCCCAGCACCGAGTTCCACCGGGACGTGGTGGGCGCGGCCGGGTTGTAGACCTTGATGTCCTTGCCCTCGCGCCACAGCTGGCCGGTCTCGCCGACCCAGCCGAGCACCTTGTGCCAGTCGGAGCCGCCCCACTCGCCCTGCTGGAAGTAGGCGGGTGCGGAGGCGGACAGGACCATGTCCCGGCCGCTCTCGCGCAGGGCCTTCGCGACGCCGTTGTAGGCGTCCCGGTAGGCCTGTTCCTTGGTGCGCCCCGGAGGCACCCACAGGTTGCAGCCGTCCATCTTGACGTAGTCCACCTTCCAGGAGGCGAACTGCCGTGCGTCCCGGGCGTAGTGGTCGGGGCCGCCGCCCTGAGGGGCGCCGCTGCCCGGGTACTTCTCGCAGGTGAGGGAGCCGGCGTCCTGGTAGATGCCGAACTTCAGTCCCCTGGCGTGCAGGTACTCTCCGAGCCAGGCCATGCCGTGCGGGAACTTGGCGGTGTCGACGACCAGGTTCCCCCGGGCGTCGCGGCTCTTCGTCATCCAGCAGTCGTCGACGGTCACCGTGTCGTAGCCCTTGGCGGCCAGCCCCGTGGACACGAGCGCGTCGGCGTTGGCGACCACCGTGGCCTCGTCGATGTCGCACATGTAGTGCGCCCAGTTGTTCCAGCCCATGGGAGGCGTGAGCGCGAGCGGGGTGTCCGAGGTCGCCCGCGGCTCGGCCGCCGCCGGGGCGGGGGAGAGCGCGAGGGCGAGGAGAGCGGCCGCGGTCAGACAGGGGAGCGTTGCGCGCAGGCGAGGCGGCACGGGGTCTCCTTGACGTGGGGGCAGTCGTGGGCCCAGTGCAGCGAGCAGGCCACCCGGTGTCAACGCATGTCGGTGCTTGTCGGCCGATGACCAGCAATATGGCTGCGATTGATGTCACACGAAAGAGGCGATACATCGTATGATACATTGTATCAATGCCGAGGAGATCCGACGCCCTGGACCGCGCGACCCCCGAGGCCATTGCCGTGGCCGCCCTGAGGATCCTCGACGAAGAGGGGCCGCAGCGGCTCAGCTTCCGCACCCTCGCCGACCGCCTCGACGTCTCCCACGCCACCGTGCAGCGCCGCTGCGCGGACCTGGCCGGACTGCTCGACCTGTGCACCGAACACCTGGCCGCGCAGCTCCCCGAGATCCCCGCCGGCACCGACTGGGCGCAGGCCGCCGAGCAGCGGTTCCGCGCGCTGTACCTGCTGCTCACCGCGCACCCCGGGCTCCTCGTGCTGCGCGGCGGCCGGCCCTGGCTCGGTCGGCAGCTGCTGGCCCGGCTGGTCGAGCCGGCCCTCGCCGACAGCATCGCCGCGGGGATGACCGTCACCGAGGCGATCACCGCATACCGCCGCATGTACCTGCTCACGCTGGGCAGTGCGGCCTTCGTGGACCACCGCGATCCGGCCACGGCCACCTCCGCCTCGCGCGCCGCCCTGGCCGCGCTCGATCCCGAGGACTTCCCCGTGCTCAGCGGCGGACTGTCCGACGTGCTGCCGGCCCTGACGGACCACGAGGTGTACTACGGCGCCCTGCGCCAGCTGATCGAGGCCGCCCGGCCCACCACCTGATGGGGAGACCGACCATGGAACGTTCGCAGCACCTCGACCACGCCGCCGTGCGCGCCGCCGCCGCGCGGATCGAGGGCGAGGTACGGCCCGTCACCGTGGCGCCCGCGGCCGACGGCCTCTGGTACGCGCTGGAGTACCTCCAGCACACCGGCAGCTTCAAGGCGCGCGGCGCCCGCAACTTCCTCGCCGCCCACCACGACGCCGGCACTCTCCCGGCCGCCGGCGTCACCATCGCCTCCGGCGGCAACGCCGGACTGGCCTGCGCCTGGGCGGCCCGTGCGCTGTCCGTGCCCGCGACGGTCTTCCTGCCCGCCAACGCCCCGCGCGTGAAGGTGGAACGGCTTCGGGGCTACGGGGCCGACGTCCGGCTCGTCGGTGACCGGTACGCCGAGGCACTCGCCGCCTGCCAGGAGTTCGCCGCCGCCAGCGGGGCGCTGAGCAGCCACGCGTACGACCACCCGCTCATCGCCGCCGGGGCCGGGACGCTCTTGGAGGAGATCCGCGACGCCCTGCCCGGGCTGGACACCGTGGTCGTCGCGGTGGGTGGCGGCGGACTGTTCGCCGGCGTGGCCACCGCCGCGCGCGAACACGGTGTACGGGTCGTCGCGGCCGAACCGGAGAACTGCCGTGCGCTGAACGCGGCCCTGCAGGCGGGCCGGCCCGTCGACGTGGCCGTGGACTCCGTGGCGGCCGACTCCCTGGGAGCCACCCGGGTCTCGGCCGACGCGATGGCGGCCGCGCAGGAGGAGAACGTGACGTCGGTCCTGGTGTCCGACGAGGCGATCACGGCGGCCCGGCGCGCCGTATGGGAGGACTACCGGATCGTCGTCGAGGCGGGCGCGGCCACCGCCCTGGCAGCGGTGCGCGAAGCACCGCAGCCGCTGGGCAAGACGGTGGCCGTCGTCCTGTGCGGGGCCAACACCGACCCGCGGGACCTGACGGACCCGGCGGCCTGACACGCCGGGCTCGGGAGCCGGGGCGGCGCGGGACGGTCAGGCGTCGCCCCCGTCCCCGCTCGCGCGGACGACCACCACGGTGCTTGCGGAGTGCTGTACGACCTGCTGGCTCACCGATCCCAGCAGCGCGCCCTTGAAGCCCCCGTAACCGCGAGTCCCGACCACCGTCAGGTCCGCCTCCTTCGACGCGTCCACCAGGACCTGTGCCGGCGGGCCCTGCTCGACGCGGCGGAAGACCGGCACCCCGGGAGAGGCACCCACGGCCGCGGTGACGGTGTCCGCCAGCTTCCGGCGGGCCGCCTCCTCGGCCGTCACCGCCTCCTGCTCCGCGAACTGGGCCTGTGCCATGCCGACGGCGAAGGGATTGCGGTTCCACTCCCAGGCCATGACGGCGTGCACCCGGCCGCCGGTGAGCCGGGCCTGCTCCACGGCCCAGCGCACGGCCTCCCCGGAGTGGGAGGAACCGTCCACGCCGACGACGATCAGAGTCTCGGTGGTGTGCTCACTCACGATGGTTCCTCTCGTTCCGCCCGGAAGGTCGATCTTCTCCCTGTATACACGGAGCGGTCGGCCGACCTCGAAACGACGATCGTCGCGGCGGACGGCGACTTTCGAGGACAGCGCGCGGCCCCCGCCCTTGCGAGGGTGTGAGCGTCCAGGCGATCACCGCCGGACGCGAAGCGACTTGGAGGAACGGGCGTGGCTCAGCGCAAGGGTTGTCTGATCGGCTGCGGCGTGGCGCTGGTGCTGGGTATCGGCGCCGTCGTCGCGGTGGTCTTCGGCGTGGCGAAGATCGCCGACGTGGCCGACAAGAGCCTGGTCGACCCCGTGGTCTACGAGGGTGTGAAGACCGGTGACGCGGAGGGCGACGTCCGTGCGAAGCTCCCGTCGGGCGAGAGCTTCGTCAAGAGCGCCCTCAAGGACGGCGGACCGGTCGAGCCCGAAGGCAGCACCTGCGCCTGGTACCTCTCCACCGCTGACGCCGAGGCGGGCCAGGAGACGGTGCTCCGCTTCTGCTTCAAGGACGGGAAGCTCGCGGAGAAGACCAAGTACCCGCTGAAGTAGCGGGTCAGGCGCCGCCCGGGGCGGCGGGCGCGGTGAGGGGGGCCGCGTTGCGGATGTCACGGGGTGCCCGACCGTCCCAGCGCCGCACCGCCCGGCGCAGCGCCCGCATGTCGCTGTACCCGACCCGGGCCGCGATCACCTGAAGCGGTAGATCGGTGGTCCGCAGCAGCTCCATGGTCCGCTCCTCGCGCACGGATTCGACCTCCTCGCGCCAGGTCGTGCCGAGCTCCCGCAGACGCCGTTGCAGCGTGCGTGGGCTCATCGCCAGCCGGCCCGCCACGTGCTCAAGGCTCACGGTGTCCTCCCGGAAGGCCCCGGCGAGAACCATCCTGAAGCTGTCCTGCCAGAGCACGACCGGCTGGGCGGCCGCCAGGGTCAGCCGGGCCTGCTGCACCAGGAGGCGGTCCAGACCCGGTTGCGCCTTGGGCAACGGCGCCCGCACGTCGTCGTCGTGGAAGGTGATGGAGTTGTACGGCGCCCCGAAGTCGATGCGGGCGGTGCCGAAGAGCTCCGCCAGGCGGCGGTGGCCGGCGGGCGCGCCGTGCGACACGGACACGCGCAGCGGGACGAGGGGCCGCCCGGTGGCGGCCCGCGCCCGGGTCAGGAACATGGCCAGGGCGAACCAGTCGATCGCCTCCACCACGTCCGGCCCCCAGCTTCCCGTCGCGTGACGGATGGTGAAGCGGCACCCGTCCTCTTCGATGAGGAGCCTCTCGTGGGCCGGGTCGCCGATGACGGCGCTGTACTCCACCACCTGCTTCAGGGACTCCCGCAGGCTGGGCCCGCTGGTGACCAGATAGTCCCACAGGCCGAACGTGCCGATCGGTGCCTCTTCGGTGAGCAGCGCGCCGACCGCGATCCCCGGCTCGGTGAGCGTCAGCTCCTCCCACACGGCCAGCGCCGACGGGGTCGAGACCCGGGCCAGGTCGTTGCCCAGCACCTCGGGGCCGAGGTCGTGGAACCGGGCGAACCTGCCCATGTCCCCGCCCGACCGGCGCAGGGCGTCGACGATGAACCTCGCGAGATGTACGGATACGGTGCCGTGGGCGGGAGTGGGCTGCATAGGGCGGGTGACACTACCAGTCGGGCCCGCGCAACTCCGTGCAGAACCAGCAGCCCGGCGCTCCGGCCTCCCCGCCCGGCCTGAAACGCGCCCCCGGCGCCCCACCGCGGCTTCCAGGTGGCGCCGTGGGTCCCCTCACTGACGCGCGCGGGTCCTTACGGGCGCCGGGGGGACCTGCCTACGGTGGCGGCGATCACGGGGACGCGGATCGACGCCCGGCCCCGCACGTGCCGTGATCCCCACCAGACTCCGAGTCGAAGGGTCCGACGTGACGTTCTCACCTGCCCACTGGCAGAGCCGCCTCGACGCGTTGCGCACCGCCCACCGTGTTCCCGGCGCCACCCTGGCCGTGTTCGCCGACGGCCGCATCCACGAGCTGGCGAGCGGCCTGCTGCACCGCGGGACAGGGGTGGAGGCCACCACCGACTCGGTGTTCCAGCTCGGCTCGATCGCCAAGATCTACACCGCGACGCTGGTCATGCAGCTCGTCGACGCCGGCCGGCTGGACCTGGACACGCCCGTCGCGGACATCCTCCCGGAGTTCAGCCCGGCCGCCGCCCCCGGGGCGGGCAAGGAGATCACCGTACGCCGGCTCCTCAGCCACACCGCCGGCCTCACCCGCGATTTCACCTACGACAGCGGGCGCGGCGACGACTGCCTGGCCTTGTACGTGCGGGCCGCCCGGAACGTGGCACTCGACTGCCCGCCCGGCAGCGCCGTCTCCTACAGCAGCGTCGGCTACGGCATCCTCGGCCGCATCGTCGAGGTGGTCACCGGACGCACCTGGGACCAGGCCCTGAAGGAACGGATCGTCGCCCCCCTGGGCCTGACCCACACCATGACCCTGCCCGAGGAGGCCCTGGCCTTCCGCACGGCGATGGGTCACCTTCCCGGCGACGGGCCGGAGCCCGAACCGGCGCCGGCCTGGGACATGATGCCCCGCTCGGCCGGACCGCACGGGCGTGTCCTGGCGAGCGCCGCCGACGTGCTGCGCCTGGCCAAGATGCACCTCGACGGCGGCGCCACCGCGGACGGCACCCAGGTCCTGGGCGCCCGCGCCGTCGCGGCGATGCAGCGGTGGGAGGTCGACGTCCCCGACCGGTGGACGGTCGGCGCGGACGGCTGGGGGCTGGGCTGGTCGCTCTACGACTGGAACGGAGTCCCCGGGTACGGTCACGACGGCGCCGCCCTCGGGCAGTACGCCTGTCTGCGCGTCGTGCCCGGCGCCGACGTCGTCGTCGTCCTGCTCACCAACGGCTCCGCGGGCCGCCGCCTGTGCGCCGACCTCCTGCGCGAACTCCTCGCGGACGTCGCCGAGGTCCGCATGCCGCCCCCCTTCATGCCGCCCGCGCACCCGCCTGCCGTCGACATGACCCCGCTGCTCGGCACCTACCGGCGCGAGGGCGTCGTCATCACGGTCGGCCTCGCCCCCGGCGGCACCCCGCACCTGCGCTACGAGTTCGCCGACGGCATGCGGGACTTCTCGCCGGCCCTGGAGATGGACCTCTTCCCGCTCAGCGCGACCGTCTTCGCCGCACCCGGCACCGATCCCTCCTTCGGCGAGGGCTGGGTGCCCGTCGTCTTCGCCGCCCTCGTCGACGGCACCCCCTGCTGCTACATCGGCATGCGCTGCGCCCCCAGGACGGCCTTCGGCTAACGCCGTGCGGACCGGGGGTGCGGGGCGAGGCGGGTGAGTGCGCGCCGGGAGGAGAGGGGCGACATAGAGTCAACACGGGCGTCCGCGGTGCCCCCAGCTCGAACCGGCACCGGCATCGGCGGGCCGTGCGCTGAAGCGCATCAGTGCAGTTCGGGGGTATGGAAATGCGGTAGGCCCGCGCTCCCTCCGCCACGCAGCGGGATACGGTACCCGTCGTCCTCGGCCAGCGCCGACCGGGCCTCGTTGACGAGGACTTCCTTTCCCGCGACGGTGGGCACCGCCTCCGGCGACGCGGCCGGACTTCTGCGAAGGCGGCGACGATGACCCGTTCGAATCCGACCCGTGCGGCTGTGGCCGCACTGGTGGCCGGCGCCCTCCTCTCGACCGGCGCGTGCGGTCTCGGCGGCGCCGGGAACGGCAAGGAGGCGCAGAGAACGGGCCGGGTCGCCGGTGAGATCACCTTCCGGACCCTCCAGCTGAAGCCCGCCTTCACCGGCTACGTACAGGCCGTTATCGACGCCTTCGAGAAGGAGCATCCCGGCGTCCAGGTCACGTGGGAGGACGTGCCGGGCGACGGCTACAACGAGAAGCTCGTCGCCGACGCCCAGGCCGGCGCCCTTCCGGACGTGATCAACCTGTCCACCGACTCCTTCCAGCTCCTTGGCGACCGGGGCCTGCTCGCCGACGTCGCCAAGCTCGACGGGGACTCGGCCCGGGAGTACGTACCGGGCGCCTGGGAGCAGTTCAAGCTGCCCGGAAAGGGCGACAGCGTCTACGCCTACCCCTGGTACGTCACTCCGGAGATCCTCACCTACAACCGGGAGCTCTTCGAGCGTTCCGGCCTGGACCCGGCCGCACCGCCGACCAGCGTGGAGCAGTTCTTCGACTACGCCGAACAGATCGCCGCCCGGTCCGCGGGCCGCTACTCGGCCTTCATGGCCGATCCCAAGGGGCGGCTGCCCGGCGACTGGCAGAAGATGGGCGTCCCTCTGCTCAGCCCCCGGAAGGACCGGTTCACCTTCGACACCGGCAAGGCCGTCGAATGGGTGGAGCGGATGAAGGACCTCTACGCCAAAGGCGCGATGCCCAGGGAGTCGCTGCTGACGTCCGACGACATCAACCAGCTCTACGGCAGCGGCAAACTCGTCTTCGGCCCGGGTTCTCCGGGATTCGTCAAGGACATCAAGCAGAACGCCCCGCAGGTCTACGCCAAGACGCACGTCGCCGGAGCCATCACCGGTCGGCTCGGCCACATCGGCATCTACGCCCAGTCGCTCGGCATCAGAAAGGACACCGAGCACCCCGACGCGGCGGCCGAGTTCGCGAAATGGGTGACCAATGGACCCAACCAGGTGGAGTTCTCCAGGAGGGCCACCATCTACCCCTCCAACGCCCAGGGCCTCGCGGACCCGTTCTTCTCCGACCGGGGTGACGGCGACGACGCCGAGACCGTCGCCCGCGCGGTCGGAGCCGAGCAGCTGAGGACCGCCGCCCTCGACGCCAACACCCCGGTCCAGTGGACCAACCAGGTCGGGGACGCCGTCGTACGGGAGGTGCAGAAGGCGATCCTGGGCGAGCAGGACGCCCGGACGGCGGTGAAGAAGGCGGAGGACGCGGCGAATCGGCTCCTCGTGGACGCGGACGCGGCCCGCACGTGACGTCCGTCGGTACCCGCCCGCCCGAGGCGGACCCGCGCCGCGGCCGAGCACCGCTGCGGTCCACGGAGGCCGACACCGGTCTGCCGCACCGCAGCCGGTGGACCCCGTACCTCTTCCTCGCGCCCGGTCTGGCGATGGTGCTGCTGTTCAGCCTCTGGCCGTTCGTCAACACCGTCGTCCTCTCCTTCACCGATGCCCGGATCCTGCGCGGTGGCGGTTTCGTCGGCCTCGACAACTACCGGCGGGCCCTCGCCGACCCCGACTTCTGGGTGGCGACCGGCAACAGCGTCCTCTACCTCCTGGTGGTCGTGCCCTGCCTGGTCGTCCTGCCGCTGGCCCTCGCCGTACTCGTCGAGGCCCGGATCCCCGGGATCGGCTTCTTCCGCTCCGCCTTCTACACCCCGGTGATCGCCTCCGCCGTGGTCGTCGGGCTGATGTGGCAGTGGGTCCTGCGCAGCGACGGCCTCGTCAACACCGTCTTCCAGCGGCTCCGCCTGGTCTCCGAGCCGGTCCCGTTCCTGACGGACAGCACGATGCTGCTGTTCTCCGCAATGATGGTGACCGTGTGGAAGGGCCTCGGCTACTACATGGTTTTCTACCTGGCCGCCCTCGGGAACGTTCCCGCCTCCCTCCACGAGGCCGCCGCGATCGACGGCGCCGGTCCCGTCCGCCGCTTCTTCAGCATCACCGTCCCGCAGGTGAAGCCGATGATGCTGCTGGTCGGCACCCTCTCCGCCATCTCCGCCCTGCGCGTCTTCACCGAGATCTACATCCTCGGCGGCGAGAGCGGAGGGCCCGGCGGCGGGGCCCGCACCCTGCCCTTCCTCATCCGCCAGGTGGGCCTCGGCTTCTCCGGCGAGACCGGCTACGCCAGTGCCGTCTCGATCCTGCTGTTCCTCCTCACCCTGGTCTTCAGTCTGCTGGGCCGCCGTCTGACGAAGGGGGACGAGGGATGAGCCCGGCATCCTCCGGCCGCGCCCGCCGCCGGCTCGGCCCGGCCGCCCGCTACGGCACCCTGCTGCTCGTGCTCGTGGTCATGCTGGGCCCGATCGTCTGGCAGTTCCTGACCTCGATCCGCGGCCGTACCGAGAACGTGTACGACGGCGTGCTGCCCACGCAGCCCACCCTCGACAACTACGTCCGCGTCGCGGAGTCCTTCCCCCTGCTGCAGTACGTCGGCAACACCCTCGTCGTCGCGGTCCTCGCGGTCACCTCGAACATGCTCTTCGCCGCGATGGGCGGGTACGCCCTCTCCCGCGCCGGCTGGAAGGGCCGCGAGGTCGTCTTCACCGTCCTCGTCGCGACCCTGATGTTCCCCTTCGAGTCCGTGATGATCTCGATGTTCCTCACGATCCGCGAGATGGGCCTGATCGACACCCTCGTGGGCGTCTGGCTGCCCGGAGCGGTCTCCGTGCTCAACATCATGATCATGCGGGCGGCCTTCCTCGCCGTGCCCAGGGAGGTCGAGGAGGCCGCCGTGCTGGACGGGGCGGGCGAGTGGACCCGCTTCACCCGGGTGTTCGTCCCCTCCGCCAGAGGAGCCCTGGCGGTCGTCTGCATCACCAGCTTCATGGGCGCCTGGGACGACTTCCTGTGGCCCCTGCTGGTCCTCACCGACAGCGACCACTACACCCTCCAGCTCGGCCTGAAGACCCTGGCCGGCGCCACCACCGTCAACGACCAGCGGCTCATCGCCGCCGGCGCGATGGCCGCGCTGCTTCCCATGGTGCTCCTCTTCTTCGCCCTCCAGCGTTTCTTCTTCAAGGGCGTGGGCGAGGGAGCCGTCAAGCTCTGAACCGGACCCTCCGACGAACCAGCAGGCCCGACGCACCGACTGCGGACCCCCGTACCGACCGACCACCACCTCCGGGAGCAGCTGCCATGCATGACGACCGCGGCATCACCGAACACCGCCTCCGCCGGGTGCTCCACGAGCGCATCAAGCCCGCCGTCCACTCCAGCTCGCTCCCGCTGACCGTCGAGCGCTGGGACGCCCCGGGCGAGCCCGTCCCCGTCGCCGAGGGCCTGGCGGCGCCCTACCAGCCCTGCGCGCCCGGCGACGCGTGGGGCCCGGCCTGGGGCACCACCTGGTTCAAGGTCACCGGAACCGTCCCCGCCGGCTGGGCGGGCCGAACCGTGGAGGCCGTCCTCGACCTCGGCTTCGACCGGATGATGCCCGGCTTCCAGTGCGAGGGCCTGGTCCACCGGGCCGACGGCAGCGAGATCAAGGCCCTCAACCCGTACAACGACTGGGTGCGCGTGGCTGACCGCGCCGAGGGCGGCGAGCGGATCGAATGGTACGTCGAGGCCGCCTCCAACCCCGTCCTCGTCGAGCACCGACCCTCCTACGAGGGGGACGCGCGCACCAGTGACGACCGGCCCCTCTACCGCCTCGCCCGGATGGACCTCACCCTCTTCGAGACCGAGGTCTGGGAACTGGTCCAGGACCTGGACGTGCTCTACGAGTTGATGATGCAGCTGTCCGTCGACGACACCCGCCGCCACACGATCCTGCACGCTCTCGGAGACGCCCTGGACACGGTCGACCTGACCGACGTGCCCGGCACCGCGGCCGCCGCCCGCGCCCGCCTGGCCGGAGTCCTCGCCGCCCCCGCCCACGCCTCCGCGCACCGCATCAGCGCGGTCGGCCATGCGCACATCGACTCCGCGTGGCTGTGGCCGCTGCGCGAGACGGTCCGCAAGGTCGCCCGCACCACGTCCAACATGGTCAACCTCATGGACGAACACCCCGGTTTCGTCTTCGCGATGTCGCAGGCGCAGCAGCTCGACTGGATCAAGACCCACCGGCCCGAGCTGTTCGAGCGGGTCAAGAAGAAGGTCGCGGACGGGCAGTTCGTGCCGGTCGGCGGCATGTGGGTGGAGTCCGACACCAATATGGTCGGCGGCGAGGCGATGGCCCGCCAGTTCCTCTACGGCAAGAAGTTCTTCCTCGACGAGTTCGGCATCGACACGCACAACGTCTGGTTGCCGGACTCCTTCGGCTACACCGCCGCCCTGCCGCAGATCGTCAAGCTCTCCGGCTCCCGGTGGTTCCTGACCCAGAAGATCTGCTGGTCGCAGGTGAACCGGTTCCCCCACCACACCTTCTGGTGGGAGGGAATCGACGGCAGCCGCGTCTTCACGCACTTCCCGCCCGTCGACACCTACAACTCCGATCTCGGCGGCGCCCAGATGGCCCACGCCGCCCGCAACTACCGTGAGAAGGGCCGGGGTTCACGCTCCCTGGCACCCTTCGGCTGGGGCGACGGCGGTGGCGGCCCCACCCGCGAGCACCTCGCCCGCGCCCGGCGCCAGCGCGACCTGGAAGGCTCCCCGCGCATCGAGATCGAACGGCCGGACGTCTTCTTCGAGAAGGCCCGCGCCGAGTACGCGGACGCACCCGTCTGGGCCGGTGAGCTCTACCTGGAGCTGCACCGCGGCACCTACACCTCCCAGGCCAAGACCAAGCAGGGCAACCGGCGCAGCGAATCCCTGCTGCGCGAGGCCGAGCTGTGGGCGGCGACCGCCGCCGTACGAGTGGCCGGGTACGCCTACCCGTACGAGGACCTGGAGCGGATCTGGAAGACGGTGCTGCTCCACCAGTTCCACGACATCCTGCCGGGCTCCTCCATCGCCTGGGTGCACCGCGAGGCCCGCGAGACGTACGTTCGGGTGGCCGAGGAGCTCCGGGGCATCACCCTCGGCGCGCAGCGGGCGCTGGCGGGGGAGGGCGCCGAGGAACTGGTCTTCAACTGCGCCCCCTACGCCCGCCGCGGTGTTCCGGCGGGCGGGGCGGCCCACCCGGCGCCGCAGCCGCCGGAACCGGTCACCGTGGAGGAGCGGCACGGCGGCGGGCACGTCCTGGCCAACGGCCGGCTGCTGGTGGAGATGGACGGCCGGGGCCTGATCGTCTCCGTCTACGACCTGGAGGCGCGTCGCGAGACCGTCGCCCCGGGGGCTGCCGCGAACCTGCTCCAGATCCACCCCGACTTCCCCAACATGTGGGACGCCTGGGACGTCGACGCCTTCTACCGCAACAACGTCACCGACCTCGTCGGGCTGGACGGCCTGGACGTCGCCGAGAGCGGACCGCGGTCGGCGACCGTACGGGTGACCCGCTCCTTCGGGCGGTCCCGAGTGGTCCAGCGGATCACCCTGCGGGCCGGCGCCAAGACGGTCGACATCGTCACGGACGTCGACTGGCACGAGACGGAGACGTTCCTGAAGGCGGCCTTCCCCCTGGACGTGAAGGCCGACCGGACCGCGTCCGAGACCCAGTTCGGGCACGTGTACCGGGCCACGCACACCAACACCTCATGGGAGGCGGCCAAGTTCGAGATCTGCGCCCACCGCTGGATCCATGCGGAGGAGCCCGGCTGGGGGGTCGCCCTGCTCAACGACTCCACCTACGGGCACGACGTGACCCGGGACGTACGGGCCGATGGCGGCCAGACCACCACCGTACGGCTCTCCCTCCTGCGCGCCCCGCGCTATCCGGACCCGGAGACCGACCAGGGTGCCCACACCCTGCGGTTCTCCCTCGCGCCCGGCGCGGGGATCGGGGACGCGGTCCGCGAGGGCCACGCGCTGAACCTGCCCGAGCGCACCGTGCACGGCGCCGGACCGGTCGCCCCGCTGCTGGCGGTCGACGAGGACGCGGTGGTGGTCGAGGCGGTCAAACTCGCCGAGGACCGTGGCGGCGACGTGATCGTCCGCCTCTACGAATCCCGCGGCGGCCGTGCCACGGCCACCCTGACGGCGGGCTTCCCGATTGCGGAGGCGGTCGAGAGCGACCTGCTGGAACGGCCCCTCGCGGGCACGGCCGTCTCGCCCCCGGCGCCGGACGGCACGGTCACCCTGAGCCTGCGCCCCTTCCAGATCCTGACGCTCCGCCTCCGCCGCGCCTGACCGGCTGCCGGTGCGGTGCGCAGCAGGGCGCCCGGCGGCGTGAGGTCCGCCACAGACGCGTGCGTCCCGGGCCCGACGGTCCGGGAAAGCCGGGCCCGACGGCCCGCGCCTGTTTATGCACCTAGTTGCAAAACGTGCGCGCCCTCGCTAGAACAGGTTCATCACCCCGCGCGAGGAGGCACACCCCGATGAATCCGCAGAGTTCCCAGAGCCGGTACCCGCACCTGCTGAGCCCCCTGGACCTCGGCTTCACCACCCTGCCCAACCGCGTGATCATGGGGTCGATGCACACCGGCCTCGAAGAGCACGAGGGCGGCTTCGAGCGCCTCGCCGCCTTCTACGCCGAGCGCGCCCGCGGCGGCGCCGGCCTCATCGTCACCGGCGGCATCGCACCGAACGACGCCGGACGCCCGTTCGAGGGCGGATCCCGCCTCACCACCGAGGAGGAGGCCGCCGAGCACCGCGTGATCACCGACGCCGTGCACGCCGAGGGCGGGAAAATCGCGATGCAGATTCTCCACTTCGGCCGGTACGCCTACCACAAGGACCTGGTCGCGCCCAGCGCCATCCAGGCCCCCATCAGCCCCTTCGTCCCGAACGAGCTCTCCGACGCCGAGGTCGAGCAGACGGTGGACGACTTCGTCCGCGCCGCGCGCCTCGCCCGGCTCGCCGGCTACGACGGCGTCGAGATCATGGGATCCGAGGGCTACCTGATCAACGAGTTCATCGCCGCCGCCACCAACCGGCGCACCGACCGCTGGGGCGGGTCCTACGAGAACCGGGTCCGCTTCCCGCTGGAGATCGTCCGCCGTACCCGCGAGGCGGTCGGCGAGGACTTCATCCTGGTCTACCGCCTCTCCATGCTCGACCTCATCCCGGGCGGCTCCACCCTCGACGAGGTGGTCCACCTGGCCAAGGAGATCGAGGCGGCGGGCGCCACCATCATCAACACCGGGATCGGCTGGCACGAGGCGCGCATCCCCACCATCGCCACCTCCGTGCCCCGCGGCGCCTACACCTGGGTCACGAAGCGGCTGATGGGCGCGGTCTCCGTCCCGCTCGTGACCAGCAACCGCATCAACACCCCCGAGAAGGCGGAGGAGATCCTCGCCGACGGCCGCGCCGACCTCGTCTCCCTCGCCCGCCCCTTCCTGGCCGACGCAGACTTCGTCGCCAAGGCCGAGGCCGGCCGCCCCGAGGCGATCAACACCTGCATCGGCTGCAACCAGGCCTGTCTGGACCACACCTTCAGCGGCAAGATCACCACCTGCCTCGTCAACCCGCGAGCCTGCCACGAGACCGAGCTCGTGCTGTCGCCCACGCAGCTGAAGAAGCGCGTCGCCGTCGTCGGGGCCGGCCCGGCCGGCCTCGCCTGCGCCGTCTCCGCCGCCGAACGCGGCCACGCCGTCACCCTCTTCGAGTCCTCCGCCCACATCGGCGGCCAGCTCGACATCGCCCGCCGCATCCCGGGCAAGGAGGAGTTCGAGGAGACCATCCGCTACTTCGCCAACCGGCTCGACGCCCACGACATCGACGTCCGGCTGGAGACCCGCGCCGACGTCGAGACCCTCCAGGGCTACGACGAGGTCGTCGTCGCCACCGGCGTCACCCCCCGTACCCCCGACATCGAGGGCGTGGACCACGCCAACGTCGTCAGCTACCTCGACGTGCTGCGCGACGGCGCCCCCGTCGGCGAGCGCGTCGCCGTCGTCGGAGCCGGCGGCATCGGCTTCGACGTCGCCGAGTACCTCACCGACAGCGGCGAGGGAGCCTCCCAGGACCCGGACGTCTACTTCCGCCACTGGGGCGTCGACACCGCGTACACCGGACCCGGCGGGCTCACGGCCCCCGAGCGCCCCGCCCCGCCGCGCCAGGTCCACCTGCTCCAGCGCAAGGCCACCAAGGTCGGCGCCGGCCTCGGCACCACCACCGGCTGGATCCACCGCGCCGAGCTCAAGCACCGCGGGGTCGTCTCCGTCGCAGGTGCCTCCTACGACCGCATCGACGACGAGGGCCTGCACATCACCGTCGGCGGCGAGCAGCGCCTCGTACCCGCCGACACGGTCGTCCTGTGCACCGGCCAGGAGCCGCGGCGCGACCTGTACGAGGCCCTGCGCGCGGCCGGCGTCGAGGCCCACCTGATCGGGGGCGCCGACGTGGCGGCCGAGCTCGACGCCAAGCGGGCCATCCGCCAGGGAACCGAACTGGCCGCGAAGCTCTGACCGAAAGGGGATTGTGGCGGTCCGGCCGGGCCGCCACAATCTCCCGGTGACGTTCTCTCCCGCAGACGCAGACAAGATCCTCGCCGACAACTTCGCGCCCTGGGTGCTGGCCCTCGGGCTGACCGTCCAGGAGACCGGCGAGCGGCACGCCGTCCTGCGGCTGCCCTGGTCCGCCGCCCTCGCGCGGGACGGCGGCGCCCTCTGCGGGCAGGCCATGATGGCCGCAGCCGACACCGCCACCGTCCTCGCGATCTGCGCCGCACGCGGCGGATACGGCCCGATGACCACCGTCCAGCAGTCGACGAGCTTCCAGCGCCCGGTGATCGACGCCGACGTACTGATCCACGTGCGGGTCACCAAGCTCGGCAAGCGCATGGCCTTCGCCGACATCACCCTGACCCCGGAGGGCGCCGACGAGCCGGCCGCCACCGCCTCCACGGTCCACGCCCTCCTGGGCTGAACCGCGGCGGTGCGCACACCGCGGGGCCGGGGCATCGGGGCACTCGGCGCGCGCGCCGCCCGCGGGTCTGGGAGCATGGCACGGGTAGTCGCACCGAGGAGCGGACATGTCCGGACAGTTCGAGGCGAGCATCGAGATCGACCGGCCGGTCGAGCAGGTCTTCACCTACCTCGCCGACGGACGCAACGACCCCGACTTCAGTCCGCGCGTGCAGCAGATCACCAAGACCCCCGACGGCCCCACCGCGCTCGGCACCGTCTTCCGCAGCACGGTCAAGGACGCCGGGATGAAGACGGCCCGTGAGTTCCGCATCACCGGTTTCGACCCGCCGTATCTGATCCGCTGGACGGAGCAGAGCCGCAACCTGATCACCGCGGAGGGCGGCTACGACCTCGCGTCCCTGCCCGGCGGGCGCACCCGGGTCCGGATCTTCAACACGCTGGAGGGCCACGGCCTCGGCAAGCTCCTGGTCGGCATCGCGGCGGGCGCGGCCCGCAAGGACGCCCCCGACTTCGGCCGCCGCATCAAGGCTGCCGCGGAGGCGTCCCTTACGAGCTGAACCTCGGGGCCGGGTCAGAACCGCCCGGGCAGCCGGGGGAGAGGCAGCGGCTTCGCCGGAGCGGTTCCGCGGCGCTCGGCGCCGGCTTCCGTCGGGTTCTCGCAGGTCACGTCCTGGGCGGGCAGCCTTCCCGTGGCCAGGTAGGCATGGACCAGGGCGTTGGCGCATGACGCGGCGTCGAAGAGGTACACACCGTGGCCCTCACCGCCCTTGGCCAGCACCATCCGCGAGCCCTTGAGCGCCCTGTGCAGGCCCTCACCGCTGGTGAGCGGGGTCTGCGAGTCCCACTCGTTCTGCACCGTCAGCACGTTCGCCCGCTTGCGCATCGGGGTGGCCGACTCCACCGGCCGGTCC
Source organism: Streptomyces sp. PCS3-D2 (assembly GCF_000612545.2). GTDB lineage: Bacteria > Actinomycetota > Actinomycetes > Streptomycetales > Streptomycetaceae > Streptomyces. The sequence goes on along the minus strand of NZ_CP097800.1, from coordinate 962,550 downwards.
CAGAAGGCACACGGCTTGATGTTGGACGCGAAGTCCCCGTACAGCGGGTACCTCGTCTTGTCCTTCGCCGCGTCCCGCTCGTACTGCTCGGTGTACCGGGGCCAGGTGCCGGTGTCCCCGCAGACCACGGCCCAGAAGACGGCCGTGCTGTTGTCCGAGGCCGGCTCCTCGGCCGTCCGGCCGAGGAGCCGCAGCTTCAGTTCCCGGGTGTCCGTGCCCGCCGCCGGCGCCCTGCCCTCGGAGGCGGCCTTCAGGGCCGCGACCAGCGGTGTGGCCTGCGCCGGGTAGAAGAACACCCCGCGCGCGGACCGGATCATGTCGCCGGTGACCTTCGAGCCCTCGAAGTCGATGGGCTCCCGGTCGGCGCGCTCCACCAGCCCCCAGAAGGTGGCGGAGACCGCCTTCGGGTCGTCGCCCAGCCCGAACTGCTCGGACCGTTCCGCCGCCCACCGCGTCCACCGCGCGAACGCGGGTTCGGCCTCGGTGGCCCACACCTGGATCATCCCGCGCCAGATGCGCTGCGGGTCCACCCCGCTGTCGAGCACGAAGCGGTCGGTGCGCTCCGGGTACATCTGCGAGTACACCGCGCCGAGGTAAGTCCCGTACGAGTAGCCCAGGTACGAGATCCGGCCCTCGCCGAGCACCGCGCGGATGGTGTCCATGTCGCGGGCCGTGTTGCGGGTGGTGATGTGCGGCAGCACGGCGCCGGCCTTCTCGCGGCACTTGTCGGCGACGGTGCGGGCCCATGCCACGTCGGAGGGGAAGGTCTCCGGACGGTAGGCGCGGTCGAAGGGCTGCTCGGCGTCGTTCAGCCCGCAGGTGATGGGGCTGCTGGCGCCGACCCCGCGTGGGTCGAAACCGATCAGGTCGTAGGTGTCCCGCACCTCCTGGGGCATCGCCGAGCTCATCAGCAGCGGCAGGTCGAGCCCCTCACCACCGGGGCCACCGGGGTTCAGCAGCAGGACGCCGTGCCGCTTGGCGGGGTTCTCGCTCTTCATCCTGGATATCGCGATGTCGATCGTGCGGCCGTCGGGACGCCGGTAGTCGAGCGGGACCTTCAGCGTGGCGCACTCGTACGAGGCAGGCCGGTCGGGGCTGCACCGCTGCCATGCGGGCTTCTGCCGCAGATGGTCGGCCGCGGGAGCCGCGGCGGCCTGCGGTGCGGTCAGCAGGGGCACACCGGTGGCGATGAGTCCGGCGGCGGCGAGCAGCGGTGCGAGGCGTTTCAGGCGCACGGAGCCGTTCCTTTCGGTGAAGTCGCGTACGAGTCCACCTTGTTGCACCCGGTACCCCGGCCGAATCATCCCCGGAGGGGAGGTCCTTGTGCTCCTCGCGAATGAGCCCACATCAGGACACTGGCCGACACGCCGCCTCCGCGCGGACCCGACTCAACCGCCCGCGGCGGGAGTCGAGTGGCCCGAGTGCTCGGAGAGGCCAGTGTGTTCGGAGGGGCCAGTGTGTGCGGCCCCGGAGGGCATGCCTGCGGAGGGGGCCGCGCTCCCCTCCGGGGCCGCGTCGGGCGCGGAGGGCCCCGTGCTCCCGGAGGCCGGCGCGTGGTGCGCGGTGCCCGTCTCGACGGAGCCGCCGAGCCGTTCGCGGAGCGCGTTCAGGGCGTCCGCGGACTGGGTGGTGACGACCCACCGGTCGCCCACCAGGTAGATCCCGCCGTACGCCCGGGCCTCGTCCAGCCACGCGCGCGCACCGTCCCGGGCGGCGAAGGTGGCCATGCGGTAGGCGCCCTGCCCGGTCTCACAGCCCCCCTGCCGCAACTCTTCCGCCTCCACGCTGACTTCGGCGGTGCACCCGATGGCCTTCGCGATCTCCTCGATCGAGGTGCCGGGCGTGCCCGCCTCCGCGGAGGCTGGCACGGCCGCGTGCCCCGCGCACCCTCCGGACAGCAGAACGGTGACGCACACCGCGGCGACGGCGGCGGACGGGCGGATCCGGGGAGCGGGGCGGTCGGTGGTCGGCATGCGGACCTCACGGACTGATCGGGAAAAGGGGTCGTGGTGCCCGGGAGGGGAGGGGCCCGGGCACCACGCGTTCAGGGGGTGTCGTGCTGTTCGGTGCTGTGCGGCGCGGAAAGTCCTTTGGGGGCGGGCTTCACGGCCTCATCCGGTGGCCGTCACCTTCTTGCCCTTGTCGGAGACCGCGAACCAGACGCCCTGCTTGCCCTGTCCGTTGATGTCGCCGGCTTCCTTGTCCCCGGTGAAGGTGTACACCGGCCAGCAGTCGATCGTCAGCTGTTCGGTGCCGTCAGGCCGCTTGAACGTTCCCACCAATTCCGCGGGAATTCCCTTCACCAATTCCTTGTCGACGGCCTTGGCGGGCTTCCACGTGTTCAGGCAGGCGCCGAGGCAGTTGGTCTTCATCGGCCAGGCGCTGTCCTTGTCGAACCGGTACAGGGTGCGGCCCTCCGCGTCCGTGAGGATGGCACCGAGCTTCGTGTTCCGGTTGACCCCGACCGGATCGGCCTGCGCCTCGTTCTGGCCGCCGGCCTCACCCGCGGGCGCGCCCGCTCCGCCGCCCGCGCTCGGGTCGGCGCCGGACCCGCCGCCCGCCTTGGCCGGCTTCCCGTCGGGCGCCAGCACGTGCCAGGTCCCGCCGACGCCCTCGCCGAGCGTGTCGCCCGGCTTCGTGTCCTTGGCGTAGCGGTACACCGGCCAGCCCGCCAGGGTCAGCTGCTTGGTCCCGTCGGCCCGTTCGACCGATCCGAGCAGGCTCTTGTCCATGCCCTCGCCCGCCGAGGCGTCATCCGCGGAGACCGCCGGCCAGACCGCAGCGCAGTCCCCCTCACAGGTGGACTTCGGGGGCTTGGGAGTGTCCTTGTCGAACCGGTAGAGCGTGAAGCCCGCACTGTCGGTGACGGTCGACCCCAGTTGCGCGTTGGCCTCCACCTTGAGCTCTCCGGCCGGGCCGTTCTTGACCGTGTCGGCGGCCGGTACGGCGCCCGAGCCGCCCCCGTATCCGTCATAACCGGAGCCCGCCTGTTTGCTGTCGCCGACCGGCTGGACCGAATCCTGCTTTCCCGCGGAATTCTCGCCGCTGCCACAAGCGGCGGTCAGCATCAATACCGCGACGGCCGACCCGGCGAATACTCCACGACGCATCTTCTTCACGATCTCTCCTTCAGGTCAGGATTCGCGTTCTCGTGCCCTGGGTAATTTCTACGGGGCCGCTGTCGGAGAATGTCAATCTCCCTGGGAATTTGTCAGATCGCGCCAACATTGAACCCGGTGCAGTTGGTTCAGTCCTGGATGCGCAGCGCCAGCGCGGGGCAGCGCCGCACCGCGCGCTGGGCCTTCTGCCGCAACTGCGCCGGTACCGGCATGGACGCCTGGGACGGGTAGCCGTCCGCGTCGAGCCGTACGACGTCGGGGAGGATGTCCACGCACAGTCCGTGTCCCCTGCACAGGGTCCAGTCCACCACCAGCCGTTCCTCCGGGGTCTCGTCCTCGGGAAGGGGCAGCGCCCCCACCACTCGCCGGCCGCAGCCGCTGCCGAGGGCGTGGTCGCGGAACTCGTCCGGGAACGCCGCGAGCGCCGAGGCGACGAACGCCGCGGTGCCGTCGGGATGGCTGCACGCACCGCGGCGCCGCACCACTTTCATCCGGGCCTCGATCGTTTCCAGCGCGGTTCTGCCCCCGCCCCTCACCGCGTCCTCCATCACGTCGGCCAGCGCGGGCAGCCCCCGGAAGCAGGGGCCGCACTGACCGGCCGTCTCGTTCGCCATCCAGCGGGTCACCCGTGCCACCTCGCCCGCCGGGCAGGTGTCCTCCGGCAGGGGCAGTACCGCCCCCGCCCCCAGCACCGCGTCGAAGGCCGCGAGGGAACCGCGGGACAGGTCGGCGATACGGGCGGACCCCGGGTCCAGCCACTTGCCGTGGTAACCGCCCACCAGGACACCCTGGCCGGGATCCAGCCCGCACAGCTCCAGGACGTACGCCAGCGGGGTCCCCAGCGGCGCCTCGACGACCGTGCGGCCGGCGATGGTCAGCATCACGGTGCCGGGCTCGGAGGGCAGGCCGACCGCCCGGAAGTCCAGCGCGCCGATCCGTGCCGCCACGGCGAGCTGGGCGTAGGTCTCGGTGTTCGAGAACAGGGTGGGCATGCCGCCCAGGCCCCGCTCGCTGGTCCGGATCTTCTGCCCCGAAGGCAGCGTCGGCCCCCCGTTCAGGCCGTTGACCATGGAGGTGCTCTCACCCGTCACGAAGCGTTCGGGCAGCGCCTGCACCCGCACCTGACGGCCGGCGGGACCGCGTTCCGCCACGGCCGCGCGGAGCGACTGCTCCACGTCCGGCCGGGTGACGCCGATGACGACGTCCTCGGCGCCGACCGCGGCGGCGGCCAGCAGGGCCCCGTCCAGCACCAGGTGCGGGACGTGCAGCAGCAGAGCCTTGTCCTTGAGGCAACTCGGTTCGCCCTCACTGGCGTTGACGACCACCGCGGTTCCCGTGTCGCGGCCCTCGGCCGCGCGCATGACAGCACGCAGTTTCCGGGCGAAGGGGAACCCGGCCCCGCCGCGTCCCCGCAAGTCGATGTTCTCGGCGAGGTCGACGAGCTCGTCCGGCCGGTAGCGCGGTAGCTGGCCGTGCGTGGTCAGATGGGCGACGCGGTCGAGCCGAGGGGCCTGATCGAGCCCGGCCAGCAGTCTGGGGGCGCCCACGCAGCCGAGGCTGGGGCGCGTGAAGCCGCTCACAGCCGCCACTCGCGGGTGGCGAACTGGTCCCCGTCCATGCCGGCGGTGCCCATGCCCAAGCCGGCGTCCATGGAGGAGCCGGCCGGGTCGGCCGCGTACACGGCCGTCAGAGCGGGTTGGTCGTCCGTGGGCGGCGCGGCCGGCCCGGTGAACTTCTCCCGCGCGCCCGACGCCCGTGCGCGCGACTCCCGTCGCTGCCGGGGGACCGCGGCCACGACGGGCAGTTGCTGCGTACTCGCCGTTCCGGGGGGCCTGGTCGGTGACTCACTCGTCCTGGACCTGATCCGGAAGGCCAACATGCCGGCGACGCCGAGCAGGCACAGCGCGTACGACACCGTTACATAGAGGTCGGCGGCGCGGCCCGCCTTCAGCCCGTGCACCAGCGAGGCACCCCAGGCCGGATAGGCGGCGAAGTGCAGGGCGCGCCACCATAGGGAGCGGCCCTTGGTGGCGAACGCGCTGCGCACCGCGCCGGAGACGGCGACCGCGACGAAGAGGTATCCGGCCAGGCTGCCGAGACCGATCAGCACGGGCTGTCCGATGTCGGTGAAGGGCACCACCGCCGCCGAGGCGGTCGTCCGCTGCCCCGCGATCTTGACCCAGATGTGCAGGGCCAGGAAGCCGAGCCCGGACACGGCCAGGCCGCGGTGCACGCCCTGGGCCAGCAGCCGGTGCCCCGATTTCAGCAGCAGTCGGTCGGTGGAGATCAGCCCCCACAGCACGGTGGAGGTGAGCGAGACGAGCGAGAGCACGCCTGCCCCGAAGTCGAGGAAGTCCCAGAACTGGGTGAAGGCGCCCGCGCGGGCGGCCACGGTGATGGAGACGATGGCCGCGCCGACGGCGCAGAGCGCGCCCGGACTCATCCGTCCGGGGGTCGGCAAAAGGGAGGGCCGCCGGGCGGCCCTCCGTCCCGCTGCCGGAGCCGATGCCGCGTGTCGGCTTTTACGGCGGGCCCTGTGCGGGCGAGGCATGTGCGGCTGGGGCAAGGGCATCCAGGTCTCCTGTGCGCCTGGGTACCGAGCACTCCACCTGGCGCTCGGAACCCGGGGGTCGTTGTCGTCTCTGCCCGGCCGCGCTGTGAAACTCCGCGCCGGCCGAGGGAACTTGGGGCCGGAGTGCAGCAGCATCGTGGAGCGTCACATCAGCTCCACAGGATTTATCGAAACGTGATAATTTCTCGCAGCCCGTCTCCGGCGCATCGAACAACACCGGAAGATTCCCCTCCAGCGGAGGTTGCAACAGGCCACCGCGCCGCCCGCCACCTACGCGTCCCGGACAGCAAAAAGAAGGCAAAGTCCCGGGACGATAGGCGGCCGGACCTCTCCAGGAGGGAGTACGAGGGCCGCAACTCCCGTGTCATGCAACGATGTTGACGCGGGGGGCAACCTCGGCGGGCTTGCCGCTCTTCCCCGGGCAAGCCTCACCCCGGCACGAACGAGGAAAACGATGTGCGAACTTCTGAACCGCATCTGGTCCCGCCCCCGAGGCGAGTGGACGCGCGTCCTGCGCAGGGAACTCCCCGCGCTGGCTGCCGAGATAGTGGAGGAGCTTCTGCATGGAATTCCGGAATTTTCCGCACTTGTCGATGACAACGATGCCATTGACGCAGAGTTGTTCCGGCAACTGGTGGAAGAGGCACTCCTCACCACGCTCGGCTACCAGGAACGATCCCGGGAACAAGCACCGGACGACTGCCAGGACCAGGCAGAGAACCAGGACGAAACCGAGGCCGAAACCCAGGCCGAAACCGAGGCCGCACGCGCAGGCCGCGGCAGGGCCGTCAGCAGGGAGGCGACATACACGGACGAGTGCGAGATCACGCACGAGGGCCGGCGCGGCGACATCCGCGAGGAGGTCCGTCCCGGGTCCCGCGAAGGGATCCGTCAGCCGGTCCTCAAACGCGTCCGGGACAACACCCGGATGGGAACCGAGGAGGAGAACGGTGAAGAAGCCCGTCCGGGCGAACGGGCCCGCCAGGAGCTCTTCAGGACCCTCACCGACGACCGCGTCGCGTCCGACAGCTCCCTCACCGAGCTCGCCGAGGCGGCCGGATGGCCCCTCCCGCTGGCCGTGCGGGCCATCGTTCCGGCCACGCCCGGCGAGGCACAGCAACTGGCGGGCGTCCTGGAGGACGCCCTCGTCGGGATGTTCGCGGGCCGGCCGTGCCTGCTGGTCCCGAGCCCTGAGCAGGATGACCGCGGACCGCTGGAGCACCTGCTGCGCGGCCGGTTCGCTGCAGTGGGACACGCCGTCCCGATCCGGGACACGGCCTCTTCCCTGCGCTGGGCGCTGCGCCTGGCCGGTCTGACCCCCAGCCGACCCGGCATGGAACCCAGGGCCGTCTTCGTCGACGACCACCTCTCGACGCTGCTCCTGCTCCAGGACGAACCCCTGGCCCACGCCCTGGCCGCCCGCTGGCTGCGACCCCTCGCGGACTTGACACCGCGGCAGAGCGAGCGGCTGGAGGTGACCCTGCTCGCCTGGCTCGAGGGCGGAGGCGCGCCCGAAGCGGCCAAGGCCCTCAGCGTGCACCCGCAGACCGTGCGGTACCGCATGCGCCAGCTGGAGAAGCTCTTCGGAACCGGACTGCGTGACCCGCGGACCCGGTTCGAACTGGAGATGGCCCTGCGCAGCCGCCGCCTGATGGCACAGGTGCGGCGTCAGCACTCCCGCGTGACCCGCAGGACGGCCCGGGTCATCCAAGCGGACTTCACCCCCCTCGTCGTCGGCCGCATGGCCCGCGTCAACGGACTCTGAACCCCCGAACCCCCGCACAACCTCACCCCTGAACCCCTGAACCCCCGAACCCACACCCCCTCTGAACAACCCCCGACCCGAACTCCGCACCACACCGGCCCGGCCCGGCCCCGTACCCACGGGGCCGGGCCGGGCCTCTTCGTGCCCGCGCATACGGCCGGGGGCACGTCACCGTCGATCCGTTCGCCGGCGCGTGGTGGCTGGCCGGGTGGCCGGGTGGCCGGGTGGCCTGGTGAGCGGCAGGCGGCAGGCGGCAGGCGGCGGTGTGCGGATGGCGGTTGTGCCTGTGCCGGGGTGGGCGGGCCGCGGACCGGGCGGGCGACGGGCCAGCGATGCCGCAGCCTCACCAGGGCTGCCCCGTACCGTGGCCGGACACACGAAAACGGTGTTGGTCCGAAGGGGCTTCGGACCAACACCGTTCCCGGGGCGGGCGCGGGGGAGAGAAGAGGGGAGCGCCCGCCCCGGGGGCGAAGGGGGGTGAACCGGCCGCGAGCGTCAGCGGCAGTTGCGCCCGCTGTTGATGCAGTTGACGGCCCTGTTCATCAGGCCGTTCGACATCACGTTGATGAAGTCTCCGTGGTCGGTCACCGGCTTGTGCAGCTGCTCCGGGAAGCTGTCCACGGCGATCCGGGAGCCCGGCTGCACCCGGTACACGATGCGCTGCACCAGCTGCGGGATGGCGGTGAAGCCCTTCTGGCAGCGGCCGTTGCGGTCCGCGAAGGCCACGTGCGTGCGGTGGTTGGCGCTGTCGGTGTTCCGGCCGTCCCAGCAGCTCTGGAACGAGAAGGTGCGCACCACGTCGCTGCCCTTGGGGCAGATCGGGTACTTGTCCTTCAGCTGGCGGTCCTCGAATCCGGTGCAGCTCCACGACGCGTTGGCGTTGGCATTGCCGTTGGTGAAGGCCTTGGCGTCACCGGTGATGATCCGCAGGAACCGCGGCATGGCCTTGACCTGGCCCTGGGGGCTGCCCTTGAAGGTGATCGTGACCTGCTTGGGCTTCAGGATCGTGCCGACGTTGCCGTCCTGCCCGCCGCCGGGCGCCTGCGCGTCCCGCTCGGCCCTGCCGTCCCGCAGCCGCAGGACGGGCCAGTAGTAGGTGGACTGGTCGCCGTTGCCGCAGGTGGTGCCGGCCCGGGCGAGGCTGCCGTTCGTGGAGAAGGCGTCCGTGGACACGTTGCCCACGTAGTCGTGCATGTGGTGGGCGCCGTTGGACACACCGGGGGCGACGATCACGTTGTCGGGGTTGAAGTGGCCGTTCTCGTTGCGGCCGCAGTTCACGCTGAAGGAGCCCTTGGAGGCGCCGTTCTGCGCCCGGGGCGCGCGGACGTTGGGGCGGACCTTGGTGATGTTGACGAAGTCGCTCTTCGCCGGGGCGCCCTTCTTGCCGGCCGCGGACGACTTGGCGTCCGAGGCCAGCGCCGCCGCTCCGCCTCCGCCGTCCTCCTCGGCCGGCGCCTTCTTCATCTGGCAGGAGCTCAGCGAGGCGATCTCCTTCGGGGGGTCACCGGCCCGGTCGATCGCGTCGGACATGACCTTGATGGTCTGTTCCCGCTTCTGCTTCAACTCGCCGAGCAGGGCGTTGCCCTGTGCCTGGCCGGAGGCGAGCCGTCGGTAGGCGTCGGCCACCTGGTCGTCCAGCTTGGCCAGGTTCGTGTCGACCTCGGCCTTGGCCTGCTCGGGTACGGCCGTGAGCTTCTCGCCCACGTCGGGGCAGTCGATGGTGGTCGTCAACTGTGCCTTGCGGCTGCCGTCCTGGCCCGCGGAGGCGTTGCCGGCGACGACGGCGACCCCGCCGCCGCCCAGCACGAGCGCGGAGACCACTCCCACGATCTTGGTCGACAACCGGGCGCGCTTGTGGCTCTTTGGACTCATGCGATCACTTCACTTCGTCGGTGGGACATTGTCGGAGAGCCCGTCGAAGTCGACCAGACCGGTGTCCTCCAGGACCGTGATGTGGTCCAGGACCGTGGCGTTGGCGGACGTGGCGAGGGCTCGCACCATGGAGTTGCGGGTCTGGGCCCGGATCCCGGCCAGCAGGGAGAACACCTTTCCGTGCGCCCGGCGCAACAGTTGGGTGAACAGCCGTTCGTACTCCTCCCCCTTGGCGCGGTTCAGCTGGCCCAACCAGTCCTGCTGCTGCGCGGAGGGCTGGTTGGGAAGGTCGATGCCGAGGGCCTGGCCGACCTGGATGGCCTGCCGGTCCAGGTCGGTGTGGCCGTCGACGAGGTGGTCCCCGGCCGTACGGATAGCGGGCCGCGTCCCGCGTTGCTGGGCCTGCCGCCCGGCGGGCAGCTCCCACAGCCCGGCGAGACGGACCTTGCGGACGAAGTCGCGGTCCGCGGCGGTCAGCGGCCCGTATGCCGTGCTCACCGTTCCCAGGCCGTCGTCGGCATCGGCCGGAACCGCCGCGGTGGCGGCCGTCGCCCGGCTGCCGAACTTGTCCACGGGGACCAGCAGGGCGATCAGGGTGAGCGCGAGCGCGGTGATGACGACACCGCTGGCGATCGAGTACCGGGTGGCCATCGACCAGCCTCGGGTGTTTCTCCGCTGCACTGACAGCAAAGTGCCTCCTTGCTCCGTGGGGCCGGGAGGTGGCGGGGCAGGGAGGTTCCGCAAGCGTGGTGCGGTGCGACACCCGCATTCCCGGGGGTGTCACCGGACGGTAGTGCCCGGCGCCACACCCCTGCCGGAGGACATCACCATCGGATAAACACTCCGGCGACTCCCGGAAAGGCTGATATCTTGCCGCGCTCCGCCCCTGTGCCCTCCGATGCAGGCGCCGCACGGCAGACGGCCGTTGCCGCCACGCGGTCGTGCGGAGAGACACGCGGCCACCCGTACCCGCGCGGTGACCGGCTCGGCCCCGGCCGGGAACGGCGCGCCGCCGCCCCCGCCGGGCCCGTCCCGGATCAGGCGGCCGAAGCCGCGAGCACCGCGGCGCGCGTCCCGCTCGGGGTCCGCCGGCCCTGCGCGGCCTGGGCCACCTGGTCCGGTGCGGCCGTGTGAGGGTCCGTCAGGAGCGCCAGGAGCGAGGTGCGCGCCCGGGCCACCCGAGAGCGGACCGTGCCGATCGGGCAGCCGACCGCCTCGGCCGCCTCCGCGTAGGGGAGCCCCAGCAACTGTGTGAGCACGAAGGCCTCCCGGCGCTCGGCCGGGATCGCGGCCAGCAGTTCCGCCAGCGCGATGCCGTCCTCGAAACCCGGCACGTCGTACGGCTGGGCCTGTTCGGCGGCCGTCTGCCAGTCGCAGCGGTCCGACAGTCTCGGCCGTGCGGCGGCGTGGCGCAGGCTGTCCACCACGGTCCGCCGGGCTATGGACAGCAGCCAGGTACGGGCGGAGGAGCGGCCCTCGAAGCGGTGCAGGCCGGCCAGCGCCCGCAGGAACACGTCCTGCGTGAGGTCGTCGGCGGCCTGGGCATCCGCGCTCAGATAGGCGACGTAGCGCCAGACATCGCGGTGGAGGGCGCGCACGAACCGGTCCGTCTTCGTGGGGTCGCCGTCCCGGGCGGCGAGCGCCAGCCGGGTCACCTCGGCGTCGGAGTCCTCGGTGTGCCGGGCGGAACGCGCGCCGGCGGTACGGGACGGGGAGGTCGTCAGGGCAGGAGTCATCGCCAAAGGTCCTTATGTGCAAGGGGAGTCCGGTGCCGCGTGAGCGGGCGGGACCGGTGAAGGGCACGGCCTGCCGCAGGGCATGGCCGAGGGCCCGAGGCGCGGCATCCACGCGTGCATGCGGTGCACGAGGCGTGTCAGTTGCGTCAGGTGCGTGCGAGGCGTGCAAGGCGTGCGAGGCGTGAGCGAGAGCCGTCGCGAACGCGGTCGCGGATGCCGGGGCGGCTCGGGTGTCCAGCTGTCAGAGGACAGCGGTCGCCGTCGGCGGACCCCTCGATGTGATGGCGTGCACGAGGAACAGCTGCCGCGGTGCGCGCGTACGGCGCGCCCGGCGCACCCGCGGGCGCGGCCGGTGCGCGACCGCGGCCGGGCGCAGCAGCAGACACAGCGGGGTCCGCAGCCGGGCGGCCACGGCGCGCACCACGCGGAAGAGGGCGCGTTCGCCGTGGGCCAGCCACAGGCCGCACAGTACGGCGGCCAGCAGGTGGGCGAGCAGCATCCCGGCCGGGGACATGAGCACCATCGGCACGGCGGAGGCCTGGTGCCCACCGCCCGCCATGTGCACGGCGGCCGGTGCGGACAGGGCGTCGGCCGTCCCGTGCCCGGCGTGGTGCGCGTGAAGGGCCGCTCCCGCAGGCACGGTTGTGGCCGGTGCGGCCGCCAGACCGACGGACGGAGCCGAGGACCGGGGCAGCGTCTGCGGGAGGGGCTGGGCGAGGGACTGGGCCAGGGAGAACCCCGAGTGCAGCACCGCCTGGACGGCGACGGCGGCCCCCGTGACGGCGAGGATGCCGCGCTCACGGTCCGCGAGGGACCAGGCCGTCGTCGCCGCCCCCGTGAACCCGAGGCAGAACGCCCACCAGGGCACCGCCGTACCCGACATGAGCAGGTGACCGGTGGCCGCGAGCAGCACGCAGAGGGCTGCGAACATCGCAGCCCGTAGGGCGCGTAAACAGCGGACCGGCTCCATGGCGGGGCTCATCCTCGCACCGGCCTCCCGAGCCGCACACCGGGGTACGCACTTCCGGACAAGTTTCCGCGAGCCGACCGTGTCACAGCCGGGCCGCCCGCCTCGTGTGGTGCAGGGCACAGCGGAGAACGGGAACCGGCCCGCTGCTCCACCCGACTGCCTACCCGGTCGGCCATGCGGTTCAACGTCCGGGGAAAGGAGACTTTGTGGCGTCGGAGGGAGCGGCGACGGCATCGCCGGCGGAGCAGGACGGCACCGGGGGACGGCGGCTGACGGCGCTTCTGACCTGCGCCATGGCGTTCTCGATGCTGCAACTGTTCCTCCTCGGGGCGCTCGGTCCGCGCCTCGTGGCGGAACTGGGCCTCACCCCGGCCCTGTTGGGTCTGACCACCACCATCGGTTTCGGAACCGCCGCCGCGCTCTCCCCGGCGGGCGGCCGGATCGTGGACCGGATCGGGCCCCGGCGCTCTCTCGTCGTGCTCCTCCTCCTGTCCGCCGCGGCGCTCGCCCTGATCGGCGCCGCCCCGGGTGCCGGCCTGCTGCTGGGCGCCGTCGCACTCGGGGGCGTACCGCAGGCGCTCGCCAACCCGGCCACCAACAAAGCCGTGCTGCGCGCCGTTCCGCCCGCCCGGAGGGGCGCCGTCACCGGCCTCAAGCAGTCCGGTGTGCAACTGGGCGCCTTTGCGGCGGGGGCTCCGCTGGCGGCCCTGGCAGGCGGCATCGGTTGGCGCGGCGCGGTCTGGACGGGCGCCGCGGCGGCGCTGCTCACCGGACTGTGGGCGCTGCGGGTCCTTCCCGCGGACCCTCCGCCGCCACCGGCCGGCCCGCGGCCTTCGTTCGCCCCGCGCGGGATGGTGGCCTGGCTGGCCGCCTTTTCGCTGTTCCTCGGTGCGGGAATCGCCTCCGTGAACACCTACCTCGCCCTCTTCGGCGCGCAACGCCTGGGCATGGGGCCGACGGCGGCGGGCGCCCTGGTCGCCGTACTGGGTGTGGCCGGCATCGCCGGCCGGGTGGGCTGGTCCAGGGCGGCCCGGCCCGGCCGCGCCGAATGGCTCCCCGGCTGGCTCGCGTGCGGCGCGCTGGGCGCGGCCGCCCTGCTGGGGGCCGCACTCGTGGCGGGCCCGCTGGTGTGGGTCGGCGCCGTCGCCGTAGGGGTGTTCGCCGTCTCGGGCAACGCCGTCTCGATGGTGCTGGTCCTCCAGCGGGCCGCCCCCGGACGGGCCGGACAGGACTCCGCGCTGGTCGCGTCCGGCTTCTTCGCCGGATTCGCGCTGGGCCCGCCGCTGTTCGGGCTGCTCGCGCAGAACGGACGCTACGGACCGGGCTGGCTCCTGGTGGCGGCGGAGTTCGCGGCGGCCGCGGCCGTCGCGCTCCTCTGGGCGGTACGGGACCGGCGCGGAGGTGCGGTGTGAGCGCGCGGACCGGCCGGGCACTGGCGGCGGTCATGGAGCGGGTGGCGGTGACCGGGTCCGAGGTGGGGGTGCGCTTCCCGCTGTACGCGGATCCCGCCGACGGGCGGTGGACCACGACCGGCCGCGGCTCGTGGACCGGGGGCTTCTGGGCCGGACTGCTGTGGCTGAGGGCGCGGTACACCGGAGCCGGTCCCGACCGGCGGGCCGCCGCGGCCTGCACGGCCCGCCTCGAACCGTGGATCGGGGCCGACACCGCCACGCGGGGCCTCATCTTCTGGTACGGGACCGCTGCGGCCGGCGACGACGCGGAGGCCGCTGCCCTCCGCGACCGGGCGGCCGGTGCCTGCCGCTCGGCCTGTGACCCGGAACTCGGAATCCTGCCCTGGGGCAACGCCCTGGGCGGCCCCCGCCTGCTCGCCCGGGTGGACGCCGTACCCGGCACCGTGCCGCTCCTCGCCGGCGCCGGAGCGGACGGGGCGGCCGCGGCGGCGTCCCACCTCCAGCGGCACCTGGACCTCTGCCTCGGCAGGCCGGGCGACGGGGCACCGTGGTTCCGGCCCGCCCTGGGTTTCGACGCGGCCACCGGCCGGTGGCGGCCCTGTGCGGAGCCGTTGCCCGGCTGGAGCCGGGGCCCGGCCTGGCTGCTCCTGGCGGTCGCCGACGCCCTGCTCCGGCCGGCCGTCGCGACGGCCGGCTCCGCCCAGTTGACCGATGCGGCCGCCCTGCTGGTCGAGCGCGGTGGGCTGCTGACCGGGTGCCCGGTTCCGCCGGCCGACTCCGACCGCCCGGACGGCCCCCTCGACACCTCGGCCGCAGCGATCACGGCGGTCGCCCTGCTGAAACTGTCCCGCACACCGGGCCCCCGCGCGGAGCAGTACGCCCTTCGCGCCGGGGAGATCCTCGACCACCTCACCCGGTCCCACCTCACCGGGGACGACGGCCCCCGCCCGGCCGGCATGCTGCTGGACGGCTGCTACGACGCAGCGCACCACCTCGCGGTCCGCCACGAACTCGTCTGGGGCGACTTCTTCCTGGCCCTCGCCCTGTCCGCCCTCCACGGCCTCGTGGACATCACCCGGGTCTGAGGACGCGCGGCCAGGAGGACCGTGATCCCCTGCACGGACCAGAAGCCCCCGGCCGGGCGGGCCGCGCCCGGAACCCCCGCCGCCGCGGTGTCCCAGCGACCGCCGCGCGCGGCCGGTCAAGCCCGGGTCACGGCCCCCGGGCCTGCCCGCCGTGGTACCTGATGGCCTGAGCCCCGTTCGCCGAGCCCGGCGGGCGGCCGGGGCCGAGCTCCTGCGCGGAACGCTGTGAGCCGGCGCTGACCGGCCGGGCGGGCTACCTCGGCGGCCCGTAGGTGCGCAGGACGCGGCGGGCCACCGAGGTGATGTGGAGTTCGTCCGGGCCGTCGAGGATGCGGGCGGCGCGGCCCGTGCGGAAGAGGGACGGGAGTGCCGTGTCCGGGCCGAGACCGGCGGCCCCGTGGATCTGGATGGCGGAGTCGGCGACCTGCTGGAGCATGCGCGCGGCGGCGACCTTGGCCAGCCCCACTTCCGTGCGCGCGTCCCGTCCGGCGGCGACGAGCGCCACCGCCTCCCGGACGAGGGGCCGGGTGGTGCGCAGGGCGAGCAAGGCGTCGAAGACGTGGGCCTGCACCAGCTGCCGGTCGGCGAGCGGCCCGCGGGATCCGCCGTGCGTGGCGGCCCGTTCGCACATCAGGTCGAAGGCCCGTTGGGCCTGGCCGAGCCAGCGCAGGCAGCGCAGCGTCCGGCCGAGCTGCAGCCGCTCGCCGGCGATGGCCAGGGCATCGCCGGGCTCCCCGAGGAGGTGGTCGGCCGGCACCCGCACCCCGTCGAGGGCGATCTCGTACTGACCCGGGGCGCCCAGCACGGGGAGTTCGCGCACCACGCGGAAGCCGGCGGAGCCGGTGGGCACGAGCAGCAGCGACAGCCCCTCGCGGTCTCCGGACACCCCGGACGTACGGGCCATCACCGTCACCAGGTCGGCGCCGGCCACGCCCGAGGTGAACCACTTGCGGCCGGTGACCAGCCAGCCGCCGTCCGGGTGCCGTTCGGCGCGGGTGGCGGTCCGCGACGGGTCGGTGCCGGGCACCCCCGGCTCCGTCATGGCATAGCAGGTGCGCATCTCCCCGGAGACGAGCCGCGCCAGGTACGCCGTGCGCACCCCCGGCCGCCCGTACCGCGCCAGCATCGTCACGTCGAGCAGCGGGGCGGATCCCAGTGCCGCGGGGCCGTGGTCGCTGGCGCCCTCGGCCTCGGCCAGCCCGGCGTAGGCCGCGAAGGACAGCCCGCCGCCGCCCAGCCCGGCCGGGAGCGGCAGGGCCCACAGCCCCTCGGCCCGAGCCTCGGCGCGCAGTGCCGCCAGGGCCTCGGCGGCCCCGGGCCCGCCCCTGTCCAGCACGGGTTCCCGGGGGAACACCCGGTCCCGGACGAATCGGGCGACCGCTTCCACCGGCGCGTCTGCGCCCGGATCCCGCTCCGCCACTCCGGCGCCGTCCGTGCGGGGATCTTCCACTGTGTGCCTCCTCCTGTCCGGGAACTTCCCGTGCTGGTGCGGACTTCCGAAACGCTGCGCGAGCTGCCGCCAACTCGCGGGAACTCGCACGAACGGCCGACCGACTTCCTGTTCGTGGAACTGGTCGGGCGCCGATGCTCCCGGGTTCCCGCATCCCGCAAGACCCGGGCCGCGGCCACCGCCGCAGCCAGGAGAGGAGAGGCATGGCGTCACCAGCAACCACGCAGACGGTCCGGCCGCTCGACGCACTGTGCTTCGACGCCTCGGGGCCGCCGCAGATCGCAAGCGTCGTCACTGATCACCTCCGGCTGCTCGGCGCGCGGACGGTCCGCCCCGGCCCGGCCGGTCACGGCGACGCGCCCGCCGCCGGCACCACGCTCACCGGCGGCGGCTTCGCGCCGGCGCACGCCACCGCCACCTGGGCGGACCCGGTGAGCGGGCTCGCCGACGAGGCCACGGTGCAGGCCGCCACCGGGATGATGGCCGTGCACGGGCGGCGTGACGGCACCCCACGCGGACTCGCCGTCGACTACGCCGCCACGGCCACCGCCGTCCTCACGGTGCAGGGCCTGCTCGCCGACCTCGTGGGCCAGGCCCGGGGCGGCCCCGCCGCCCAGGTCGCCACCAGCGCGGACCGGGCCGGACTGCTCGCCGTGTCCCAGTACCTCGCGGCGGCCGGCGCCGACGAGGGCGAGGCGGCCGACATCGCCCCCGGCGGACCGCCGTTCACCTCCGCCGACGGGATCCTCTTCGAACTGGAGACGCTCGACCCGGGTGCCTGGGCCGCCTTCTGGAAGGCTCTGGAGGCACCCGCGGACGCCCTCAGGACAGGCTGGCGACCCTTCCAGTTCCGCTACGCCACCGCCTGCGCCCCGCTGCCGGCGGCCCTCCACACCACCACGCGGTCCCACGGCTGGGACCGGATCCGCCGGGCCGCGGCCGCCTCCGGAGCGCAGGTGTGCGCACTGCGCTCCCTCGCGGACCGGGCCGCGGAGCACGACGGGGCCGCACCCTGGTTGCTGACCCCGACGGAGGGCGGGGCCGTGCCCGGCGGACCCGGCCGCGCGTCCGGCCCGGCAGCCGGCCGGCCCCTCGCGGGGCTCACCGTGCTGGAGGCGGGCCGCCGCATCCAGGCACCGCTCGCCGCGCACCTGCTCGGGCTGCTGGGCGCAGAGGTGATCCGCATCGAACCGCCGGGTGGCGACCCGCTGCGCGGCATGCCACCCACCTGCTCCGGGATCTCCGCCCGCTGGCTCGCGCTCAACCGCGGCAAACGGGCCGTCGAGATCGACATCAAAGCGGCGGCGGACCGCGGCCGGCTGCGGGACATGGCGGCGCACGCCGACGTCTTCCTGCACAACTGGGCGCCGGGCAAGGCCGCCTCCCTCGGCCTCGACGCCGACGACCTCGGGGCGGTCAACCCCGCGCTCGTCCACGCGTACACCAGCGGTTGGGCCGGTCGGCTCGACGACGCCCCCATGGGCACGGACTTCATGGTCCAGGCCCGTACGGGAGTCGGCGAGGCCGCCCGGCCCGAGGGCGAGGTCCCCGCGCCCTCGCTGATGACCCTCCTCGACGTCCTCGGCGGACTGCTGGGTGCCGAGGCGATCCTCGCCGGACTGCTGCTGCGCGAACGCACCGGCCGCGGCGTACGGGTCGAATCCTCCCTGCTCGGAGCAGCCGACACCCTCACCGGCCCGGCCCTGCGCCGGGCGGCCCGTGGCCAGAGCCCCCGGCGCCCGGCCGGCTTCCGCCACCCCCTGGCCACGGCCGACGGATGGATCGCCCCCGCCGACGCCGACGCCCGCGCCGCGGCCCGCCACGACCTGCGTGACCTGCCCACGGCGGAGGCTCTGTCCTGGCTGTACCGGAACGGCCTGACCGCGGCCGCCGTCACCACCGAACTGTCCGGCCTGCACCACGACCCGCGCTTCGCCGGCTCCCTCACCCGCGACGCGCACGGCGCCCCCGCAGTCCCCGACCCCTGGAGCTTCGCATGACCGCCGACAGCCTCGTCCTGCGCGACCTGCTGCCCGCCGAACTCCGCCGTTCCTGGGTGGTCGACGGCACCTGCCCCGACCTGGACCTCTACAGCCTCTTCCGCGCCCGCCAGATCGCCGACCTGCACCGCACCGCCGTCATCGACGCCAAGGGCAAGCTGTGCTACACCGCCCTCGACCGCAAGGTCCGGTGCCTGGCCACCGGCCTGAGGGAGCTCGGGATCGGCCCGGGCGACGTGGTCGGCGTCCAACTGCCCGACGGGCGCGGCGCCGTCATCGCCGACCTGGCACTGGCCGCCCTCGGCGCGGTCTCGCTGCCCTTCCCCGTGGGCCGGGGAGTCCTGGAGGCGGAGTGCCTGCTGCGCCGTGCCGAGGCCGTCGCCGTCATCGCGGCGACCGAGCACCGCGGGCAGCGGCACGCGGCCGATCTGCGCACGCTCGCCGGGGCACTTCCGCGCCTGCGTCACGTGATCGCCGCCGGGCGACCGGACACCACACCCGAAGGAACGATTCCGCTGGCGGAGCTGCTGCGCCGCGACCCCGGCGGGTTCGTGCCGGCCCGTCCCGACCCCGAAGGCGCCGCGCGCATCCTGGTGTCCTCCGGTTCCGAGGCGGAACCCAAGATGATCGCGTACTCGCACAACGCGCTGGCCGGGGGCCGCGGCAACTTCCTGGCCTCCCTGATGCCCGACGGGACCCCGCCGCGCTGTCTCTTCCTGGTTCCGCTGGCCTCCGCCTTCGGCTCCAACGGCACCGCGGTCACCCTGGCCCGGCACGGCGGCACCCTGGTACTGCTCGACCACTTCAGCGCCGACGCCGCGCTGGCGGCCCTGCGCGAACACCGGCCGACGCACGTCCTCGGCGTACCCACCATGGTCCGCATGATGCTCGAACGGCTCGACGAGACAGGAGAGGAACCACCTTCCCCCACCGCCCTGGTCCTCGGCGGGGCGCCGCTGGACGGGACCACGGCGGCCGCCGCGGCGCGCGCCTTCGGCTGCTCCGTCGTCAACCTCTACGGTTCCGCGGACGGCGTGAACTGCCATACCGGGCTCGGCAGCGCGGTGCCGCCCACCGACGGCTCCGGCGTCGTCGCGGGCCAGCCCGACCCCCGGGTCGCCGAGATCCGCATCGCCGATCCCGACACCCTTGAGCCCCTCCCCGACGGTTCCGTCGGGGAGATCGTCTCGCGCGGCCCGATGACCCCGCTGTGTTACGTCGGCGCCCCCGAGCTGGATGCCCGCTACCGCACGCCCGACGGCTGGGTACGCACCGGGGACCTGGGCTACCTCGACGGCGAGAGCGTCCTGCACGTCGTCGGCCGTCTCAAGGACGTCGTCATCCGCGGCGGGGCCAACATCAGCCCGGCCGAGGTGGAACGCGAACTCACCGCGCACCCCCAGGTCCGCGACGTGGCCTGCGTCGGTGTACCCGACCCGCTGATGGGGGAGCGGCTCGCGGCCTGCGTCGTGGCCCGAGGGACCCAGGCCCCCACCCTCGCCTCCCTCGGGGAGCATCTGACGGGGCGCGGTCTGGAGCGGCGCAAGCACCCCGAGCAGCTCCTCGTCGTCGCGGAGCTGCCCCTGACGGCGGCCGGCAAACCGGACCGCGCGGCCCTGCGCAAGCGCCTGGCCGAGAGCCGGGCACTCGTGTAGACGGGCCGTGGTCCGCCCCGGACGGCCTGATCGCCGCATGAAGCTCTGGCATCGGGAACCGGCACAGGACGCCGCACGCTGGGCCGCCCTGACGCGGCCCGGCGTGCGGCTCGCCGCCGAGAAGGGTGAGGGGGACGCGGCCGAGCGAGCGACGGCGGCCCGGGCTGGGCGGGCCACCCCGACGACGCCGGACCGGCCACCCGCCGGCCCGGAGCCCTGGTGTGGCTGATCCGTCAGCAGGACCTGAAACGGGGCGATCTCGAAGCCGCCGTGCTCGTGCCCCGGTTCTGAGGCCGCCTTCCGGGAGGGCCGGTCCGGCGCACAGAGCCTCCGCCATCTTGAAATGGCAGGTTCAGGGGCTGGTGTGACGGTCCCTCGGGGAAGTCGCGCTGGTCGTGGGTGGGAGCCCGCGGGAAGGATCAGCCGCCGGTGATGGGCACGGGTGCCGCTGCCAACGGCCACCGCGGGCAGCCCGGTCATGCCCGTTCCCAGCCGCTCCGAGGGGCAGCGCTCCTGGTCACGGCCGGGCGGTGCAGCAGCGGGCAGGCAGGTGACCGATCGATCCGCTGCGGGCGCCCTGAGCGCCGCAGATCCTGTGTCGTCAGACGGGGCGGATGTGTGGAAGACGGAGGATCTGGCTGCGCCCGGCAGCGTGAAGACGCGCTGCTGAGTGGGTGAACGGCGCAGGTGGGGCCCGGCGCGGTACCGGAGTGCGGGAAGGACCTCGCGAGGGACGACCGGAGCCAATGCGCTCTGGGTACCGGGGGACCACCTGAGGAAGAGGTAGTCGATGCTTGGTCATCAGCGTCCGTTGCGCTGCCGCAGGGCCGTACTGCTCGGCGGTGCCCTGGCCGCCGCTCTGGCACTTGCTCCCGTCACCGCCCATGCCGGCCCCCCGCCGTCCGCCGGTGGCGACGGTCTCGTCCCCGCCGTGCAGTCCTGGGGCACCAACGTCTCCGGGCAGCTCGGTGACGCCACTACCGCCGGCCGACAGAGTCCGATCACGGTCGCCGGGATCAGCAGCGTCACCGGCCTCGGCGCCGGCCCCGAGGCCAACCACGGGCTGGCCGTCCTGCCCAACCGCACCGTGAAGGCCTGGGGTCTCAACGACTTCGGGCAGCTCGGCGACGGCACCACCGTCAGCCACTCGACTCCCGGCACCGTCCCCGGCATCACTGCCGCCACCCAGGCCGCCGCAGGCGCCTTCCACAGCCTGGCGGTGCTGAAGGACGGCACCGTCAAGGCTTGGGGTCTCAACCTCTTCGGGCAACTCGGCGACGGCAGCACCACCAACAGCACCACCCCCGTCACCGTGTCCGGCCTCACCGACGCGGTCGCGGTCGCCGCCGGCGGCTCGCACAGCCTGGCGGTACTGAAGGACGGCACCGTCAAAGCGTGGGGCTCCAACGCCGACGGGCAACTCGGCGACGGCAGCACCACCAACAGCACCACCCCCGTCACCGTGTCCGGCCTGACGGGCGCGGTGGCTGTTGCCGCTGGTAGCTCCCACAGCCTGGCACTTCTCAGGAACGGAACCGTCAAGGCCTGGGGAGCCAACAGCGACGGCCAGCTCGGCGACGGCACCACCACCAGCAGCACCACTCCGGTCTCCGTGTCCGGTCTGACAGGCGCAGTCGCCATCACCGCCGGCGGCCACCACAGCCTCACCGTCACGCGCGGCCCCTGGAAGCAGCGCCGGTGCACCGGCACCACCCTCTACACCTGGGGTGACAACAGCGACGGCCAGCTCGGAGACGGCACCACGACCGACCGCACCAGCCCGACTCCCATCGCCACCGGACTGACCACCATCACCCACCTCGCCGCCGGGCGGAACCACAGCCTCGCCGCCGGCGACCGCCCCGGCGGGCGTTGCCAGCACTGACCACACCACCCCCCCCACCTCACCTGCTCCAGTGCAGAGCCGAAGTCGGCGGGCTACGGCAGCCGTCCCCACCGGGAGGGGACGGCTGATCTGGATCTTCCGGCCCGGCCACCCGACGAACCTCGAAGTCAACCGCTGACGGATGATCTGCACCGAAGACTTCCGCCCACGACCAGCGTGAGCACCCGGACACCGGTCACACCACCCCTTCGACCAGCAACTTCAAGTTGTCGAATCTAACGGCACGGCACGGCACGGCACCGCCCTGCCCGGCGGCGGGGGAGGGGCCCCTTGCACCCGGCCCCTCCCGCACCCCGTGGGGTCAGGGGGTGCTCATGGCCTTCTTCAGCTCCGCCGCCGCGTTGCGGTAGACCGGTATCAGGTCGAGGTCGTCCCCCGGGTAGTTGACGATCTCCACCTGCTTGGCGCCGGAGTCCGGCAGGACCGCTCCGGTCGTCATGTGCGCGTTGTCGAGCACCATCGACGGCTTCTTCGCGGCGAGTTCGGCGAGTTGCGCCGGTGTCACCGCTTCCGGCCCGTACGTGCCCACTGTGGTGGCACCCGCGAGCTTCGCCGACCAGGCGGTGAAGACCTGGGTCACGACGGACGGGCTGCCGCCGCCGGGCCAGGCCGCCCGGAGGTCCTGGTTCAGCTTCGCGTACTCGGCGTCGAAGCCGGTCTTCCACGCTGCGGCGGCGTCCGCCGTGCCGAACAGGCCGGCCAGACGGCCGACTTCGGCGGAGACCTTGGCGGGGTCGTTGTCGAGCTCCACCTCCACGAGCTTCGCCTTGGAGCCCGCCGCCTCCTTGATCTTCGCGGCGTACGGTTCGAAGGGGGCGTACAACACGAAGTCGGCCTTGGCCACGGCGGCGAGGTCCGAGGGCTTGGGATCGTAGTCAGGGGCGTGGTGCACGGACTGCGGCACGATGACCTTGATGTCCTCGGCGCCGGCGGCCTTGGCGAAGGCCCCCTCCCAGGTGGTCGTGACCACCACGGACGGCTTGCCGGTACGAGGCTGCTCCTGGCCCTCGCCGGACGTGGACGAGTCGTCGTTCCCGCAGCCGGCGGTCAGGAGGAGGGCCGCGCTCAGTGCGAGGACGGCAGGGATGCGGACGCGGGTGCGCGCCATGAGCTGATTCTCCGTTCGGGTATGAAATGCACCGCGAGGACCAGCGCCCCCGCGGTCAGGACGAGGACCGGGCCGGGCGGCCAGTCCAGCCACAGGGCCAGGAGGAACCCCGTCAGGTTCACCGTGACGCCGATGCCGACCGCCCACAGGGTGATCGACTTCAGCGAGCTGCCCAGGCGGCGCGCGGCGAGTGCGGGCAGCAGGGTCAGCGCGTCGACGAGCAGCGCGCCGGTGAGTTTGATGGCCCCGGCGACCGCGACGGCGACCAGGACCAGGAGTGCGGCCGTCAGGGCCCGCACCGGGACTCCGGAACACAGGGCGAGCTCGCGGTCGTACAGCAGCAGGCCGATCTCGCGCCGCCGCCACCAGAACAGGCCGGGCACGGCCGCGGCGAGGACACCGAGGACGACGAGGTCGGGCGTGCCGACCGACAGGATCGACCCCCACAGCAGGGCGAAGGCGCCGGAGGCGTTGACCCCCGACACGGCGAGCAGCAGCAGCGCCGCCGCGATGGCCAGGCTCATCAGCAGCCCCATCGCCCCCGAGAGGCCGTCGGGGGTGCGGGCGAGCGGGGCCACGCCCGCACCGGCCAGCGCACACGCGACCAACGCGCACAGCATGGGGTCAAGCCCGGTGAGCAAACCCACGGCGATGCCCAGCAGAGCCACGTGCATCATCGCGAACCGGACCGGCATGATGTCCAGGCCGACGATGACCACGCCGATGACCGGCAGCCCGACCGCCGCCAGCAGCAGGGCCGCCCCTGCTCTCTGCACGGGCAGCAGTTGGAGGAGTTCGCCGAGGTCGGCGGTGGCCAGGGTGGTCACCGGACCTCCCGGAGCCGGCCCGCTGCCATCTCCAGCACGCGGTCGCAGCGCTGCGCCAAGGTCCGGTCGTGCGTCACCACGATCAGTGTCACCGGCAGTGAGGTGAGGACGTCGGCGGCCTCCGCCTGCCCGTCGAAGTCAAGGGCGGCCGTCGGCTCGTCCGCAAGGAGCAGTTCGGCGCCCGCGGCCACACACCCGATCGCCCGGGCCAGGTACATGCGTTGCAGCTGTCCTCCGGACAGGGTGTGCAGAGGCCTGCCGGTCAGCGCGCCCACCCCGAGCCGGTCCGCGGCCTCGGCCGCTTCCGCCGGGGCGTTGCTGCCGGCCAGCAGTTCGGTGCCCAGCAGCGGGAAGCGTCCCGCTGCCGGCTTCTGGGGGATCCAGGCACAGGCCCGCCGCCGCCACGCCCACTCGGCGGGGGAGCGGCCCTCCCGACCGCCGACCAGGATCGAGCCGGACGTCTGGCGGTGCAGGCCGAGGACGGCACGCAGGAGGGTGGATTTGCCCGAGCCGTTGGTACCGGTCAGCGCCACGCGTTCACCGGCGGCGATCTCCAGGTCCACGTCGGCGACGGCCTCCACCCGGCCGTGCCGGCAGACGACTCCCCGCATGCGCACGTCCAGTCCGCCCATCACACGCCCCTCGATCGTCCTCGGCCGCGCGGGACGGCGCGGTCGCGCCTCCCACGTGCCAGTAGTCGGACGAGGGTCGTCCGGGGTTCCCGCCGAGCGGGACGGATTGCGCCCGGTCCCGCCGCGGAGCGGACGGCTCAGGCCGGTACCTCCTGGAGGTTCAGCTGCCAGGACACCCCGAAGCGGTCGTTCACCCAGCCGAAGCGGGCGCTGAAGCCGTACGAGCCCACGGGCATCAGCTCCTGGCCCCGGTCGGCGAGGGCCGTGTAGAGCCGGTCCAGCTCGGCGGCGGACTCGCACTCCACGAAGAGCGAAACCGCCGGGGTGAAGCCGAACTCGTGCCTGACATGGCTGTCGATGCACATGAACCGCTGCCCGGCGAGCGCGAAGGTGGCGCGCAGCACGGTGCCCTCCTCGCCCGGGCCGTCGGCGCCGTAGCGGGTGAGGTCGATGACCTCGGAGCCGTCGAAGAGGGAGGTGTAGAAGGTCAGCGCCTCCTCCGCCCTGCCCTCGAACATCAGGAACGTGGTGATCTTCTGTGGTGCCGAGGCCATCGAGCCGGTCCTCCGGGTGAGGTGTGGGGGTGGGGGACGAGGGGTGACGAGATGAGGGAAGGAGGCGACTCTATGTCCTTCGCCAAGGCTTCCTTCGGGTTTGAGGTGATTCGGTCGTGCTGGGGTCGTGCGGCGAGCCGATGCCCAGGGGGATGCGGCGTGCGGAGAAGGTGCCGTCGCGGAGCACGGCGAACGGGACGCGGATGCGTCGGCGGGTGCGGCGGAGGAGACACGGTGAGCGGCGGTGGGCCGCCGGCGTGCTCGCGCATCCACGTCCTGCAGAGCGGGCACCGGTTCCGTCCCGCCGAACCGGGGACGTCCCAGGTATCCGTTGGCATCATGGCCCTGCCAGGAGGTCCCGACGGGGTGGGGTGGCGGCCCGGGTGAAGTTCGTCCGGCTCGCCGAGTTCCTCCGCCACAACGCCGTCAACCTGCGGGTGCGCCTGCACGATGAGGGCGCGATCCTGATGAAGTCCACGGCCGAGTTGCGCGGACTCCTCGAACGGAGCCAGTCCACCCAGGACCAGCTGCGCGCCAGCGCCGACGCGATCCGCGACATCGTCGGCGGCAGGATCCTCGACATCGAGAACGAACTGCAGCTCAAGTTCAGCGAGTTCCTGACCGGCATCAGCCGCGAGATCGCCGACTGGCATGTCACGAGCGGCCCCGGCCGGCTGACCCGGGCCGTACGGTCCTACACCAAGGGCGGCCGCGTCGCCGCCCAGCACGCGCTGATGGACGCGTACACCGTCCAGTTGCAGGAGCGCATGCAGGTGTTCTGCGCCGATGACCTCGACCGGCTCATCGAGCAGCGCCAGGCCGACCTGGTGCGCCAGCTCGAACCGCTGATCAGGGCGCACGCCAGCCTCCTCGACAAGCTCCGCGCCGAGCTCACCGGCACGCAGTCCGTACGCGACCAGGACCACCTGCTCTACACGCTGGCCATCGCGGCGGGCAAGGGCATCGGGCGCGACGCGCGCCGCCGCGGTGACGACGTACCGCTGCTGTTCCGGCCCAGCTCGCTCATGGCGATCGGTGCGGGAGGCGGCGCGGCCGTCGGAGCGCTGATGGCCTCGGGGGCGGTCATCTTCGGCAACGGCAAGCTCCAGTCACGTGCGGCGGAGGAGTGCTCCGACCACGTGAAGGACTCGGCGGCGCTGACCGCCCGCCAGTACGCCGACAGCCGTGCCGCGGACCTGCGTTCCGCGTGGGGCGGAATCAGCGAAACACTCCACCTCCAGCTCCAGCACCTCATCGGGATCGTCCAGCGCACCATCGAGGAGTCCCGGACGGACGAGCAGGCCAAGGCACGGACGCGGGACAAGCTCTACGCGTTCGAGCAGCGGATCACCGAGGTCGAGCAGCACATCGCGACCTTCCTGCAGCCGTTCGTCTCCGAGGGCGAACGCGAGTAGGCGTAGCCGGGAGGGGCGTCCGGGGGCCGAGGTCGGAGGCGGCACCCGGCCGTGCCATGGAGACGGCGGCCTACACCGGGTGTCCGTCGGCGTCCGTGTGGTCCTTCTGGGTGGAGAATTTGTTCAGGAACACGTCGTACCTGCCGTCGGGCCGACGGGTCAGGGTCGCGCCGTCCTGCCAGACGCCGTTCTCGGGCCACCACTGGCTGCCGGCCGGGTCGCCCTGGTTCTGGTGGATGTTGTGCACGCCCAGGCCGGTGTCGAAGGGTTCCCCGAAGACCAGGACGGGCCGTCCGACGACGAGCATCGGCTCAAGGGCGAGCGCGGCCTGCAGATTGGTGCCCGAGGTCCAGGGCCGCGGGCACCCCAGCAGCCGTTCGAGGAGCTTCCGCACCCGCTCGGGCAGCCACGGGGGCAACGGCGGGCCGCCCCGCAACGCCGGATGCCGGATGTAGTCGAGGGCGCCGGACCCGGCCGTGGGGGCGAGGTCGTGGAACCCGGGCGCCAGCACGGCCACCGGGCCGAGCGCGGCGGCGTCCACCGTGAGCACTTTCCACTGCACGCCGGTCGCCGAGTCGTGGCTGTCCACGTCGACGGCGCACCTGTAGCGTCCGTCCGGCGCGTCCACCCGGAGATTGACGTGGAACCAGGCCCCTTCGGTGTCGGGGGTGTCCCGGAAGTACTCGTGCAGGGTGCCGGACAGCACCCCGTAGCGCGCGAAGGGCATGTTCCCCAGTGAAGCACCCGGGGCGCCGCGGCGGGCGCGGCGACGCGCGCCCCCGGCAGGGGTCGGCCCGGCCCGGTCCGGACGGGCGAGGGCTGGCGACGGCAACCCGTCGCGCGGGCGGGGCCGTTGCACCGCCGCTCCCGCGCGGCCTCCGCCGTCCGCGGGGAGCAGGGTCAGCGGCGGGCCGGGAGCATGTCGTAGGTGACCCACATGGTGCGCGCGGCCACCTGGTCGTACTTGGCCCGTGCCCGGTGGTTGTCGTCCGCGGTGATCCAGCGGACCACGCTCCAGCCGCGCGCGGCGGCGAGCTCGCGCAGCGCGCCGAGCAGCAGGTCGGCGGCGCCCGAACCGCGGTGCTCCGGTGCCACGAACAGGTCGTCGAGGAAGCAGCCGACCGTCGCCGACAGGGGCCGGGCGAACGGACGGTAGTGGGCCAGGCCGAGGAGGCGTCCCGCGCCGTCCTCCGCCACCAGCGCGCCGACCTCGTGTTCGGGGTCGTTCACCCACGCCCAGACCGTGGTGGCCGCCTCATCGGTCTGCTCGACCGCGTAGAAGTCGGCGTAACCGCGGTACAGGACACGCCACTGCGCGAAGTCCCCGGGCTGTGCGGCGCGCACGGTGATGTCGGTCATGGGCTGGACTCCGGTGTTCGAAGGGGGCCGGGACGGGGCGGACCGCCCGGATCCCGCACGGTGCGGACCATCGATCATGCTGGAGTCCTGCCGGGCGGGCACGCTGCCGCGGTGTCGAAACGGGGACGGCCGCAGCGCCATCGTGGACGGTGGCGCCGGGGCGCGCCGGCCCTGCCCGACGGCCGCCGTCAGCCTTCCGGCGTGCTGATGTCGACGAGCCAGGTGATGCCGAAGCGGTCCGTGCACATGCCGAAGACGTCGCCCCACATCTGCCGCTCCAGCGGCACCGAGACCGTGCCGCTGCCGGAGAGCGCGTCCCAGTAGCCGCGCAGCTCGGCGGCGTCGTCCCCGCTGACGCTCACCGAGATGTTGTTGCCCGGATCGTGCCGGGTGCCGGGCGGGTTGTCGGCGCCCATGAGCGTGAAGCCGCCGGCGGTCTCCAGCATGCCGTGCATGATCCGGTCGGCGGCATCGCCGGCCTCCTCGCCGCCGAAGTCGCCGTAGGTGTTGAGCGCCAGGGTGCCGCCGAAGACCTCCTTGTAGAACTCCATCGCCTGCCGGGCGTCGCCGTCGAAGTTGAGGTACGGGTTGAGGCGAGAAGGCATGGAGAGGTTCCCTTCCTGATGGTCTGCCGGCCCCTCACGTTAGGGGAGTCGGGCAGATCGCGCCGGACGGCCGTCGTGGATTCGGCGATGGCCCGTCACCAAGCTGTGAAGCTCCGACGGGATGCTGGTGCCAGGCCGCCGGAACCGGACCGGCCCCGCCCCGCGCGTGTCGCGCCTCATCTGGGGGAACACCATGAGCTCCGTACGCCGAACCGCCGCCGCCCTCACCGCCCTGTCCGCCCTGTCCGCCTTGGCGCTGACGGCCTGCGGTCCCGCCGATGACGCGGCGGGCGGTTCCGGCACCCCGTCGGCGGGCACGCCGGCCGCCGGGGCCTCCCCTTCCGCCTCCGCCGCACCCTCGGGGTCCGCCACCCCGGCTGCGAAGCCGTCGAAGTCCGGCGGGTCCCCCGGCAGCAGCACGCCGACCGACCCGGACGGTGCCGTGCTCCCGTGCGGCACCGGCGACGTGACGTTCACGGCGAGCCTGGCGGAGCCCACGACCAGCAGCTACCTGTTGAAGATCACCAACAGGGGTGCGAAGGCGTGCAGGGCGCTCGGGCACCCCGTCGTGACCTTCGGAGCTCTGGACGGGCAGGCCACGGAGCGGGGCACCGCACCGGGAATCGCGGACGCGATCAGGCTCGACCCGGGCGAGTCCGCCTACGCCGGCCTGATGGGCGGCCCCGCCGACGGCACCGGGAGGACCGTCGACTCGATCGCGATGACCATGAACACCGAGTCCGACCTGGTCCAGACGCCGCTCAGGGCGTCGACCCCCGGTTTGTACGTCTCCGCCACCAGGAACTCCGTGACCCCGTGGGTGGACAACGCGGAGGACGCCCTGAGCTTGTAGTTCCGACGGGTGACCCTGACCGAGCTGCGGCGGGTCGCGGGTGGGCGCCGCGGAGGGCCGCCAGGATGACTCCGGTCAAGTGGGGCCGTCCATGACGCAGAAGGAGCACTTCATGCTGGAAAGACAGCGTCGCAAGAACACCACCGCAGTGACCTTCGTGCTGCCCGGCGGCGACCCGCCGGGCCCCGTCAGCGTCGTGGGGACGTTCAACGACTGGCAGCCGGGCGCCCACGTACTCGAACCGCGCCCCGACGGCATGCGGGCGGTGACGGTCGCGCTTCCCGCCAAGTCCACGCACTCCTTCCGCTACCTCGCGGCCGGGGACTACTGGTTCAACGACGCCGGCGCCGACGGGCACGAAGGCCCCAACAGCCGCCTGGACACCTGACGTCCGCCAGCTGAGCCGCTGAGGCGCTGGGCCGCACGCCTCCGCACCGGCACCCGCCGGGGCGGGGGCGTGCGCGCGGGACGGGCCGTGCTGAGCGTCGTCCGGGGCCCGCCGGAGGTCAACGCGCGGCCCCGGACGTCCCCGTATCGGGGGATCCGCTCCCTTGCTCCCGCGTGTGCGCCCCTGCGTCTCCTGCGGAGGTGCTACACAGCGGCATCCACCCGGACCGGACCCGAGGAGCGGACGGATGATGCAGAGCCCGGCGGCCCACCGCCGTACGGAAGACGGCGCCGCCCGGAGCGAGGGGGGAGCGGACGCCGACGGTGCCGCGGACCGGGCCGCGCTCGCCGCCGCGACCGGGACGGTGATGGCCCTGGTGCCCTGCACCGGCGAACGTGCCCGGCGCGTCCTGGGCAACGCGGCACAGGCCGCGGGCGTCACGCTCCCCGCCATGGCCCGCACGGTCCTCGCCACCCGGACCGGACCCGGTGCCGCGGACCCCGACTGCGAGCGGGCGCTGCACGCCGAGATCGGGCACGCCCGGAGCCCCCACCCTCCCGGACCGCCCGCCTCCGGCACGCTCCTGCCGGCTCCGCACGTGCTGCGCCGCCACCTGAACCACCTGCGGGCCGTGCGCCGTCGTACCCTGGCGGCGCCGGAGGACCCGGCGCTGCGCGCCGCGATGGAGGACGCCGCGTACACGCTGTGCGTCCTGATGGGGCAGCGCAACACCCACAGCGCGCTGCTCGCCGCCGAGGAGCTGGTGGCAGCTCACCGGCTTCCGCCGGTCCAGGGGGCCGGCCCGGTGTCCGCGGGCGGCGCCTGCTGACCCGTGCCGGAGCCGCCCAGCGCCGCCACGGCCGCCACCAGCCGGTCCCAGAACAGGTCGGCCCGCAGCTCGACGGCGACCCGGGCGTTCGCCGGCCGTCCCAGGGTGCCGTGCAGGTCCACCACGGTCGCCCCGCGGGTGTGCCGGCCGTGGAGTTCCACGGCCACGTGCGCCTCCACACAGGTGACCAGCCCGGGGTCGATGACCCGGGCGACCGCGACCGGGTCGTGGACCGGGGGAGCGGGGAAGCCCCACAACCGCAGGTAGGTGCCCGCGAAGAACCCCAGCAACTCGGCGCAGATCCGCCCGAGGTCGGTGTCCAGGGCCTCGAAGCGGGCGACGACCTCGGCAGTTGCGAGGGCCTGGTGGGTGACGTTCAGCCCGCACATGGTCACCGGCACGCCGCTGCGGAAGACGATGTCCGCGGCCTCCGGGTCGGTGTGGATGTTGAACTCGGCGGCCGGGGTCCGGTTCCCCCGGTCCGTGGAACCGCCCATCAGCACGATCTCCCTGATCCGGCCCGTGAGCTCGGGGTACCGGGTCAGCAGCAGGGCGATGTTCGTCAGCGGCGCCGTCGGTACCAGGGTGACCGGCTCCGGGTGCTCGGCCAGCACCCGTCGCAGCAGTTCCACGGCGTGCTCGGGCCGGGCCGTCAGGGACGGCTCGGGGAAACGGGGGCCGTCCAGCCCCGACACCCCGTGCACGTCCTCGGCGACCCGCAGCGTCTCCACCAGCGGCCCCGCGCACCCGGCGGCGACCGGGACCCCCGTGATACCGGCGACGGTGCACACCCGCAGGGCGTTCAGAGTGGTTTTCTCCACGGTCTGGTTGCCCGCCACCGTGGTGACGGCCAGCAGCTCGACCCCTGGGTCGCCCGCCGCGAGGAGGATCGCCAGGGCGTCGTCATGGCCCGGGTCGCAGTCGATGACGATCGGGACGGGGGCAGGAACAGGAACAGGAACAGGAAAAGAGACGGGAGCACTCAAGGCCGGACACCTCTCCTCGGTCCGCCGCCGCTGCGGCGCGGGCCACCGGATCCAGTGTGCGCACCGACGGGCCGGCACACGCCGTTTGCGCCGGCCGGCGCGGCGAACGGAGGGCGAGAGGCCCGCGAACAGCCGTGGGCGTGCTCACCGCGGCCGAACAGTACGGGGCGACCGACCGGACAATGTCAGTGACGTGCGTCACAGTTGAGGGAAGTGGCAGCAGCACGTCCCTCCCGTACGGGGTGATCTCCATGCAGTACGCGATCCGGGCCGAGGGCCTGGCGAAGCGGTTCAAGCAGACGCGTGCACTGGCCGGCGTGGACCTCCAAGTGCCCGTCGGCAGCGTCCTCGGCCTGCTCGGGCCCAACGGCGCGGGCAAAACGACCGCCGTCCGGATCTTCGCCACCCTCCTCCGGCCGGACGAGGGCCGCGCGGAGGTCGCCGGCTACGACGTCGTCCGGGAGGCGGGCCGGGTCCGCTCGGTGATCGGGCTCACCGGCCAGTACGCCGCCGTCGACGAGAACCTGACCGGCACGGAGAACCTGCTGATGATCGGTCGACTGCTGGGCATGCCGCGCGGCGCGGCCCGGTCCCGGGCCGCCGAGCTGCTCGACCGCTTCCGGTTGATCGAGGCGGCGGGACGGGCCGCCAAGACGTACTCGGGTGGCATGCGGCGGCGTCTCGACCTCGCGGCGAGCCTGGTGGGGCGGCCGCAGATCCTCTTCCTGGACGAGCCGACCACCGGACTCGACCCGCACAGCCGTGGTGAGGTGTGGGACATGCTGCGCGGATGGGTGGCCGAGGGCGTCACGGTGCTGCTGACCACGCAGTACCTGGACGAGGCGGACCGGCTGGCCGACAGCATCGTCGTGATCGACAAGGGCACGGTCATCGCCGACGGCACGCCCGACGAGCTGAAGGCGCAGGTCGGCGGGCAGGTCCTCCAGCTGCGGCCGGCTCGGGCCGAGGACCTCGCCACCGCCCATGCCCTGATCGCCGAGGAAGCGGGCCCCCTGGCGGAGATCGAGGGTGGCGGGATCACCGTGCCCGTCAAGGACCCGGAGCTGATGCCGAGCGTGGTCCGGCGGCTGGACCGGGCGGGCATCGGGGTGGCGGAGCTGACCCTGCGGCGCTCGTCGCTCGACGAGGTGTTCATGGTCCTGACCGGCCACCGGGCCCAGTCGCCGACGGCACCGGGCGACGGGGGCCCGGACGGGGGCGGGGGCGGGGGCGACGAGCAGTACGCGACCGCGGGGAGCCTGCCGTGACCACCGCCTCCACACCCGTGACCGGCGCGCTCGGCGGCAGTGGCCGGGTACGCCCCCTGGCGGCCCTGCGGCAGACCGCGACGCTCGCCTGGCGCAGCCTGGTCTCCGTCAAGCACAATCCGCTGGAGCTCGTCGACTACAGCATCTCGCCGATCATGTTCGTCTTCCTGTTCACCTACGTCTTCGGCGGACAGATGGCCGGATCCCCGCAGGCATACCTCCAGTACGCCCTCGCCGGGATCATCGTCCAGAACACGCTCTTCATGAGCATGTACACGGCGATGGCGCTGAACATCGACCTCACCAAGGGGGTCTTCGACCGCCTCCGCAGCCTGCCCGTCGCCCGCTCGGCACCCCTCCTCGGGCGGATCGCGGCCGACCTGGCCAAACAGCTCTGGGCGATGCTCCTCATGATCGCTCTGGGCACCCTGCTGGGCTTTGAGATCACCGGCGGTGTCGCCGGTTTCGCCGGCGGGATCCTGCTGCTCCTGATCTTTGCCGCGGCCGTCTCGTGGACGGCCGTCCTGATCGGGATGTTGGCCGGCGACGCGGAGAAAGTGCAGGTCTTCGCCTTCACGCTGATCTTCCCGATCACCTTCACGAG
Organism: Streptomyces sp. PCS3-D2; assembly: GCF_000612545.2. GTDB lineage: Bacteria > Actinomycetota > Actinomycetes > Streptomycetales > Streptomycetaceae > Streptomyces. Next base: position 929,580 of record NZ_CP097800.1, on the reverse strand, counting down.
CAGTGCCTTCGTGATGGTCGACACGATGCCCGGCTGGCTCCAGGCCTGGGTGAACGTCAATCCCGTCACCCAGCTGTCGGACGCCTTCCGCGGACTGCTGCTCGGCACCCCCGCAGGGGAGCCGATCATGTGGTCCCTGGTCTGGGCGGCGGGCATCGCGATCGTCTTCGTGCCCCTGGCCATGCGGGCCTACCGCTCCCGGGTCTGACGGCTTCCAGCCGTTGCCCTTGCGCGGCCGCGTTACTGGAGCTTCGACAGCTCGACCGAGTCGGCGGCTGCGGGAGGCTCGGGCCGGACGGGCTCGTCGAAGGCGGAGAAGGTGGCCTCCACACGCTCGCCGGACGCCTTGGTGCCCTGGACGCGCAGGAGGTACGGCTCGTCCTGCGTGGACACCTGGTAGCTGCCGGTGTCCCCGCCGCGCTTTCCGGTGACCGTGATGGCCGGACGGCCGTCGACGGTGGTGCGCGCGCCCTTCGTCAGCTGCTCGTTCGCCGGTTTCGAGGAGAACTCCGACTTGAAGTAGTCGAGATCGCAGAACTGGGCGAAATCGCGCAGCATGATGTTGTCCGTGGTGCCGTGCAGGTAGCGGCCGTTGATCAACGCGATCGCGTCCTCGGCCGCCTCGGCCGGTACTTGGGCCCGCAGCAGGTCGTCGTCGAGCTTCATCCACACGTCGTTGCCGCGTTTGACGACGTCCGCCTTGCCGGAGCCGCCGGGAGGAGTGACGGTGCCGACGCAGTCGCCCGCATCGTCGAACCGGATGTCCAGCGCGGTGGTGCCCGCGCCCTCCGACACCTTGGCCACCATGCGCATGGAGGTGACCTTCGACATCGCCGTGCGGGAGGCCTCGGCGATGGCCTGTGCGCTCTTGTCGGCCATGCCGTTGTCGTCGGCCAGGGCGGTGCCCGTACCGGCGCCCGCGAACACGATCAGACTGGCGGTTCCCACGGCCGCGCGGCGGGCCGCGGCTGCTGCCCGGGATGCGGACATCCGGCGTCACCTCCTCGGGCCGCCGCCGGATGGCGCCTGGTGACACCCTGCCTCCGGTGCGGCCGGTCACCGGTTCAGCGTAGGTCCGTGCCGCGTACGCCGCAGCCCGGGGCCCGGCGGCCGGTCTCGTACGGCACCGGCGGGCCCCGGGCCTCCGGTCGCGTCAGTTCGGGGCCGTCAGCCGGAGACGGCCTCGGCCCACTTCCGGTCGACGGTCCTGCCCGCCTTCGCCTGCTGCTGCTCGGTCGGGAATGCCGGTGTGCCCTCGACCGTGGGCAGCATCTCCGCCAGGGCTTTGTCGAGGGTGCCGTTCTCCTGCATGGACTTCATGAGCACCGGTCGCGCGTACGCCCCGAGCCGGATGTTCTGGCCCTCCGGGCTGAACAGGTACTCCTGCCACAGCCGCGCCGCCGCGGGGTGCGGGGCGTCCTTGTTGATCCCCTGCGCGTAGTACTGGGCGAAGCTGCCGTCGAAGGGGATGGAGGTCCGCCAGTCCAGGTCCGCGCCCTTGCGGCGGAACTCGTCGGCATACCCGAGGTTGAGGAAGTCCCAGTCGATGCTGATCGGCGTCCGCCCCTGCTCGATCGTCGCCGGAGTGGACTCGACCGGGATGAAGTTGCCGTTCCTGCTGAGCTCGGCGAAGAAGTCGATGCCGGGCTGGATGTTGTCGAAGGAGCCCCCGTTCGCCAGGGCCGCCGCGTACACCCCGGCGAAGGCGGAGCCCGATTTGGTGGGGTCGCCGTTGAGCGAGACCTGGCCCTTGTACTCGGGTTTGCGCAGGTCGGCGAAGGTCGCGGGGCAGGTCTTGACACGCTTGGCGTCGCAGCCGATCGAGACGTAACCGCCGTAGTTGTTGTACCAGCGGGCCCGGGGGTCCTTCTGCTCGTCGGGGATGTCGTCGTACGGGGCGACCTCGTACGGGGTGAGCAGACCCTGCCGGGCCGCACCCGGCGCGAAGGTGCCGCCCACATCGATCACGTCCGGGGCGGTTCCGTCGCGCCGGTGCTCCTTGAGGGCGTCGATCTCGTCCTGGCTGGAGCCCTCCGGGTTCTCCACGATGACCCGGATCCCGTACTTCTTCTGGAAGCCGTCGATCAGCTCCCCGTAGCCCGCCCAGTCGGAGGGGAGCGCGATGGTGTTGAGGACCCCTTCCTTCCTGGCCGCGGCGGTGAGCGCCGCCATGCCGCCCGCGTCCGCGGCCGAGGTCGCCACCGCGGGTGCCCTGGGCGCTGCGGGGGGCTTGTCCCCGCAGGCGCCGAGGGGTCCCGCGGCGAGGCCGAGGCAAGCGGCGACGGCAGCGGTGCGGAGACGGGGTCCGGGCACAAACGCTCCATAACGGGCGGCACGTACTGATCCAGGCCAGCGTACGTGCGTCGGCCGCGACAGCGCAGTCCCGGCGGGCCGCGCCGCCGCCGGTCCTCCGGGCGACGTACCGCACCGGCCTCAGAAGGGCTCGTCGTCCCAGGCCGCGAGCAGCGCCGCCCCCAGATCCTCCCCGGCCGTGGCGGATCCGGCCTGGAGGGCCTGCTCACTCCAGATGATCTTCCCGCGGGCGGTGTAGCGGGTGCCCCACCGCTCGGCGAACTGCGCGACCAGGAACAAGCCGCGCCCGCCCTCGTCGGTCTCCTCGGCCCGTCTCAGGTGGGGGGAGGTGCTGGACCCGTCGGACACCTCGCAGACCAGGCTGCGGTCGTACAGCAGTCGCACCCGGATGGGCTGCGACCCGTAGCGGACGGCGTTGGTGATCAGCTCGCTCAGGATGAGCTCCGTGGTGAAGGCGATGTCCTCCAGGCCCCATTCCGCCAGCCGGCGGGCGCAGGCGTTGCGCACCGGGGACACCGCTGCCGGATCGGACTCCACCTCCCACTCGGCGATCCGGCCGGGATCCAGCCGCCGGGTGCGGGCCACCAGCAGCGCGATGTCGTCACTCTGCCGACTCGGCAGCATCGCGCCGATCACCGCCGCACAGGTCTCCTCCGGGGTCCTGGCGGGCCCGGCGAGGGCCGCACCGAGTGCCGCCAGACCCGTGTCGACGTCCTGGTCGCGGCTCTCCAGCAGCCCGTCGGTGAAGAGCACCAGTTGGGACCCTTCCGGCACGGTGAGCGTCGCGGTGTCCATGGGCAGACCGGCGCCCAGGCCCAGCGGCGGAGCGACCGGAAGGTCGGGGAAGGAAACCGTCCCGTCGGGATGGACGACGGCGAGGCCCGGGTGCCCGGCGGTCGCGGCGGTCACCTGCCCGGAGACGGAGTCGTAGACGGCGCACAGGCAGGTGGCGCCGGTCAGCCCCTGCCACTCCTGCTCACCGGCGCCCTCGTCGGTGTCGATGTGGGCGACCAGTTCGTCCAGGTGACTCAGGAGCTCGTCCGCGGGCAGGTCGAGCGTCGAGAAGTTGTGCATGGCGGTGCGCAGCCTGCCCATCGTGGCGGCGGCGTGCAGGCCGTGCCCCACGACATCGCCCACCACCAGGGCCACCCGGGCGCCGGGCAGCGGGATGACGTCGAACCAGTCGCCGCCCACCCCCGCCTGGGCGGGCAGGTAGCGGTGGGCGACCTCGACCGCGGACTGGTCCGGCACGCCCCGGGGCAACAGGCTGCGCTGCAGCGTGACGGCCATGGTGTGCTCGCGCGTGAAGCGGCGGGCGTTGTCGATGGAGAGGGCCGCCCGGGCGGTCAGCTCCTCGGCGAAGGACACGTCCTCCTCCTCGAACGCCGGAGAGGGCTCGACCCGCCAGAAGCCGGCCATCCCCAGCAGCACGCCGCGGGCCCGCAGCGGAACGGCGATCACGGAGTGGACGCCCCGGTCCAGCATGCGCTGCGAACGCACGGGGTCCTGGGCCATCCAGTCGCGGCTGCCTCGCAGGTCCGCCACCCGTACCGAGTGCTCCCCGGCCACCCCGATCGCCATGGGGCTCGTGGGGACGAACCGGATCAGCTCGCCGACGGGGTAGAGCGGATGGGTGTCCATCGCGGCGACCACGGCGGTCCGGCGCATCTCCGTGCCCGGTTCGGGAGGCTCGTCACCGTGCAGCACCGGGTCCAGCAGATCGACCGAGGCGATGTCGGCGAATCTCGGGACCGCCACCTCCGCCAGTTCCCCGGCGGTGCGCTCCACGTCCAGCGTCGTACCGATGCGCACCCCCGCGTCGTAGAGCAGCTTCAGCCGCTCGTGGGCCACCTCGGCGCGGCCGGAGAGCGCCCGCAGCTCGGTGGTGTCCCGCAGGGTGACCACGGTCCCGGCCTGCCCGAAGGGGGCGGTGGGCCGGATGTTCACCGCCAGCAGTCGGTCGGCCGCCACGTGCAGCTCGTCCGTGGCGGTACGGCCCGAGGCGATCGACGCGGCGGTCGCCTGCTCCAGGCCCAGCTCCGTGACGGGCCGCCCCTCCGCGTCCGCCGGCAGCTCCAGGAGACGCCGCGCCTCGTCGTTGGCCAGCAGCAGGCGCCCGCCGTCGCCGACGATCAGTACGCCTTCCCGCACCGCGTGCAGCACCGCGTCGTGGTGCTCGTACATCCGCGTCATCTCCGCCGGCCCCAGGCCGTGGGTGCGGCGCAGCAGCCGACGGCTCACCAGGGCCGTCCCGCCCGCGGACAGGGCGAGCACCAGGGCGGCGGCGCCGAGGACCACCGGCAGCTGCCGGTTGACCATGCTCTGCACGTTCGAGACGGTGACCGGGGAGGACACGACGGCGATGACCCGGCCCTCGGAGTCCTTGACGGGGACCGCCGAGACCACGGACTGCCCCAGGGAGCCCTCGAACGTCTCGGTGAAGGCGTTGCCGGCCGCCGCCCTGGAGAAGGGGCCGACCACGCGCTTGCCGATCTGCCGGGGGTCCCGGTGGGCGACGGTGACCCCGTCGAGGGTGTACACGTTGATGCCGTCCACACCGGCGACCTTCTGCGCCGCCTGGGCGCTGGGCTGGAGCACGGCGCTCGGATCGGGACTGCGCAGGGCGGCGACGATGCCGGGGGACTCCGCGAACGTACCGGCGGCGGCGAGCGTACGGTGCCGGGCGTCCAACATGGCGTCGCTGCGGGCCTGCACCACGAGGGCCACCACCGCTGCCGCGACCAGGAGCACCACCAGGACGAGCTGGAGGAGAAACACCTCGCCGGCCACGCTGCGCGCGCTCAGCAGGGCCGACAGCCGCTGCGGCCGACGCTCCCCGCTCTCCCGGGTCCGGGCGCCTCCCCGCGGCTCCTGCCGATCTTCCGGGTGCGGCTCTGGGGAGGCGGCGGCGGAGCGCTTGGCCGAGCCGGGCAGCACGCGCCGCAGGTGTCCCAGGAAGACGGTCATAATCCATCTTCCAACCTCTCCGGCGTGTCGGCAGCGGGGAGCGCCGTCCGCCGCTCGGCGCGTCCCCGCGATCGGCGGGTTCAACCGCTCCGTGGAGGTTCGTCCGGGCCATCCGTCGTCCGCGCCGGGGCCAGGGTGGCGGGTGGCCGGGTGTCGAGGGCTTCGCCGTAGAGGCGGAACAGGCGCGGACTGCCGCGGTCCGGGGCGCCGTCCCCCAGGGCTTCCCAGCACCGGGCGGCCAGGGCGCGGGCGCGGGCGCCGGGCCAGGGCCGGGGCAGCAGCTCCGGGGGCAGCAGGGGGTCGGGTTCCATGGCGGCGGTGAAGGCCGCCGCGAGCTCGATGGCGTACCTCAGCCGCTCCGTGCCGGTGGGCCGGCCCGGAGCGGACAGGCGGGCCGCGGCGAGTCCGGCCAGCGCCTCGTACCGCTCGGCGATCGCGTCGAGCGGCCACAGGAGGGCGGCCAGCCGCGCGGGATCCCGCTCCTCACCGACTCGCAGGTCCCGGCTGGTGAGGCGGGTGAGCGAGGGCAGGACGCCGAGGTGGCGGGCGTGAGCCTCCACGAGGTCGCCGATCGCGTGCGCGGCGACGTACAGGCCGCCCTGGAGCGGGGCGGCACCGAGGTGCAGGAGGGTGTCGCGCAGGGCGTCCCGGGACTGCCGGGCGGTCTCGGGGATGGCGAAGGCGAACAGGTGCCAACTGCCGTCCCAGGGGGCGAGGCCCCGGTCCTGCCGGTAGGCGTGGCGGACGTACTCGACGTCCGGTGCGACGGCGCCCGTCGGGTCGGCGGTGGCGCGCAGGCGTGCCTTGCGGCCGCGTCCCTCCTGGGTGAACCGGCCTTCGGCGACGAGCCGTTTGAGGCAGAGGCGGACCTGCTGGTCGGTCATGCCGAGGGTTTCGGCGACGTCGTACAGCTCGCCCGCGTCGACGGTGCCGTCCTCGCGGACGAGGGCGAACACCAGGGTCCGGGTCCCGATGCCCGGGGTGGCGGGCTCTGCCGCGGGTCGGTTCGTCATCGCTGCTGCTCCCTGGTGTGGCCGGGGCGTGCCCCGGCTGCTCGGTGCATCGTGGTCACCGCGCCGAAGCCCATGAGACGCTTCAGGTACGGGGTCTGCTCGGTCCGCACGGCGCTGAAGCCGTGCCGCTCGTACAGGGCCCGGGCCCGGGGGTTGACGTCGATGACGTCCAGTCTGACGCGGGTGCACCGGTGTTCGGCCGCGAGGGCCGCGACCTCCGTCAGCAGGCGGCTGCCGATGCCCGTGCCGCGGTGCGCGGGGTCGACGGCGATCCCGTCCATCACCAGTTCCCCCGGCTCCGGGGTGCGTTCGAGCAGGGCCAGGACAGCGAGCCGGGGCAGGCCGCGGAAGGGCCCGTAGGAGCCGAGCACCTCGCGCAGGCCGCCGCCCGTCAGCGCGCGTCCGCCGAGCCGGTAGCCGGCCACGCCCACGACACGGTCGCCGCCCGGGGTGAGGGCGACGACGCCGCGGTCGTGGTGGAGATGGGCGGCGATGAAGTCCCGGCCGCGCTCGGGCGGGCCCAGGGCGGCGCCGAGCTTGCGGCCGAAGGCCTCCCAGTACAGCTCGGCGACCTGCGCCTCGGCCCCGCGCGGCACGCCGCGCCGGATCACGACCGCCGCGGATTCCGCCTCGGATTCTGCTGCCGGTTCCATGAGTCCTCCTCGCGGTCTACGCATGGCAGTTTTCGTATGAACATAATACGGTCGAATGAAGAACGACCGTTAGTGAATCGATAGTTCTTTGGGGGGCGGATGGAACGCGTGCGTGCGGTGCGCTCGCCGCGGCGGCGCCGGGTGCTGCGGGCCGTGCTCGCGGCGCTGGCCGCGCTGGCCGTCGTGGCGGCGGGTCTGGGCGGGCTGGTGGTGTGGCAGAACACCTACGAACTGCGCGAGGAACAGGTGGTGATACGTCAGGACGGGCGCGCACTGGACGGCGTCCTTGCCCTGCCCGAGCGGGGCAAGGGGCCCTTCCCGCTGGTGGTGTTCGTACACGGTGACGGGCCGGTGGACGCCACCCACGACACCTTCTACCGCCCGATGTGGGAGGCCTTCGCCCGTGCCGGGTACGCCTCGCTGTCCTGGAACAAACCGGGCGTCGGCGGTGCGCCCGGCGACTGGCTCGACCAGAGCATGGACGACCGCGCCGCCGAAGCCGCCGCCGCGATCGCCTGGGCCCGGCAGCGCCCGGACGTCGACGGCGACAGGGTCGGACTGTGGGGTGCCAGCCAGGCCGGCTGGGTCCTGCCCAAGATCGCCGCCAGGGACCGCGGTGTCCGGTTCGCGATCGCCGTCTCACCCGCCGTCAACTGGCACCGGCAGGGCCGCTACAACCTCCTTGCCGAACTGGAGCGGGACGGGGCGTCCGACGCGGAAGTCGCCACCGCCCTGGGCCGCCGCGAGACCGTCCTGGAACTCCTCCGGCGCGGAGCCTCCTACGAGGAGTACCTCCGCGCCGTCGGCGACCCGCAGGGCATGACCGCAGCCCGCTGGCGGTTCGTCTCCAGGAACCACACGGTCGACGCGAGCTCCGACCTGCCGGCCCTGCGCGGCACCCCCGTCCTGCTGGTGCTCGCCGGACACGACCTCAACGTCGACACCGCCGAGACCGAGGCCGCGTACCGCCGCCTGCTGCCCGGACCGGCCCTGCGCGTCGCCCACTACCCCGACGCCACCCACGGCATGGTCGGACATGCCGTGGAGAACTCGCCGCTGCGCCTGGCCCTGACCGCGTTGTGCGCGCCCCGGTCCCTGTTCGCCGAGGGGTTCCTGGCCGACCAGGAGCGATTCCTGGCCGCCGTCGGTGCCGAAGGGGGCGGGGGATGACCACCAGCCACCGCCCCGCGGATCCTCGTGGTCACCCGGGCCCGGCGCCCGCGCCGGAAGGCGGAGGCGTCGTGACGGCCCGCGAGGGTGCGGGCTGCCGCGGGCCCGGCGGCTGCGGGGTCACCCGGTGGTAGGCGGAGCGGGCGTGGGAGAGTCGGGCGAGGACGGTTCCGCTGCAGGCGGCCGCGAGGAGGCACACGATCCGGCCCAGGTCGTAGGGGGCTTCCCAGGTGAGGGTGTCGACGGGGGCGGTGGCGAAGGCGTTGAGGACGAGCCAGCAGAGCAGGGCGGGTCCGTCCGTCACGGCAGAGCCCTCGGTCCTCGTGCACTCGGCCTTCGGCGCACGGGGCGTGCGGGCGCTCAGTGCACCTGCACGCGCCGGTCGGCGGCGGTCGCCGGTTTCCGCCCGCCGCTCCGGCCGGTGCGCAGGGCGGCCAGGCAGCCGGAGAGGCGGAATCCTCGCGTCAGCCGGGTGACGCCGGCCGCGTAGGCGATGCCGAACACCAGGGAGGCCGCGAACGCCAGGTGCCTGGAGAACCCTGCGATCAGAGGGAAGATCTGCCAGTGCGTCAGGTAGATGTACAGCGAGCTGCTTGCCAGGAGACCGGCCAGTCGGTTGGCGCGTTCGTGGCCGGGCAGCGCGGGGACCCACACCAGGAGCGCGAAGGCGGCGACGATGATCGCTTCCCGTCCGGGGTCGCCGGGGAAGAAGCCGGGCACCGTCGCCAGCGCCGCGGCGGTGACCGCCAGCCGCCGGCGCGCGGTGGCGGCCTTCGCCGCCGCCCAGCCCAGGGCGAACAACCAGAAGACCGTGATGGCGTCCGGGATCTCGGCACGGGCCGGGAGACCGAGGAGGTCGTAGCGGGTGAGCAGGCCCAGGGCCGCGATCGTCAGCGGCAGGCCGTACGGGAAGCGCCGCTCCACCCGGTCCACGAGGGGCAGGCCGAGGAGGCCGACAGCGGCGACCAGGATGTAGACCAGGGCCTCGATGAACCAGAAGTGCATACCCGTCTTGCTGTCCTCCGGCCCGAGGACGCTGTCGAGCAGGGCGAGATTGGCCAGGGTGTAGTCGTCGTTCAGGAGCAGGATCAGCCCGATCCAGGCGATGCTCGGCAGGGCGACGCGGCCGATGCTGGTCCAGATGCGGCGGACGCGCTCTCGGCGGGCGGCGGCGGTCAGGTGGAAGCGGGCGAAGTTGTAGCCCGCGAGGGCGAGCAGCAAGTGTGCGCCGCCCTTGATCCCGAAGACGTGGATGTGCGAGCCCACGATGCAGAAGATCGCCATGGCGCGCAGGGCGACGCTGGTTTCCAGGGTGCGCCGGTGTGATCGGACCTGCTGCGGCTCGGGCGGCTTGAGCTCGCCGATCGGCGTCGTGTGCCAGTCAGCGGGCAGGTGACCGAGGCGCTCTTCGAGCTGGAGGGACATCTCCACGTACGAGAGCGAGTCGCCGCCCAGACCGACGAAGGTGCTGTTGCGGGTCACCTCCCCCCGGGGCCGGTCGAGGACCGAAGCGTAGAGGGCGCACAGGTCCTCGGAGTCCGTGCCCGCGGCGGGCCCGGTTCCGTGCGGGGCCGCACCGGCGCAGTGGCGTAGTTCGCGCACCGCCCGGTAGTCGGGCTTGCCGGAGGCCAGGCGGGGCAGTTCGGCCACGATGCGGACCTGGACGGCGTGCGCCGGCAGGCCGCACGCGTCCGCCACGAGCTTTCGAATCGGCCCCGTGTCGGCTTCGTGTGCAGCGACGGCTGCGACGACGAGCGCTTCGTCGTCGCCCGCGCACGCGGCCGTGATGCCGTTCCGTGCGAGCACGGTTTCGACCTGACCGGGGTCGATCCGCAGACCGAGGATCTTCACGAATCGGCTGCGGCGGCCCACGATTTCGTAGAGTCCGTCGGGGGAGAGCCGGGCTATGTCGCCGGTGGCGAGCTCGTCCACGGTCCTGCCCAGGGCGAGGTCCTCCGGTGAGTGCGCGTAGCCGAGCATCACATTGGGGCCCGTGTAGACCAGTTCGCCGGTGTCCGCGCCGGGCCGGTCGGGGACGGTGCGGAGACGGAAGGAGCCGCCGGGGATCGGTATCCCCGCGGCCCCGGGATGGGTCCGGGTCAGGTGCGGCGGCAGGTAGGCCATGCGGGCGGTCGCCTCCGTCTGGCCGTACATCACGAACAACTCCCAGCCGGCAGCGTGGCCGAGAGCCGCGTAATGCTCGACCCGTTCGGGTGCCAGCCGTCCGCCGGCCTGGGTCACGTAGCGCAGGTGGGGGAGCTCCATCGTGTCGAAGCCGACCCGGTCCAAGAGGTCGAAGGTGTACGGCACGCCTGCGAACGTCGTCCCGTGGCAGCTGCGGAACAGCTCCCAGAAGCAGCTGTCCGCGACGGACAGGCCGGTGAGGATCAGCCCGGCACCGCGCAGCAGATGGCTGTGGATGACCGAAAGCCCGTAGCAGTAGTGCATCGGCAGGGTCGTGGCCGCGCGGTCGGTGTCCCGGATCCCCAGGTACTCGGCGATCGACTCCGCATTGGACTGGAGGTTCTCGTGCGACAACCGGACGAGCTTGGGCGATCCGGTGGAGCCGGAGGTACTCAGCAGCAGGGCGAGGTCCGGGTGCAGGGTGTGGGCCGAGACCGTGCGCCGTTCGTCGAGCACCCACTTCCCGCCGTCGGGACGGGCCACGACGTCCGGGTCGTACGCGTCGATCAGTGACTGCAGGGCCTCGGGGTGGCCGCCGGGCGCGAGCAGGACGGGGTGACCGGAAGCGAGGGCCGCGAGGTGGACGACGAGGGCGTCGAGCGTGTTCGCGCCGGCGAGCAGGACCAGGCGGCGTTCCCGTCCGAGGCGGTGCACGGTCTCGTCCACCCGCGCGGCGAGTTCGCGGTACGTCGTCGGGCCGTCGGCGGTGATGACCGCCGTGCGGTCGCCGTGCGCGGCGAGGCCGAGTGCGAACGGGACGGTCCGGGTGTCGGGGAGCAGGTCGGAGGGGGCTGTCACGTGCGCATCTTAGGAAAGGCTTACCTCGGTGGATAGTCACAGAGGTGTCACGGGTCGTCGGTGGGGGCCCGATGAAGATCCTTGGGAAAACAAGCGGTAGGGTCGGCTCCGCCGCCGTCCCGGCGAGGCCTCGGAGCCGCCGGACGTTGTGTGCGTCACTCTTGACCTTTAGGTTAGCTTTACCTTAGCTATGTGGTGTTCGGGATTCATCTCCGCTGCCCATGCAGGAAGGCTTTCCATGCGACGCCCCTTGGCCCGACGCTTGACCGCGCTCTTCGCGGCAGCGCTCCTCCTCCCCGCTGTCGCCGGCTGCGGCGTCGACGAGGACGACGCCGGGCTCGTGATCTACTCGGGCCGCAACGAGAAGCTGATCAAGCCGCTCCTGGACGACCTGGAGAAGGCCGTCGGCACCACGGTCGCCGTCCGCTACGGCGAGAGCGCGGAGCTGGCCGCCCAGATCCAGGAGGAGGGCGGCAAGACCAAGGCCGGCCTGTTCTTCTCGCAGGACGCCGGCGCGCTCGGAGCCCTCGCCACCAAGGGGCTGCTGGAGGAACTGCCCCAGGCCTCGCTCGACAAGGTCGACCAGGCGTTCCGCGGCGGCGCGGGTGACTGGGTGGGCACCTCCGGCCGGGTCCGGGTCCTCGCGTACCACCCCGGCCAGGTCGCGAAGGTGCCGGACAGCGTGCACGACCTGGTCAAGCCGGAGTGGAAGGGCAGGGTCGGCTACGTCCCGACGAACGCCTCCTTCCAGGCGTTCGTCACCGGCATGCGCGTCCTCGAAGGCGACGACGCCACCCGGGCCTGGCTCAAGGGACTCAAGGCCAACCAGCCGAAGGTGTACGAGAACAACCTCAAGGTGCTGGACGCCGTGGGCAGGGGCGAGGTCTCCCTCGGCTTGATCAACCACTACTACTGGTACGCGCGGGTCGCCGAGAAGGGCGAGGGCAAGGTCGGCGCGAAGATCCACTTCCTGCCCGGCGGCGATCCGGGCTCGCTGGTCAACGCGGCCGGAGTCGGCGTCATCAAGGGCAGCGACCAGGTGCCGGCGGCCCAGAAGGCCGTCGACTTCCTCCTCTCGGAGAAGGCGCAGAAGTACTTCGCCGAGGACACCAAGGAGTACCCCCTCGCCTCCGGCGTCACCAGCACCGTCGAGGACCTGCCGCCGCTGAACTCCCTCGAAGCCCCCCGGATCGACCTCGGCAGGCTCGAATCTCTTCAGGAGACCCTGAAGATGCTGCAGGACGCCGGGATGGTCTGAGCGTCATGCACTCGACGGATCCCGTCTCGCGGACGGATCCGGCCGCCCGCCCGACCGGCGTCACCCCGCCGGCCGGGCGGCCGCGTGCCGGGAGCCGCCCGCCCGCCGCCCTGCTCGTTCCCGCCGCCGTCGCCGCCGTGTTCGCGCTGCTGCCCCTCGGCTATCTCGCCGTCCGCTCCCTGGAGCGCGGTCCCGCCTTCGCCTGGGACGTCATCGCCAACGAGCGCACCGCTCAACTCCTCGGCCGCAGTCTGGGGCTGGCCGCAGTGGTGGTGACCGCAGCGCTGCTGCTCGGTGTCTCGCTGGCCTGGCTCACCGTACGGACCGCGCTGCCCGGCGCCCGGGCCTGGTCGGTGCTGGTGACCCTGCCGCTGGCCGTGCCCAGCTACGTCGCCGCGTTCGCCTGGCTCTCCGTCTTCCCCGACGTCGCGGGCTTCGCCGGGGCCGCGCTCGCCCTGACCCTGGTGAGCTTTCCGTACGTCTACCTCCCGGTCACGGCCGCGCTGCGCGGCACCGATCCGGCACAGGAGGAGGTCTCCCGCTCGCTCGGCCACGGACCGCTGCGGACCTTCCTGCGCGTCACCCTGCCGCAGCTGCGCCCGGCGGCCGCCGGGGGATCCGTCCTGGTCGCGCTGTACGTGTTCTCCGACTTCGGCGCCGTCTCGCTGATGCGCTACGACACCTTCACGCGCGGCATCTACACCTCCTACCGGGCCAGCTTCGATCGCACCCCGGCCGCCGCGCTCAGCGTCGTCCTGGTGGTCATGACCATCCTGCTCGTGGCCGCCGAGGCCCGCACCCGCGGCCGTGCGGGCCATGCCAGGACCGGAACCGGCACCGCGCGCCTCGCGGTCCCCGCACCGCTCGGCCGCTGGCGTGGCCCCGCGCTGCTCTGGTGCACGGCCGTCACGGCCATCGCCGTCCTCACCCCGCTGGCCACGCTCGGGTACTGGCTCGCCGTCGGCGACTCCGCCACCTGGGATCCGGCCGGACTCCTCGACACCGCCGGCACGACCCTCGGCGTCGCCGCCGCCGGAGCCGCGCTCACCACCCTCCTCGCCCTGCCGGTCGGCGTGATCGCGGCCCGGTACCGCGGCCGGCCGGCCTCCCTGCTGGAGCAGTCCGCGTATGCCGGGCACGCCCTGCCCGGGATCACCGTCGCGCTGTCCCTCGTCTTCTTCGCGGTCCGGTACGCGGAACCTCTCTACCAGGAACTGCCGCTGCTGGTCTGCGCGTACGCGGTGCTCTTCCTGCCGGTCGCGGTCGCCGGCACGCGTGCGGCCGTGCTGCAGTCCCCGCCGGTGCTGGAGGACGTCGCCCGCTCGCTGGGGCGCTCCCCCTTGAAGGTGCTGCGCGAGGTGACGGTGCCGCTGGCAGCGCCCGGAGTGCTCGCGGGAGCGGCGCTGACCTTCGTGGTCTGCATGAAGGAGCTCCCCGCCACCCTCCTGCTGCGCCCCACCGGCATGGACACCCTGGCCACCCGCCTCTGGACGGAGACCGGCACCGGATCCTTCGCCGCCGCGGCCCCCTACGCCGCGGCGCTGATCCTGCTGGCCGCCGTACCGTCCTACCTCCTCGGAAGGCAGCGCACATGACCGATCTCCAGATCACGGGGCTGGCCAAGGCGTACGGACCGAACGCCACCGTTCTCGACGGACTCGATCTCACCGTCCCCGCCGGAGCCCTCGTCGCCGTACTCGGGCCCTCCGGCTGCGGCAAGACCACCCTGCTGCGCATCATCGCCGGCTTCCTGCGCGCCGACGCGGGCACCGTCACCATCGGCGACCGCACTCTCAGCGGCCCGGGAACGCACCTTCCGCCCGAACGCCGCCGCATCGGGATCGTCCCGCAGGAAGGCGCCCTGTTCCCGCACCTCAGCGTGGCGCGCAACGTCGCCTTCGGCCTGGCCGGCCTGGACCGGGGTGCGCGGCGCCTGCGCGTCGAGGAGATGCTGGAGCTGGTCGGACTCGCCGGCTTCGGCGACCGCATGCCGCACGAGCTCTCCGGCGGCCAGCAACAGCGCATCGCCCTCGCCCGCGCCCTGGCCCCGCAGCCTCAACTGGTACTGCTCGACGAGCCGTTCAACGCCCTCGACAGCGCCCTGCGGTCCGGCGTACGCGCCGATGTGCGGGCTGCCCTGCAAGCGACCGGAGCCACCGCGGTACTGGTCACGCACGATCAGCAGGAGGCCCTGTCCGCGGCCGACCTCGTCGCCGTCGTACGGAAGGGGAGGGTGGCCCAGTGCGACACGCCGCACGAGATCTACCGCCGACCCGCGGACCCTTGGGTGGCGGCCTTCGTCGGTGACGCGGTACTCGTCGCGGGCACCGTGGACAGGGGCGCGGCGACCACCGCGCTCGGCCGCGTCCGGCTGGCCGACCCGCCCGGAGGCGTACGTGAGGGCACGGTGCTGCTCCGGCCCGAACAGATCCAGCTGACCGACATCACGTCGGCGGAGGCCCGCGGCACGGTGACGGACGTCCGGTACTACGGCCACGACGCGATGGTCACCGTCACCCTGGACGGGGTGGAGGCACCCATCGACGTCCGCGTTCCGGGTCCCGCACCCGCGTCCCCCGGTGAGCGCACCGGCATCAGGGTCACGGGAGAGGCGACCCTCCACCCCACCCCCGCGTGACCATCCGTCCGCCGGGGCCCGCGGGCCGGGCGACCAGCCGGTAGGGGAGAACGGCGAGCGCAACGTCCGGGCGTCCGGCGCCGCCCGGCCTGTCGTCCACGAGGCGGGCGGCGCCGGGGTGCACTGTTCACTCCGGTGTCGGTCCGGGCTGCCCGGCGGACGCGCACATCGGGCGTCGCCTCCTGCTCGGCGCCTCCGGACGGCGTCGGGCATCGCCATGACCGCAGGCGAGCAGGCCAACAAGCCAACAGGTGAGCAGACGCGGCGGGCCGCTGCCAGGATCAGTGGGGCGGGGAGCGTCATGAACGATGCACAAATGGTCGGTTGACGTCATAAAGCGATCATTGCTGAGACTTTTCATCGGATGATCGGCCCGTCTGGCTACAGTGCGATCACCGGGCTGGCGCAGGTGGTTCCCAGTCGCGGCGTCCACGGAGAGCGGCTGATTGCAGGAACATGTCAGAAATTGATGTACCGGCACCACGCCGGAAACCATCAAGAGCGACGGGGCTCGACCTGGCCAGGGCACTCACCGAGGTGTCGCAGCGCCGGCTCTCCGGGGCGCTGGTGGTGTCGGGGGAACCCGGAGGATCCTTCCACATCCGGTGTGGTGCCCTCGTCGAAGTGGCTTCACCCGGGGCCCCGGGAGTCGAGACGCTGCTCCTGCGATCGGGCCGGGTGACCGAGGCCGACTGGGTGTCGGCCACCCGGTCGTGTGCCGCGGACGGCCGGGTCGGGGCTTTGCTGATCGCCCAGGACCTGGTCGGCAGTGCGGAACTGCAACTGATGTGTGTGATGGCCGCGCTGGACGGAGCGCTGGCCTTGGGGATGGGCCGGATCGACGGCTTCACCTTCGAGCAGGATGCCGATGCCTGCCGCCTGGCCGCCCCGGACGGCATCGAGCCGGAATGGCTGGTGGAAGAGGCGGGAAGGCGGATCCGGGTCCTCGGCGCTCTTGCGCAGCGCCTCTCCCCGTTCCGCAGCCGGCTTGCCCGGACTCTTGCCGGCTCGGCACGGCTCGCCGACACGGCCGCAGGTGAGCGCAGGGAGATCCTGCTGCGGGCGAACGGCCGCCGCACCGTCCGGGACATCGCTTTCCTGCTCGGCCGGAGCCTGTACGCCGTCACCGTCGAGGTCTCGCGTCTGATGGGCGAAGGCCTGATGGAGACGGTGGTACCGGGCGGGGTGCAGAGCCCCGCACTACCCGTCCCGGATCCCGATCCCATCGGCAGCCGGACGGCGCAGAAGCAGCTGCCGCAACGCCGTCCCGGTGCGAGCGGCATCAACGAGGTGCTGCCACTGAGGCCTGCGGCCGAGTGCTGGCGGCCCCCGCCGACGCTCCTGGCCGAGCCCCCGGCCGGGAACCGTTGAGCCCTCTGACACGTACCACGCCAAGCACAACAGGAGAATCGTGACAACCAGGAATGCGCAGCTCGTCACCGAGATGCGGGAGCTGCGGGACCGGGTCGTCGGCGTCACCGACGTCGTGGTGGCCTCCGCCGACGGTCTGCTGATCACGGCCGAGACCGACGACGTCGCGGACCCGGAGTGCCTGGCCGCGCTCACCGCGGCGACCCTCAGTATCGCTCGCAGGGCCGGGGCCATGACGAGCAAGGGGCTGCTCCACCACACCGTGTCGAGGTACACCGACGGCTACCTCGTCGCCCAGGCCGTCGGAGACATGGCCCTGATCGGGGTGCTCGGCGACGCCGGCCTGGACATCGCGCGCCTCCATGCCGAGACCCAGGCCTCCCTACAGCGCCTGACCGCACTTCTCACCTCTGCGGACACGCAGGCCGAGGACCGCTGACCGGTGTGCTGGAACAACGACACAGACAACGAAGGAGCACGATGAGCGGCGCAGGGGCCCAAGGACGCCAGAGCATGTCCGAGCAGGTCACGAGCCTGGTCAAGAGGATGCGCGCGGAGGTTCCCGACTGTGTGGCTGCGGGAGTCATCGACATGTCGACCGGCATGCTGCTGTCCGTGGAGACCGTCGACTCCCATCCGGCGGAAGTCCTCGACATGCTGGCGGCGGCGACCCTGGACATGTTCCAGGGCCGCAACGTGGTGATGATCGAAGGGATCTTCAAGGAGCGTCGCGGGATCGTGAGCGACCGCCACTACTTCCAGGAGATTCTGGTCAACAGCGACAACCTGACCCACCTCTTCATGCGGATCGACAGCGCCGACGAAGTGGTCGCCGTGGTCGTCTGCCGCAAGACCGTGAATGTGGGGATGCTCTTCGCCCAGGCCCGCAGGGTCCTGCGGGAAAACGGGCAACTGTAGGCCGGGACACCGGCGACCCCGCCCGTGCCGCTCCCCTGGCCGGGCGGGCGTCCGCACTCAGATCGCGGACACCCGCTCCGCACGCCCATCCCGGCCGCCCCTCCGCGGGGAAGCGATGCCCCCGCGCGCCGTCGCGCGCAGCGTGCCGCACCGCTGCCCGTGGCCGCCGTACCACGCGCCGACGCATCAGCGCCGGTTCGCCCTGCGACTCCTGGTGCCGGTGAACGAGGCGGACCGCCGAGGCCCCGTGTCACGGTGCGGCCCGCGACGCTCAGAGGTGAGGGACGACCGCCACGGGCGTCCTGGCGTGGTGCAGCACCGCGTGCGTGACCGGGCCGATGTGCGCTCCGACCGCCGCCCGGCGTATGCGCCGTCCGACGACCAGCAGCGAGGCGTCCTCCGACGCTTCCACAAGATGGCCCGCGGGTCGGCCCACCATGCACTGCTCCTTGACCTCGACCTGGGGGAACATGCCCCGCCACGACCGCAGGACGTCGGTGAGCACGCCCGCCTCACGGAGTCCCAGCGCGACACCGTGGCCCGGGTCGGCCGCCCCGGGGTCGTACCCCTCGACCACCGGAATCTCCAGACCGGGGTGTCGCTCCCGCAACCGGTCGGACGCGTCATGGGGGAGCCGCCGGGCCCACTGCTGCCCGGCGGTCGAACCTCCATCGGGCAGCGTGTTCACTCCGGCGTAGGGAGCGTGCGCGAACTGCTGTGACCAGTCCTGCAGAACGTGCACGACGTGCAGGGGCAGACGGCGCATCCGCGCCTCGCGGGCGGCCCACTCCGCGGCGGCCAGCGATGCGGCCGAGCCGTCCACGGCGGCGATGACGGTACGTAACATGGTTGCTCCGGGGGAAGGGACTTCGGATGGGCGGCGGGAGCGGGCCGGGGACCGGCCGGAGGAGCACGGCACGGACCGGGCCCGTGCCGGCGGCGCAGCCCGGAACGTGTCACCGCGACGGCGTGATCAGCCCGTAGTGGCCGTCGTAGCGGTGGTAGAGCACGACGCCGCGGCCGGTGGCCGTGTCCTTGAAGAAGACGAAGGGCAGCCCGGTGAGGTGCAACCGTGAGACGGCCTCGGCCACACTGCTGGTCGGCACGGGAACCGTGCTCACCCCGAGCAGGCCGTCGACCTCCCGTTCCTGGCCCAGGGGTGCGAGCGAAGCCATGCGGTGCCGCCCGGTGAGGGCGTCGCGGTAGACGACGCTGTCGCGCCCGGAGGCCAGGTCCGTGAAAAGCCAGAAGTCGTGGTCCATGGCTTCCAGGTCGATCACGGCGTCCTCGGGCGTCTGGCGGTCCAGGCTGAAGGACTTGTGCCGCACGATGCGGCTCTCCTCGGCGGGAAGGTGATGACGGTGCGGGCGCGGGCCGTGGTCGGGGCCGGCCCACCCTGCCCGCGTGTGCGGGTCGCTGCCGTGAAGGCCGGCCCCGACCACGGCCCGCCGTGGCCGGGCCAGCCTGGCGGCCAGGCGCTTCTGCAAGAGGTCGACCGCTTCGAACATGGTGCTCGCGGTCACGTGGGCCCGTACGGGCCGGCCGTTGACGTCCACCACGGCCTGAGCCGTGGCCGGACGGATCACCGACGCGTTGGCGGCTTGCGTGAGCTTCACCCGCGCGGCCAGCACCGGTTCGCGTACGTGGCCGATCACCGCGAGGACCTTCTCCTCGGCGTAGACGTCCGCGCCATCGGGCACCTGCCCTCGGTTGCGGACCTTGACGTCGGCTGTCCGGCTGGCCCTGAGACCGCTCATGAGAACTCCTCCTCGATTGCTCCCAGCCTGTCGGTCGGCGGCCACTCCGGGACAGAGCCGTCCGGGCCCGACCACAGGGCCACTGGTACCCGCACCATCCGCGAGCCCGGGACCTCCGGACGGCCGGACCGGGCCGTTCGGCCTGCAGACCACGCACGGGTGAGTCGACGGGCCCCGACCCCACACCGCGAGGCGTCCCGGCGGCGCGGCGTGGGGCGGAGCGCGGCGGCGAGCGGGCCCCGGTCGCCTTGCCCGCGGCGGTGGGGCGGGGACATCAGGCGTGCGGCACGACGGCGACGGGGCAGCGGGCGTGGTGCAGCGCTGCGTGAGCGACCGACCCGATACGCGTACCGACGGGCGTGCGGCGTGCCCGGCGACCGACCACGAGCAACTGCGCGTTCGAGGCTGCCGACAGCAGCACCTGCCCACCGCTGCCGATCTCGACGTGCTCGACGACCGGCACGTCCGGGTACCGTGCGCGCCAGGGAGCGAGTGACCGCGCCAGCGCCTTCTGCTCGAACGGCTCCAGCCCTCCGGCCTCGTCGACCACGCGCATCTGGCCCGGCCCGTAGGCGTAGACGGGCGGCAGGCTCCAGGCCCGTACCGCTCGAACGGCGGCGCCGCGCGCGGCCGCAGCCTCGAAGGCGAACGCGAGCACCGCGTCGCTGTCCTCAGGTGTCCCCTGCTGGCCCACGACGACCTCGCCGCCCTCCGGGGGAAGCACCGTGCCGTCCCCGGTCCGGACGGACACCACCGGCCGGTTCGCGGAGGCGATCACCTGCTGTCCGTACGAGCCAAGAAGGAAGCCCAGCAGAGCGCCGTGCCCGCGCGACCCTAGCACCAGCATGTCGGACCGTTCCGCCTCACGGACCAGTGCGGCGACCGCGGTGTCGTGCACCACCTCGGCCGTGACCGTCAGTTCCGGGTGCCGTCCGGCCACGTGCGCCTCGGCCTGACGCAGCACGGCGTTGGCGGACTCGGCCTGGGCCGCCTCGTCCTGGACGACGGGTACGTCCAGCGGGTGCCACAGCCAGGCGTGCACGATGCGCAGCGGAACCTGGCGGAGCCCGGCCTCGCGTGCAGCCCAGTCGGCCGCAGCCAGACTTTCCTCCGATCCGTCCACTCCGACGGTGATAGCGCGGGTCATGGGGGCTGCCTCCCTGCGGTTCGACGGGCCCGGCCGGTCCGTTTCCGGGCCGCCGGCCTCTTCTCCTCCCCAGCATCGGCGGGACGGGCGCCGCCGCAGAGGGCCACCTGGCCCTCCGTCCCCGCCGTTCGGCCGCGATCCCTGTCCTGATCCCGGCCGAGTGCGGTGCTGCGGGCGACGGTCCGATCGGCCGCCTGGCCGGCGCTGTCACGACCGGGTCGACGAGGTAGAGGTCCCTTCCCATGACGGACGTGACCCTCTCGGAGGGGTAGACGTGCGTTCCGGTGTGTACCGTGCTGAGCAGGGCGACGAGGTTTCGCTCACCGACTCACCCATGCACCCGGTCCGGGCGCTTCGGCATACCGTTGCAGCGTGCGGTGATCACACCGATTACGTTCCCCGGCAGCAGGTCCCGGCGGACCGCGACCACGTCGGCCCAGCGGTTGGACCGCTCGTATCGCTCGCAGAGAAGGACGACCCCATCGCTGTCCGGTCCCATGCGGGGGTGGCTTCCCGCAGGCGCGTTCCGCCCACTCCACGCCCCGACCGGGCGGCCCGCCGTCTCCGGCTCCCTGGAGACCACCAGGGTCGGCTTCCGGCTCGTGATCGCGAACAGCGCAGTTCTGGGCGGTGCCTGCGCTGTCTGGTGATGCGTCAGAAGAATCGGCGGGAGGTCGGTAGGAGTCCTGAAAGACCCGGGAACAGCTGACCGAAGATGCGCATGGTTGTAGGCTGCCGGGACGCCCTTGACCTGCAGGAAGCAGGCAGGGAGCAGACGAACCGGGAGTTTCCGCATGCTGCGCACCATGTTCAAGTCCCACATCTGACATCTGGACGTTTCCGCAGGTCAATGGCGTGGTAGCCGGGCTCTGGTCAGCAAATGGTCAGCAAATGGTCAGCAAATGGTCAGCATCAGCCCTTTGAGTTGTTCGCGGGGCACGCCAGTCGGCAGTCGCGCATGTTGCTGGCGCAGGGCCGTGCCGGTGCGTCGTAACGGCCCGCTGTCGCGTGGAACCCGACGTCGGTGAGGCCGCGCCCGGCCGTCCTCGCCAGCGACACGGGTGCAGTCATCCACCGGACGACGGCGGCGACAGCCCTCGTCTCCTTAGCCTCGCGCTTTCACGAGGTGGGGTGTCCGAGGCTTGATCAAATAAGCGGAGAGTGCTACTGAACTGCAACGATGGGACTTGTCTAAGGGTCCTGTTGGCTGCACGGAAAGAAGCACTCTCCAGGTGAAGAAGCGTATCGGGTCGTACCCGCGTGTCCGCATCGAGGGCGGCGGCCGCGCGATGGTGTCGCAGGCCGGGGGCGTGCTGCCCTCTCTGTCAGCCTTGAGTGAGACGTCCCGCTTTGTCGGGTTAGCCTGAGAGGGTTCGAGTCTTTCAGGCACATATGGCTGAGCTCAAGGCCTGGGGGATCAGCCAGGGCATTCCCGGGGCCTGCCCGGAGATACTGGGGCGTCCTTTCACGGGCCCGGGCCTGAGCAGTGGTGGGCCGAGCTGCGCAGCGTGCTCGACGTCCCAGCTGCGGTGCCGGCGGGGCGGGAGGCGGTCCGGACGCTGGATGCGCCGTTCGTTCCCGTTCTCCCTCGGCGTCGACGACCTCGGCCGCATGGTGCTCGCGGGGCCTGCGCTGCTCCTGGACTCCTCCGTCGAAAGCGCTGCGCGCCGGCCGACGGAGGAGGTGTGTATGTGGTGGTCCGCAGCCACCCCGCCGTCCTCGCCGGTTCGACGACCGGGGGCGGAGGTTCCCGCCGCCATGGGCCCGCGCCGGAGCGGAGGCGGGCGCCGGCGATGTCGCCGCGCTCGGTGACCTCCTGGCGCTGGCTGCCGCGTGCTTCCCCGGCCCTGGTCCGAGGCCGGGTCCGCGCGACGGGCGGATCGCGGCCCCGTCTCCCCGTGACCTCGCTCTCGTCGCGGCTCGCTCAGAGCCGGTCGGCTTGCTCGTGCCGGAAGCCCTCCCAGGCCGCGCGCACACCTGCCTCGACCTCGGCATCGTCGAGATCTCCGGGCTCGGCGAATTCAGGGTCGTAAGCGTAGTCCTCAAGGATCATGAATACCCGGTCGAAGAGATCGCTGAGAGGCCCTTGGATGCGTTCGCCGTTCGCAAGGGAAGCGCGTCGAGCTTCCCACCAGCCGTCTGCGAAGTCGCGTGCGCTGCACGTTCCGGCGGTGAGGGCGTCCAGTAGCGTCACATGTCGCGCCGCAGCACTCGACGGGTCGATGTCGTCCGTGCGGGACGCTGTCCTGTGCTCAGGCGCATATGCGGCGGCCACTGCCGGCAGGTGGGGGTGGCGGTCCGCGAGGGTGCGCGCATACCGGCCGAAGCGTGCGCGTGCCGTATCGGCGCCTTCGCCGACTGCGGCTGCCATGAACGGCGCGGTTCCCGCGATCAACGCGTAGCCCGGTTCGGAGAACAGAACGGCTCCCTGCAGATCGGGTGTGCTGAGCAAGAACGGAGGGGGGACCTCCAATCCGGGTGCGGGGGCGGTCGGCCGGAACTCCGCACCTGCCGTTTCCCTGAGGCTGCCCGCGAGCTGAGAGGCAAGCATGTTTGCTGCACCGACCGCGCGGCACCCCGCCGCGATCCGACGAGCCAGCGCCGCATCGAGGCGGACACCTGCAGGCAGCGGTGCCACGGACTTGTCCCGCAGCCAACTCGGGGCGAAAGCCCCGTCCGAGCCGAGGACGCCCCGCGGATCGGAAGCCTTGTACTCTGAACCAGTCACCACAGAAACCCTTTGTCGATGATTCCCTGGAACTGTTTATCGCCCAGCTTCCAGGCAGACCAGAATGTACCATCGGCGTGCAGCATGACCATCTTCTGGGATGCCGTATCGATGAATCCGACGGCTTGCCCCTGGCCTCTGTAGTCGAATCGGTAAATCTTTGTTCCGTCGGCTGTCATATGTTCACGCATGGCCTGTTCGAACCGCTGCAGATTTGCCTTGTTCAGATTTCCGGGGTTGTCCAGGAAATCCCCCGCATGAGCGTGGAACTTTTTACTCATGACCTTCTGGGAGGAGAAGTCGGCCTTCTCCTCCCAAGCACCCCGCGGACACGGGGCAAGCCCCAGGGGATCGGTCCAGGAGTGAGGATTTTCCACATACGTGGCGGGGTTGGGGGCAGGACCCAGTCCCAGCGGGTCGAGTGTGAGATAGCGAGCAGTTTCCGGGTCGTAGTGGCGGAAAACGTTGTAGTGGACGCCGGTCTCGGGGTCGTAGTACTGACCAGGGAAGCGCAGGGGGGTGTACGCGCCGCTGTCGCGGGCCCAAGCGGTGGTGCCCCACAAAGTGGCCCGGCTGCGCCATGCGATGTCGCCCGCTTCGTCGATGAGTTCGGTGGGCGTGCCGACGAGATCCGTGGCGATGGCAAAGAAGCGGCGGTCGATCTCCTCCTGGCGGTCGTCCGCCGTGAGGATGCGCTCGGTCTGGGACAGGGGAGTGTCGCCCAGATGGTCCCAGGTGAGGGTGACCGTGTGAGGCTGGTCCGGCCGGTGGCTGGCTTGCTCGCACAGGGTGAGGCCGTCCCAGGTGAACCGGATCTCCTCGGCCACGCTCTCGCCATCGGCAGCCAGAAGCTGTTTCGCGGTGCGCCGGCCGAGGGGGTCGTAGCGGTACCTCCAGCGGGCGCCGTCCGGGGTGGTCACCGCCGTGAGGCGGTCCTCCGCGTCCCACGTGTAGCGCCAGGTGTCCGGCTTACGGGAGAGCCGAGGCTTCTGGCGGAGGGTGACCCGGCCGAGCGCGTCGTGCTCGAAGCGGACGTCCCCGGCACGGTCGAGAGCCGTGCCGGTGTAGGTGCGCGGCCCAGTAGCCTCCCCACCGGGATGGCCTGTCGGCCAAGACGCCCACGTCTGATTGCCGGTGTCGTCGTACGCGTACCGCTCCGTCCAATCCTGGGCGTGCACGGCGGTGACCCGGCCCGCACGGTCGAGGTCGAAGGTACGTGTGCCGGACATTCCGTCCGTGACGGAGAGGAGGCGTCCGTCGGCACGGTAGGCGTAGGCGCGCCGGTTGACGGAGCGCTCTCCGGCGGTGACGTGCTGTGCCGAGAGCCTGCCGACTGCGTCCCACGCGGACGTCATGGTGACCGTGTCGCCGAAGACACGCTCCAATTCGCGCCCGGCGTTGTCGTGGGAAAAACCTACGCGCCGGCCTCCGGTGATGAGCGATTGGACTTGCCCGTCCGCACCGTAGGAGTAGGAGGTCGCATGGCCCGTAGGTGTGACTCGGCTTGTACGGCGGCCCAGGACGTCGTAGGCGTAGCTCATGGGGCGGCCGTCGACCAGCTCGGTCTTGGTGAGTCCGCGACGGTCGTACTGGTAGCGAAGCTCCGCGTCCGGTCCGACTGCCTCCAGCAGGCGTCCGGCCCTGTCGTAGGCGTAGGTCGTCGCCCGGCCGTCGACGCATTTGCGGACGACCTGGCCGAGCTGGTCGCGTTCGAAAGCGATCGTCCCGCCGAGCACGTCCGCGCGGGCCGCCAACCGGCCTGCGGCGTCCATCCGGTAGGTGAGCGTACGGCCGTCGAAGTCGGTTTCGGCGATGATGTTGTCAGCGGCGTCGTACGTGTAGGTCCACCCCCGCCCCCGGGGATCCGTGACACGCGTCAGGCGCAGGGCGGCATCATGCTCGAATTCGTAGCGTGCGCCGTCGGGCCCGGTGCGGGCGACCGGTAGGTCGAAGTGGGTGTACTCGAAGCGGGTGACCCCGCCCGCCGAGTCGGAGCGGGTCAGCAGGTTGCCCTCGCCGTCGTACGTCCACGACTCCGTGGCCCCGTCCGGGCCGGTACGCCGGGCGAGTTGCCCGTCGGTGTGCCACTCCAGGCGGGTGACGCCGCCCTCCGGATCGGTGAGGCGGACGGGACGGCCGAGGACATCCCGTTCCGTCAGAGTCACGGCTCCGGTCGGAGCGGTCACCCTCAGAGACAGTCCAGCCGCGTCGCACACGACGCTGCTCGTCGCTCCTTCGGCGTCTGTGACTGACGCGAGGCGGCCGGCGTGGTCATACGTGTAGCGAGTGATGGCGCCGGCCGGGTCGGTGACTGCTGTGAGGTTGCCACGTTCGTCGTACTGCAGAAGCGTGCGCGCGCCGTCCGACGAGACGACCTCTACGGGCAGCCCGAAGATGCCGCGGACGGTGCGTAGCTCGTTCCCGTCAGGGCGCACGGCACGGACGAGCCGACCGTCCTCGTCGTACGAAAAGGTTGTCGTGTGGCCCAGGGGGTCGGTGCGGGACAGCAGGTTGCCGCGAGGATCGTATGCGTAGCGGGTGCTGTGGCCGAGCGGGTCGGTCACGGCCAAGAGCTTGCAGCCGGGGCCGAATACGTGGCGTGTTGCGTGTCCGTCGGGTGTGGTCAGCGTGGTGGTGTGGTGGCCCGTTGCAGGGTCAGGGTCGGTGTAGGCCAGAGTGAGGCGGACGTGTCCGGCTTCCCCGCCCTCTGCCACCACACGGTCGCGGTCGTCGTAGACGTAGTCATAGCGGCTGCCGTTGGAATCGATCCAGGCGATGACGCGGCGGCGGTCGTCGTAGACGAAGGTGGTGGTGGCGCCCGAAGGCTTGGTGACCGTGGCGAGGTTGCCCTCCTCATAGCCGTAGTTGATTAGGAGCAAGTCGGCATCGGCTTCGCCTGCGCCGGCCAGGGACACGGCGGTGATCAAGCCGTTGGATGCCGTCAGCTTCAAGTGGTGCCCGGCCGAGTGCACCAGTGCCGACGGCAGACCGTCCTCTGCACGGTCGATGGCGATGGTGTGGCCGTTGCGGTCGGTGACTTCGGTCAGCCAGGCTTGACCGTCGTCTCCGGGTTTGCTGCCGGACGGCGAGGTGAAGCGACGAACCACCCCGTTGTCGGAGTCGGTGACCGTGTAGTCGCCGACGGCATCACGGGCCAGAAGAGTGCGCGCCCTTCGGTGCTCCGGCTGTGTGGGCAGGCCCGGAGCCGGATGCGGGTAGGTGATCAGCAGGCCTTCGGCAGTGATGTGCACGACACCGGTCGCATCGATCTCCAGGCGCTCGTCGACGGTGGACGTCCACGCAGCCCCCAAGAAGCGGCCGACCATGCAACCGGATTCCGTGCGGCGGGTGAAGACGAGGGGCAGGATGCCGGGCAGCTCGACATCGGTCTGTGGCAGGAACATACGACCGGTGGCGAGGTCCACCGGGTCGCCGCCCACGGTGCGGTCGCCGTCCGCAGTGCTATGGGCCCCCTCCGGTCCGTCCTCTGCGAGTCTGCGTGCCCGCGTGGCAGAGGCTGCGTCGTCGAGGTGCTTGGCGGTGGTGGTGAGCTTCTTGGCGGCGCCGGTGCCCTTGGAGCCGATGACTTCGGGTATGAGCTTGCCGAGTCCCTCGAAAGGGTCCTTCATGAACTCGTCGAGCATTTGCTTGCCGGCACCCCACGGGTCGTTGGCCATGACGACGAGGCCGGCCGCGGTCGAGTTCAAGTTGGTGCGGTACTCGGCCGGGTGGGTCAGGTTGTACGGGTCGAACGGGTTCAGGCTGCGGCCGAAGTTGGCCATGCCAGCAGTGCCCTTGAGCACACCGCCGACCAGGTGCGTGGAGGCCAGGTCGAGGTAGTCGAGGCCGTCGCCGAGCTGCTTGCTGTACGACGGCTTGGGCGGGGCGGCATCCCGCGCCGTACGGACGGCCGCCGCGGCGGTCTCGGCCTGCTCGTTGCGCTGTCTGCGGGCGCTGTTGAGTTTCTCCTGCGCTGCCTTGGCCATCTCCTTCCCGGGGTCGGGGTACGTCTCCGACGGCCGCGGCGGCAGGTGCTCCGACTTCGCCCTCACAGCGTCGTTGTAGGTCGTGCGGAGCTTCTCGTGCGTGTCGAACGCGTCCTGGGAGGCCTTCAACGCCGCTTTGTAGTCCTCCAGCGCCTCTTTGGCCTTGCCCTGGGCCCACTCGACAGTCTCTGCGAACCGGTTCATGGAGCTGGCGGCCTTGCCGAAAGCGTCAGCCGCCTTGAACCAGCGTGGCGGCTCCTTCGCGACGGACTCCCGGAACGCGGTGGCTGCCGCTCCCTTGAGCCCGTCGGGCTCGGTGAGGTTCTTCAGGCCGTTGCCGACAGATTCAAAAGCCGCCTTGAAGTCGGTCAGGTGGGCGACCTGCTCCCGGATCTTGGCAGCACTGCCGTAGACCAGCCGCTTCGGGTCCTCGGTCTGGCCGAGTTCGAGTTCGGCGACATCCGCGCCGAGCTGGTTCGCGGCGGAGCGGCTCTTGTCGCGGACCCAGTTGCCCGCATCGTGCGCGCCAATGTCGTCGGCGAATTCGGCAGCCTTGTCACCGCCCCATTCGACGAAGTCACCGACGTCCTCGGCACGATCCTCGATCCAGTCTTCCGCCGAGTCCGGAACGAAATCCCGCCAGCCCATCTATCCGTTCCCCCCATCGTGCCCGCGGGACTGGTCCAGCAGGTCCTTCAACGAGCCGATCCTGCCGTTCGAGGTCACCGTGTCCTTGGTGTCCGACCAGGTCTGCTCCATGTCCTTGTCGCTCTTGTCGAACGACTCATCGCTGTAGTCCGGCTTGAAGACGTCCGCGCGGAAGATGTCGCCCCACTTCTTCTGCTCGATCTCGTCCTCGCCGGCATATGGGTTGCCGTATGCGGCGTTCACGGCGACCTTGAAGGAGCCCTGGATGTATTGGTCCTCCTCCCACAGTGTCCCTGCCGCGATCCCCAGGTTCGCCGCGAGCGTCGACGCGTCCTGCACCAGGGCGCGCACCCCCCACTCCCAGCGCTCGCAGAAGTCCTCGAAGTCCGCTGCCAGCCCTGCGTGCCCGGTCTCCATCCCCGTCATCGACAGGTTCTCGAAGCCCGCGCCCTGCGAGGCACCTGCCGCGTCCCCGGATTCACGCAACTCCGATATCGCCGCCCGCAGGCCGGTCTGGATCGCCGCGACCGCCTGCGGCGAGACCTCGAGGTCACCGTCGCCCGCCATCAGACCCTCACTCCGCGGTCACTGTGGGTGTCCTGCCCCAGGTCCACGGCGAACGGAGCCGGGACGATCCCGGAGACCGGCGGGAACAGCATCGCCCCGTCTCCGTCCGCCACGTTGACCGCGACCCCCATCGGACGATCCGACTGCGGCACGACCGCATCCACCAGCCGGCCGCCGAGCATCACCAGATACGGCCACTCCCGATCCCCCTCACCACGCGCCCGTACGAACCGTGCAAGGGAGTCCTCGTCCGTGAACGCGTACAGCCATCGGACACCACCCGACAGCGCAGACATCAGCCCACCCTGGACACCGGAACCGGTGCTGCCGTCCGTGCGCGGGAGCAGGAGCAGGGCCCTTCGAAACTCACCCACCAGGCGCCCAGGATCCCCCCTCTCCTCCCGGTACGCCGCAATCTCCGCAACTAGTCCCATGAACTGTGTCCCCTCCCGCTGATCAGCCCCAAAAGGGAAACCGTACCTTGATCGCTAAATCGGTCTAAAGGTGCGGAAGAGTTCTGGCCAGCGATCACCGGCCTCGGGGAGTGGGCCACAGGCCATTGGCCGTATGACTGCGGAGCGGCGGTTGATCGCTTGGCATGGTGGTGAACAAGCCTGTCGGTGGATCGCGGTACGCCACGCGACCCACCACTTGGCCGGCGCCCATCCACGTCGTCGCGACGCTCGCACGTTGCGGCTGGGCCGGCCCAGGGTGCCTTTCGCGGAGCGGGTCATGCCCTTGGTGTTGAGGGTCTCCAGCGCGATCTCGCTGTACTGCTGGACGAGCCGCTTGGAGATCAGGTGCAGGCCGGTGACGCGGCGGGCGGCGAGCTGCGCCTGGAGCCTGGCCACCCGGTCCCGGGCGTCCTGGAACCCCTTGGACTGCTGCCGGGCGCCCTTGACGTGGCGGCGGGCCATCTGGCGCTGCGCCCGGGCGAGTTTGCGCGCGATGTTGTCGTGGTGGCGGGGGTTGCCGACCAGTGAGGTGCCCCCGGCGGTGTGGACACTCTGACAATGGATCTTGCAGATCTGGGGAAGGGTGTCCTGGTGGGACGGAAGTCTCCGTATCCGGCGGAGTTCAGGAACGATGCGGTCCCGCTGTATCGCGCGGGGGGTGGGAAGCGTACGTATGCGGCGGTGGCGGCGGATGTCGGGGTGACTGGTGAGACGCTGCGGAGCCGGGTGCGTCAGGCCGACGAACAGGCGGGTCGCCGTCACGGCCATGGCGAGCCGGCTGGAGAGAGCCGGGATGAGGAGCTGGCCCGGCTGCGGGCGGAGAGCGGCCGGCTGCGCAAGGCGGAGAAGGAGTGGGAACTCGAGCGGGAGATTCTGCGGCGGGCGGCGGCCTATTTCGCGAAGGAGATGAAGTGAAGACCCACCGCTGGGACTTCGTCTCCGCCCACGCCGAGGTCTTCGGCGTTCAGCGGATATGCCGGGTTCTTCAGGTCTCGTGGTCGGGTTACTACCGGTGGATCGACGGTGCGAAGGCCCGAGCGGAGCGACAGGCCGCTGACGACGCCCTGGTCGCGGAGATCCGCGAGGTCCACACCATGCACAAGGGAACGTACGGGGTGCGCCGTGTCCATGCCGAGCTGCGGGGATTCGGGCATGCCGTCAACCGCAAGCGCGTCGAGCGGCTGATGCGCCTGAACCGGATCGAGGGCCGTCACCTGCGTCGGCGCAAGCGCACCACGGTCCCGGACCGGCTCGCCCCGCCCGCCCCGGACCTCGTCCGCCGTGACTTCTCCGCCGGGCGCCTGGACGAGAAGTGGTGCGGCGACATCACATATGTGCGGGTCGGCGGGTGGTGGCTGTATCTGGCCTGCGTCCTGGACGTCTGCTCACGCCGGGTGCTCGGCTACTCGATGGCCTCGCATATGCGTGCCGAGCTGGTCATCGACGCCCTGACGATGGCGGTGACGACCCGCGGCGGCCACGTGGACAGGGTGGTCTTCCACGCGGACAGGGGTTCGCAGGCCACCGCCGCCGCGTTCGCGCAGGTCTGCGACGGTTTCGGGATTCGCAGGAGCATGGGCCGGGTCGGCTCGAGCTATGACAACGCCCTCGCCGAGTCGTTCTGGCAGGGACTCACGAGGGAGACGATGCACAAGAGGCCGCTTTCGACGATGCGTCAGGCGAGGCTGGAGATCTTCCAGTGGCTCACCTACTACAACGCCCGCAGGCGCCACAACGCACTCGACTACCTCTCGCCGGTGGAGTTCGAACAGCAGCATCTGCGAGCGGCTAAACTCTCAATCGCGGCATGAGCCCCTGTGTCCGCACTCCGGGGGACGCCTCAGTCCGTGGAGCACCCCGGGGGCTCGGCAGCGGCAGCCGGTGCCAGTGCGGGGGTTGACATCGATGTCGGGACATCCGTGCGGGCGGTCTCCGGGCCGTCGGGTTCGAGCAGCCCATGCCGGTGGGCGAGGTAGCCAAGCTGGAAGCGGCTCGTCGCACCCAACTGGCGCATGATGGCGGAGACGTGACGCTGACAGGTGCGCACCGAGATGCCGAGGGCGCGGGCCGTGACGCGGTCGTCGTCGCCCCCCATCAGGTGCCGCAGTATGGAGCGTTTTGCCTGGTCGGCGACATCCTGGATGAAAGCCTTCTCGCGCGGTTTGCCGATGTGCTCGCCCGTCGCCCACAGCACGTTGAACATCTCGGCGACGAAGGCGACCAGTTCCGGGCTGCGAACGAGCAGCGCCCCGCCCGTCGGTTCCTGGAAGGGGAGTGCGAGCAGGGACCGGTCGAAGACCAGGCAGCCGGCCAGGCCGCCGGAGACCGTTCTGGCTTCGGCACCGAGAGCCGCCAGCTCCTCTTCGTACCGCACGGTCGGCGGGTCGAAGCGGGCCGAGTGCTGGTACAGCGTGCGCACGCGGACGCCCCGGGAGAGCAGGTCCCGGTCCCGGGCGTGGCGCAGCCCGGCCGCAGGCAGGGGGCCGCCCGGCTGCGCGCAGAGCACCTCCTGCGTGCATGCGGCGGACTGGCTGTCGATCATGCGCTGGAGCTCCTCCGATGACTCGATGCGCTCCAGCGGCGGTCCCGCCAGAGTCCGTTGGCGTGAGGCGTGCACGATGGCCAGTTCCGCGAGCTGCCCCCGCATGCGCAGCAGGTCGAGCTGGGCTCCCTGTACGCGCTCCTCCCACCGTTTGAGCAACTGCGCCGATACGTCGGTGGGGTTGGTTGCCGCGAAGCAGTCGGGGCCGACCTGCTGGACGAGGCCGCTGGAGACGAGGACGTCGAGACTGCGGGACCGGGTGAGCACCTGGTCCGACTGGAGGGGGCCGTGTTCCGCGAACTCCCGGTAGAGGTCTATCTCTTCGGGTGTGAGCTCGCGGGGTCGGTCACGGTCCTGTGGGCGTGTCAACGCGGCTCGTGTCATGTGGCTGCCCTCTCGTTCGCATCCGTCGCAATCGCGATGCTAGGAGACTCCGCCCCGGCCCGCCGCCCCGGGAACGTGTATCGGCCACGCTTCGGGTGTGCGGATACCGGCCGGAGAGTGGCTCAAGATCCTTGAAACACCGGGCATCTCGGTGAGCGGCATGCGGAGATGGGCTGGACTCGAGGACCGCTCGGGTATGGCCGGAACGTGCGCAGGGCTGCCAGAAACTTGCGGCAAGTTCTTGCTGTCGTCTTTCCGACAGTCGCCAAGACGACAGTCGTCCCCCATTGGCGGGGGGCTGCCCCGCCCCCGATGCTGAGCGGGACGCGCCGATCCCGGCTGCGCGCCGTGTAGCAGGAGGGGTGCGTTCAGATAATTCCGAGATGACCGGCCGGCCCCGCCCGTCGGAGCCGCCGGGTCGACTGCCGGGCTCAGTCCTCCGCCGGGTGGACCACCTCGACTCCCTGGTCACGCAGTACTTCGACCGCGGGGGAGTCCGCGGGGGCGTCCGTGACGACGAGGGCGATCTCCTTCATGGAACAGATGCGGCCCAGCGCCGCACGGCCGATCTTGTCGGCGGTCGCGACCAGGATCACGCGCTGCGCCGAGGCGACCGCCGCACGCTTCACCTGTACGTCGTCGAGGTTGTAGGCGGTCGCTCCCTGAACGGGGTCGACGCCGCAGCACCCCAGGATGAACGTGTCGAAGCACAGGTCCTTGAAGGTCTGCACGGGTGTGTGGCCGTAGAAGGACAGCTCCTCGGGGCGCACCTGCCCGCCGGGCATCACCAGTTGGATGCCCGGGAACGCGGACAGGGTGAAGGCCGCGTGCAGTGAGAGGGGTGCGACGGTGAACTGGCGGTCCGCCATGGACTTTGCAATGGCGACAGCCGTCGTGCCCGTGTCCAGTGCGACGGTCTCGCCGTCGGTGAGCAGTTCGACCACGGCGTGTGCGAGGCGCTCCTTCGCCTGCGATCCGGACATGGCCCGGATCGCGTACGGGGGCTCGACGCCGCCGGGCAGGCTGCTCACGGCGCCGCCGCGCACCCGGCGCAGGGCCCCCCGGGACTCGAGTACCTCCAGGTCCCGGCGGATGGTCATCTCGGACGCCCCGGTGGCCTGGGCCAGCTCGGCCACCGTCGCGCGGTTCTGCTGCATCAGCAGTCCCACGACGAACTTGTGCCTCTCCATCACGTTCATGTGTCTGCTTTTAGCACAGATGCTGCGGCGGGGCTTCTGATGCGCGTTCGCACACCTAAACTGTTGAAACGAACATTGCAGATGTGTAACGTGAGGGGAACGGTGTGAACTTCATGCTGTTGTGAACGTTGATCGTGTTCATTCGGCTATGACCGATGAGGAGAGCCATGACTGCCACCACTGAGGCCGATCTGCCGGAAGGGGGGAAGCCCCTCCTCAGCACCGTCGCGATCGTCGCGTCGTGCATGGCATTCGTGGTGATCGGCGCCCTCCAGGCGCTCTACGGTCCGGCGATCCCCGCACTGCGGGACGAATTCGGCATCAGTCCGGCCGTGGCCGGGCTCAGCCTCAGCGCGCACTTCGTCGGCGCCCTCCTCGGAGTGCTGATCTATCACCTCCTGCGGGGCCGCCTGAACAACCGGGTGCTGCTCGGCGGCTCCTACGTACTCATGGCCGTAGGTGCGGCCGTCTTCGCCTTCTCCCCGAGCTGGACCCTCGCCCTCGCCGGCACGTTCGTCATCGGCCTGGGCTTCGGCGGCATCGACTACGGACTCAACCAGCTCTTCGCCGTCGGGTTCGGCCACCGCAGCACCGCCATGCTCAACCTACTGAACGGGCACTTCGGCATCGGCGCCATCGCCGGCCCCGCCCTGATCGGCTGGCTCGGGGCGGACAGCTACCCGGAGATCTTCGTCGGCACCGGCGTGGTCAGCCTGCTGATCCTCGTCACCCTCGGCGGGGTGGCCCTCCGGGAGCCCGCCCCGGCCCCGGCGGAAGGCGCCCCAGCGGGCGGCGCGCGGGTGCTTCCGATCATCGCGGTGTTCATCGGGATCTACGTCCTGCACGTCGCCATCGAGACCGGCGTCGGAGGCTGGGAGCCCACCCACCTCGAAGCCGTCGGATACGGCGCCGCCACCGCCGCGACCGCGACCTCCGCCTACTGGGCCGCCATGACCATCGGCCGGTTCGTCGCCGCGCCGATCAGCCTGCGCTGGTCCGCGCCGTCGATCCTCACTGTCTGCTGCGCCGGTATGGCCGGCTTCCTGCTCCTTGCGACCGTTCCGGCCTTCGCCCCGTACGCCTACCTCGGAGTTGGCCTGATGATCGCGCCGATCTTCCCGACCTGCCTGCCCTGGCTGAACCGCGCCGTGCCCGGCGTGGCCGCCGCCGGCGCCTATGTGATCGCCGCCTCGATGATCGGCGGCGTGGCCTTCCCGCCGGTGCTGGGTGCCGTGATCGACGCGATGGACGTCAAGACGGTGCCGCTGCTGCTGTTCCTGCTCGCCGTCGTCTGCGGCGTGCTGAGCCTGTGGCTGCGCCGCAACGCCCCCGACCCCGGCGGCGTGTCCCGCCCACGGGACCCCGGGCGTGCGGAATCCGTCACCACACTCTGAAACCCGTACAACGCAACGTGAGGAACCGAAGGATGAAAGCCGTCCTCTTCGACATGTTCGGTGTCATCGCGCGTGTCCAGTCGCCCGAGTCCATCACCGCTCTGGAACGCACGGCTGGTGGCGACCCCGACCGCTTCTGGGCGGCGTACTGGTCGCAGCGGCCCCCCTATGACCGCGGCGAGGTCACCGGGCCCGGCTACTGGCAGGCGGTCTTCGCGGACCTGGGCATCCCGCTCGACCGGCGGCTGACCGAGGAGCTGACCGCCGCTGACCTCGTCAGCTGGAGCGAGGTCGACCAGCGAGCCGTGGACCTCCTCGGCGACCTCGACGACAGAGGGTTCGTGCTCGGCCTCCTCTCCAACATCCCCGAGGACCTGGCCGTCCGGTACGAGGCCACCCAGCCGTGGCTGGAGCGGTTCGCGGTCCGCGGACTGTCCTGCCGGATCGGCAGCGCCAAGCCCGAGCCCGCCGCCTACGAGTGGTGCGTGCGCGAGCTCGGACTGCCTCCGGAGGAGATCCTGTTCGTCGACGACCGGGCCGAGAACGTGCACGCCGCACGCAAACTGGGCCTCCACGGCCATGTGTTCACCTCGCCCGAAGGGGTGCTGGACGCGCTGGAGGCGGCGTTGACGTGACGACGCTGGCGCAGTTCTACGCCCTGTGCGCCGCCGCGCACGGCAGCTTCCCGCCACCGCGCCGCGAGACCGAGACGGGCAGGGGCCTCGCCGGCGCGATGCTCCTCCAGGGCGCGCTGGCCGGCTGGCTGGACCTGTCCGGCGACCGGGTCCGGCTGACAGGGCGGGGCCGAAACGGCGACCCGGTGCTGGACGCGTTCCTGACGCATATCGAGGCCTCCGCCCGGGACCGGGCGCCGTCCGACTGGGTGGAACGCCTGGGTCCCGCGGCGCTCGCCGCCCCCCGCCCGGGGAGGTACCCGGGCGGCGGGCAGTCGCCCGGCGGGCGAGCAGGCATCCGGCCCCCCGAAGCGCTGAGACGGGTGCGGCGGTCGGTGGAGGACCCCGACCGCTCCGCACCGCACGCGGTGGCCGCGGGCGCCCTGATCGCGGCGTCCGGACTGCACGACCTGTGCTGGCCCGGCCTGACCCGGGACGAGGCGTCCCGGCGCACGCTGCGGGCCGTAGCCGCGCTGGGGCCCGCGGGGCTGCCCGCCGCCCGTGCGGCGACGGCGGTGTCCCATTCTCTGACCGGCTCCGCCGGCGCTCTCGCATTTCCCGGATAGGGAATTGGAGAATCCGGATCGTAAAAGAGATCCACATCTCCAAAAGGTCGCTTGTCAGGGCGAGTTGGGATGTGATCTTATGAAAGAGAAGGCGCCGCCGTGAGATCCCCTGTCTGCATCGGGTGAAATATCCAGGCCGCCCCCCACCGGCAGCAAGCCGTAGCCCAATTCTTTTCACTTGGACGCGAGTTGCATTCCGCCGTCCATACCTCAACGTTCACGAACGACCCGTGTGAGAGGGACCGATGGAAACCAAGGATGTCACCGAGCACATCTATTACCCCGTCAGCGACTACAAGATGGCGCGGGGTGAGGGTGTCTACCTCTACGACGAGGACGGGAAGAGCTACCTCGACTGCGCGTCGGCCACGTTCAACCTGAGCCTGGGATACTCCCACCCGGCCGTCGTCGCCGCGATGAAGGACCAGCTCGACAAGGTGGTCCACATCACCTCCTCCTACCAGAGTGAACCGGTCAACGGCCTGGTCCAGCGGTTAGCGGAGGTTTCCCCGGACAACCTGACGAAGGTGCACCCCAAGGTCTCGGGCGGCTCGGCCGCCAACGAGGGCGCCATCAAGATGGCCCAGATGGCCACCGGCAAGTCCGAGGTCATCACGCTGTTCCGCAGTCACGTGGGGCAGACGATGATGATGACGTCGATGTCGGGCAACGCGTTCCGCCGCGAGCCGTTCCCCAACCTCTTTCCCGGCACCCTCCAGGTCCCCGACCCGTACTGCTTCCGCTGCTTCTACGGGCAGAAGGAGGGCTCTTGCGGGATGATGTGCGTGGACCGGCTCGACGACTTCGTCGAATACGCCAGCTCCGGCCGGGTCGCCGCCGTCCTCATCGAGCCGATATCCGGAAACGGCGGCAACATCGTCCCGCCGGACGGCTACATGCAGAAACTGCGCGCCTTCTGCGACGAGCAGAACATCGCCCTCATATTCGACGAGATCCAGACGGGCATCGGTCGTACCGGCCACATGTTCGCGGCCCAGTACTTCGACGTCGAACCCGATGCCATCACCACGGCCAAGGGCCTCGGCGGATCGGGCGCGCAGGTCGCCGCCATCATCACCAACGAGCGGCTCGCCGGCCTCCCCGCGAACCACCACTCGTTCACCTACGGCGCCAACCTGCTGGCCGCCGCGGCGGCCAACGCCACCCTCGACATCGTGCGGCAGCCCGAATTCCTGGCGAACGTCACCCGCACGGGTGGTTACATCATGGAACGCCTCCACGACATGAAGCGCCGCTACCCGCAGATCGTGGACGTCCGCGGCGTCGGACTGATGATCGGCTTCGAGATCGCCGAAGCCGACGGCAGGCCCGCCGTGAAGCTCACCAACCACCTGGCCGCCCAAGCCATGGACCACGGCCTGATCCTGCGCACCTCGCGGTACGGCTACGGCAACGTCCTCAAGATCCGCCCGCCGCTGATCCTCACCATGGACCAGGCCGAGGAGATCTGCGACAAGCTGGAGAACCTCTTCCTCTCGGAGCTGGCCCGATGACCGCCGACAACCCGATGAAGCGGCTGCTCGTCTCCCTCGGGCAGCACGTCCGCGCCGAACTCCTCGCTTACGAGGCCACCGGCCGCGAACGCAGCGTGCACGGCGACTCGCCTGGCGGCGACGCCCAGTTCGACGTCGACGAGGTGGCGGAGAAAGCCGTACTGGACTACCTGCGCGAACACGCCCACGTACCCGCGGCGCTCTACACCGAGGACGGCTCCTACGTCGAGCTCGCCCCCGACCCGCAGGTCCTCCTGGTCGTCGACCCCATCGACGGCACCCGTCCCACCTCGGCCGGTCTCGAAATGGGCATGGTGTCCATCGCGGCCGCCCCCTACGGGGACGGCAAGCCCACCCTCGCCGACGTCGACGCCGCCTGCCTGGTCGAGATCAAGAGCGGCGCGTGGCTGTACGGCGACGACACCGACGGCCTCGACAGCGGCGGATTCACCACCCCGGTCCCGCGGCTGAGCCGGAACACCGACCCGACCCACATGTTCTGGTCGATCGAGTTCAACGGCCACCCGATGGACCTGATGACCCAGGCGTACGGCCACCTCGTGGACAGTTCGGCCAACACCGGCGGCATCTTCGTCTTCAACAGCAGCACCTTTTCCATCTCCCGCATCATCACCGGGCAGCTCGACGCCTACGTCGACATCGGCAACCGCGTCCTGCGCGACCACCCGGACACCGAAGAGGCGTTCCTGCGCGTCGGCCGCGGCTCGATCCTGCACCTCTTCCCCTACGACATCGCCGCCGTCGTCTACCTCGCCCGGCAAGCCGGCGTCGTCATCACGGACGCCTACGGCGACGACCTCGGCTCCACCTCGCTGGTGGACCTCGGCCCGATGAACCAGAAGTCCTGCATCGCCGCCGCCACCCCCGAGCTCCACAAGCAACTGCTCGACACCATCCGCTGGGACCTGGGCCGCGCCGCCGCCGCGCCCGTGACGGAGGAATCATGAAGGCGCTGACGCTGACCGCAGACCGCACGCTCGCCCTCGTCGACCACCCCAAGCCGGAACCCCTGGCCGCGGACGACATCGTCATCCGCGTCACCCAGAGCGGCATCTGCGGTACCGACCGCAGCGTCCTCGTGGGCAAGTTCCCGGCCGAGACCGGTGTCGTCATGGGCCACGAGGCCGTCGGCGTCGTCGACTCCACCGGCCCGGGCGTCACCCGCTTCGCCGTCGGCGACCGGGTCATCGTCAACCCCACCCTGTACTGCGGCAACTGCCCCACCTGCCTCGAAGGCCACTGGAACTTCTGCGGCCGCAAGGCCGGCACCGAGGTCGGCCTGGACTACGACGGCTCCTTCGCCGAGTTCATCCGCCTCCCCGAGCTCTTCTTCCACGCCATCCCCGAGGACATGGACTTCGACCGCGCCGTCGTCGTCGAACCGCTCGCCTGCGCACTCAACAACATCGATGCCGGCCGCCTGGCGGCGGGCGAGACCGCCGTCGTCGTCGGTGGCGGCCCCATGGGCGTCGTCACCGCCATGGCCGCCCAGCGGTACGGTGCCACCGTCCTCCTCGTGGAGCCCGACCCCGTACGCGGCCGGCTCGGCCAGGAGATCTTCGACGCCCCCGAGTTCGGAGGCCGCGTCACCGTCCACACCCCCGACGACCCCGCCCTCACCGAGCGAGGCGACCTCGTCGTCGACTCCGTGGGCAACCTCCTGGAGCAGAGCATCGGCTACGCCGCCGTTCGCGGCCGCGTCGTCGTCATGGGCTTCAACAGCAACGCCTCCGCCACCGTCCGGCCGCTCACCCTGCTCCAGCGCGGCCTGCAGATCATCGGCGCCGGCGACTACAACAGCATGATCTTCCCCAAGGCCGTCGAGCTGGCCCGGCAGCTGCCGCTGGAGCGCGTGGTCACCCACCGCTTCGCCCTCGCCGACCACGAAGAGGCGTTCAAGGCCCTCGCCGCCGTCCCCGGCGCCGAGTACACCGCCCTGAAGGTCGTCCTCGTACCTCCGCACGAAGGGGCGGACGCATGAGTCCCACGCCGCGCGCCGCACTCGCCGAGGCGCTCGTCCCCGGCACCCGCCGGCCCGTCGTCGTCGGCGAGTACCCCTACTACCGGGCCGACCCCGCCAACTGGGCCGCCAACCTGCGCGAACTGCGCGCCCTGGGCGTTGACGTCGTGTCCTGCTACCTCCCCTGGCGCTTCCACGAGACCGGCGGGCCCCTCGGCGAGGGGGGTCCCTCCTTCGACTTCACCGGGAAGACCGACCCTCAGCGCGACGTCGTCGGACTGCTGGAGCTCGCCGCGGCCGCCGGACTGGGCGTCCTCCTCAAGCCCGGCCCCTTCATCCACGCCGAGGTCCAGCTCGGCGGGCTGCCCGACCGGCTCTGCGGCCCCGGACACACCCCCTATCAGGGGCTCGACGGCACCGTCCTCACCTCCCAGGGCAAGCCGCTGCCCAGCCTCCTCGACCCGGCCGTCCAGGCCGAGACGGAGACCTGGCTGAAGGCCGTCGCCGACGAGGTCGTCGCCGGGGCCACCGCCCCCGACGGCCCCGTCGTCGCCCTCCAACTCGGCAACGAAGGCACCTGCGGAGACGCCCACCTCCCCGTGGACGCCCAGGACGCCTCGCCGGCCGCCCGCCGCGCCTTCGCCCACTGGCTCACCGGCCACGGCCTGACCGACGAGGCCGCCCTCGCCTCCGAGGACGTCACCCGGTGGACCAGCGCCACGCGACAGCTGTGGTCCCGGTGGTCCGGGCACGGCATCGTCGGCCTGTGGGACCGGATCTCCGCGCTCTTCCCCGAAGGCCCGGCCCGGCTGGCCAACGTCCCCCTCACCGGGGTCACCGCACCGCGCGCCGCCTTCGACGCCTGGGCAGCCCGGCAGCGCGCCATCCAGGGCTCCGGGTACTTCGTCGGCCACACCGAATGGATCGGCAATCCGGCGCGGGAGACCGCCGCCTTCGGCTCCCACCTGGCCGGGATCCTCCTCGGCGGCACCGACGTGGTCGAGGCGAACTGGGGCTTCACCTGGACCGACGCGTCCTTCGCCCGGCCGGCGACCCCCGTCTTCAACGCCCTGCTGGCCCTCCTGCTGGGCTCCACCACCATCAGCGTCTACACCGCCTGCGCCACGGAGAACTGGGGCCCCCTGGTCGACATGGACCCCGACGGACTGCGCGCCGAAGGTGTCGATCCCGGCCTGCACGCACCGCCGTACACCCCGGGTGCGCCGCTCGCCGAGGCCGGCTCCCACCAGGCCAACGCCGAGGGCCTGCGGCTGCTGGCCGCGTTCCTCGAACGCCACGGTGACCTGCTGACCGGCAGCGTCCTGGACCGCGACGCGGTGGTCCTCGTAGACCGGGCCCTGCCCCAGACCGGGGCCTGGCAGCGCACCGGCGGCACGGTCCTCGCAGAGCTCGCCGACGCCGTGCACCGTCAACTGGCCGACTCCGGGCGGCTGATCGGTCTCGGCTGGCTTGACGAGCAGCCCGCGCCCGCCGCCGACGGCACCCCCGTCCCCGTCGCCGTGCTGCGGGCCGGGCACCCCGAGGGCGACCTCCCCGGCGAACTGAGGCTCCCGGCCGACCAGCCCGCCGGGGGCGCGGTCGCCGCGTTCGTCGCCGCGTTCGCCGCCACGCTCCCGGCCCCGGCCGGGCCGCGCTGGACCACGGCGCACGGCCGGGCCCGCGTCCTGAGCCGCTCCGGCCCCGGCGGCGTCCGCGTCATCGGCGCGTTCAACCCCACCGACGCGGACGACCGGGTCACCGGCAGTGGTTGGACGCTGGAGCTGCCCGCCGGCTCCGCCGCGGTCCTCGTCACCCAGGACGGCGCACTCACGGGCTGGCTCGCCACCCCCGCGGAGCCGTCCACGACCCCCGTCGCCCTCATCTGGGCCGGCGAAGAGGCCGACGCGAAGCGCGTCACGGCCTCCTGACACCCCGGGCGGCGGGGAAGCGTACCTGACAGCGCGCTCCCCGTCGCCCGGTCCTGGCCGGCGGCAGTTCTGCCGACGGTGTGGAGTCCGGCGCCGTGTGTGTCGCGGTCTCCTGGGGTCCGGGGCGGCGGGCAAGTGCACCTGACAGCGCGCCCCCGCCGCCCGGCCCTGCCCGGTGCCGGCCCGCTGATCGGCCTTCGCCCGGCCTCGGTACCGCCGGCCGCGCGCCGTGGCCGACCCCGCAACCGGTTCTGCCAAGAACACCGGGTCCCGCGGACACCCGCCGCCGGGATCCCTCCCACGAGCGAGATGGCGTCATGAACCCGAACCCCCAGGCCCCACCCGGCCCCGTGTCGCACCTGCGCCCGGCCGGCCCGCAGACCCTCGGCATCCTGGCCGACCTCATCGCGCAGGAACAGCCCGTCTTCGCCATGCCGTCCTGGTTCGTGACCGCCGAATCCGCGCAGGCCGGCCACCTCCTCAGCGAGTTCGTCCGGGAACTGGGCGACCGCCCGGCCGGCACCCGCTACCGCAGTTTCTTCGCCAACTCCCGCTACGAGGCCCTGCACGGCGCCGTCAAACTGCTGCGCCACCGCGCCGCCGCGACCGCCGCCGTCCACCGAGGCCGGGTCCTCGTTCTCGACCCTGACGGCACCCTCGCCCGCCGCGCCGACCCCCTCGCCGAAGGCCCCGACCTCGCCCTCGCCCCCGGCCTCCTCACCCACACCACCGTGGACGGCCTGCGCTCCGCCCTGCAGGGCACCGGCACCCCGGTGTGCGGGCTCGTCGTACGCGCCCCCGAACTCCTCGACGACAGCGCCCGGGCCGCCGTCGCCGAACTGGCCCGCACCGCGCGCGCCACCGGAGCCCGCATCGTCGTCGACCTCAGCGACATCGCCCCGGACAGCCCGGCGGACCCCGCCGTCACCGCGCTCCGCCCCGACCTCGTCGTCCTCGGCGAATCCCTCACCGGGCACGAGGTCCCGTTCGGCGCCTTCACCGGCACTCACGACACGTTCGAGCCGTGGACCACCCCGCAGACCGGATTCCTGCATTCCAACACCTACGGCGGCAACACCGTCGCCATGCGCGCCGTCATCGCCCGGCTGCTGCCCCGCTGGGACGCCGCCGCCCCGGTGCACCGCGTCCTCGCGGCGGCCGCCGCAGACCGGCAGGCCACCCTCGACCTGTACGCCCGCCACGTGAACCCGATGGCGGCGCGCATGCAGCGCAAGCTGCACGGCGCGCTGAACGTCGTCCGCGCCAAGGGCTCCCGGCTCACCGTCCGCCTCGACTCGGGCCGCGAACTGGACCTGGTCGACGGGCTCTGCGGAGCCGGGCTCGGCGTGGCCGGCCACAACCCCGCCGATGCCCTGACCGACGTCGTACGGGGCCACGACCCGGCCCGGGGCCACGTCCGCGAGCTCGAAGAGGTCCTGGCCCGGGAAACCGGCCTGCCCCACACCTTCCCCGCCGTCAGCGGCGCGTCCGCGGTGGAGAGCGCCATCACCCTGGCCCGCCTCGCCCGCCCCCGGCAGCGGCGCATCGTCGTCTTCAAGCACAACTACGGCGGCAAGACCCTCGTCTCCCTGCTGGCCACCGCCGCCGACCGCACCCGCGCGCCCTTCGGCCCCCTCTACGACGACATCCGCTACATCGACCCCTTCACCCCGCACGCCGTCGACGAGTTCCGCGAGGAGGCGGCCGGGGGCGACATCGGACTCGTGTGGATCGAACTGGTCCATGGCAGTTCCGACGCCTACACCGCGATCCCCGGCCCCCTCCTCGACACCGTCACCGAGGGCCGGGCCCAGCACGGCTACCTCGTCGGCGTCGACGAGGTCCTGACGTCCTACTACCGGTGCGGCACTCGCTTCGCCCACCACGGCCGGCTCCCCTACATCGACCTCATGAGCCTGTCCAAGGCACTGAGTTACGGCTGTTTCCCCACCGGCGCCGCCCTCGTATCCGACGAGGTCCAAGAGGCCGCGCGCAGGACCAACCCGCTGCTGGTCGAGGAACTGCGCACCCACCACGCCCACGGTTTGGGCGCCCACTTCGCCCTCCAGGCCATCGGCCAGGTCGACGCCCTGGGCCTGCCCGAACGCGTCGGGGCCTTGTCGGACCTGGTGCGCGCCGGGCTCGCGGCCATGGACGACGGGCCGCGCGGAGTGGTCGGCCGCCGCTTCGCCGAGGGCATGCTCGGCCGGTTCGAACCACGCGTACCCGGAGTCCTCGGCCGCTTCGTCGACCCCGAAGGCGAGTGGATGACGTACGCCCTCATCCTCTGGTGGATCAACCGCGCCCGCGCCTTCGTCGTCTACGACGTGTTCCTGCTGCCGCTGACCGCCACCGAGCGGGAGATCCGCCAGGTCATGCGCAGCGCCCGCCGGCTCTCCCGCACCGGTCCGGTCCGGCTCCTCGCCCACGCCGCCCTGTT
This sequence comes from Streptomyces sp. PCS3-D2, assembly GCF_000612545.2. Taxonomy (GTDB): domain Bacteria; phylum Actinomycetota; class Actinomycetes; order Streptomycetales; family Streptomycetaceae; genus Streptomyces. Next base: position 886,387 of record NZ_CP097800.1, on the reverse strand, counting down.
CCGGCTGGGCCAGCGCCTGTCCGGCCGGCCGAAGCGGCGTACGCCGCGCACCCCCACCCCCGCCTATTCGAGGAACAACGCATGAGCACACAGAACGTGGAAGTGATCCGCACCTTCTTCCGGTTGTTCGACGAGGGCCGCCTCGCCGACATCGAGCTGCTGCTCGCCCCCGACTTCGAATGGGTCTACCACGGCCCCGCCTCGCTGCCGTGGGCCGGCGTCTACCGCGGCGTCGAGGGCTTCCGCGAGTTCTTCGCCATCGTCCGCGAGCTGATCCGGGTCCAGGAGTGCGAGGCCTACGACTACCTCGACGCCGGGGACCGGATCGTGGTGCTGGGCGTGAGCCGCACCCTGGTCCTGGCCAACGAGGCGCGCTACGAGGCCCAGTGGATGAACGTGTTCACCGTCCGCGATGGACTGATCTCCCGCTACCTCGACCTCTTCGACACCGCCAGCGTCGTCGAGGCCCTCGAACGCGCCCCGCAGGAGGTGACCCCGGCTCCGTGAACACCACCACTGACACCGCCACCACCCTCGGCGCGGCCTTCACCGCCGTGGCCCGGGCCCACCCCCACCGCACGGCGCTGGTCCGCGGCGACCTCCGGATCGGCTACGGCGAACTCGCCGCCAGGGCCGAGGCGGCCGCCCGGCTCCTCGCGGGCCGCACCGCCCCCGGCGAGCCCGTCGGGATCTGCGCCCACCGCTCGCCCGGTACGATCGCCGCCCTGCTGGGGTCGGTCCTGGCCGGGGGCGCCTACCTGCCCCTGGACCCCGACGCGCCGGACGACCGGATCCGCTCCCTCGTCCTCGACAACCACCTGCGCACCGTCTTCGCCGCCGACCGGGACGTCCCGAGGCTGCGTGCCTTCCTGCCCGCCGAAGTAACGATCCTGCCGGTCGACGAGAACGCATCGGATCCGGCCCTCGGCGCGGCGCACGCCGCCGTCCCGGAGGCCGCTGCGGGGCCGGACTCCCCGGCCTACGTCATCCACACCTCCGGCAGCACCGGCGCCCCCAAGGGCGTCCAGGTCGCGCACCGTTCCGTCCTCGCGCTGGCGCACGCCCCCGAGGCCGGACTGACGGCCGCCGACACCGTCCTCCAGCTCGCCCCGCTCCACGTGGACCCCTCCGTCTTCGAGATCTGGGGCGCCCTGCTGAACGGCGCCCGGCTCGTGCTGCCGCGGTCCGACCGGCCCGGCGTGCACGACATCGGCCGGGAGTGCGCCCGCCACGGGGTGACCGTCCTGCGGCTGGCCGCCCCGCTGTTCCGGCTGGCGATGGAGCACATCGCAGCCGACCTGCGCGGGCTGCGCCTGTGCATCTCGGGCGGTGACCGGGCCGACGCGGACGCGGTGCGGACCGCGCTGCGCGAGCTGCCCGGCTGCCGGATCGTCAACGGCTACGGGCCCACCGAGACCACGGTCTACGCCTGCTGGCAGACCTTCGACACCCCGGACGACTGGGACAGCGGCTGGCGGGACGTGCCGATCGGCCGCCCCTTCGCCGGGGCCACCGCCCACGTGCTGCGCCCCGACCGCACCCCCGCCGCGCCGGGCGAGGAGGGTGAACTCTGCATCGGCGGCCCGGGCGTCGCCCGGGGCTACCGCGGCAGGCCGGAGCAGACCGCCGAGCGGTTCGTCCCCGAGCCCGGACGGCCCGAACGCACCGCCTACCTGACGGGCGACCGGGTCCGCCGCCTCCCCGGCGGCGAACTGGCCTTCCTGGGGCGCTTCGACGATCAGGTCAAGATTCGGGGCCACCGCGTCGAACCGGCCGAGGTGGAACGCGCGCTGCTGGCCCACCCCGCGGTCCGCGAGGCCGCCGTGGTCCCGTACGGCCCCACGGCCACCCGCCGACTGGCCGCATACGTCACCCTGACACCGGGGGCAGCCCCTGCGCCGGAGGCCCCGGCCTCCCCGGCAGTCCCCGAGGCCCCGGCCGATCCGGACGCCCGGCCCGACCTGAGCGTCCCGGATCTGGATTCCCGGGCCACCTTCGGCGCCCTGGCCGACCGGGATGCCCCGGCCGCCCTCAGCGTCCTGGGCGACCTGGATGCCCCGGCCGCCTTTGGTGTCCAGGCCGACCCGGACTCCTCGGCCAACCCGAGCATCCCGGCTGACCTGGGCTCCCCGGCCGCCCTTGGCGTCGAGGCCGACACCGATGCCCGGCCCGGCCTCGGTGTCCAGGCCGCCGTGCTGACCGCCCACGTCGCCCGGATCCTGCCCGAACCGGCGGTTCCGGCCGTCGTCTCCGTGTTGCCGGAGTTGCCGACCACTGCCAACGGCAAGGCCGACCGCCGTCTGCTCGCCGCTCTCGCCCACCGCGCGGCCGCGGCGGTCCCCGGACCGGCCGGCCGGGCCCCGGCAGGCGCTGGTGCGGAGGCCGACGTCCTGCGCGCCGTTTCCGGGCACTGGGAGGCCGTCCTCGGCCGAGTCGTCGGCCCGGACACAGACTTCTTCGCCGCCGGCGGCGACTCCCTGTCCGCGATGGCGATCCTGGCCCGGCTGGAACGCGACCAGGGCGTGGCCCTGACGATCGCCGACCTGTTCACCACCTCGACCGTCCGGGCGCTGGCGGCCCGCGTGGCCTCCGCCACCGCCACCGCGGCCGTATCGCCGGAGCCCGCCCCCGACGCGGACCCCGGCCGGCTGCCGCTGTCGCCCGCCCAGGAGGGGATCTGGTTCGAGCAGGAGGCCACCGGATCCACCGACCGGTACGTCATCGGACGCAGCTACGCCGTCGACGGCCCGCTCGACCTGCCCCGGCTGCGGAACGCCCTGACCCTGCTGGGCCGGCGCCAGGCCGCCCTGCGGACCGTCGTACGGCGCGACGCAGACGGCTGGTGGCAGAGCCTGACTGCCGACCCGGGCGCCGCGCTGCGCCATACGGACCTCACCGGCCTTCCGGCCGGAGAGCGCCGGGACCGGGCCCGCACCCTGGCCGCCGAGCACCGCGCGGCCGGGCCGGACGCCGAAGGCACCCGGCTGCTGCGCACCCTGGTGCTCACCCTCGACGCCCGGTGCACCCTGATCCACTTCGCCGTCCACCACGCCATCGCCGACGACTGGTCCCTGGACCTCTTCACCTCCGAATTGTCCGCCCTGTACGCGGACCCGGCCGCGGACCTGCCGCCCCTGAGCCCGGCCTACCCCGAGCACCTGCGCGACGCCCTCGAACCCCGGCCCGAACGCCTCACCGCCGCGACCCGGTTCTGGCGCGGTGCGCTAGACGGGGGAGCCGCCGGGCTCGACCTGGTCACCGACCGCCCCCGCCCCGCCGTCCTCAGCGGATCCGGCGACCGGGTACGGCTGCGGATCGGCTCCGGGCAGCGCGCCCGCCACGCCGAGGCCGCCCGCCGGCACGGCGTCAGCCCGTACATGTTCTGCCTGGCCGGCGTATACACGGTCCTGGCCGCCTACAGCGAACGCGACACCCTCACCCTGGGCGCCCTCGCAGCCGGACGCAGCCGGGCCGGGGCACAGGACCTCGTCGGCTGCTTCGTCAACCTGCTGCCCGTCCGTGTCGAGGCGGACGCGGACGCCACGGCCGACACCCTGCTCGCCCATGTCCGCACCGCCTGCACCCAGGCCCTGCACCACCAGGACGTCCCCTTCCAGACCGTGGGCCGGGAACTCGCGCCGGTCACCACCGCACGGGCGGCCGTCCCCTTCCAGGCCGTCGTCAACTACCGCCAGCGCCGGCCGCGTCCGCTGGAACTGTCAGGTGCGCGGACCGAGCCCTGGGACGCCGACGATCGCGACACCGCCACCTTCGAGCTGGCCTTCACCTTCCAGGAGGAGGGCGACGGCCTCGACGTCGAGGTCGAGTTCAGCACCGACCTCTACGACCGTGCCACCGCAGCGCGGCTGGCCGGCCAGCTCGCCGCCGTACTCGACCGCCTCGCGGACGGTGACCCGCCCCTGCGGAACGTCACCCTGTACGAACCGGGGGAGTACGAGCGGCTCAGCCGCGCCCCGGAACCGGCCCCCCGGCGGGTGCACACCACCCTCCCCGCCCTCGTCGCCCGGCAGGTCGCGGCCCGCCCGCACAAGACCGCGGTCGCCGACGCCGGCATCAGCCTCACCTACGCCGAACTCGACCGGCTCGCCGACTCCGTGGCCGCCCGCCTCGCCACCCGCGGGATCCGCCCCGGCGACCGCGTCGCCGTGTGCCTGGAGCGTTCCCCGTTCCTCGCCGCGACCCTCCTCGGCGTGCTCAAGACCGGAGCCGCCTACGTGCCGCTCGACCCGGCGTACCCGGCGCAGCGGCTGCGCCACTGCATCGCCGACGCCGATGCCGGCGCGCTGGTCTGCGCCAAGGACACCGCCGACACCCTGTTCGGGCCCGGCACGGAGGCATCCGAAGGACCGCCCGTCCTGGACATCGAGGCCCTCACCGCCCCCGGCGAGGCGGCCGAGCCCGCAGCGGACCCCGGCGATCCCGCCGCCCCGGCCTACGTCATCTACACCTCAGGCAGCACCGGGCGCCCCCGCGGCGTCGCCGTCTCCCACCGCGCCGTCGCCAACACCCTCCTCGCCTGCCTCGCCCGGCACCCCTTCACCGCGGACGACGTCTGGCTCCAACTCACCTCGCCCGGCTTCGACGTGGCCGCCTTCGAGCAGTTCATGCCGCTCGTCTCCGGCGCCACCCTGGTGTACGCGGACGACGCCACCCGCGCCGACAGCCCGGCCCTCACCCGAACCCTGCGCACCGCCGGAGTCACCGTGATGGTGACCGTGCCCTCCCTGCTGCGCGCCCTGGACCGTCCCGACCTGGCCGGTGTGCGCGTGCTGCTCGTCGCGGGCGAGCCCGCGGACGTCCACGACACGCGGCACTTCGCCCGGGATCGGGTCGTCATCAACGGATACGGCCCGACCGAGGCGGCGATCCTGGCCACCACGCACCGGGCCGACCCTGCGGAGGCCCGGGCCAGGGTGCCCGTGGGCACCGCTCTGTCCGGCACCGCGGCCCACGTCGTGGACCGCCACGGACGGCTCGCGGCCACCGGCGTCCCCGGCGAACTGTGGCTCTCCGGCGCCGGACTCGGCGACGGCTACCTGGGCGACCCGGAGCGGACGGGCGAGCTGTTCACCGCCCATCCCGCACTCGCCGGCGCCGGACGCTGCTACCGCACCGGGGACCGCGTGCGCCGACTGCCCGACGGAGCCGTCGACTACCTCGGCCGGCTCGACCACCAGATCAAGCTGCGCGGCTTCCGCATCGAACTCGGCGAGATCGAGGCCGCGCTCGCGGAACACCCCGGCGTCAGGGAGGCCGTCGCCGTCCTCCTCGGCACCGGCACCGGCACCGGCACCGACGCCGAACTCGCCGTCGGCTACGTCGGCACCGTCGCGCCGCAGGACGCCCGCGCCCACCTGGCCCGGCTGCTCCCGGGCCACATGGTGCCCCGGCTGGCCGTACCCGTCCCCGCCATCCCGACGGGCAGCCACGGCAAGGCCGACCGGTCGGCGCTCGCCACCCGGCTGGCCGCCCATCGGCAGCGGCCGCTCCCGGCCGAGGGCCCGGCGGACGGCACCGAGCGGCGGCTGCTCGCCCTGTGGGAGGACGTCCTCGGCGGGCCGGCCGGCTCCCCCGGCGAGGAATTCTTCGCACTCGGCGGCCACTCCCTGCGGGTCATCCGGCTCCTGGGCCGCATCGAGCGGGAGTTCGGCGTCCGGATCGCCGTCGCCGACTTCCTAGCCGAGCCGACCGTACGCGCGGTCGCCCGCCTGCTGCGAGGGCCCGACCCGGCGGCGGCCCCGTCGAAGACCCCCGGTACGGACTCGCTGACCGGCCCGCTGAGCGGTCCGCTGAGCGGTCCGGCGACCCTGCCGGTCGGGCCGGACGACGCGCGGCTCGACCCCGCCCTCGTCTTCCCCGACCGGCCCGGCTCCTTCGACCCGCACGACGCCGTGCTGCTCACCGGGGCCACCGGGTACGTGGGCTCCCACGTCCTGGCCGAGTTGCTGGACCGCACCACGGGCCCGGTCCTGTGCCTGGTCCGCGCCGCCGACACGGACGCCGCCCGCAGGCGTCTGGCCGCCGCCCTGCGCCGCCACGGGCTGCGCGGTGACGCCTCGGACCCGCGGATCGTGCCCGTACCCGGGGACCTGTCCCGGCCCGGCCTGGGTCTCGACGCCACCCACCGGGAGCAGGTCCTGCGGGCGAAGACCCTCCTCCACCTGGGCGCCGAGGTTCACCACGTGTCCGGCTTCCACCACCTGGCCGCCCCCAATGTCGGCGGCACCGCCGAACTCCTGCGGATCTGCGCACAGGGCCGGGCCCGCCTCCACCACGTCTCCACCCTCGGAGTGTTCCGGGACGGCCCCGACGCCGGCACACGCCCGCGCACCATCACCGAGGTCACCCCGACCGCCGGCGAACGGCACCCGCGCGGCCGCGGCTACGCCGCCGCCAAGTGGGCCGCGGAGCACCTCGTCGCACAGGCCCTCGAACGCGGCGCCGACGCCCGGATCTACCGGCTCGGCCGGGCCGGAGGCAGTACGACGGGCGCCATCAGCGAGGACGACTTCCTCAGCCGGCTCCTCGTCACCTCCACCACCCTCGGCTGCCACCCCGACGACCCCAGGCTCGCCACCGACGCACTGCCCGTGGACACCATGGCCCGGGCCCTGGTCGCGCTGGCCCTCGCCGACGGCGCCCCGGGCACCGTCCACCACCTGCACCACCCCCGGCGGACGCCGCTGGCCGAGCTGATCGCCGTACACGACCGCCGCACGGGCCGGACCACCCCGGCGGTTCCGCTGGATACCTGGCTCGGCCGCCTGGCCGACGCCGAGGCCGGCGGCACCGCGCTGCCCGCCCTCGCCTACCGCGAGTACTTCCGGGACCTGTGCGACCACCCGGACGCCCGCCTCCCCGACCACCGCAACGACGCCACCCTCGCCGCCCTGCGGGCCCACGGAATCTCCCCGCCCGCCCTGGACGACGCCCTCGTCGGCCGCTGGTGGCAGAACCTCGACCGGAGCACCCGCGATGACTGACCCGATGGCCGACGCGACGACCGACCCGATGGCCGACCCGACGACCGACCCGCACTACCCCATGGACCGGCAGTGCCCGTTCACCCCGCCCCGGGAGGCCACCGCCATCCGGGAGGCGGGCACCGTGCCCCGCGTGACGCTGTGGAACGGGGTCCGCCCCTGGCTGTTCACGGGTTTCGACGACGCCCGTACCGTGCTGTCCGACCCCCGGTTCAGCGCCGACAAGAGCCGCCCCGGCTACCCACTGTCCAGCGCCGTCGCCCTCGCCGAGACCGCCGTCGAGCCGACCCTGCTCGTCATGGACAACCCGCGCCACGACGCCCTACGGCGCCTGGCACTCGGCGAGTTCACCGTCAAACGGGCCGAGCAGTGGCGCCCCGCCGTCCGCGCCGTCATCGACGACTGCCTGGACCGGATGCTCCGCGGCACAGAGGCCGACCTGGTGGCCGACCTGGCCCTGCCCGTCGCGCTCACCGTCATCTGCGAATTCCTCGGGGTGCCCTTCGAAGACCGCGAACTCTTCCGCGGCCTGACCCACACCATGAACGTCGTCGCCGGTACCACCGAGAGCGCCGCCGCCGCCCGGCAGGCCCTCCAGGACTACCTGGAGGAGCTCGTCGCCGCCGCCGAACGGGAACCGCGCGACGGCTTCATCGGCCGCATGGCCGCCCGCCACCTGCCCGACGGGACCATGACCGGGCGCCAACTCGCCGCCATGGCACTCCTGTTGCTCACCGCCGGCCACGACACCACCGCCAACATGATCTCCCTCGGGGTACTGACACTGCTGCGCCACCCCGACCACTTCGCCGCCCTCGGCACGGACGACGACGACCCCGAGCTGCTCGCCGACACCGTCGAGGAGATGCTGCGCCACCTCACCGTGGTCCAGCGCGGCATCCGCCGGATCGCTGTCGAGGACGTGGAGGTCGGCGACCGGCTCGTACGGGCCGGGGAGGGCGCCGTCGCCGCCATCAACGTCGCCAACCGGGACCCCGCACGCTTCCCCGCCGGCGAGCGGTTCGACCCCGCCTCCCGCGCGCACGGCCACCTCGCGTTCGGGTACGGGCCCCACCAGTGCATGGGCCAGTCGCTGGCCCGCGTGGAACTCCAGGAGGCCTACGCGGCCGTGGCCCGCCGGATCCCGACGCTGCGCACGTCCGTACCCGTGGAGGAGATCCGCTTCAAGTCCGACATGGCCGTGTACGGGCTGCACGCCCTGCCCGTGACCTGGTGACCCCGCCGCCCGTCCCCCGTACCGAAGGAGCCGACCCCGTGAAGGTCACCCTCGATCCCGAGCGCTGTGTCGGCGCCGGCCACTGCGTCCTGTCCGCCGCCACGGTCTTCGACCAGGACGAGACCGACGGCATCGTCCTGCTGCTGGACCCGGAACCGGCCGCGCACCTCGCCGACGCCGTCCTGGAGGCTGCCGACCTGTGCCCCGCCCGGGCGATCCTCGTCACCACCCCCGGCGGGCGGCCGGCATGACCGCCTCCCTGCTGGACGCCCTCCGCGCCGCCCTCGACGGCGAGGGCGCCCTGGTCACCGACCCGGACGTCACCACCGGATATGCCCACGACATGATGCCGCTCGCCCCGTACGGCCGGCCGCTCGCGGTGGTCCTGCCCGCCTCGGCCGAGCAGGTGCGAGCATGCGTACGGGCCTGCGCGGCGGCCGGCGTCCCGATCGTTCCCCGGGGCGCCGGAACGGGCCTGACCGGCGCAGCCAACGCCGTCGACGGCTGCGTCGTCCTGGCCACCACGCGGATGAACCGGATCCTCGAACTCGACCCGGACAACCGGATCGCCGTAGTCGAACCCGGCGTCGTCAACCAGGACCTGAAGACGGCCGCCGCCGCCCACGGCCTGTACTACCCGCCCGACCCCTCCAGCCTCGACACGTGCACCCTCGGCGGGAACCTGGCCACCAACGCGGGCGGCCTGTGCTGCGGCAAGTACGGGGTCACCGGCGACTACGTCCTCGGCCTGGACGCGGTCCTCGCCGACGGCTCCCTCCTGCGCACCGGCCGCCGCACCGTCAAGGGCGTCGCGGGCTACGACCTCACCCGCCTCCTCGTCGGCAGCGAGGGCACCCTCGGGGTCATCACGCGGGCCACTCTCGCCCTGCGCCCGCTGCCCTCCGCGCCCGGCACCGTCATCGCGGCCTTCGACTCGGTGGCCCGGGCGGGAGCCAGCGTCAGCCGGATCGTCCGGGCCGGCCTCGTGCCCTCCCTCATGGAGATCATGGACGCGACCTCCCTGCGGGCCTCGTCTGCCTACCTCGGCACCGAGCTCGCTGGCGAAGGCGACCAAGCCCTGCTGCTCTGCCAGTCCGACGCGCCGGAAGGCACCCGCGAAGCCGAACTCGACCAGATGGAAAGCGTGTTCCGGCAAGCCGGCGCGGTGTACACGCACGCCACGCAGGACGCGGCGGAGGGCGCCCTGCTGCTGCGTGCCCGCCGGGTGAGCCTCGCCGCCCTCGAAGCCCGGGGCGCCTGCATGACCGAGGACGTGGCCGTGCCCCGCACCCTCATCGCCGATCTGATCGAGGGCTGTACGCGGATCGGCGCCGACGCGGGGCTGACCGTCGCGGTCGTCGGCCACGCGGGCGACGGCAACATGCACCCCACGGTCCTCTACGACGGCGACGACGCCGAGCAGTACGCCCGCGCCCGGACGGCGTTCGACGCGATTCTGGCCCTCGCCCTGTCCCTCGGCGGCACTATCACCGGCGAGCACGGAGTCGGCAAGCTCAAGCAGGACTGGCTGGAACGCGAACTGGGCCCGGTCGCCCTGCGCGTGCACCGCGACCTCAAGGACGCCCTCGACCCGGCAGGCCTGTTCAACCCCGCCGCCGTGTTCGCCCGGAGGCCGGCCGGGACCCGCCGTGCCGGCTGAGACCCTGCGGACGGTGGCCGGGCTCGCCCCGCCCCTGCGGACCCTGTTCCTCACCACCCTGATCTTCCGCACCGGCACCATGGCCTACCCCTTCCTCACCCCGTACCTGCTGGGCCGCGGAGGTCTGGAAGCGGCCGAGGCGGGCCTGGCCGTCACCACCTTCGGGGTCGGCGCCCTCGCCGCGGACCTGGCCGCCGGACGGCTCCTCGCGAGGCTGCACCCGTACGCCCTGATGCGGGGCGGCTTCCTGCTGGGCGCCGCCGCGGTCACGGTGGTGCCGCTGCTGAACGGCCTGCCCGCGCTCATCACGGTGGTGCTGATCTGGGGGTTCGCGTACGAGATCGTCACCCCGGCGGCCTACGCTGCCACGATCGCCGGGTCACCGCCCGAGCAGCGCAAGGTCGCCTTCTCCTGCTACCGGCTCGCCATCAACCTCGGACTGTCGGCCGGCCCGCTCCTCGGGGCCCTGCTCTACGCCCTCGACCCGCACGCCGTGTTCTGGGCCAACGCCCTGTGCGTCCTCGCGGCTGCGGCGTTCCTGCACCACTGCGGCGAACGCCGGCCCGCCGCCGGACCGGACGCCGCCGTCGGCGGACCGGGCCACGGGACCCGCCCGCGCGGCCCGGTCCGGCAGACGACGGCCGAACGCACCCGGTTCTGGAGCGTGTTCGGCCTCTCGCTGCCCATCCAGCTGGCCTACGCGCTGCCCTCGGTCTTCGTCGGCGCCTACGTCATCGTCGGCCTCGGCCTGCCCGGCTACTGGGCCGGCGTCGTCTTCACCGTCAACGCCGTCGGGATCGTCCTGTTCGAGGTCCCGCTCAACATCCGCATGGCACGCGTCGGACACCTGGCGACGCTGCTGAGCGGCTACGCGCTCGGGGGCACCGGGTTCCTGCTCATGGCCCTTGCCGACAGCGGGCCGGAGCTGGTGCTCGCCACCCTCGTGTGGACGGCGGGGGAGATCGTCGTCTTCCCCGGCCTGCTCGCCTACGTCAGCCGGCTCTCCGGCCCGGCCGCCGACCGCAACATGGGCCTGTACTCCGGCGGCGTCAACCTGGCCTTCATCGCGGCCCCGCAACTCGCCCTGCACATCTCGGCCCCCGGGCGCCCCGTGGGCGGCCGCCGGAGCGGCGGTCTGCGCCGCCTGCCTGCTGCTGCTCGCGGCCCGCACCAACCCGTACACCTGGCACAAGGAGAAACCGTGCTCAAGCGTGACCTGACCCCCTTCATCGGCGTCGAGTACAGCGGACTCACCCACGCCGAACTCACCCGCCCGGAGGTCTTCGCAGACGTCGTCGACTCCCTGCACCGGCGCGACCTCGTCGTCGTCCGCGGCATCGAACTCACCCCCCGGCAGCAGATCGGCCTCGCCGCCCGCATCGGCCGCCCCGTCCCCTTCCTCCTCGCCGACTGGCGCCACCCCGAGTTCGCCGAGATCCTCGTCTCCTCCAACGAGCGCAAGGACGGCCTGCCGGTCGGGATCGAGCGGGTCGGCCACTTCTGGCACCAGGACTCCTCCTTCGACGCCGACCCCTCCGCCTACACCGTGCTGCACGGCGTCCACGTGCCCGAGGACCACGGCCACACCGTCTTCGCGAGCGCCGCCGACGTCTACGACCGGCTGCCCGAGCAGTGGCGCACCTTCCTGGAGGACCGCGTCGGGCTGCACACCCTCACCAAACAGCAGCGCATCGCCCCCGAGCACGTGGGCCTGTCCATCGCCGAGGTACGGGCCCTCATCGCCCGCCAGTACCCGGCCGTCGAACACTCCGTCGTCCGCCGCGACCCGCACACCGGCCGCCGCTTCCTGTACGCCGCCCGCGCCTACATGGACCGGGTCGTCGGCCTCGACGCCAACGAGAACGAGGCGTTCTTCGACCTCGTCGACACCCTCCTGGCCGACCCCAACCGGAGCTACACCCACCGCTGGACCCCGCACGACCTGCTGCTGTGGAAGACAGCCACCACCTACCACGTCGCCACCGACCTGCCGCCCGGCGTCTCCCGGACCGTCCACCGCGTCAGCGTCGCCGCCGCGTGAGCGGGCTCCGGCACCCGGCCGACGGCCCCCGCCCGCCCACGAAGAGAGGACCCGCGATGCCCACCGCCCCCGACCACCCCGGCCACCACGCACACCCGTACGCCGTTCCGCACGACCGGCGTGGCACAACGCCCGTCGGCGTGATCGTCGACGGCTACTCGGTCGGCAAGTACCTGCCCGCCGCCTTCCGCAAGCTCGGCGCGGACGTCGTACACCTCCAGAGCACCCCCGAGTTCCTGAACTGCGTACCCCCGCCGGACCTGCGCCCGTACCTGGCCAACGTGGTCCAGGACGGGGCCGACCCCGCCCGTACGGTGAAGGAGCTGGCCTCCTACCACCCCTGCGGGGTGCTCCCCGGCCAGGAGACCGGTGTCCCGCCGGCCGACCGGACGGCCGAACTGCTGGGCCTGCCCGGCAACCCGTCGGCTACCTCCGCGCTGCGCCGCGACAAGTACCGCATGATCGAGGCACTGCGCGCCGCCGACATCCGCTGCGCCGACCAGCTGAAGACCGACGATGCGGCGGAAGTGCTCGCTTGGGCGCGGACCACCGGATACCCGGTCGTCGTCAAACCGCTCAGCTCGGCCTCCACCGACAAGGTCTCCGTCTGCCGAGGCCCGGACGAGGTCCGCGCCGCCGCCGCCGAGATCCTCGGAAGTCGGGACATCTTCGGCCGGCACAACGACGAGTTGCTCGCCCAGTCCTTCCTGGACGGCACCGAATACATCGTGGACGTCGTCCGAGGTCCCGGCGGCGCACGGCATGTCTGCGGCGTCTGGCGCTACGACAAGACCCTCGTCGGCACCCGGCCGGTCTACGACCGCGACGTTCTGATCGACCCCGACGCGCCACAGGTCGAACCCCTCGTCACCTATCTGGACACCGTCCTCGACGCTCTGGACATCCGGTTCGGCGCCGCCCACGCGGAGATCATGATGACCGCCGCCGGGCCGGTACTCGTCGAGGTGGGCGCGAGGCTCGACGGCATCATGGACCCGGGCCACCACGACTCCTGCCTCGACGGGAACCAGGCCGACCTGCTCGCACTCGCCTGCGTACGCCCCGAGGAGTACCGGCGCGAACACCCCGGCGACACCCTGTACCGCAAGCACCGGGCGGGGATGGTCGTCCACGTGCGGACCACCCGCGGCGGGCTCGTCGAGGCCGTCGACGAGCACGCCCTGGCCCGCATCCGTGCCCTGGAAACGGTGCACCTGGCCGTGCCCCGGCTGGCCCCGGGCGACCGGATGCGCCCCACCGTCGACCTGCTGTCCAGCCCGCTGCGCGTCTTCCTGACCGGCGACAGCCAGGAGGAGCTCCTCGCCGACCAACGCCGCATCCGGCTGCTGGCCGACGACGTGTTCCGACTCGCCCCGAACTGACTGCGCCCGCATACTCCGAGGAGCCCCATGGGTGTTGCCATCAGAGCCGACCTGGCCGCCGTGCCCGACTACAACATTCCCGGCACGGCGCCCGACGCCATCGTGCTCAACTCCAACGAGGGGCCGCTGCCGCCCCCGCCCGCCGTCATCGAGGCCATCACCCGCGCCGCCGTCGAAGGCCACCGCTACCCGCAGTGGTTCTCCGACACCCTGGTCGGCCGCCTGGCCGACGACCTGGCCGTCCCCGAGGAGGGGATCGCCGTCGGCTGCGGGTCGGTGAGCCTCTGCCGCGATCTCATCCAGGCGTTCTGCGGCCCGGGCGACGAAGTCCTGTGCGCCTGGCGGTCCTTCGACGCCTATCCGGTCTTCGCCAGGGTCGCCGGACTACGAGCCCGCACCGTCCCCCTGGACGCCGGACACAGGCACGACCTGGATGCGATGCTCGCCGCCGTCACCCGCGACACCCGCGTCGTCTTCGTCTGCAACCCCAACAACCCCACCGGGACCGCGGTCCGGGGCCGCGCACTGGGCGACTTCCTCGACCGCCTCCCCGACCGGGTCCTGGTCGTACTCGACGAGGCGTACCGGGAGTTCGTCGACGATCCCGACGTGCCCGACGGCATCGCACTGGCCCGGCACCGCCCGAACGTGGCCGTGCTGCGCACCTTCTCGAAGGCGTACGGGCTTGCCGGCGTGCGCATCGGCTACTGCGTGGCCGCGCCTGCCGTGGTGTCCGCCGTCCACAAGGTGGCCGTCCCCTTCGCGGTCAGCAGGCTCGCCCAGGCCGCCGCCCTCGCCGCACTCGACCGCCCCGAGGAGGTGCGCTCGCGCTCCGCCGCGATCGTCCGCGAACGGCAGCGTCTGCAGTCCCTGTTGACCCGCGACGGCCACTCGGTGACCCCTTCGCAGGCCAACTTCGTATGGCTGCCGCTGGGGGAGGAGGCCGGCGATTTCGCCGACTTCTGCGCCCGCCGCGGCGTGCTCGTCCGGGCCTTCCCCGGCGACGGCGTCCGCGTCACCGTCGGTCTGCCGGAGGAGAACGACGCCTTCCTCTCCGCGGCCGCCCGCTACCGGGGCCGCCGGTCATCGGCAACCCTGGTCGACCGTCTCCGATAGCCGGGCCGGAGAGCTCCCTGCGCCGCCAGGTGAGTGTTCCGCTGTGCAGGCAGCTGCCCGAGGTGTGCGCACGGACTACGCCATGGACCGGGTAGGTATGAAGGAGGGAGGTCAGGCCGCCACCTTCGCTGCGACGCACAAAACCATCGGAATCCAAGTCGCGCTCAAGCTCCGACGGTCGCACCGAGACATTCCGGCAGCCCGAATGCGGCGCGAAATCGACGTAGCCGAGGACCTCAATGCCCACCCCACTACATTGAGTGACGCCCAGGGCCACACCGCATCCACCTGGGGGAGCCCGGCGCGTGCCGGGCTCCCCCTGTGTTTCCCGCCCGGCAGTCGTTACGAGACAGCACCGCTGTCCGGGCCCGGCGTCAGCGTGACGGGTCGGACACCCCAGATCGACAAGCTGTCCGCCCGGATCACCAGCGCGATCGAGAACCTGCCCGTCCCCGACGGTCCCGATGGCGGCGGTGACAGCACCCGGCCGGGGCCGGGGCTGGTGGAGCGGATGGACGCCATCCCCGGCGTCGGTCCGGCTACCGCACGCCGAGCAGCGCGTGAGCCTGCTCCTCGACCACCGAGTCCGGCTGCGATGTCGGCGGACCTTCCATAACGCCGGACAGTGTCCTCGATGCGTCCTTCGGTGCGGTCCATTTCGCCGAAGAGGAAGAGGATCCGTTGCGGGGCGAGGCGGAGGGTGCGGTGCTCGGTACCAGCGGCTCGCCGCGTACGCGATGTCACCGCGCGGGCCGGTGCCGTGTGGCGCGGCGTCGTTCCGTCGATCGTGCTCCCGCTACGTCCAGGGGGAGGGCGCCTCGTGCGGCCGCTACGGCGGAACGGGAGCGTGAGCGGCCGCTATTGATCCGCCGTGGATCAGGAACCCGGAACGTCGTACGAGGGCGGCTGGGAGGTAGGTGGGGAGGAGGAGCTCACCTTCGGTCTCTTCTTCGTGCTGCGGTTGCGGGCGCGTGTCGCCTGTGCGCGGGGCGTCTCCTCGCTCGTTTCGAATCCCAACAGCCGGGTCCAGTTCGGGGCCCGGACAACTCAGCCGGTACCGTCTGCGGCCGAGCGAAGGACCGGTTGAACTGCGTCATGGCAGTACGGCAGTCGGCCCCCGGACGCAGAGGGTGCGACCTGGCTCGCGGTGACCGGTTGCTTGATCACGGTAGGCAAGCCTGAGGTGCTCCTTGGGGAAGCGAGTCGGCCTGAGCCCTCCCGATCTGCGTGACGTACCGTCAGGAAAGTCAGCATCTGGTCAGCATCGGTCCCCCCCCCCACAGTCCAAAGCGGCTGTCCGATGCGACGCTGGTCGGCAGCGTCGCAACAGCCCGGTGCCTACGGAAGTGCAGGCCAGGAGCCTTCTCGTCCGAGGCAGTGGATTTTCCTTTAGATCTCCGATCCGATGCCTGCCGGTGTAGAGTGCAGAACGCCCTTGACCTGCAGAAAGCAGGCAGGGAGCCGTCTTACAGGAGACCAACATGCTGCGCACCATGTTCAAGTCCAAGATTCACCGGGCCACCGTCACCCAGGCCGACCTGCACTACGTCGGGTCCGTGACCGTGGACGCCGACCTGCTGGACGCCGCCGACCTGCTCCCCGGGGAGCTCGTCCACATCGTGGACATCACCAACGGGGCGAGGCTGGAGACCTACGTCATTGAGGGCGAGCGCGGATCCGGGGTGATCGGGATCAACGGCGCCGCCGCGCACCTCGTGCACCCCGGGGACCTCGTCATCCTCATCAGCTACGCGCAGGTCGAGGACGCCGAGGCCCGGGTGCTGAAGCCGCGCGTCGTGCACGTCGACGCAGACAACCGGATCGTCGAACTGGGCGCCGACCCCTCCGCGCCGGTACCGGGAACGGACCAGGAGCGCAGCCCCCAGGCCGTGGCCGTCCGGTGAGCCCCACAAGGAGCCGGGGAATTGCGTGCCGCGGAGCATGAGCTCACCGCTCGGGTTCCGGAACAAGCGCAAGGCCTGGCGGCGGCTTGCCGTCGAGGACGGGACGGCGGTCGGGTACATCGCCTCCTTCGTGCTCGCCGAGCCGCCCCACGCCTCGGTGCGGTGCATCCGGTCGTCGATTCCGGCCCGCTGTGACCGGCTGTGACCTGACCCTGCTGCACACCTCGCCCGTGCACGTCCCCGTCTTCGACGCGCTGCGCGACCGGCACCACCCCGGGGCGGTCCTGCGGCATCTGGTGGTGCCGGAGCTGCTGGACCGGGCCCGCGCGCACGGGCCCCGGTCCGTGGCTCCGGCCCTGCTGGAGTTGCTCGCCGCAGCCGGGCCGGGCCCCGTGCTGGTCACCTGCTCCACCATCGGGGCGACCGCCGAGGCGCTGGTTCCGGCTCTGGGTTCCGCGGTGCTGCGGGTGGACCGGCCGATGGCGGCCGCTGCCGTGCGCACCGGCCCGCGGATCGCGGTCCTCGCAGCCCTGGCGTCGACCTTCGCCCCGACCGTTGAGCTGCTCGCCGAGGAGGCTGCGGGGCGACCCGTGTCCGTGCGCACGCACCTGGTCGCCGGCGCCTGGGCGAGCTTCGAGGCGGGTGACACGGCCCGCTACCTCGCCCAGGTGGCGGAGGCCGCCGACGCCGTCACCGGCGCGGACGTGATCGTCCTGGCCCAGGCGTCGATGGCCGGGGCGGCCGAGCTGGCCACGACCGGGATCCCCGTGCTGGCCAGCCCCGGGCCGGGCCTCGCCGCCGCGCTCGCCCGCTCGACCGCACGATAGGGGCGTACGGGGCGCAATCGCGGGAAAGTGCCGTACATGGTGCGAAAACTCGAAGACACGCAGCCGCCGGCCCCCGAGCCCGACCCGACACCGGCGCCCAGCCCGTTCCCGGACCCCGAGCCGATCCCGCGCCCGGTGCCGCCCGTACCCGGTCCCGTCCCCGAGCCGGACCCGGTACCCCCGCCCCCGGGCCCCGCGCCGGTTCCCCAGCCCGGCCCCTGGAGCTGACGTGTGATCCGGAGGGCTCCGATTCGGGCGTCCTGTCCGGGCAGGGCGGGGAACCACGGACGGGCTTCCGGGGTGACGGACGCGGTGCACCCGCACAGACGGCAGGGCGGCCGCCGCACGCGGCGCGGGCCCAGCCCGAGGCGTCACCGTGGCGTACCGGCTACGGGCCGGTCCGGCTGGCGCGCAGGTCCGCCAGGAGCTCGGCCTGGCCTTCCAGGACGCCGGAGAGGATGCTGCGGGCGACCCCCAGGAGTTCGGCGATCCGGGAGTCGGCGAGCGAGTAGTGGACGTTCGACCCTTCCCGGCGGGTGACCACCAGGTTGGCCTTGCGCAGGACGGCCAGCTGCTGCGAGAGGCTCGCGGCCTCCACCCCGACCTCCGGCAGCATCTCCGCGACCGCGTGCTCACGTACGGACAGGAGCTCCAGCACGCGGATGCGGACCGGGTGCCCGAGCGTCTTGAAGAACTCGGACTTCAGCTGGTACAGCGGCGTACTCGCCTGCGTGGCCTTGCCGTGACTACCCATCTCATCCACCCGGGACCGCTCCTTCGTGGGGCATCCGTTCGCCCTCCTCACACCTGTGACCTCCACGATTGCAGATCCCTGCAAGTCGGGTCCCGGTGGGTGCCCCTGGTGACGTGCGGTCCACCGGCATGGACCTCGCCGCCGGTCGGGCCTGGTGGGGAACCCGGTCCTGCGGACCGGGCCCCACTTCCTTCGGGCTCCGTCCGACGTACCCCTCAGGGCGGAGGCGAGGCGGTTGCCGGCGGCCAGGATGCCGCGCCTGACGTCGCTCGTGGTTCCGGTGTCCCCGTCCTCTCCTGGTGAGTCCTGGCGAGAGGGGGATACGGCTGGTCTCATGCGAGGGAGGGTTCCCCGGGGGACGGCGGGGCGTGCCAGCCATCGGTGCTCCACCGCTTGACCGTTTCCTGCGCCCCGTGGGCGGCCAGGGCGGCGGCGAGGTCGCAGTGGACGGGGACGGGCGGGCAGGCGGCGTCGGGGACGAGGGAGCCGTCCGCGGGGATGGCCGCGAGCTCCAGGGGGCGCCCGCTCTCGGCGAGCCGGCGGGCGGCCTGGGCGACGGCGATCTGCCCGCCGGCGGACCAGCCCAGAAGCCCGGTCAGGTCGAGGATGACCGGGCCGGTGCCCCGGGCGAGCGCCCAGCCGACGGCGCCGGTGAACCGGTCGGTGGCGTCCGCGCCGAGGTACCCGGTCAGGGACAGCACGCCCAGGTCCTGGCGGGTGGTGTAGTGCCATTCGATCGTCATCGTCATGTCCTCTTGCTTCACAGGGGGAGGGTGATCCGGATGGCCTTGCCGCGTCCGTCCGCGTCGGGCTGGACGACGGCGGTGCCGGCGAGCTCCATGGTCATTTCGGCCACCATGGCCAGGCCGCTGCCCGGGGCGGTGGCGAGCGCCCCGAACAGGGCCGGCTGGTAGGGGTGGCGGTCGTGGACGGCGAACGCGAACGCCCCCGGGCCGTGCGCGTAGGTGACCGTGACCGTCGGGGACAGCACGGCGGCGTGGCGGACGGCGTTGGTGACCAGCTCGGCCAGGATCAGCAGGGCCGGGCCCACGCTCGGATGCCGGAGCCCCACTCCGCATTCCACGAGGACGAGTTCGGTGGTCTCGCGGGCGATGCGCACCGCCGAGCCCATGGCCGGTACGACCAGTACGTGCCGGTAGGGCAGCGTCTCGGCTCGGACGCTCACCGGCCTGCCCCCGGGACCGTGCGGGCGAGGCGGAATCCGGAGATCTGCTGCGGGTGCAGGCGCAGCAGGGTGTCGTGCGGGCCGTGGGTCCAGCCGGGCAGGGTGCGCCGGTAGTGGGCGGCCTCGTCCGGGTCCGAGATGACGTCGGCGGGGCCGTGCGCGGTCACCGTCCAGCCGGTGCCGGCCGCGGTGCGGATCTCGTCGACCTGGTAGGTCAGCAGGGCCCGGCCGGGAACGGCCGCGGCTTGCACAGGGGTGCGGACGACGAGGCGCCCGTACTCCATCACGTGTGCGGCGGGGCGGACGACGGCCAGATCCCGCTGCACGTAGACGAGCCGGCCCTGGGTGGATCCTTCGAGAAGCCACAGGGCCTCGGTGCCGGAGACCTCGATCATGCGCAGTTCGGCGGGGAGGGTCATCGTGCGGCCTTCCGGAAACGGTGCGGTCGGTGGTGGAGCGGAAGCAGGCCCGCCTGCTCCAGGTGCTTGCGGGCGCCGGCGATCGCCTCGGGAGTGGTGGCGTACTCGCGACCCTCCAGGCGCAGCAGGTCCAGGGCGCCGACGGCGTCGAGGGCCCGGCGCTGGGCGGGCCGGATGCCGGAGGTCAGGACGGTGATGCCGCGCCGGTGCAGCTTCTGCACCGCGTCCTTCAGGACGAGTGCGCCGGTGGCGTCCAGAGTGGTCACCCTCGACATGCGCAGGATGACCACCTTCACGTCGGCGACCTCGGAGAGTTCGAGGAGGAAGCGGTGGGCGCCGGCGAAGAAGAGGGGGCCGTCGATGCGGTAGGCGACGATGTGCTCGGCCAGCAGTGCGTGTTCCTCGTCGCTGTGTTCGCCGGGCAGGTCCGGGCGGAAGTCGACCTGTTCCAACCGGACCTGCTCCCCCACCGCCTTCAGGGCCAGGGCTCCGGCGACGACCAGACCGATGATCACCGCGTAGACGAGATCGAGGATCAGCGTGGCTGCGGCGGTGAGGACGAGGACGACGGCGTCGGAGCGGGTGGCCTTCGCCATCGCCCGCAGGGAGCCGACCTCCACCATGCGGATCGCGGTCGCCAGCAGCACGCCGGCCAGTGCGGCCAGGGGGATCTTCGCGACGAGGGGCGCCGCGGCGAACACGATCACGGCGAGTACGGCGGCATGGGTGAGTGCGGCGAGGCGGGAAGAAGCGCCGGCGCGGACGTTGACAGCCGTGCGCGCGATGGCCGCGGTCGCGGGAACACCGCCGAACAGCGGGGCGGCCAGGTTGGCGATGCCCTGTCCGAAGAGTTCCTTGTCCGGGTCGTGCTGCTGCCCCACCGTCATCCCGTCCGCGACGGTGGCAGACAGCAGGGACTCCAGCGCGGCGAGTGCTGCGACGGCGACCGCCGGGGCGAGCAGCGAGCCGAAGGCAGAGGCGTCGAGGAAGGCGAGGGAGGGGGTGGGCAGGCCGGAGGGCAGGTCCCCGATGGGGGCCGCCGCGTCACGGTGGAAGACCTGTGTGATCACGGTGGCTGCGATCACCGCGAGGATCGAGAACGGGATCGCAGGCTTCCACCGGGCGCCCGCCAGCATCGCGGCCGCGACCCCGGCCGAGAGGCTGATCGCGGTCCAGTTCGGGGAGGCCACCCAGTCCGCGAACGCCCGTACCGCCACGAGCACGACCTTTTCACCCTCGGGCTTGTCGACGCCGAGCGCGTGGGGTATCTGCTGCAGGCCGATCACGCAGGCGATCCCGAGGGTGAACCCCTCCACCACCGGTGCGGGTACGTACCGCATGTACCGCCCGGCCCGCAGCAGGGCGAGCCCGATCAGGAGCACGCCGGCCATCAGGCCGACGGTCAGCACACCGGCGGGCCCGTACCGGGCGACGATCGGCACCAGAACCACGGTCATCGCACCGGTCGGGCCGGACACCTGGAGGTTCGACCCGCCCAGCAGAGCGGCGAGCGCGCCCGCGACCACGGCGGTGGCCAGCCCCGCCTCCGCGCCCAGCCCGGAGGAGACCCCGAACCCGAGTGCGAGGGGGAGGGCCACGATCGCCACGGTCAGCCCGGCCAGGAGGTCCTGGCGGGGACTGCGGGCCATCGCCGCGAAGTCCGCCCGGACCGGCAGCACCGAGCGGATCCGCCCGACTGCGGACGTCAGGAAGGAACGCGCGGTCACGGGGCCGCGACCCCGGACTCACGCAGTTCCTCCAGCAGTTCGCTCTGCCCGGTCAGGACCTCGGTCAGGATCCGCCGTGCCGCCAGCATCAGCTGCGCGACGTCCCCGCCCGCCAGCTCGTAGACGACCGTCGCGCCGTTGCGCGTCGAGGTGACGATCCCGGACCGGCGCAGGACCGCGAGCTGCTGCGACAGGGCGGACGGCTCGACCTCGATCGCGGCCAGCAGGTCCCGTACCGGCATCGGACCTGCCTGCAGCAGCTCCAGGATCCTTATCCGCACCGGGTGCCCGAGCATCCTGAAGAATTCGGCCTTGGCCTGGTACAGCGGAACCGGCACGGTCTCGCACCCTTCTCACGACCCCGGGAGGGGCGAACGCCTGGCGCTGTGCCCGGGTCTCCCGGAGGGCACAGTCGTCACAGCATCTATGAAATTGCAAACTTCTGCAATTCGTGGACGGTGTGATCCGCCTTCGGCCGTCGCGGGCACTGCTCGGGCGGGCCCCCTCCAGGTCTCGGGGAAGGCCGATGGCCGCGCACCTTTCGGTGGCCGCGCCCCCCTTTCTGCGGGCTGGCCGGTCGGGTCGGGCCCGAGGGCCCGACCCTTGCCGCCGCGCGTCCTCGGCCGGTGACGCCCGCGGCGGCTCACCCGTCCGCTCCGCGGCACGCCCTGCCCGGCCCCAACGGCCCTCCGGAGGCCCCGGCGGCGTCAGCCCGTGCGGACCTCGGAGCGGTCGCCGCTCCAGAGGGTGTGGAAGGAACCCTCACGGTCGGTGCGCCGGTAGGTGTGCGCTCCGAAGAAGTCCCGCTGGCCCTGGGTGAGGGCCGCCGGGAGCCGCTCCGCGCGCAGCGCGTCGTAGTACGCCAGTGAGGCGGCGAAGGCCGGCACCGGGATGCCCGCACCCACCGCCGCGGTGATCACCGACCGCCAGCCCTCCTGCGCCGCCCCGATCTCCCCGGCGAAGCGCTCGTCCGCCAGCAGGCTGGGCAGATCGGGCCTGGCGTCGTAGGCGGCGCGGATCCGGTCCAGGAAGGCCGCCCGGATGATGCAGCCGCCGCGCCACAGGGAGGCCACCGCGCCGAGGTCCACCTTCCAGTCGTACTCCTCGCTCCCGGCCCGGATCTGGTGGAACCCCTGCGTGTACGAGACGATCTTCGACGCGTACAGGGCCTCCTCCACCTGGGCGGCGAACGCGTCCGCCGCCTCCGGCGACAGGGCGGCGGGCGCCGGGCCCGCGAGGCCGCGAGCGGCCGTGCGCAGGTCGCCGTGGCCCGAGACGGCGCGTGCGAACACGGCCTCGGCAATGCCCGACACCGGGACCCCCAGGTCCAGGGCGGTCTGTACGGTCCAGCGCCCCGTGCCCTTCTGCTCGGCGGCGTCGGCGACGACGTCGACGAACGGCTTCCCGGTCGCGGCGTCCGTATGGGCGAGCACGTCCGCCGTGATCTCGATCAGGTACGAGTCCAGGCGACCGCGGTTCCAGCCCCGGAAGGTTTCCGCGATATCCGCGGGGGAGTAGCCGGCGATCTCGCGCAGCAGGTGGTAGGCCTCGGCGATGAGCTGCATGTCCGCGTACTCGATGCCGTTGTGGACCATCTTGACGAAGTGTCCGGCGCCGTCGGGGCCCACGTGGGAGGTGCACGGCGTACCGTCGGCGGCCTTCGCCGCGATCTTCTCCAGCAGCGGGCCGAGCGACGCGTACGACTCCTTCGAGCCGCCCGGCATGATGCTCGGGCCGAGCAGGGCCCCCTCCTCGCCGCCCGAGATGCCCACGCCCACGAAGTGGATGCCCTGCTCGCGCAGCTCCCGTTCGCGGCGCCGGGTGTCCTCGAAGTGTGCGTTCCCGCCGTCGATGATGACGTCGCCCTCCTCCAGGAGCGGGGCGAACTCGCGGATCACCGCATCGGTGGGCTCCCCGGCTTTCACCATGATGACGATGCGCCGGGGGCGCTCCAGCGCATCGACGAACTCCTTGGCCGACTCGGCGGCCACGAACGCGCCCTCGTGGCCGAACTGCTCCACCAGTGCCGTGGTCTTGGCGGTGGTGCGGTTGTGGATGGCCACGGTGAAGCCGTTGCGGGCGAAGTTGCGGGCGAGGTTGCTGCCCATGACTGCGAGGCCGGTGACGCCGATCCGGGCCGTGCTGGTGCTCATCTGTGCGCTCCTGCGTGCTTCGGTGTGCGGGCTGTGCCCGACGCTACCCCGCCGAGGGGCGGGCCAGGCCGACGCCGGCCGTGTCATTGTCAAGTTCCGCTGAACAGCGCCCCGTTGCTCCCTTGTCATGCAATGATCCCGACGTTACGTTGTGCGATTCCTGATGTCTTCGATGGGGGCTCCCATGGGCGTACGGGGCCGGCACCGCCGGTATCGGCCGAGCAGTATCAACCGGGCCTCGCTGGCCGTGACCGCGGGAGGCGCCGGGATCGCGCTCCCGCTGATGGGGGCCTCGGCGGCGCAAGCGGCCTCGGTGGACACCTGGAACGAGGTCGCCGCCTGCGAGTCGGCCAACAACTGGCGCACCAACACCGGCAACGGCTACTACGGCGGACTCCAGTTCAGCCAGAGCACCTGGCGGGCCTTCGGCGGCACCGCCCACGCCCCGCGCGCCGACCTCGCCACCAAGGAACAGCAGATCGCGGTCGCCGAGAAGGTCCTCAAGGGACAGGGGCCCCAGGCCTGGCCCCACTGCGGCAAGGGCGCCGGCCTCACTCGCGGCGGGCCGTCACCGGTCCTCGCCGCGCAGGTGCCCGCGCAGCCCGAGACCGGCTCACAGCCCCGCACCCAGGAGGCGAAGGCGGCTCCGGTACAGGCTGCCGCGCCGCGCCCGACCGGCACGAAGGTGCTGCCCAACCCGTACGTCGTCGCGCCGGGCGACTCGCTCTCCGCGATAGCCACCGAGCAACGCGTCGAGGGCGGCTGGCAGGCCCTCTACGAGACCAACCGGGCCGTCGTGGGCGACGACCCGAACCTGATCTTCCCCGGCCAGCGCCTCACCATGCGGGTCACCACCGCCCCGCAGGCCCCGCCCGCGCAGAATCCGGAGAAGCCCCCGCGGACCGCCGAGCCGGTCAAGCCCGCGGAGCCGGCCGCAGAGAAGCCGGCTGTGAAGGAGGCCCCGAAGCCGGCCGAGAAGCCGGCCGCGAAGCCCGACGCCCGGCCCGCGTCAACGCAGCAGAAGCCGCCCTCGGCCGGGTTCTCCGCGCCCGTCGAAGCCGCCCTCGGCACCGCCTACCGCGTCGCGGGATCCTCCTGGTCCAGCGGCTACCACACGGGCGTCGACTTCCCCGTGGCCACCGGCACCACCGTCAAGTCCGTCGGGCCCGGCCAGGTCGTCTCCGCCGGCTGGGCCGGTGCCTACGGCTACCAGGTCGTCATCCGGCACACCGACGGGCGGTACTCCCAGTACGCCCACCTCTCGGCGCTCGGTGTGAAGTCCGGCCAGCAGGTCTCCGGGGGCCAGCGGATCGGCCGCTCCGGCTCGACCGGCAACAGCACCGGCCCGCACCTGCACTTCGAGATCCGCACGGGACCCGGCTACGGCTCCGACATCGACCCCCTGAAGTACCTGCGGGGCCACGGCGTCCGCATCTGACCCGCGCCGGTGCGGCGGCACGGCCGTGAGCAGGACCAGGCCGGCCGCCGCCAGCGCGGCGCTGGCGAGCGCCGCCGCCGTACCCGCGGCCCCGTGCCGGAAGCCTTCGCCGAAGAGCGTGATCCCGACGGTCGCCGCGACCACCGGATTGACCACCGTCACCGTGGCCAGCGGCGCGGTCAGTCCTGCGCCCCGGTAGGCGGCCTGGGACAGCAGCAGCCCGCCCGAGGCCAGCACCGCGACGGCCGCCAGATCCGGCCACAGGCCGGCCGGTGCACCCGCCCCGACGTTCTCGGCGACCGACTTGGTGAACACCGAGGCCATGCCGTAGGAGGTACCGGCCGCCGCGGCCAGCAGCACGCTGTGCAGCACCACCCGGTGCATCCGGTGCGCCGCGAGGAACAGCGCCGCCACTGCGGCCCCGGTCGCCAGCAGCAACAGGCTCCGCTCGCCCCCCGCCAGGAACTGCCGGTCCCGGCCGTTCCCGCCGGTCAGTGCCAGCAGACCGGCGAGTCCGACGGTGGCCAGCACCGCGCCGCGCCACGCCGCGGCCCCCGCCCGGCGCCGGACGAAGACGGCGGCCATCGGCAGCGCGAACACGATGGTCAGCGCTCCCAGCGGCTGAACCAGGCTCAACGGTCCGTAGGCGAGCGCCACCACGTGCAGCAGCGCACCGAGGCCGTTCAGCGCGACGGCCACCCACCAACCGCCCCGGCGCAGCGGCGCGTACCGCCGGTCCGGGGTACTCGTCGCGACCCTCTCCTGGACGATCGCACCGCCTGCGTACGCCACCGCGGACACGAGGCAGAGCAGGACCGACAGCGCCAGTGCACTCATAAGGTCCACAATGCCCGACCCATCTGCGCTATTCCTCCGTCCACAGGTGGTCACGAGTCGTACTCCCGCCGTAGTACGGGAGTACGCAGCGTGGCTCGTCCACCAGCGCAGCGCCACCCCTGAGCCGCCCCACGGCCACCCCGTGGACCCGTACGGTGACGGCCCGTTCGCGGTCCGTGAGGTTCCTGCCGACGGGTTTGGCTCGGGGCGTGTGCGATCCGTACAGTTCCTCTTTTGAGGACCTCCGCAGCAGGCGGATGCGGACGAGTGACCAAGGAACGGCAGCGGCCATGACGGTGACCGAAGACAGCCAGGACCAGGCACAGGCCTACGGACCGGGCATCGACCCCGAGCGGCTGGCGCTCTGCCTCGACGTGCTCGCCGAACTCGACACGATCGACGTCGACCACCCGGACGCCATCGCCGTGCGCCGCGCCACGGCCGGCGTCTACCGCACGGTCAAGCAGCGCCGCCGCCAGGAGCGCCGCGCCGCCAAGACCGCCAACGACAAGGCGGTCACCGAGGCGACCGCGACCGGCTCCGCCGAGCGCATCGACGACGAGACCGAGGGCATCCTGCCCACCTCGGTCACGGAGGCCGGCCGGATCGCCGGGATACTCCAGCGCCCCCGCTCCTGCTACGTCTGCAAGTCGCGATACGTCGAGGTCGACTACTTCTACCACCAGCTGTGCCCGAAGTGCGCCGGTGAGAACCGCGCCAAGCGGGAGGCCCGCGCCGACCTCGACGGCAAGCGCGCGCTGCTCACCGGCGGCCGTGCCAAGATCGGCATGTACATCGCCCTGCGGCTGCTGCGCGACGGCGCCCACACCACGATCACCACGCGCTTCCCCAAGGACGCCATCCGCCGTTTCAAGGCGATGGAGGACTCGGCGGACTGGATGCACCGCCTGGAGGTCGTCGGCATCGACCTGCGCGACCCGGCCCAGGCCGTGGCCCTCGCCGACCAGGTCGCGGCGGCCGGTCCGCTCGACATCCTGATCAACAACGCGACGCAGACCGTCCGCCGGCTGCCCACCGCCTACGCGGCACTGGTCGAGGGGGAGAGCGCACCGCTGCCGGCCGGCGAACTCCCCGCGCACCACGTGATCGGAGCCTTCAACTCCGGCGCGGTCGACGGCCTGGCGGCGCTGCCCGTCGGGGTGAGCGGCCTGGAGGCGCAGAAGGTCGCCGACCTCGCCCTGGTCGCGGGCAACGCCAGTCTCGAACGGCACCTCGCCGGCACCGCGATCGACGCGGGCGGGCTGCTGCCCGATGTCGTCGAGAGCAACACCTGGGTGCAGACCATCGACCAGATCTCCCCGGTGGAGCTGCTCGAGACCCAGCTGTGCAACTACACGTCGCCGTTCATCCTGATCAGCGCCCTTCGGCCGGCCATGGCCGACGCCGCCCGGAAGTCGTCCAGCGGGCGCGCTTACGTCGTCAACGTGTCGGCGATGGAGGGCGTCTTCAGCCGCGGTTACAAGGGGGCGGGCCACCCGAACACCAATGCGGCCAAGGCCGCGATGAACATGGTGACCCGGACCAGCGGCCAGGAGATGTTCCAGGCCGACCGGATCCTGATGACCTCGGTCGACACCGGGTGGATCACCGACGAGCGTCCGCACTTCGACAAGCTGCGCCTCGCCGAGGAGGGTTTCCACGCCCCGCTCGACCTGGTCGACGGTGCGGCCCGGGTCTACGACCCGATCGTGCGCGGCGAGGCCGGCGAGGACCTGTTCGGCGTCTTCCTCAAGGACTACGCCCCGGCGAACTGGTAAGCCCTGCGGCCCCGCCCTACCGCCTGCCGGTGACCGGCCCCCTCGGTGGACCGAGGGGGCCGGTCGCGTTCCCGGCCGCCCGGCAGGACCCGGCCGCCACCAACTCCAGCAGCGGGCGCCAGTCCTCCAGCACGCCCGCGTCCGGGCCGGGCGCCGCCGCCGTCTCGCGCGCCTGGCGCAGCGCCGCCACCGCGTCCGCGTCACCGCCCGGCCGGTCGCCCCCGCCGCCGCCCGGCGCGGCCGACGCGTGGAGCTGCACGAGCCGGGCCACCCGATCGCCGAGCAGGGGGCGCAGCGCCTGCGCTGCGAGTACGACGTGTCGCGCTCCGTCACCCGGACGGAGCATCCGGCCGATGTCCTGCAGCAAGCCCGCGAGCTGCAGTTCCTTGTCGGAGGGATGAGAGCGGCGGAGCAGCGCCGCGGTCCGCAGGGCGTGCTCGTCGGGGCTGCCGCGGAGCAGCTCCATCAGCTCAACCACGCTTGTGACGTACGGCACTTCGGCCCCCGCCGCTTCGGACCCCGACACCGTCGACCTCCTCCGTCGCGCCCTGCGCATCCGGGTCCGAGCACACCACCCGTGACGCACCCGCCGGCCGACGACTTGCTGAACTCGGGACGAAACTGAGAGGGCGCAGCGGATTTTGCCTTCCTATCGAGCGGAGGTCCGCTCATATGTGTACCCTGGGGCATCAAGACGGCCCCCATCCGGGCCGCGCTCCACTAAGGCGCCACCGCGTCCGGAACCCTTGATCCCCTGCCCGGCCCGCGGTCAGCCTGCCGGGTTACGCGACACAGAGGAGTGCGCGGTGACTGAGAAGACGCAGCCCGAACCGAAGTTGCTGGAGCGGACCGGATCGCGCGCCACGACGCGGTCCGACGAACTCGGAAGCCTGGAGGTCTGGGCGCGCTCCGCCCCGATCCGGCTGGCCGGGTACGAGGACGACCTGGCGGAAGCCCACATCCTGCCCGGCATCGACTAGTCCGCGAAGCTCCGCGGCCGCGCCGCGAAGCGGTGCCAAGCGCCCCCACGTGTCCCACCGCACCGGGGGCGCTGCCCTGTCCTGAGAGGCGTCCCGTACGCACCGGCCTGCGTACCGGCCCGGGACGGGGGCCGCGGGGGACCGTACTACCCGGTCCCGGGCCCGGGGTGCCGGGCCCGGGTGAGTCGGGTCGGCGGCAGGTACTCGCGCACCAGCGTGCGATGCCACCAGTCGCCGGTCTCGCGCAGCTCGCGCCAGGTCGTGAAGCGGTAGCGGTAGAGCAGGGCGCGCACGTGCACCGGCGGGGCGTCCGGGAACGGGTTGTGGCGCAGTAGTCGCAGGGTGTCCCGGTCGCCTGCCAGGAGCCGCTCCACGAACGGCCCGAACCAGTCCCGCGCGTAGCCGGGGGAGATTGCCGCGAACCACATCAGCCAGTCCAGGCGCAGGTGGTACGGGGCGAACTGGCGCGGCAGCCTGCCCGGCTCGCCGGGCTTCCCCTTGAACCCGTACTCCTTCCAGGCGCCGTCCTCGCGTGGTACCGGGTCCGCGGTGCCCTCCACCGCCACCTCCATGCGGACCCGGCCGACCGAGCCGAAGGCCCCGTAGGTGTTGACGAGGTGCAGGGCGTCGAAGGAGCGGTTCATCACCTGGCGGCGCGAGACCATGTTGAGCACCGGGTGGCGGCTGAGGACCAGGACCAGGGCGGTCACGGCGCAGACCAGGGCGGCGAACCACGGGGGAGGTGGCTGCGCGGCGGCGGCCGGGGGCGACCCGGCGAGGCGGGTGAAGTCCACGGCCGATACGGCCAGGGTGATCGTCAGCCAGTTCAGCCAGGCGAAGTTGCCCGACAGCACGAGCCACAGCTGTGTTGCGACCACGGCCGCCGCGGCGTACGAGGCCACCGGCTGCGGGGTGAACAGCAGTACCGGGACGATCAGCTGCGTCACGTGGTTGGCCGCGCACTCCATCCGGTGCAGAGGCCGGGGCAGGTGGTGGAAGAACCAGCTCAGCGGCCCTGCCATCGGCTGTGTCTCGTGATGGAAGTACAGGCAGGTGAGCCTGCGCCAGCAGGGGTCCCCGCGCATCTTGATCAGGCCGGCCCCGAATTCCACGCGGAAGAGCACCCAGCGCAGCAGCCACAGCACCAGCACCGGCGGACCGGCCCGGGCGTTGCCGAGGAACACGGCGAGGAAACCGACCTCCAGCAGCAGTGACTCCCAGCCGAAGGAGTACCAGGTCTGGCCGACGTTGACGATGGAGAGGTAGAGCAGCCACAGTGCGGCCCACAGGGCCATGGCGAGCGCCAGTGGGACCTGGTCCCCCGCCCCGGCGGCCAGGGCCGCGGCCAGCGCGGCCCCGGTCCAGGCGCAGCCGGCGAAGAGCCGGTCCGAGTAGCGCAGTTGGAACAGGCTCGGGGCGCGCCGGAAGGGCACGTACCGTACGTAGCGCGGCACGGGCAGCATGCCGTGCGCCCCGATCAGGGCCCTGAACTGCAGCGCGGCCCCGACGAAGGCGACGAGGTAGACGCCGGCCAGGGCCCGCTGGAAGACCAGCCGGGCGAGCCAGTACCCGGGCGCCGTGAACCAGTCCATCGCCTCCAGTATCCGGCCGGCTCGCGGGCATCGGCCAGTCCGTGCGGCCGCCGCCGGTCCCGGCGGTCCCGGCGGGCTCACGGCGTGAGCGCGTTCAGCCCGCCGGACGGTCTCGCGAACATCCTTGAACGCGTTCAAGTGATGCTCCGGTTGCGGCCGTCGCGTGGATGCGGCAGACAAGAGGGAGTAATCGGGGCGAAAGGGAGAAAATTGTGAACGGACCGTCACTTCCGACACTGCGTCAGGCGTCGCGTCGTCAGGCACCGGCCGGCGCGGCCCTCTTCGCCCTGCTCGGCCTGTTCGCCGTGGCCTGCGGCGGGCACGACGAGCCGACCAGCGCGGCGGGACCCGAGAGTGCGGAGGTACACCTCCAGCCGGTGGCCAGCGCAGGCCCGGACCCCTTCACCGCATCGTCGGCCACCGCGGAGTCGGCCCCGGTCCAGCCCCCGCTGCCCAATCCCACCGGCCAGGGAATCCGCACGGTCAGCGCGGCGACCCCGGGCCTCTACGGCGGCACCCAGCGCCTCGGCAGCTGCGACGTGGAACAGCAGATCGGCTACCTCACCGCGGACAGCGCCAAGGCCCGCGCCTTCGCCGAGACGTCCGGAATCCAGGAGGCCAAGATCCCCGACTTCCTGCGCGGCCTCACCCCCGTCGTCCTGCGCGCCGACACCCGTGTCACCAACCACGGATTCCGCGACGGCCGGGCCGCCGCCTACCAGGCCGTCCTCCAGGCCGGCACCGCCGTGCTCGTCGACGAGCACGGCATGCCCCGCGTCCGGTGCGGCTGCGGCAACCCGCTCGGCGCCCCCCGTGCGGCCAAGGGGAGCCCGGTGCACAAGGGCGATCCGTGGAACGGCTACCAGCCCAACCAGGTCATCGTCATCGAACCCACCACCCACGTGATCAACAACCTGGTGATCGTCAACATCGCGAACAACACCTGGATCGAGCGCAAGCGGGGCGACGGCGGCGCCCAGGACCGCACCCCGCAGGCCCTGCCCCCGTACGATCCGGCCGATGGCATCCCCAACGGCCCCGCCGCCACGTCCCCGGCGCCCTGCCCGAGCGCCCCGGGATCAGCAACGGCGGGCTGCCCGTCGGACCCGCAGAGCTCACCGGACATCGGCACGCAGCAAGACCCCGCCGTACCGCTGAACCCCTCCACCCGGCCGCGGCAGCCGCAGCAGCCGCAGAAGCGGCCGCCGTCGGACGTCCCGTCCGACCCGCTGAGGCAGGACCCCGCCGATCCCGCGTTCCCGGCGTACCCCGACGATCCCCAGGACCCGTTCGCGGTTCCCTACGCGGACCCCTCCGCGGATCCCTACGCCGAGCCCTAC
This sequence comes from Streptomyces sp. PCS3-D2, assembly GCF_000612545.2. Taxonomy (GTDB): domain Bacteria; phylum Actinomycetota; class Actinomycetes; order Streptomycetales; family Streptomycetaceae; genus Streptomyces. Next base: position 855,012 of record NZ_CP097800.1, on the reverse strand, counting down.
CCGGACCCTTCCACGGATCCCTCCACGGATCCTTACGTCGACCCCGACCTCCGGCCGGCGCCGTCCGACGAGGGCCTCTCGCTGGAGAGCGCCTGACCGGCCGGTGTGTCATGGTGGACCGGTGCCGACCACCGTATCGCTGCCGGACGACTGGCCCGCACACCCGGACCGGTCGCTCTCGCTCAACCGCATGGGAAGTTTCGACTGGGACCTTCTCACCGGTCTCATGCACATGGACGAAGCCGCCCTCGACGTCTTCGACACGGCGCCGGACGAGTACGACGGCCGGCCCGAGTCGCTGTCCGCGCGCTTCCCGCCGGCCGAGTCGGCACGGCTCGACGCCATGGTGTCCTCCGCGCTCAAGAGCGAGGAGGACAGCTACGGCGCCTACTTCCGCATCCGCTGCCGGGACGGTCGGCTGCGGTGGACGCACACCCAGGGCCGTGTCATGCGTACCGCGGACGGGCGGCCCCACCGGATCATCGGCATCGTCCGGGACGCGACCGAGGAGCTCAGCCACTCGGCGGAACGGCTCGGTCTCGACGAGGAGCGGCGCCGGCAGACATCGGTGGTGGAGAGCACCACCGCCGCCCTCGCCCACGCCCGGACGGTGCGGGACGTCATCGACGCGCTCGGCGACGCGCACGGCTTGGAACGACTGGGCTCCATGGGCATGGTCATGGGCCTCGTCGAAGCCGGCCGGATCCACCTCGTCGCCGAGGGGCCGGAGGGCAGCTTCGTCCCCGGCACCCGCTACACCCGCATCGACGAGCAGTACCCGATGAGCGAGGTGGTCCGCTCCCTGCAGCCGCGCTTCCTCGACTCGGCGGAGGAGTTCGCCCAGGACTACCCGGCGCTCTGGGCGAAGATCTCGTACATGCGGATCTCCGCGGCCGCCTACCTGCCGCTGATCGCCCAGGCACGCCCGATCGGTGCCATCGGACTGCTCTACCAGGACAAGGACGGCTTCACCCAGGAGGAGCGCAACCTGCTCGTCGCCCTCGGCAGCAGCATCGCGCAGAGCCTCCAGCGGGCCATGCTGCTGGAACAGGAGCACGACCTGGCCGAGGGGCTCCAGCAGGCCATGCTGCCCCGGCGGATCCCCGTGGTGCCCGGCGGCGAGATCGCCGTACGCTACCGCTCCGCCCGGATGGGCCAGGACATCGGCGGCGACTGGTACGACGTCATCCCGTTGCCCGGTGGCCGGGTCGGCGCCGTCATCGGCGACGTCCAGGGCCACGACACGCACGCGGCCGCCGTCATGGGCCAGCTGCGGATCGTCCTGCGCGCGTACGCCGCCGAGGGGCACTCGCCCGGCACGGTCATGGCCAGGGCATCGGTCTTCCTGCACGAGCTGGACACCGAGCGCTTCGCGACGTGCACGTACGTGGAGGCCGACCTCTCCACCGGGGTGCTCCAACTGGTCCGGGCGGGCCACATCGACCCGCTGCTGCGCACCCGCGACGGGGACTGCCACCGGCTCCCGGTGGGCGGCGGCCTGCCGCTCGGCCTCTCCGCGGACTTCGGACGCCTCGAATACCCGGTGACCACCGTGGAACTGGACCCCGGCGAAACGCTCCTGCTGTGCACCGACGGTCTCGTCGAACACCCCGGCGCCGACCTCGACGACGGGATCCACCTCCTGACCTCGCACATCCGCAGCGGACCCGCCGACCTGCAACTCCTCGCCGACCGGCTGTGCGAGATCGTCACCGAGCGCGGAGGCGACGACGACATGGCCCTCCTCCTGCTGCGCCGCCGGCCCGCCCCGGCTCCGCCCGGCGGAGGCCGTCTGCAGCAGCACGTGGCACCGGGCGATCCGGAGGCCCTGGTGGCCGCCCGCCACATGATCGGGGCCGCGGTGCGCGCCTGGGGCGCACGGGAGCGGGCCGACGAGATCGAGCTGGTCGCGGACGAGCTGATCGTGAACGCCCTCATGCACACGGACGGTCCCGCCATCGTCACCCTGCGCATCCTGGCGGGTCACGAACGCAGGCTCCGCGTGGAGGTCGCCGACCGCTCCAGCGCCCTCCCGCGCCGACGTGAGGCCGGCGACTCCGGGGTCTCGGGCCGCGGCCTCATGCTGGTGGACCGGATGGCGGACGTATGGGGCGTGGAGCCGCGCGGCAGCGGCAAGTGCGTGTGGTGCGAGTTCGTCATGGGCTGAGCGGGCCGGGAGCGGTCCCGGACGGCGGCCCGCCCGGCCCCGTGCCGGCTCGCGCTCCGCCCGAGGCGGCGGCAGGCTGGGACCATGCCGGAGCTGCCCGAGGTCGAGGCCCTGCGCGCGTACCTCGACGAGCACCTCACCGGGCGGGTGGTGGAGCGCGTCCTCCCGCTCGCGGTCAGCGTGCTCAAGACGTACGACCCGCCCTTGACCGCCCTCGAAGGGCAGGAGGCCGCCGCCGTCGCCCGGCACGGGAAGTTCCTCGCCGTGCGGATCGGTGCGCTCCACCTGGTCACGCACCTGGCCCGGGCCGGCTGGCTGCGCTGGCAGGACACCCTGCCGGCGCAGCCACCGCGGCCCGGCAGGGGGCCGCTGGCCCTGCGCGTCCTACTCGCGGGCGGGGGCGGCTTCGACCTCACCGAGGCCGGGACACAGAAGCGGCTCGCGGTGTACGTGGTCCGCGACCCGCAGGAGGTGCCCGGCATTGCCCGTCTCGGCCCCGATCCGCTCGCCGAGGACTTCGACCGGGACGCCTTCGCCGCGCTCCTCGCGGGGGAGCGGCGGCAGATCAAGGGCGTCCTGCGGGACCAGAGCGTGATCGCCGGGATCGGCAACGCCTACAGCGACGAGATCCTGCACGCCGCCCGGGTCTCGCCCTTCAAGCTCGCCTCCTCCTTCGACGAGGCGCAGGTCACGCAGCTGCATGCCGCGGTCCGGGGCACCTTGCGCGAGGCGGTCGGCCGGGCGCACGGGGTCGCCGCCGGGAAGCTCAAGGCCGAGAAGAGGAGCGGCCTGCGGGTCCACGGCCGGGCGGGCGAAACCTGCCCGGTGTGCGGGGACACGATCCGCTCGGTGTCCTTCGCCGATTCCTCCCTGGAGTACTGCGCCACGTGCCAGACGGGTGGGAAACCGCTGGCCGACCGGCGGCTCTCACGGCTCCTCAAATAGCGGTGCGCTGCGTAGACTCCGGCACCATGGCCGCGGAGGAGCAACAGACGGCGCCCCGGCGCGAGGTCGTCACCGGGATGCCCCGGGGCGCCCGCCGGCGGGCGCCCGCCCACGCCCCGGCCCGTTCGGAGATCTCCGAGCAGACCACCCTCGGCGCCACCTACGTCAGGGCCCTGATGCGCAGCCAGTTGCGCGCGGGCCTGGGGGCGCTGGCCGCGCTGGCGGCGCTGGTCGGGTCGCTGCCGCTGGTGTTCGTGCTGCCCAGGGCCAGGTCGGGGCCGATGGTCTGGCTGGTGCTGGGCCTGCTCGTGTACCCGGTGATGTGGCTGATCGCCCGATGGTACGTCCGCCGGGCGGAGCGCAACGAGGCCGATTTCACGGGCCTGGTGATGGATCCGGCCGACCGGCCGTCGTAGCGGTCGCCACCGGTCAGAACAGGTGCATCGCCAGGTGGCCGAGGGGCAGCCCGAGCTGCCAGGCCGGGGTCCACACGCGCGCGTTCTCGTCCAGACCCGGCGGGGTGTCGGCGTGGTCGTGGCGCCCCGGGTCGAGGTTGGTCGCGAACAGTTCGGTGCCGTCCAGCCAGCGCCAGGCGGCCCGGGCCAGTTCCAGATCGGGGTCCTCGCCGCGGCCGCGCTCCCGGGCCGCCTCGCCCAGGTCGAGGAAGCGGGTGTGCACCCAGTCGCGCCAGGGGTGTCCGTACGCCGTCAGTGACAGCCACTCGTCGAGCTGCGAGACCACGCGGATCCCGGAGAGTTCGCCGGCCGCGTCGGCGAGGTAGATGGTCAGGGCCAGTGTGTCCCGTCCGGCCCGGAACTCCAGCGTTCCGGCCGGGATCAGCCGGCCCGTGCGCAGCAGTTCGTCGGCGATGTACTCGGCATAGAGCCAGGCCATGGGCACCGCGAGCCCGCCGTCACTGGTGCCGTTCGTACCCTCGGGCTGCACCGTCCCACCTTCTCCCGCGCGTCGAGCGTCCCGTCGTCAGCACCGAGCCTTCACCGAGGGGCTCACGGAGCGGGGGATGTTTACTCAACTTGGACGGTCTTATGTCGAATTCGAAGCGCTTTTTGTCCGGTCCTCATCCCTTCGCGGCGTTCTGGGATCCGTTGCTCAGGCGCCGAGTCCGTAGCCGTACCCCTGGAGGCCCTTCCTGAGGGCGCGCAGGGCGTAGTAGGTGCGGGATTTGACGGTCCCCGCCGGGATGCCCAGTTCGGCGGCCGCCTCCGCGACCGACCGGTCCCGGAAGTAGACCTGGAGCAGCACCTCGCGGTGCTCCGGCCCCAGGGATCCCACCGCCCGCCGCACGTCGATCGCCGTGACCGATCCGGCCACCGCGTCCTCGGGTGCGGGCGCCTGTTCCAGCCCTTCGGGGTCCACCTCCAGGGGGCGCGACAACCGGGCCCGCCGGGCGTCGATCGCGAGCCGCCGGGCCACCGTGAACAGCCAGGGCCGCATGGAGTCGTGCCCGCTGGCCAGGGCCTCCGGGTGCTGCCAGACCCGTACGAGGGTCTCCTGCACGAGGTCCTCCGCCCGTTGGGCGTCGCCGGCGGTGAGGCCGACCAGGAATCCGAACAACGCCCGCCCGTGGTCGCGCTGGAGTTCGGCCAGTGCTTCGGGATCCGTACGCGGGAGGGTGGGGGAGAGCGGCACGAGTGGCTCCTTCCGGGGTGCGTGGGGGTCCATGGGGGCGGCGCCCCGTCCACCCTGACCTGCGCAGAGCCGACCCGGAACCGTCAGGCCCCGGCGTTGCGCCCAAGCACCCGGGTGGTCCGACGGGCGGCTGTGCCGGGCGGTGAACGGTCGAACGGCGCGGCGAACGGCAGGGGGGCGCGTGTACGCCGTCGGAGTGGGCGCCCGGGTCCGCCACGGCTCCGTTCCTTGACTTGCCGCGCGTTGTTCTATGGATTGCAGATGATGACTTGTCAGATAGTCGTATAAATGGGAGTTCGACTGATGACCACGCGCACCCGCGGGCCGAGGGCGGCCGTCCTCCTGTCCGCCCTCCTGCTGACCGCTGCGGCAGCGGGCTGTTCGGCCGCCGGGGACACCGCACCGGCCCGCCTCGGCGACTCCGGTCCTCCGGCTCCCCCCAGCGCCGCGGGAGCGCCCGCCGCCAAGGGCTTCACACTGGTCGCGAGCGGTGACGTGCTGCCGCACACCTCGGTCATCCGGCGGGCGGCCGACGACGGGGAGGGCGGCGGCTACGACTTCAGGCCCATGTTCTCCGGCGTCAAGGCCGTGGTCTCGGCAGTCGACCTGGCCCTCTGCCACATGGAGACGATCTACGGGGAGGAGGGCGGTCCCTTCTCCGGATATCCGGCCTTCATGTCACCGCCGGAGGTGGCCGACGGACTCAAGGACGCCGGCTACGACGGGTGCTCCACCGCCTCGAACCACACCCTCGACGACGGCGCCGCCGGGCTGCGCCGCACGCTCGACCGCTTCGACAAGGTCGGCCTGGGGCACGCCGGATCCGCCCGTACGGCGGCCGAGGCGGCGGCGGTGACCACCTACACGGCGGGCTCGGCCACCGTGGCGCACCTCGCCTACACCTACGACACCAACGGCTATCCGTTGCCCGACGGCCAGCCGTGGGCAGTCAACCTGATGAAGCCGGACAGGATCGTCGCGGATGCCCGGGCCGCCCGGAAGGCGGGCGCGGACGTGGTGCTGGTGAGCCTGCACTGGGGCACGGAGTGGCAGACCGAACCGGATGAGACCCAGCTCTCGCTCGGCAGGGCGCTAACCGGCTCGCAGACCGCCGGCCGGCCCGACATCGACCTGATCCTCGGCACCCACGCGCACATTCCGCAGCCCTACGAGAAGGTGAACGGCACCTGGATCGTCTACGGCATGGGCGACCAGGTGGCGGGCGAGATGTTCAACTACACGGGCGCCCGGGACATGCGCGGCAACTACGGCTCGATCGCACGCTTCACCTTCGCCCCTCCGGCCGCGGCCGGGCAGCGCTGGCAGGTCACCAAGGCCGCATTCGTGCCGCAGATGATGGACCTGTCCACCGGACGCGTCGTCCACCTGCCCGACGCCCTCGCGAAGAACCCCGGCCGGGAGGACTACGAGGCCGCGCGGGACGAGATCACCGAGGCCGTCCTCAGCCGCGGCGCCGCCAAGGACGGCCTGGTGGCCGCCTCGTAGGCGCTCGGCGCCCCGGGCTGGATCCGGCGCGCCCTCGGGCCCACCCCGCCCCACCCCGCCCCACCCCACCCCGCCCGGCCCGGACCGGACGCGGAAGCGACCCGGACGGGGCGGGACGGGGCGGAGCGGTCAGGGGACCACGGTCACCGGCCAGCGGCCCGCCTTGACCAGGCGGACCGCCACCGAGCCGACGATGCGGTGGCCCGCCTGCTCCGAGGCGCCGACCACCACCGCGTCCGCCATCAGCTCCTGTGCCGCGCTCACCAGGCCGGCGTAGGGGTCGCCGCGAAAGGTGTGGAACTCCCACCGGACCTCGTAGACGCCCTTGAGCCGCTCCGCCGACGCACGGATCTCGGCCACCAGGCCCTCCGCGATCTCCCCGGTGGTGTCGGCCACGGGCGCACCGAGCGCCGCCCCGGCCGGTACCACCGGCTGGACGTACACCAGCGCCAGCAGTGCGTTCTGCCGACGGGCCAGCCCGGCGGCGTAGGCCGCCGCCCGCAGTGAGGACTCCGAACCGTCCACCCCGGCCAGGATCACCTTCGGACCGTCGGTACCGCGTTCGAATCCCGTGTTCACGTGCTCCGTCACCCTCGTGAGGATAGGCGCTGACGTGCCGGACGCCCCCACCCGCTCGGCGCGCGCACCGGCGACCCCCTCCCTACAGTGCGAACCATGAGTGCCACCGCGCAGGAGACGCACGGAACCCGCAACCGCTTCCTGAACCGGGTTCCCGACGCGTTCGGCGCGTTCTTCGGGACCATCGGCCTGCTGTGCGCACTGCTCTCGCTCTCCCCGACACTGCGGCGCCTCCTGCACCACGTCGTGCGCTTCCTCGACCTGATCGTCGTACCGGTCAGCGCCAACCTCGCCTACGCCGTCTTCCTCTTCCTCTTCGCGGCCGCCCTCGGCACCCGCAAGAAGGTCGCCTGGTGGATGGTCATCACCTATCTGGCCCTGCTCACCGTCGACGACCTGCTGGACATCGCCGTCGGCGACTACGGGATCGGCCTCTCCTCGCTGGCCCTGGCCGTCGCCGCCACGGCCGTACTGGTCGCCGCCCGCAAGGAGTTCTACGCCGCGTCCCGGCCCGGGGCACTGTGGCACGCCCTGATCGTGCTCGGCCTCGGCATGCTCGCCGCCGTCCTCCTGGGCTGGGCGCTCGTCGCCCTCTTCCCCGGCAGCCTGCCCCCCGGCCAGTGGCTGGACTGGGCCGCCAAGCAGGTCTTCGGCGGCCTCTTCTCGGCCCGGCAGTTCGACGGCCGCCCGCCCAGGCCGCTGTACTTCCTCCTCGGCCTGTTCGGCGCCGCCGCCCTGCTCAACGCCGCCGCGACGCTGTTCCGCTCCCAGCGGCTGACCGCCGCCCTGCACGGGGACGAGGAGCCCAGGATCCGGGCCCTCCTCGGCGCCTACGGGCGGTCCGACTCGCTCGGCTACTTCGCCACCCGGCGCGACAAGGCCGTCGTCTTCGCCCCCAACGGACGGGCCGGCGTCACCTACCGCGTCGAAGCGGGCGTCTGCCTCGCCAGCGGCGACCCGGTGGGCGATCCGGCAGCCTGGTCCGCCGCCATCGACGCCTGGCTGGCCGTCGCAGGCCGCTACGGCTGGCAGCCCGCCGTGATGGGCGCCTCCGAGGACGGCGCCACCGCCTTCGCCCGCTCCGGGCTGAGCGCCCTCCAGCTGGGCGACGAAGCCATCCTGCACGTCGCCCGCTTCGACCTCGACGGCCGCGACATGCGCGTGACCCGCCAGGCCGTCAACCGCGTCGAGCGGGCCGGCGCGACCACCGTCATCCGCCGGCACTCGGCCCTCTCCGAGGACGAGATGCGGACCATCATCGACCGGGCGGACCGCTGGCGGGACACCGAGACCGAACGGGGCTTCTCCATGGCCCTGGACCGGCTCGGCGATCCGGACGACGGGGACTGCCTGCTGGTCGAGGCCTTCGACGCCGGCGGCGAGTTGATCGCCCTGCTCTCCTTCGTCCCCTGGGGCAGGGACGGCATCTCCCTCGACCTGATGCGCCGCGACCGGACCGCGCCCAACGGGGTCATGGAGTTCATGGTCGCCCAACTGTGCGCCGCCGCCCCCGCCCTCGGCGTACGCCGCATCTCCCTCAACTTCGCCGTCTTCCGCTCCGCCTTCGAGGAGGGCGGCCGCATCGGCGCCGGGCCGGTCCTGAAGGTCTGGCGCAAACTGCTGCTCTTCTTCTCCCGCTGGTGGCAGCTGGAGGCCCTGTACCGCTCGAACGTCAAATACGGCCCCGAGTGGTACCCGCGGTTCCTCTGCTACCAGGACGCCGGCTCGCTCGCCCGGGTCAGCCTCGCCTCCGGCATCGCCGAAGGGTTCGTCTCCGTACCCAGCCTGCGCACCCTGTGGGGCAACGGCCACCCCAAGGGCGTCACCGCCCCCGCCACGACGGAAGGACTGCCCCCGATCGACTCCCTCGGCCTGGACGCGGTGGGGGAGGAGCTCCCCGGGGTGCCCGTGGAGCGACTGCCCGAACAGGTGCGCGTCCGCCATGCCAAACTGGACCGCATCCGGGCCTCCGGCACCGACCCCTACCCGGTGGGGATCCGGCCGCGCACCCACACCGTCGCCCAGCTCAAGGCGTCCCACCCGAGCCACCCGCCCGGCAGCCGCACCGCCGAGCAGGCCACTCTCGCCGGACGCGTGATGGTCGTACGCGACCTCGGCGGCGTGGCCTTCGCCGTCCTGCGCGACTGGTCGGGAGACATACAGCTGATGCTCACCCGCGACGAGAGCGGCGCCGAGGTGCTCGACTCCTTCACCGCCCGGGTCGACTTCGGCGACCACGTCCTGGTGACCGGCGAACCCGGCGCCAGCAGGACCGGCGAGCTCTCCCTCGTGGTCCGGTCCTGGCAGCTGACCGGCAAGTGCCTGCGCCCCCTGCCGGACAAGCGCAAGGGTCTCGCCGACCCCGAGGCGCGGGTCCGGCGCCGCTACCTCGACCTCGTCGCCAGCCCCGAGGCGCGCGACGTCGTACGGGCTCGCTCCAGCGCGGTCCAGGCCCTGCGCCAGGGGCTGCTCGACCGCGGCTATCTGGAGGTCGAGACCCCCATGCTCCAGCAGATCCACGGCGGCGCCAACGCCCGGCCCTTCCGCACCCACATCAACGCCTACGACCTCGACCTGTACCTGCGCATCGCGCCCGAGCTGTACCTCAAACGGCTCTGCGTCGGCGGTATGGAGAAGGTCTTCGAAATGGGCCGCACCTTCCGCAACGAGGGCGTCTCCTACAAGCACAACCCCGAGTTCACGATGCTGGAGGCCTACCAGGCCTTCGCCGACTACGACGTCATGCTCGACCTCGCGCGGGAACTGATCCAGGGGGCCGCCACCGCAGCCTTCGGCTCGCCCGTCGCCCACAGGGCAGGGCCCGACGGAAAGCTCGTCGTCCACGACATCTCCGGCCCCTGGCCGGTCAGGACGGTGTACGGGGCGATCAGCGAGGCCCTCGGCGAGGAGGTCGACGCCGACACCGAGGAGAACGTCCTGCGCAGGCTCTGCGACCGGGCCGAGGTGCCGCACGGGCCGGAGGACACCCGCGGCGACGTGGTCCTCGAAATGTACGAGCGGCTGGTGGAGGAGAGGACGGGACTGCCGACCTTCTACAAGGACTTCCCGACCGACGTCTCCCCCCTCACCCGCCAGCACCGCCGGGACCCCCGGCTCGCCGAGCGCTGGGACCTCGTCGCCTTCGGCACCGAGCTCGGCACCGCGTACTCGGAGCTGACCGACCCCGTCGAGCAGCGGCGCAGGCTCACCGCCCAGTCCCTGCTCGCGGCCGGCGGCGACCCGGAAGCCATGGAACTCGACAACGACTTCCTGGACGCGCTCGAATACGCGATGCCGCCCACGGGCGGCCTCGGCGTCGGCGTGGACCGACTCGTCATGTTCCTCACGGGCCTGACGATCCGCGAGACCCTCCCCTTCCCCCTGGTGCGCCGCGGCTGACGGTCGCACGGCTGACGCGCCGCACGGCTGGTCCGCACGGGTGAGCGCAACGGGGAGCGTCCGCGCCTCTCGACGTCTGCGGGGATGCCGTTGATACGTAGTAATAATGAAAAAAGACGAGCCGACAGTAGGGCGGCGTGTGCTCCTGCGCACCGCCGTCTTCCTCGGAGTCGCGGCCGCCGGACTGATCACCACGGGCAACGGCACCGAGGGTGGTGCACCCACGGTGCCCGGTGCACCGGGCGCGGGCGGCGCACCGGGGCCCGCCGCCGGACCCGGTCCGAACCTCGCGGCGGGCCCCGGCGGACTCCCCGGGGCGCTGCCCGAGAAGGCCTACCGGCTGCGCCCCATGACGGCGGACGCCCCCGCCCGGCCCGCGGCCGTGAAGCCGGCCGTGCGGACCCGGCCCATCCTGGAACTCCCGGCCGGCGCGGGCACCGACAGCTCCATGGTGCTCACCTTCGACGACGGACCGGACCCCCGCTACACCCCGGCCATCCTCGACACCCTCCGCCGCTACGACATGCGCGCGATGTTCTTCGTCTGCGGGGAGATGGCGACGGAGAACCGGGACCTGCTGCGCCGCATGTCCGCCGAGGGACACGTCATCGGCAACCACACCTGGACCCACCCGCACATCCCCAAGCTGAGCCGGCCCGCCCTCGCCGCAGAGATCGGCCGCACCAGCGAGATCGTGCAGCAGGTCGTCGGCGAAGCGCCGCAGTGGTTCCGGGCGCCCTACGGAGCGTGGAACCGGGCCGCCTTCGAGATCGGGGCCGAGCTGGGGATGGAGCCGCTCGCCTGGACCGTGGACAGCCTGGACTGGGAGGAGCCGGGTGTCACGACGATCGTCTCCCGGGTCCTGCGCGGCGCGGGGCCCCGGGCGATCGTGCTGTCGCACGACGCGGGCGGCAACCGGTCGCAGAGCGTTCGGGCCATCGACTCCTACCTGCCCCAACTGCTCGCCCGGGGGTACCGGATGACACTGCCCACCCTGTCCGCCGTGGCGGCGCTGCACTGACGCGGGGCCGGGGCCGCGCGGCCCCGGCCCGGCCTCAGCGGGACTCCACCATCCGTGCGAAGACGACCACGTTTCCGTCGTACCCGCGGGCCTTGGAGTAACCGCCGCCGCAGGTGATCACGCGGAGTTCCGCGTGCCCGGTGTCCCCGTACACGCGAGCCCCGGGGAAGGCGTCCTTGGAGAACACCTCCACCCCGTACACCTCGAAGACGGCCGTGCGCCCGTCGTAGCGCTCCACCTCGATGTGGTTGCCCGGCTTGACCGAGCCCAGCCCGTAGAAGACCGCCGGACCCTGCGCGTTGTCCACGTGGCCCACGATCACCGCCGAGCCCCGCTGCCCCGGCGAGATGCCGTTGAGGTACCAGCCGGCGAGGTTGCGGTCCTGCGGCGGCGGCGCGTCGATCCAGCCCTCCGCGTCCAGCCCGACCGTCATCACCGGCGCGTCCACGCTGATCGTGGGGATGCGGATGCGCTGCACCGAGGAGTGCTCCAGCAACTCCATGTCCGGTGGCGGCTTCGGCGGATTCGCCGGCAACTGGTCGGCCGTCACCGCGACGGCCGAGGCCGCGGTGGGCTGGGGCGGTCCGCCGTCCATGTTCACGCCGTTCCGCACCATGGCGAGGCCGGTGAGCATGACCAGGGCGATGACGCCCCACGGTGAGCGCCTTCGTGACTGCCCTGCCTCGTCCTCGCCCATCGTTCTCCCTTCCCGACGCGGGGGTCCCGACCCGCGTTCCTGTCCCACCCCGGTACGCCCTGTTCCCCGCACGCTAAGGCCGGGGCGGCGGGTCGGCGAGGGGGGAGCGGCGAACGGGTGGCCGCGGCCGCGGGGGCGGTGGGAGGGCGCCGGAAGGGATGCGCCCATCCAGGTAATCGTCACATAAATGACTGACGGGTCGTGACCTGCGGATCCGTCAGCCAGACCGTCCGCGCTCCGGCGTGTCGCTCAACCGGGCGGCCCAAAGCCGGAAGTGCGGAGGTTGCGGGACGACCCGAGGGTTCGACGTGGGAGGCGTTCTCGTCGATCATCCGGGGCCGACGCTCCGGGGCGCTTCCCGCTGGAGGTTCCACCATGCGTGTCTTGCGCGCTCTTACCGTGACGGCGGCAGCTTGTGCCGTCCTCGGCGTCAGTGCCCCGCTCGCCTCCGCGAACCAGGACCCCGGGGGCCGGGGCGGAAACGGGGGCGGGAACGGCCCCAGCAACATCTCGGTGAACCCGTACGCCGTGCACCAGGGATCCACGATGCAGGTGAGCGCGGCGGGCTGCGGTCACGGCGGTACCGTCGCCTCGCACGGGAACTTTCCGCCCGCGAACCTGTCCGCCGGGTCGATCGGCTTCGCCACCGTGCGGGTCTTCAACCACGCCTCGCCGGGCACTCACACGCTGTCGGTCAAGTGCAACGACAGCAACCTGGTCGCCACGGCCCGCTTCCGGATCCTCCAGGGCAACCCCTCCCAGGGCGGCATCGGCGGCTCCATCGGCCCGTCCACCGCCGAGACGGCCATCGGAGCGGGCCTGGTCGGGATCTCCGCCCTGGGAGCGGGCGCCCACGTGATGCGCCGCCGCCGTCCGCTCCGGGGACGGAGCTGACCGATCCGGCCCCCCGGTCAGGCACCATCGGCTCCCGCCGGTCGCCCCGAGCCCTCCCCGAGGGCCCGGGGCGACCGGCGGTGGAGGGGGCGACCCCGGTGCTCAGTGACCGCGGTGGGACGTCCTGCGGCGCAGGGCGTACGCGGTGCCGCCCGCGGCGGCCAGGAAGAGGGCCGCACCCACACCGAGTTCCACCGGATCCATTCCGGCCGCGCTGCCGCCCAGGCCGCCGCGGACACCGCGGGCGGAGGTGGTCGCGAGCGGGGTCGTGACGGTGTTCGCCGCAGGCGCCGTCGCCGTGGCGGTCCTCGTGGAACTGGTGGTGGGCCTGCTCGTGCCGCCGGCGATCGTCAGGTCGGCCGAGCCCGTCTCGCCGTTGCAGGTGAAGGAGACGGAGTAGACGGCCCCGAGGCGGGCGTCCCGGTCCACGGTGGCCCGTACGCTCTGGCCGCGCGCGATGCTCACGGTGTCGAACACACCGGAGGAGGCCGTGGAGTAGGCGGCGTTGCAGCCGCTGACCGCGAGCACCACCTGGCCGCCGGGGGCGACCGTCGAGGGGGTGAGCGTGAAACCGAACGAAGTGACCTGTGGGGCCCGGGCTCCGGCCCGTGGCTGGGCCGGGGTGCCGCCCCGTGCCCCGACATGCTTCTCGGCCTGCGCTCCGGCCTGGGCCCGGGGCGGGCTCTCGGCCGTGGACGCGGCGGGCGCGCCGAGGGTTCCGAGCGTGAGTACGGCGAACGTGGCGCCGGCGCTCAGCAGGGCGGTGGCGGAGGTACGTATCGCACCCATGGTTGATTCTCCGGATCCCCGAGGAGCAGCCGCGGAACGGTTTCCGCACGTGGGGGGTCGTGCGCCTCGATGTCCGCCACGCTAGGTGCGGGTGCCGGGGCCCGCGATCAGGAACGGGCGAATGGGGCATGGTCGTAGGCCGAACCGGGGACGGGAGGTCCGTCCCCGGTTTGCCGGGCGCAGTCAGCCGCCGAGGCCGAGGTGGGAGAACTGCGTGAGGAACGGCTCGGCGGTGGCCGAGATGCCGCGGCCGAACGGCGCGTCGAAGTCCCAGATCAGGAACAGCAGGAACGCGATCAGCGCGCTGAACAGCCCGGCCAGCAGCATCTCCCGGAAGGACCGCCTGATCTGCAGGGTGAAGATCAGGCCCACCGTGACCAGCGCTCCGATGATCAGCCCGAACCAGACCACGCCCGGCATGGTGGCCCCGGCGCTCGCGCCGCGTGCGTTGCGGGCGTCGTCGGCCACCGCCACCTGGTCGACGAGCGGCTGGTAGGCCTGCCCCTCGTGGTCGGTCTGCGGCTCGTAGTCGGTGACGTCCCGGCGGATGCGCTCCAGCAGTTCCCCGCCGCGGTCGGTGAGTTCGCCCTTGTCGACCATCGCCTGCCACTCGGTGTCGACCACGTAGGTGACGTAGGCGTCCACGCCGGACCGGATCTTCGCCCGCACCTCGGCCGGGTAGACCTGGGAGCGGACGCTGATCTCGTGCAGGGCCTGCGCTTCTTGGCGTACGTGTTCCTGGGCGGCTCCGCGGCCCTCCCACACGCCCGCGATCGCCAGCCCCAGCACGATCGCGTAGATCACCCCGATCATCATCGTCATGTACTCGATGACGTCCGGGGTCTCGTTCGGATCGTCGTCCTCGCCGATCCTGCGGTGGTTGAGGAAGGCGATGGACAGCACCACGGCACAGGCCGCGGCCATCGCGAGGGACAGGACGAGCCATTCCGACAAGTGGACTCCAGATCGTTCGACGTCGGGCGGATCACCGGGGGCGCAGCGCGACGATCGCGAGCACCGCGGGAGCCGCGGTCATCAGGGTGAAGGTGACGGGCGAGATGTGGTGCTCGGCCGGTTTGCGGGTCGCCGCGCGGTACACCGGGCGGACCACCGGTTTCGGGGCGGGGGCGGCCACCGCGGGGGCCGGTGGCGGCGGCGGGGGCGGCTTCGCGGCGGGGGGTGCGGGCGGCGGCTTCGGCCGGGCCGGTGCCGGCAGGGCGGGCTTGGGCGCGGGCCCGGCCGCGGCCTTCGGCGGCGCTGACGGTGCGGGTTTCGGGGGTGGCGGCGGAGGCGGGGGCGGCACCGGATTCGGCGCGGGTTTCGGCGGTGGCACGGTGGGCTCCGGCTCGGGTGGCGGCGTGGGTTCCGGCGGCGGCTTCGGCGGCTTCGGCGGACACGGGGGCGGGGGCGGGGGCGGGCAGTGGGGGCGGCCATGATGCCCGCCGCCCCGCCCGTCACCACGGTGTCTTGCGTGGTCGGAGCGGTGCTCCTCACCGTGATGTCCACCACCCGGCCGCCGCCCACGGCCGTCGCCGAAGGCCACCGCGAGCACTGCGGCGGCACGCTGGCCGTCGCCGTGGCCGGTCGTCGGGTAGGCGCTGCTATCAGCCACGGCCGGGGTGGTGGCCAGGGCCGCCCACAACAGGACCGGGACCGCCAGCAGGCGCCTGGCACAGGCTCTGTTCACCCGGGGAGCATGGGCCCGCGCGCCCGCGCGCACGCGGGGCTCGGCCTCCGTTCGCCTGAACGAGTGGAGTGCGCATCGGAAAGGTTTGAGCCAGCCGTGGAGCGGTTGCAGACGAGTAAGATCATCATCCGGTCAATTCCCAAAAGGGATTTGTCGGTACCGGTCATTTGCGCCGGGGCGCCGCTGGGCGACTTTGGTGTGTGACGAAGAACGGATCGCCAATTTCCGCTTTTGCTCGCCCTGTTGGTCAATGATCAGTACATTCGGCTCGGACAGGAGTCCGACCCCGCACGGACCGCCGCAGGAACAACGCTTGGAGATCCCGATGGAGCGCCCCGCCTGGGCCCCGCCAGGCATCGACATATCGGTGCCGAGCGTGTCCCGCATCTACGATTACTACCTTGGCGGGTCCCACAATTTCGAGGTCGACCGCCAGGCGGCCCGACGTGCCATGGAATTCATGCCGGGCCTGCCCAAGATCATGCAGGCCAACCGGGCGTTCATGCGCCGTGCCGTCCGGCACGCCGTCGCCGAGGGCGTCACGCAGTTCCTCGACATCGGCTCCGGCATCCCCACCTTCGGCAACGTCCACGAGATCGCCCAGGGTGCCAGCTCCCGGGCCCGCGTGGTCTACGTGGACCACGATCCGGTGGCCGTGGCGCACAGTCAGGCCGTCCTCATGGACGACGAGGACACCGGCGTCGTCGCTGCGGACCTGCGCAGGCCGAAGGAGATCCTGGCCGCCCCCGAGGCCGGGCGGCTCCTCGACTTCGACCGCCCGGTCGCCCTGCTGCTCGTGGCCGTCCTGCACTTCCTCGAGGACGCGGACCATCCGTACGAGGCCGTGGCCGAACTGCGCGAGGCGCTGGCCCCCGGCAGTCTGCTGATCCTCACGCACGCCTCCTACGAGGGCATCCCGCTCACGGAGGAGGTCGCGGGCGGCGCCGTCGGCGTCTACCGGGACATCCGCAACCCCCTCGTCATGCGCACCGGGGAGCAGATCGGCCGCTTCTTCGACGGATTCGAGATGGTGGAGCCCGGCCTGGTGTCCATGCCCGACTGGCGCCCGGACCAGGCCGAGGGCGGGGAGGACGGCGAGACCCCGGAGGACCCCTACGCCTTCTCGGGCTATGCAGGCGTGGGACGCAAGGCGTGAGACTACCGGCACAGACGGCGGGTGCGTCGAGCACCGTTGCGGCGCCCGCGGCCGCTCCCGCACCGGCCGCGCACCCCGCGGCGCCGGACGGCGGCATCGAGGACCGAATCGCCCGTTTCGCGACGATCTGGGGGCGGGCGATCTTCCCGGTCACCGCGACCTCGCTGACCCGGCCCGAGTTCGAACGGCACCTCGTGCCGCTCACCCGGACCCTCACCGAGGCCCTGCACGCCAGGCCCTTCGACGCCGCCGTCGCCCAACGGGTGGGGGCGGAACTCGTCGCCGTGCACTGCACCGACCCCGAGGCCCTGGCCGGCACCCTCGGCGTGATCGAGTCCTACCTGGTCCTCTACTGCGGCCCGGACGGACTCGAAAGCTCCGGGGTGGAGGCCACCGCCGAATACCACGCGCGCTGCGCCCGGCTCCAGCACGCCATGGCCGCCGGCTACGCCAGGGCGCTGCGCGAGCGCACCCTGAGCGAACAGGAGGCCATCGCGCGCTCCGCGCTGACCGCCCGCACCGATGCCCAGCAGGCCCTGCACGCGAGCGAGGAACGCTTCCGCGCGGTCTTCGAGGGCGCCGCCGTCGGCATCGGCATCGCCGATCTCGACGGGAACGTCCTGGAGGTCAATGACACCCTCCTGCAGATGTTCGGCGGTTTGGAGGGGCACGTCCGCAGCCGCAACGTCAGCGAGTGGGGCCACCCCGACGACACCCCCCACGTCTGGCGCATGTACGGCGAGCTGGTGCGCGGCGAGCGCGAGAGCTACCGGGTGGAGAAGCCGTACTACCGCCACGACGGGACCGTGCTCTGGACCAACCTCACGGTGTCGCTCCTGCGCGACGCCGACGGAAAGCCGCAGTACCAGCTGGCGCTGATGGAGGACACCACCGAGCGCCGGCTGCTGAACCTGCGCCTGCGCTACGAGGCCACCCACGACGCCCTCACCGGACTGCCGAACCGGACGCTGTTCTTCGAGCGTCTGGAGAAGGCCCTCAGCAGTTCCGGCAGCGACCGCTACGGTCTGTGCTACCTCGACCTCGACGGCTTCAAGGCCGTCAACGACAGCCTCGGGCACTCGGCCGGCGACCGGCTCCTGGTGGAGGTCGCCGACCGGCTGCAGAGCTGCGCCACCGGCCCCGGCGAGGTCGTCGCCCGGCTCGGCGGCGACGAGTTCGTCGCGCTGACCACGGGCCCGGACACCGAGCAGGAGGTCACCGACCTCGCCGTCCGCATCCTCACGGCCCTTTCGGCGCCGATCCGCCTGGAGGGCCGGGAGCTGACGGTCCGGGGCAGCATCGGCATCGTTGAGGGCCGGGCCGGGGAGCGTACCCCCGCCGAGGTGCTGCGCAGCGCCGACATCACCATGTACCGGGCCAAGGCCGCCGGCGGAAATCGCTTCGAGTTCGCCGACGCCGAGGCCGACGCCCGCGCGATCACCCGGCATGGACTGACCAACGCGCTTCCGGCGGCTCTGGAGCGCGGCGAGTTCTTCATCGAGTACCAGCCGCTGGTCCACCTGCGGGACGGCTCGGTGCACGGTGCCGAGGCCCTGGTGCGATGGTCCCACCCGCAGTACGGGGTGCTCGGTCCCGACCGCTTCATCCCGCTCGCCGAACGGACCGGGCTGATCGTGCCCCTCGGCCGGTGGGTCCTTGAGGAGGCGGTCCGCCAGGCCCGCACATGGCAGCGGCAGCACGGGGGCTCCGCCCTGCGGATCAACGTCAACCTGTCGCCGACACAGCTCCACCACCCGGGCTTGGTCGCCGACACCGTCGCGGTGCTGGAGAACTCCGGCCTCGCCCCGGGCGCGCTGTGCCTGGAGGTGACCGAATCGGCCCTGATAGGCGCGGACGACGAACTGCTGGAGCCGCTGCGCCGCCTGGCCGAACTCGGCGTGGACATCGCCCTCGACGACTTCGGCACCGGGTACTCCAACCTGGCCAATCTGCGCCGCCTGCCGGTCAGCGTGCTCAAGCTCGACCGCTCCTTCACTCGGGGGATGCAGCAGCAGCCCGCCGACCCGGTCGACGTCAAGATCGTGGAAGGGATCGTCGCCCTGGCCCACAGCCTCGAACTCGCCGTCACCGTCGAGGGTGTGGAAACCGGTGCACAGGCTGCTCAGCTGCGGGCGCTCGGCTGCGACACCGCCCAGGGCTGGTACTACGCCCGCCCCGGCGCCCCCGACCGCATCCACGCCCTGTCCCTCTCGGACGCGGTGCCCACGCCCTCCTGACCTCTGCCCGGGCCCGCGGCGGCCCGGGCAGGGAGGTTGCTGCGGCGTCCGGCTCCGATGTGCGGCGTCCGCTCAGTCCAGTCCGGCCTCCGTCCCGCTGCCAGGGGTCCGGACGGCTTCGACGACCCTCTGGTATCGCTCGGCCGTGTCGGCCAAGACCCCCGCGGCCACCGAGAGCCGCTCCGCCTCGTACGCGTCGAGCGCCGTCTCCGTGTCGGGCCCGGCGAGAGCGGCGGACAGGGCCCGGCCGAGCGCGGCCGCGTCCTCGATGCCGGTGTTCATGCCCAGCCCGCCCGCTATCGGGTGCACGTGGGCGGCGTCACCGGCGAGCAGGACCCGGCCCTCCCGGATCCGGGTGGCCATGCGGACGTTGACCCGCCAGGAGGAGAGCCAGGTGGGGTCCTGGAGCCGGATGCCCGGTACCCGTGCGCACCGGTCGAAGATCCTCTGGAAGCTCTCCAAGGAGGGCGGCAGCGGTTCGCCGTGCTCGTCCCGCTCGGGCGACGCCTGGAGCTGGAAGGAATCCGTCCCCGGCATCGGGCAGAGCAGCATCCCGCCGCCTTCCGAGGTGAACCACTGGTGCCAGACGTCCCGGTCGATCCCCGGCGCCCTGACGTCGCCTATGACCATGGCCGGCTCCTTCTCCCCGGTCCCCTCGAAGGGGATGCCGAGCAGCTTGCGCGTGGTGCTGCGGCCGCCGTCGCACCCGGCGAGATAGCGGGCCGCGACCACGCTTCCGTCGGCCAGTTCGGCGCGCACCCCTTCCTCGTCCTGGGTGATGCCGACGAGCTCGGCCCCGTACTCCACGCGCACGCCCAGTCCGGCGAGCCGGTCGCGCAGCGCCTCCTCGATCTGCCACTGGCCGATCAGTACGCCGGCGTCCGACGGGGTGGGGGTGTCGTTGATGTGCTCGCCGTCGAAGTACTTGCGCAGGACCACCCCCGCGATGCCGGTGGTGATCAGGGGCTCGGCCAGGCCCAGCTCCCGGAAGATCGCGAGGCTGCCGGACCGGAGCCCCTTGCCCCGGGATGCGCGGTGCGGTTCCGTGCGCCGTTCGATGACGCGGACGGAGCGGCCGCGCAGGGCGAGGTCACAAGCGAGTGTCAGCCCGGTGGGGCCCGAGCCGGCGATCAGTACGTCGGTTGCCGCGGTCGCACAGGTGCGGTTCATCGGAAGTCCTCTCCTTGTCGGTGTTTCAAGGAAAGCCGCTCCCGACAGAAAATGCAACCCGGTTAAAAAACTTACCCGGTCTCATGTATGTGTTAGGGTGTGCGCATGGAGAACACGACGGGTCTGCGCGAGAGCAAGAAGCTCCGTACACGCCGCCAGCTGGCGGCCACGGCGCTGGAACTCTTCCTGGAGCGGGGCTTCGACACCGTGTCGGTGGCCGATGTCGCCGCGGCTGCCGAGGTGTCCAAACCCACCCTCTTCCGGTACTTCCCCACCAAGGAGGACCTGCTCCTCGACCGGTTCGCCGACCACCAGGACGAGGCGGCGCGTATCGTCCGCGACCGGCCGGCGGGCCGGTCGCCGGTCCGTGCCGTACACGACCACTTCCTGACGGCCCTCGCCGAGCGGGACCCGATCACCGGGCTCTGCGACCATCCGGAGGTCCTCGCGTTCCAGCGGCTCCTCTACTCCACGGCCAGCCTGGAATCCCGCCTGGCCCACTATGCCGACCGTGAGGTCGAGCTGCTCGCCGCCGCCCTGGAGTCGGAGTCGGCCCCGCCGCTCGCGGCCAGGCTGGCGGCCGTCCACCTCGTGGCGGTCCGCCACGAGCTGGGGCGGGAGAACTGGCAGCGGCTCGATGCCGGGCAGAGCGCCGACGAGGCCCACCCGGCCGCCGTGGCCGACGCCGACCTCGCCTTCGGCATGCTCGCGGACGGCCTCGACCGGCTCCTGCCCGCCGCCCCGCACGTCCCCGCCTGAGGCGATCCGCGCGCAAACCTCCGGGCGAGGCCTCCGCCCGCCCCGGCCGCGGGGTCTGCGCCAGGGTCACGCCATCAGCATGCGCTGCAGCTCGCGTGCCGCGCGCGGCGGATCCACGTCGGTGCGGTGGGCCAGTGCGATGGTCCGGCGCAGCGGCGAACCGGCCAGTGGCGTGGTCCGCAGGCCCGGGCCCGCGTTGGCCACCACCATCGCCGGGACCACCGCCACGCCCAGACCCGCCCGTGCGAAGCCCAACACCGCGTCCATCTCGCCGCCCTCCACGGTGAAGGTGGGCTCGAAGCCCTCCGCCCTGCAGGCCGCCACCGTGAGCTCGCGCAGGTCATAGCCGTGCCGGAACATCACCATCGGCTCGTCGCGCAACGCGGCGATGGTCAGCTCCCTGCCCCCGCCGGGCGCCGGGAGCTTCGTCGAAGACACCACTACCAGGTCCTCCGTCAGCAGCTCCACGGTCGTCAGGGCCGGTGCGGAGGGTGGCAGCGGCAGCGCGATCAGCGCCAGGTCCAGAGCCCCGCGCGCCAGCTCCCGTACCAGGTCGAGCGAACCGCTCTCCTCGATCAGCAGCTCGATCCCCGGATGCGCGGTGTGGAAGGCCCGCAGCACACCCGGCAGCAAACCCGTGCACACGCTCGGGGTGGCCCCCAGCCGGATCCGCCCCCGTCGCAGCTGCGCCAGTTCCTGCACCTCCAGCCGCGCCGTGTCCGCGTCCGCCAGGATCCGCCGCGCCAGCGGCAGCAGGGTCTCGCCCGCGTCCGTCAGCGCGATGTTGCCCCGGGCGCGGCTGAAGAGCTCGGCCCCCAGCTCCCGCTCCAGCGCCTTGATCTGCTGGGAGAGCGACGGCTGGGCCACGTGCACCCGCTCCGCGGCCCGGGTGAAATGCCGGGTCTCCGCGACGGCGACGAAGTAGAGGAGCTGCTGAAACTGCATAGGGCCTGTCTATCAAGATGACCGACATCATGTCTTGGACCTTCCGGGGCCTGCCTCCTTACCGTCGAGGGCATGGCTCTGGCACCGCGCACCCGGACGAGCGCCCCCTCGTTCTGGGGCTCCACCATCGGAAAGAAGACCGTCATGGCGGTCTCCGGGCTCATCATGCTCGGGTACCTCGCCGTGCACATGCTCGGCAACCTCAAGATCTTTTTCGGGGCGGACGAGTTCAACGGCTACGCCCACTGGCTGCGCACCCTCGGTTCGCCCTTCCTCCACTACGAGTGGGCCCTGTGGATCGTCCGCTTGGTGCTCCTCGCCGCAGTCGTCGCGCACGCCGTCTCCGCCTACCAGCTCAGCCGGCTCGACATCAGGGCCCGCCCCGTCTCGTACGTCCACAAGCGCCGCCGCGCGAGCTACGCCACCCGCACCATGCGCTGGGGCGGCGTCATCCTCGGCCTGTTCATCGTCTGGCACCTGCTGGACCTCACCACGCTCACCGTCAACGAGCGCGCCTGGGCCGGCCACCCGTACGAGAACGTCCTCGCCACCTTCTCCACCTGGTACGGGAACACCATCTACATCGTGGCCATGGCCGCGCTCGGCCTGCACATCCGGCACGGCTTCTGGAGCGCGGCCCAGACCCTCGGCGCCGGCCGGGCCCGGCGCGAGCGGACGCTGAGGACCCTCGCGAACACCTTGGCCTTCGTCCTCTTCGCGGGCTTCGTGTCCGTCCCCGTCGCCGTCATGACCGGAATGGTGAACTGACCGTGAGCAGCTACGCGCACCACACCACCGGCGAGCCCATCGCCGACACCAAGGCCCCCGGGGGCCCCATCGCGGACCGCTGGGACCGGCGACGCTTCGAGGCCAAGCTCGTCAACCCCGCCAACCGCCGCAAGCACACCGTGATCGTCGTCGGCACCGGCCTGGCCGGCGGATCGGCCGGCGCGACCCTCGCCGAACAGGGTTACCGCGTCGTCCAGTTCTGCTTCTCCGACTCCCCGCGCCGGGCCCACTCCATCGCCGCGCAGGGCGGCATCAACGCCGCCAAGAACTACCGCAACGACGGCGACTCGGTGCACCGCCTCTTCTACGACACCGTCAAGGGCGGCGACTTCCGCGCCCGTGAGTCCAACGTGCACCGCCTCGCCCAGATCTCCGTCGAGATCATCGACCAGTGCGTGGCCCAGGGCGTCCCCTTCGCCCGCGAGTACGGCGGCCTCCTGGACACCCGCTCCTTCGGCGGCGTCCAGGTCTCCCGCACCTTCTACGCCCGCGGCCAGACCGGACAGCAGCTCCTTCTCGGCGCCTACCAGGCGCTTTCCCGGCAGATCGCCGCCGGCAACGTCGACCTGCACGCCCGCACCGAGATGCTCGACCTGATCGTCGTCGACGGAGTGGCCCGCGGCATCGTCGCCCGTGACCTGATCACCGGCGAGATCTCCACGCACTACGCCGACGCCGTGGTGCTGGCGAGCGGCGGCTACGGCAACGTCTTCTACCTCTCCACCAACGCCATGAACTCCAACGCGACCGCCGTCTGGCGGGCGCACCGGCGCGGCGCCTACTTCGCCAACCCCTGCTTCACCCAGATCCACCCCACCTGCATCCCGCGCACCGGCGACCACCAGTCCAAGCTCACCCTCATGAGCGAGTCCCTGCGCAACGACGGCCGCATCTGGGTTCCCAGGGCCAAGGGGGACACCCGCTCCGCCGCCGACATCCCCGAGGCGGAGCGCGACTACTACCTGGAGCGGATCTACCCCTCGTTCGGCAACCTCGTGCCCCGTGACATCGCCTCCCGCGCCGCCAAGAACGTCTGCGACGAGGGCCGCGGCGTCGGTCCCGGCGGGCAGGGCGTCTACCTCGACTTCGCCGACGCCATCCGCCGCATGGGCCGTGACAAGGTCGCCGAGAAGTACGGCAACCTCTTCGAGATGTACGAGCGGATCACCGCGGAGAACCCGTACGAGGTGCCCATGCGGATCTACCCCGCCGTGCACTACACGATGGGCGGACTGTGGGTCGACTACGACCTCCAGACCACCGTCCCCGGACTGTTCGCGGTCGGCGAGGCGAACTTCTCCGACCACGGCGCCAACCGCCTCGGTGCCTCCGCCCTGATGCAGGGCCTCGCCGACGGCTATTTCGTACTCCCCTCCACCATCAACGACTACCTGGCCCGTCACCCGCACCGCGACGCCGTCGACGACACCCACCCCGAGGCGGTGGCCGTCGTACGCGAGACCCGCGAGCGGCTGGAGAACCTCCTCGCCGTCGACGGGGACCGCACCCCCGACTCCTTCCACCGCGAGATCGGTGAACTGATGTGGGAGTACTGCGGGATGGCCCGTAGCGAACAGGGCCTGCGCAAGGCGCTGGAGCGCATCCCGCAGATCCGGGAGGAGTTCTGGCGCCGCATCAAGGTCCCCGGGAGCGGAGAGGAGTTCAACCAGTCGCTGGAGAAGGCCAACCGCATCGTCGACTACCTCGAACTCGCCGAGCTGATGTGCCTCGACGCGCTCCACCGCGCCGAATCCTGCGGAGGCCACTTCCGCGAGGAGTCCCAGACCCCGGACGGCGAGGCGGCCCGCCAGGACGAGGCCTTCGGCTATGCCGCCGCCTGGGAGTTCACCGCCACCGGCACCGCCCCCGTCCTGCACAAGGAAGACCTCGTCTTCGAGTACGTCCACCCCACCCAGCGGAGCTACGCATGAAGCTCACCCTGCGCGTCTGGCGCCAGCGCGGCGCCGCCGCCCCCGGCCACATGGCCTCCTACGAGGTCGACGGGATCTCCGAGGACATGTCCTTCCTGGAGATGCTCGACACCCTCAACGAGGACCTCATCCTGCGCGGTGAGGATCCGGTCGCCTTCGACCACGACTGCCGCGAGGGCATCTGCGGTGCCTGCAGCCTCGTCATCAACGGCGACGCCCACGGTCCCGAGCGCACCACCACCTGCCAGCTCCACATGCGGTCCTTCGCCGACGGCGACACCATCGACGTCGAGCCCTGGCGGGCCGCGGCCTTTCCCGTGGTCAAGGACTTGGTCGTCGACCGGGGTGCCTTCGACCGGATCATCCAAGCCGGCGGCTACATCACCGCTCCCACCGGCTCGGCCCCCGAGGCACACGCCACCGCAGTGCCCAAGGCCGACGCCGACTTCGCCTTCGAGCACGCCGAGTGCATCGGCTGCGGCGCGTGCGTGGCGGCGTGCCCCAACGGTTCGGCGATGCTGTTCACCTCCGCCAAGGTCAACCACCTCAACGTCCTCCCGCAGGGCTCGCCGGAGCGGGAGACCCGCGTCCTGGACATGGTGGCTCGTATGGACGAGGAGGGCTTCGGCGGGTGCACCCTCACCGGCGAGTGCGCCACGGCCTGCCCGAAGGGCATCCCGCTCCCGTCGATCGCCGCCATGAACAAGGAGTGGCTGCGGGCCGTCCGCAAGGGTCCCCGCTGACCCGTCCGGCCGCACCCCACGGCGCAGGAGCCCGGCCGGCCCGGGGCCCTGCGCCGATCGGCTGACCGGGCGGGCGGCTGCCGTGCCGTGCCCCGGCGGCGCCCTGGGCATGGGACACAGTGGCTCCATGCCAGAAGCCGCCGCCAGGACCGGACCACGCCGCAGAGCCGTACTGGCCGCCGCCCTCGCGCCGCTGTCCGCGGCCGGCTGCTCCGGCGGGGAAGCGCCCCGCGGCCCGGCACCCGGGCCGCAGACCGCGCACAAGGACGCCGTGATCATGGTCATCCGGCACGCGGAGAAGCCGTACGCCGGGGACTCCGGCTGGGATGAGGACGGCGAGGACGACCCCGGCTCGCTGGCCGGGCGGGGCTGGCGCCGGGCCGAGGAACTGCCCCGGCTCTTCTCGCCGTCCAGGGGCTCCTCGCTGCCCCGACCCGCCGCGGTCTTCGCCGCCGGCGGCAAGGGCGGAGCCCCCGCCCGGTGTCGGCAGACCGTGTCCGCGCTGGCCACCGCACTGCGCACGCCGGTGCGGGCGGAGTTCGCCGTCGGCGCCGAAGCGGCCCTCGCGCACGCCGCGCTGGCCGGGCCCATGCCCGTACTCGTCTGCTGGGAGCACGCCGGGATTCCCCGCCTGGTGCGAGCCCTGGGCGCCGGCCAGGTCCTCGGACTTCCCGCGACCTGGCCCGACCGCTACGACCTGGTCTGGCAGTTCACCCGCCGCGGGGAGCGGTGGAGCTTCCGCGAACTGCCCCAGCAGCTCCTGTCCGGTGACGCCTGAGCTTCACGGGTACCGGTACAGCTCGTTCCCGTCGGCATCCACGGGCAGGACCGGGTCGCCGTTCGGCCCGACCACGAGTACGTCCGCGTGGTGCTGCAGCTCGAACGGCTGGTCGGGCACACTGCTGCCCGTCCAGGGCCGGTCCGCGCACCCCGAGCCCACGGTCACGGCCGCGACCCTCGCCCCGCGGCTCCAGCCAGTCGCTCCAGCCGTACGGTTCGATGAAGAGCCCCTGCCGTCTCCGGAGCACGCACGCCCCTATCCGGCCGCTCCGGTGCGGTTCGCGAGGGCCCGGGCCAGGTACGGAGCCGTCCGGCTGCCCGGTGAACCGGCCACCTCCTCCGGCGTGCCCGCGGCGACGATCCGGCCGCCGTCCGCGCCGCCGCCCGGACCCAGGTCGATCACCCAGTCCGCGCCCGCCACCACGCCCATGTCGTGCTCCACGACCACCACCGAGTGCCCGGCGTCCACCAGTCCGTGCAGCTGCCGCAGCAGCACGCGCACGTCGGCCGGGTGCAGCCCCGTCGTCGGCTCGTCCAGCAGGTACAGCGTGTGGTCCCGGCGCAGTCGCTGGAGCTCCGTCGCCAGCTTGATCCGCTGCGCCTCGCCGCCCGACAGCTCCGTGGCCGGCTGCCCCAGCCGCAGGTAGCCCAGCCCGATCTCCTCCAGTGCCCGCAGACTGCGCGCCGCCGCCGGGACGTCCGCGAAGAACCGGGCGGCGGACTCCACCGTCAGCGCCAGCACCTCTGCGATGTCCAGGCCCCCGTACCGGACCTCCAGTGTCTCGGGGTTGTACCGCGCCCCGCCGCAGTCCGGGCACGGGGCGTACGTACTCGGCAGGAACAGCAGTTCCACCACGACGAAGCCCTCGCCCTGGCACGTCTCGCACCGGCCGCCTGCCACGTTGAAGGAGAACCGGCCCGCCCTCCAGCCGCGCGCCCTCGCCTCCGGGGCCTGTGTGAAGAGCCTCCGCACCACGTCGAACAGGCCGGTGTACGTGGCCAGGTTGGAGCGGGGGGTCCGGCCGATCGGCTTCTGGTCCACCTCCACCAACCGCCGTACGGGGAAGCCGGGCCCGGAGATCCGCCCGCCCACCTCCCGGGCCAGTGCCTGGCCCACCAGCGTGGACTTCCCCGAACCCGACGCCCCGGTCACGGCGGTGAACACCCCGAGCGGGAAGGCCACCTCCAGACTGCGCAGGTTGTGCCGGTCCACCCCGCTCAGGAGCACCTCCCCGGTCGGCCTGCGCAGCTCCCGGACGGGCTCCGCCGGCTCCCGCGCCGGAAACAGGTGCCGGGCCGTCGCCGACTCCGCCACGCCGGCCAGGGCCGCGGGCGGCCCGCTGTGCAGCACCCGCCCGCCACGCTCGCCGCCGAGCGGCCCCACGTCCACCAGCCAGTCCGCGTGCCGCACCACGTCCAGATGGTGCTCGAC
Organism: Streptomyces sp. PCS3-D2; assembly: GCF_000612545.2. Classification (GTDB taxonomy): domain Bacteria; phylum Actinomycetota; class Actinomycetes; order Streptomycetales; family Streptomycetaceae; genus Streptomyces. The sequence goes on along the minus strand of NZ_CP097800.1, from coordinate 827,736 downwards.
GACGAAGACGGTGTTCCCGGCCTGCTTCAACCGGTCCAGTACGCCGAGCAGGGCCTCGGTGTCGGCCGGATGCAGCCCGGCAGACGGCTCGTCCAGCACGTACACCACGCCGAACAGCCCCGACCGCAACTGTGTGGCCAGCCGCAGCCGCTGCAGCTCGCCCGCGGACAGGGTCGGCGCGGTCCGGTCCAGGCTCAGGTAGCCGAGGCCGAGTTCCGTGACGGGCCCGATCCGCGCACGCAGGTCGTCGGTGAGGACGCGCGCCGCCTCCCCGCCCACGGGCGCGGAGGCGAGCAGGGCGTCCAGATCCGTCAGCGCCAGCCCGGTGAGCTCGGCGATGGTCCGCCCCGCGAAGGTGACGGCGAGGGCCTCCGGGCGCAGTCGGAGCCCCTCGCACTCCGGACACGGCGCGTCGGCGAGGAACGTCTCGGCACGGGCCCGCAGGGTGGCGCTCCTGCTGTCTGAGAAGGTGCGCAGGACGTACCGGCGTGCGCTCATGTACGTTCCCTGATAGGGCCGTTGGATCCGGTCCGGGTCGCGCACCGGGTGCACGGTCACCACCGGCTGCTCCTCGGTGAACAGGATCCACTCGCGGTCCTTCGCGGGCAGCTCCCGCCACGGCCGGTCCACGTCGTGGCCGAGCGTCTCCAGGATGTCCCGGAGGTTCTTGCCCTGCCAGGCGCCCGGCCAGGCGGCGATGGCACCCTCGCGGATCGACAGCCCGGGGTCGGGGACCAGCAGCTCCTCGCTGGTGCGGTGGATCCGGCCGAGCCCGTGGCAGGAAGGGCAGGCTCCGACGGCCGTGTTGGGCGAGAACGCGTCCGAGTCCAGCCGCCGCGCACCCGGCGGATACGTACCGGCCCGGGAGAACAGCATCCGCAGGGAGTTGGACAGCAGCGTGACCGTACCGACCGAGGAGCGCGAGCCGGGTGAGGAGCGGCGCTGCTCCAGCGACACCGCGGGCGGCAGCCCGGTGACGGAATCCACCTTCGGGGCGCCGATCTGGTGGATGAGGCGGCGGGCGTACGGAGCCACGGACTCGAAGTACCGGCGCTGGGCCTCTGCGTACAGGGTGCCGAAGGCGAGCGAGCTCTTCCCGGATCCGGACACCCCGGTGAACACGGTCAGCGCGTCGCGGGGGATGTCCACGTCGACGCCGCGCAGGTTGTGCTCCCGAGCCCCCCGCACCCGTACGCAGGGGTCGTGGCCGTGGTCGGTGCGGGCTTCGGTGGACTGGTGCATTCACCCCAGTTTACGGGCCCTTGTGGGTGGGGGAGGCCAGGAGTGGGGCCGGGTGGCCGCGCCCACCGTCGAGGATGCCTCAGGCCGTCGAGCGGGTTGCGCCCCGGCCCTGTGTCGTTCCGCCCGACAGGCTCCTCGCACCGCTGGTCCGGTTGTCTGCGCTCCCCGACTCCCACCCCGGGGGGCCCGCGATACGGGCCAGGCGCGTGTACGAGTCCAGCAGGGCCGTCCGGTCGTACGTCGAGGTGGTGACCAGCAGCTCGTCCGCCCCGGTGAGTTCTGCGATCTCGGACAGCTCGGCCGCCACCCGGTCCTCCGTCCCGTGGATATGCCCGGCGAGGGCGCGCTCGTACAGGTCCCGCTCCCTCGGGCTCATCTCCAAGGACTCGATCTCCTCGGCCGGACGGAGTGCGGGGAAGCTGCCCCGGGTGCGGGAATACGCGGTGGACCAGGCCTCCGGGAGCAGGATGCGCCGGGCCTCCTCGGTGGTGGCCGCGACGGCCACCGCGCCCGAGACCACGACGTACGGCTCCGCGGCCCGCGCGGAGGGCCGGAACTCCTTCCGGTAGGCCGTCACGATCCCGGCGACCCGCTCGCGGTCGCGCAGGTCGCCCACGACCAGCGGCAGGCCCGCCCGGGCGGCGATCCCGGCACCCTCACCCGTGGCCAGTACGTACGCGGGTATCCGCAGCCCTTCCGCCGGGCGGGCGTGCACCCCGGGGTAGGCCCGCTGGGTGCCTTCGAACCAGCCGAGGAGCTCGAAGAGCTGCTCCTCGAAGCGGTCGGCGTCCCCGGTGTCCCGGCCCAGGGCGCGCCGGATGCCGCTCGTGAAGCCGACCGAGCGGCCGAGCCCCATGTCGATCCGGCCGGGGAAGAGCGATTCCAGTACGCCGAACTGCTCCGCGACCACGAGGGGCTGGTGGTTGGGCAGCATGACCCCGCCCGTGCCGACCCGGATCCGGTCCGTCGCCCCGGCGACCGCGGCGGCCAGCACGGTCGGTGCCGAGCCCGCGGCGCCGGGCACGCTGTGGTGCTCCGACACCCAGAAGCGGTGGTAGCCGAGCCCCTCCGCTGCCCGGGCCAGCGCGACGGTGTCGCGCAGGGCCTGCGGGGCCGGGTGGTCCTGGCGGGTGCGCGACCGGTCGAGTATCGAGAGTTTTCGGATCACATAGGTCTCAACGCCCGGGGGCCGGGTGGATTCCCGCCGGGGCGGCGCCGGCCCGGCGGGTGCTCTGCTGCCGGCAGGACCCGGCACTAGGCTGGTCGGATGAGCGGGAAGAGCACTCCGCGGCCGCCGCTGGCCGTCTTCGACATCGACAACACCCTGGCCGACACCGCCCACCGGCAGCATTTCCTGGAGCGCCGCCCCAGGGACTGGGCCGGCTTCTTCGGTGCGGCCCCGGCCGATCCGCCGCTCGCGCGGGGGATCGCGCTGGCGGCGCGGAGCTCGGCCGACTGCGAGGTGGTGTACCTGACCGGGCGGCCCGAGCGGTGCCGCGCGGACACGGTGGAGTGGCTCACCCGGCACGGCCTGCCCGAGGGGCGGTTGTGGATGCGCGGCAACCAGGACCGGCGGCCGGCCCGGACGACCAAGCTGGAGGTGCTGGGACGGATCGCGCGCGGCCGCGAGGTGCGCATGCTCGTCGACGACGACGAGCTCGTCTGCCGGGCCGCGCGGGCGGCCGGCTTCCGGGTCGTCGTCGCCGACTGGGCGGCACAGGCGCCCGAGCTCACCGCCGGCCAGCAGGTCGAGGGCCGGACCTGAGCGGACTGCCGCGGGTCGTGCCCGTTGCGCGGGCCGGCCGCCGATGCGGGGGCTCTCGGCCCGGTCCGACCGGCAGCGCCTCCCGTGGGGACGGGACTCAGTCGTCGCCTTCGAGGCGGAAGCCGACCTTCAGTCCCACCTGGTAGTGCGCGATCTCCCCGTTCTCGATGTGGCCGCGCATCTGGACGACCTCGAACCAGTCCAGGTTCCGTACGGTCCGGCCCGCACGGGCGATCCCGTTGCGAATGGCCTGATCGATGCCCTCTTGAGAGGTGCCGACGATCTCGGTCACCCGGTAGGTGTGGTTGGACATGAGGTCTCCCGACAGTGGGTCGCTTTTGCCTGGTTCTACGGTGCCCCAGTAAGTCCGGCTCCGCGAACTTTGCGTGAACAATCCTGAGCGAAAGACCCTTGACCGGCCTATTGGTCTATGCCAATTTCGAGCCATCTGAGACCGAGCCCCAGAAGGTGACCCTCTTGAAGATGCGCTTCCTCGCCGTGTGCACGGCCCTCGCGGCCGCGACCGCCCTGACGGGCTGCGGCCAGTCGGCCGATCAGGCCGCAGGGCGGCAGAAGGTGACGCTCTGGCTGATGAAGGGCAGTGCCTCGGCGGACTTCATCGACTCGTTCACCACGTCCTTCGAGCAGGAGCACCCCGACCTCGACCTCGATGTCAGGATCCAGGAGTGGACGGGCATCGGAGACAAGGTCAACGCCGTGCTGGACGGCACGAGCACGGAGCCCGCCGACGTGATCGAGGTCGGCAACACCCAGGTCGCGCAGTACATCGAGACCGGCGGCCTCTCCGAACTCACCCTCGAAGGGCTGCGCGAGTGGGGCAGCAAGGACTGGCTCAAGGGCCTCGCCGAGCCGGGGAGCGTCAACGGCGCCCAGTACGGCGTCCCCTGGTACGCCGCCAACCGTGTGGTCGTCTACCACAAGGACCTCTTCGCGAATGCCGGGATCAAAACCCCGCCCAAGAACCGCCAGGAGTGGATCCAGGCCACCCAGAAGCTCGACAAGGGCGACCAGCAGGGCATCTACCTGGCGGGCCAGAACTGGTACGTCCTCGCCGGCTTCATCTGGGACGAGGGCGGCGAGCTCGCCGTCGAGACGGGCGGCAAGTGGGTCGGCACCCTCGACGACGACAAGGCCCTGGCCGGCATGGAGTTCTACCAGCAGCTCCAGGCCCTCGGCGACGGCCCGAAGGCCGCGGACGAGGAGACGCCCCCACAGGCGCAGGTCTTCGCCCGCGGCCAGGTCGCGCAGATCATCGCCCCGCCCGGCCAGGCCGCCGAGATCGAGGCGGCCAACCCCGAGCTCAAGGGCAAGCTCGGCTTCTTCCCGATCCCCGGCAAGACCTCCGACAGGGCCGGATCCGTCTTCACCGGCGGTTCCGACCTGATCATCCCGGAACGGACCGGGCACCGGAAGGCGGCCGTGGCGGTGATCACCGCCCTGGTCAGCGAGAAGTGGCAGACCGCGCTGGCCCGCACGATGAGCTACGTACCGAACAAGACCACCCTCGCGCACCTGGTCGAGGGCGACGAGGGCGCCACCAGCATGGCCCCCGGCGCCGCCCAGGGCAGAGCCACCCCGACCTCCGCCCGCTGGGCCGAGGTCGAGGCGAAGAACCCGATCAAGCCCTACATGACGGCCGTGCTCACCGGACAGGACCCCCGGCAGGCCGCCCGGACGGCCTCCGCGGAGATCGGCCGCGTCCTCAGCTCCGACCGCTGATCCAGGCGCCCTCGGGGCGTGGTACCGGCGAGTTCGCCGTTCGCACACCCGAGGGCCGCAGAGCGGTCACGTCGAATCCAGCCGGTCACGGAAGAAGTAGAGGAGCCAGGCCACCCCGGCCGGCCTGGCCCTCCGTGCCCGGTTCAGGAGCCGCCATGACCATCGCACCCCTGTCCCCTTCCCTCTCCACGGCGCCCGCCTCCCCCCTCCTCGCCCCCGAACCCGCCCCGGCCAAGGCCGCCGCCCCCGGCCCCCACTACACCGTTCGCCTGGCCCGCGACGAGGACGAGGTGAGGGCCGCCCAGCGCCTGCGCCACCAGGTCTTCGCAGGCGAGCTCGGTGCCCGCCTCGACGGCCCCGAGCCGGGCCTCGACGCCGACGCCTTCGACGCCTACTGCGACCACCTCCTCGTCGTCGACGAGGAGGCCGAGCAGGTCGTCGGCACCTACCGGCTGCTGCCCCCCGAGCGCGCCGCCGTCGCGGGCCGGCTCTATTCCGAGGGAGAGTTCGACCTCTCCGCGCTCGCACCGATCCGCCCCGACCTCGTCGAGGTCGGCCGCTCCTGCGTGCACCCCGACCACCGCAACGGCGCCGTCATCGCCCTCATCTGGGCCGGTCTCGCCCACTACATGGACCGCACCGGACACAACTGGCTCGCCGGCTGCTGCTCGATACCGCTCGCCGACGGCGGCGTCCTCGCCGCGGCCACCCGCGAGCGCGCCCTCACCCGCAGCCCCGCACCCGAGGAGTACCGGGTCACCCCGCACGTCCCGTGGAAGCCCGAAGGCATCGCCTTCCCGGACCGCATGGAACTGCCACCGCTGCTGCGCGGCTACCTGCGCCTGGGCGCCTGGGTCTGCGGCGAGCCCGCCTTCGACGCCGGGTTCGGATGCGCCGACCTGTACGTCCTGCTCTCCCTGCGCCGGACCAACCCGCGCTACCTCAAGCACTTCCGTTCGCTCATCCCGGGCGCATGAGCGTCTGGCTGCCCACCTCGCCCTGCACCCCCGAGGCCTGCGCCGGCCACGAGGGGCGCACCGCGAGCCTTCCGCACGCGGTGCTGCGGCTCACCGGCGCCGTGGCCCTGATCCTGCTGGGGATCCTGGGCGCCCCGCCGGTCCGGCTGCTGCCGGCCGGCCCCCGGCACGCGGTGATACGCGCCTGGTCGGCCGCGCTGGTGCGCGCCTTCGGCATACGGATCAGCGTGCACGGCAGCGCGGGCCGGCGCGGCGGCCGCCTGCTCGTCGCCAACCACATCTCCTGGCTCGACATCCCGCTCGTCGCCGCAGTCCTGCCCAGCCGGATGCTGGCCAAGAGCGACATCCGGGCCTGGCCCGTCCTCGGCCGCCTCGCCGCCCGGGCCGGGACCCTGTTCATCGAGCGCGACCGGATCCGCGCACTGCCCGCCACCGTCACCACGATGACCCGCGCGCTGCTCGCCGGCGACCGCGTCACCGTCTTCCCCGAGGGCTCCACCTGGTGCGGGCGCGCCCGGGGCCCCTTCCGCCGGGCCGCCTTCCAGTCCGCATTGGACGCGAGGGTCCCCGTACAGCCCGTGCATCTCGCCTACCTCCAGGCCGACGGCACTCCGGCCGGCGCGCCCGCCTTCGTCGGGGACGACCCGCTCACCGCCTCGCTGTGGCGGATCGCCCGCGCCCGCGGGATCCGGGCCGAGGTCACGCTGCTGCCGCGGATCCCGCCGGGCCGGTACACGGACCGGCGGGACCTCGCTGCGGCGGCCCAGCGGGCCGTGGCCGGCCGTGCTCCGGAGGCGACACGGCCGGCCACGCCCGATCAGGCCCGGCCCACCGGCCCGTCGGCGACCGACAGGGACAGCGCGAAGCGGCCGGCCGCGTCCGTCCACCACTGGGTCAGCTCCAGTCCGGCCGCGGCCAGCTCCTTGCGCACGCCCTCCTGACGGAACTTCGCCGACACCTCCGTCAGGATCTCCTCACCCTCCGCGAAGGCGACCACCAGATCCAGGTCCCTGACCTTCACCGTCAGCTCTGACCGGGCCCGCAGCCGCATCTCGATCCACTCCTGCTCCCTGTTCCACACCGCCACGTGCTCGAAGTCGGCGGTGTGGAAATCGGCGTCCAACTCCCGGTTGATGACCGCCAGCACGTTCTTGTTGAACTCGGCCGTCACCCCCCGGGCGTCGTCGTACGCCGTCACCAGCACGGCCTCGTCCTTCACCAGGTCCGTGCCCATCAGTAGCGCGTCCCCGGGCGACAGCATCGCCCGCACGGACGCCAGGAACACCGCCCGCTCCGGAGGCAGCAGGTTTCCGATGGTGCCGCCCAGGAACACCACCAGCCGCGGGCCGGGGGAGTCCGGCAGCTCCAGCGCACGGGTGAAATCGGCCAGCATGGCGTGCACCCGCAACCCCGGATGGTCGGCGAGCAGTGCGGTGGCCGCCCCCCGCAGGGCGCTCTCGCTCACGTCCACCGGTACGTACATCTCCAGCGCGGGCATCGCCTCGATCAGGTGCCGGGTCTTCTCGGAGGAACCGGACCCCAGCTCGACCAGGGTACGGGCGCCGCTCCCCGAGGCGATCTCCCGAGCCCGCTCCAGCAGGATCTCGCGCTCCGCACGGGTCGGGTAGTACTCGGGCAGCCGGGTGATCTCCTCGAAGAGCTCACTGCCCCGCGCGTCGTAGAACCACTTGGGCGGCAGCACCTTGGGCGTACGGGTCAGCCCTTGCAGCACGTCCGCGCGCAGTGCGGTCTCCGCAGCGTCCTCGTCGAGGGTCCGGGTCAACTGAAAGCTGTTCACGTGCGGTTCTCCTTGAGCGGGGTCAGGCGGACCCGCGAACGGGTGGCGGTCAGCAGGGTCCGGTCGGGCACTTCGCACCACCGGGAGTCGTCGTCGTACGGCTCGGACGCCACCACGGTGCGCCCCGCCCCCGGATCGGCCAGATACCAGAGCGAATCGCCCCAGGCCGTCGCGGCGATCGCCGCGCCGTCGGTGAGCAGCAGGTTCAGCCGGGAGCCGGGCGCGACCGAGGACAGCTCCCGCACGGGCTCGGCGAGCGCCGTGCCGAGGTCGTCCCCGGCCCGCAGCCGGCGCCGTACCAGGGCCCAGACCAGCGCCGAATCCGTACGGGCCGCCAGCTGGAGCAGTTCCTCGGGCGGCAGCGCCGCGGCGACCGGGGCCGCCGACGTGGGCCAGCCGGGCACCGCGCCGTTGTGGCTGAAGAGCCACGGCCCGTCCGTGAACGGGGCGGCCGCGGCCTCCCCGTCGGCCCCGGCCAGGGTGGCGTCCCGTACGGCGGCCAGCAGGGCCCCGCTGCGTACCACCCGGGCGAGGTCGGTGAGGGCCAGGTCGCCCCAGATCGGCCCGGCGCGGCGGTAGCGGGCGGGTACCGGGTCGCCCTCGGCGTACCAGCCGATGCCGAACCCGTCGGCGTTGACCGTGCCGTGCTGCTGGCGGCGCGGCTCCCAGGACTGGCGCACCAGTGAGTGCTCGGGCTCGCTCAGCAGCCTCCCGAGCGGCACCACCGGACCGAGATAGGCGAGATGACGGCACATCAGACGTCCCTCGCGGTGCGGAATCCGGAGAAGATCTGCCGGCGCACCGGCAGGTCCCAGTTGCGGAAGGTGCCCCGGCAGGCCACCGGGTCCACCGCGAAGGAACCGCCCCGCAGCACCTTGTGTTCCGGGCCGAAGAACACCTCCGAGTACTCCCGGTAGGGGAAGGGGCGGAAGCCCGGATAGGGCAGGAAGTCGGACGCCGTCCATTCCCAGACGTCGCCGATCAGCTGGCGCACCCCGAGCGGGGACGCCCCGGCCGGGTAGCTGCCCGCACGGGACGGGCGCAGATGCCGCTGCCCCAGGTTGGCGTGCACGGGGGTCGGGTCGCCGTCGCCCCACGGGTAGCGGGCCGAGCGGCCGGTCGCGGGATCGAAGCGGGCCGCCTTCTCCCATTCCGTCTCGGTGGGCAGTCGGCGCCCCGCCCAGCGGGCGTAGGCGTCCGCCTCGTACCAGCTGACGTGCAGAACCGGTTCTTCATCAGGGACGGGCTCGGTCACCCCGAAACGGCGGCGCAGCCACTGCCCGCCCTCCCGGTACCAGAAGAGCGGCGCCTCGATGGAGTGCCGGCGGACCTGCTCCCAGCCTGCCGCCTCCCACCAGCGGGGTTCGCGGTAGCCCCCGTCGGCGATGAAGGCGCGGTACGCCGCGTTCGTCACCGGCAGCGTGTCCATCCAGAACGCCGCGGTCTCCCGCTCGTGTGCCGGCCGTTCGTTGTCGAGCGCCCAGGGCTCGGCGGACGTGCCCATCGTGAAGGGGCCCGCGGGTATGAGGACCTCGGCGGCGGCAGGAGGGGCGTAGGGGGCGTCCGGCTCAGGGGCGGTCAGCACGGGTGCGCCCCGCCGGAGTTGATGGGTGATCAACATGGTCTCGTCGTGCTGCTGCTCGTGCTGGGCGATCATCCCGAAGGCGAAGCCGTCGTCGAGCAGCGCACTGCCCTCCAGCGGGGTGCTCTCCAGCAGGTCGAAGACCCGGCCGCGCACCTCGGCCGCGTACCGGCGGGCCTGCTCGGGCCCCAGCAGCGGCAGCTTCGGACGCTCGGCGCGCGGATGCTCGAAAGCGTCGTAGAGGGGGTCGATCTCCGGGTGCATCGACTCGCGTCCGGCCACCCGCCGGAGCAGCCAGAGCTCCTCCTGGTTCCCGATGTGCGCCAGGTCCCAGACCAGCGGCGACATCAGGGGAGAGTGCTGGGCGGTCAGGTCGGCGTCGGTCACCGCGTCAGTGAGCGCCGCCGTCCTGGCCCGCGCGGCCGTCAGTGAGGCGGCCGCCCGTTCCCGCAGCCCGGGGTGGGATTCGGTGGTCACCTCAGGTCCTCCTTCCCTTCGGGCCGCAGCTGCGGCGGTTCGTCACCCGGACATCGGCCGCGCCGCACGAAGCGTTCGTTGAAGGCGCCGACGGCGTCCCGGACGTGCGTGGTCGCGCCGAGCCGGGGCAGTGCCTCCGCGGCCGCGCGGAAGCAGGTCTTGGCGGCCGCCCGCAGCTCGGGATCGGCCAGGCCGTTGCGGGCGGCGGACCGCCACAGCGGGTTGCGGGGCGCGGGCTGCGAGCCGTAGGAGTCGGCCAGTGCCTTGGTCACCCGGTAGGCGGTCTCGGCGGCCTCCGGGTCGTCGAACAGCGCGTGTACGACGGCCACCGGTACCAGCCAGCCGTCGTCGCCGGGCTGTGCGTCGATCATGCGCAACTCCATGTGACCGCGCGGTCGCACGGGCGGGAACAGCGTGGTGAGGTGGTAGTCGAGATCCTCGGCGGTGGGGGCCCGCAGGGCCTGGTTCCCGTCGCCCGCGCGCAGCCAGTCGCGGAAGGTCGTCCCGCGCGGGACGCCCCACGCCTCGCCCTCCTGCGACCGTACGCACATCACCTCGGTGTCCAGTGCCTGGCGCACCCAGCCGTCCCGTGGATCCGCCTCCAGCGGCGGGGCGAGCGTGCGCCGGCTGTCCAGGTCGTTCCAGATCCCCTGCCGGGAGCAGCGCCATCCGGCATACGGGCCTTCGTGCGCGGGGGAGTTGGCGAACGCTGCCACCAGGACCGCGCCCAGCAGGTGGGCGAGGCGCCAGCGCCGGCCGTGGCCGAGCACGCCGGGCTCCTCGTGGCCGGCGTCCACGCAGACCTGCACGGAGGCGGAGGCGCACATCATGGTGCGGCCGGCCGGGCCGGTGCGGTCGAAGTAGGCCTCCATCGCGTCGTAGCGCGGGCTGTTCAGCAGCCGGTGGTACGGGAGGCGGGGATCGCGACCGAGGCCGTGCAGGACGAGCCCCTGCTCCCGCAGGGCGGCCCGGACGGCGGTGAGGTCGTCCTGGAGGAGGCCGACGCAGCCGGTGAGGGAGGTGGCGGGGGCCGAGCTGAGCTCCAGCTGGCCGCCGGGTTCGACGGTCACCCGCGAGTTCAGGGCCAGTGCGCGGGCCGCGGCGTGAGCCGCTCGGAGCCGTTCGGGTGTCACGCGCAGTCCCGGCCGCTCGGCGTCCAGGACCAGCCATTCGAGTTCGGCGCCGATGAGGCGGGGGGGACCGGTCTTGAAGCAGATTCCGTGGATCAGGTGCTCCGCCTCCGTCTCGCTGATCGCGGGCGAGGGGGGAGTGTCAGGCATGGGCGGGGGAACGGGTGGGTCGAAGGGCATGACCGGGTCCTCTTCTCCTGTCGTCGGCCGTGACATCACCCGTGTCTACCCCTCCTCCGGGCACAAAACCCATTGCCGCCGGGGAACGGGCTTGCACAGGATGGCGGCGTGAGCAGCAGATTGCGCGAGATCGCGCGGGAGAACGCGGAAATCCTGGCGTCCGGCGGCTACCGGACGCGGTCGGGGCGGCAGGTTCCGCTCGCCGCCGCCCTGGCGGACGCCAAGGCGGGAACCAGGATATATGGACCGAACCAGGTCATTCCAGGCGAAGGGCTGGTGGGTGGAGGCCTGGCGACGGCCGTCGAGGTCACGGGGGAGAGCAGTACGGTCGCGGCCCGTAGGCTCGCGGAGGGTGCTCCCGGGGACCCGGAGGCGGGGTCGGCCGGGGCGTCGGTGGCGGTCCTGAACTTCGCCTCGGCCCGAAATCCCGGGGGCGGCTACGTCCGCGGGGCCAAGGCGCAGGAGGAGGCTCTGTGCCGTGCGTCCGCCCTGTACGAGACGCTGCTGGAGGCCGCGGAGTACTACGAGGTGCACCGCGCGGAAGTCAGCACCTTCTACACCGACCGGGTGATCCACTCGCCCGGGGTGCCGGTTTTCCGCGACGACCGGGGCGAACTGATGGAGTCGCCGTTCCTGGCCGGTTTCCTGACCTCGCCCGCCCCGAACGCGGGCACGATCCTGCGGCAGGAGCCGGAGCGGGCCGCCGAGATCCCCGCGGCGCTGGCCCGGCGCGCGGAGCTCGTCCTGGAGGTGGCGGCGTCGCACGGGTACCGGCTGCTGGTGCTGGGGGCCTGGGGGTGCGGGGTGTTCCGCAATGACCCGGCCGAGGTGGCCGAGGCCTTCCGCGGGCTGCTGGCGGGCCGGTTCGCGGGGACCTTCGAACGGGTGGTGTTCGCGGTGCTGGACCGCAAGCCGGACACCCGGGAAGCCTTCGAGCGGGCCTTCGCGGACTTCGCTGCCTGACGCCGGGGAGCCCCGGCGTCCACCGGAACGGGCGGCCGGGCCGCCGGAGCCGCCGCGGCTGCCGCCGGGCCGGGAGCCTGCCGGGTCGGGAGCCCGCCGGCCCGGCTGTGCCGTTGAGCCGCTGCGGCCGGGCCGCGGTCGCCAGGCGGTCGCCGGCCCCGCCGTGGCGTGGGCCCGCCGGTTCGGAAAGGCCGCCGGGCGGCGGGTGCCGCGCAGCCGGGACGGTTCGCCGTCCCGGCCCGGTGCGTTCCCGCGGCTACTGCCAGCCGTAGCGCTCGCGCAGCCGGTTCACCACGAGTCCGAAGCGTCCCCGGTCCAGTGCGCAGGCCTCCCGCCGCATCCCCGACTCGTGCACCCGCAGCACCCGGTCGACGTCCACCCACGACTCCCGACCCGCGCTGTCCCACGGGCCCGTCCCGATCGGCACCCATTCGTGGTCGTGGTCGTGCCGCTTGCTGGACAGCTGTACGGCGAACAGCGTCGGGCCGCCCGGCTCGCGGGCCACGACCAGCACCGGCCGGTCCTTGCCGCGGCCGTCGTTCTCCTCGAAGGGCACCCAGGTCCACACGATCTCGCCGGGGTCGGGGTCGCCGTCGGGATCCGGGGCGTACTCGGTCCGTACCGGCCCGAGGGCGCGCGGATCGGCCTCCGTGGTGGCGGTGGCGCCGTCGCGGCCCGGTTGCTCCGTGTAGCCGTTGCTGTGCTGTGAAAGTGCCGTCATTGCGGGGAGGTTACTGGTTTCTCGGCGTGAAGGACAGCCGCGGGGGGTCACGCTCCGCATCCGTCGCCCGTGCCGCTGGCGGAACCGCAGTGCGCAGCTGTGGCGAGAAGCGCGCCGTCTGAGGGATCGTGCGCCCGGTTCACCGTGGGGTTGCGCCGCGACTCACCGGCTTGACACAACGGTGTCGATGTCAGCTCCGGTGCCGGGCTTCGACCGGTGAGAGACGGTCGTTGGCGGTCGGCAGCAGCGCAGGGGACGGCAGAGGGCTGAGCACGTTGCGCCGCCACGTCGCGACGAGGATCACGGGGATCAGCACGAGCGAGAACCGTCCCATGAAGAGGGTCACCGGCTCCGTCTCCAGCAGAGCAGGGAGGGCGAAGTAGGCGAACATGAGCCCGACCGTGAGGACGAGGACGAGGGCTCTGGCGATCCGCTCCGGCTCGAATCGGCAGGTGCCCAGTGTGTACGGGAGGATGTCGCGGTAGAGGTCGGTGATCGCCCAGATGACGCCCCACGTGCCGACGACGAAGATCCACCACCGAGACATTCCGCTCGCCAGGACGAAGTGCGTCACATCGCCGTCGGGTGCGAAGTTCCGCATGGGAACGTAGTCGTAGAGGTTCGCCAGGCTGCTGAAGAAGTACCAGAACAGCACGTACAGGACGACCGGGCGTCGGGCGAGCCAGGTTCGCTTCACGAGCCCGAAGCGAACGAGCAGGTAGGGCAGCAGGTTGCCGATGCCGAGGCCAGCGAACGCCACGACCGCGACCTGGGTGTTCTTCCCGGCGGCCAGCGCGGCGGTGTAGTCGACGTTCTCGTCGATGTGCGCGAGGAGCGTGATGTTCCAGAGGCTGCTCCCTCCCCAGTCGATGTTGCCCGGCTCGTTCTTGATGCCCAGCGTCCAGGCCGTCACCGAGTGGGAGAACTCATGGGGGAGGACCGCGAGATAGTGCGTCAGCACGAAGATCAGAGGTGTGAGGCCGGTGAGCCACCACACCAGTCGTGAGTCCGTTCGGGTTCTCGTCTCCACCTTGACACCTCACACCTGGACGATGCGCAGCCTTCCTGCCACCGCCGTCCCCGAGCCGCCGGGCCTTGCCCGGGCCTCGTCGGGCCGGGCGGGGGACAGGCAGGGCAGGTCAGGCCGTGCTCGCCTCGTGGTGCGCGCCGGTGCACAGCGCCCAGACGATGAGGATGTTGACCGCGATGAGGACCAGAGCCCACAAGGGGTAGTACGGCAGCCAAAGGAAGTTGGCGAACGCGCCCAGGCCGGCGATCGTGATGCCGAGATAGCGGGCCCACAGGGCGCCGCTGAAGAGGACGGCGCAGCCGGCCGCCATCAGGGCGATGCCCAGGATGAGGTGTACCCAGCCCCAGCCGGTCAGGCTGAACTCGAACACGTAGTGGCGGGTCACGACGAACAGGTCGTCGCTGGCGAGTGCGGCGATCCCCTCGAAGAACGCCATCAACCCGCCGAAGATCATCAGGGCCGCCGCCAGGACGGTTCTGCCCGACGTGGCCGCGTTCCACGGGTCCGGATGGGTGCGGGCCGTCTGCGGCCTGCCGGCGTCAGTGGCCATTGCGAACTCCTCGGGTGGCAGGGCCGGCCGGGCGGGGCCGGAACCGGCGAGATTCCCCCCTTCAGCGTGTCACGGGGACTCACCCCCGGCATTCCGGCCCGTCCGTGTCCGCCCGTTCCCGCCGCGTGCCGCCTCAGCCCGGTCGCCGCGCCGCCCAGTTCTCCGCCGCCTCCAGCTGCGCCGCCAGCCCCAGCAGCATCGGTTCCGAGTCCGCAGGGCCGAGGAACTGCGCGCCCATCGGCAGCCCGTCGGCCGTCAGCCCGGCCGGGACGTTCACCCCGGGCCAGCCCAGGACGTTCCACGCCCAGGCATAGGGGCAGGCGGCGATCATCGCCCGGTCCGTGGCCATGGCCCCCATCCCGGCCAGCGCGCCGATCCGCAGCGGGGGAGTGGCCGTCGTCGGGGTCAGGACCACGTCGAAGCGCCCGAAGATCTCGCCGACCCGCCTGCGCAGCAGGGCCTCCGCCCGGCGGGAGACCCGCAGCGGCAGACCGCCCAGCAGTCGGCCCGTCCGTACGGCCCCGTGCGTACGCGGATCCAGCAGCGCCGGGTCCGGCATCCGCGCGGCCCAGTCGCGTACGCCGCTGGTCGCGCGGGGTACGAAGGTCAGGCCGATCGGGCCGTAGCGGGGGTCCTCCGGGATCACCTCGTGGCCCAGCGACTCCAGCCGGGTGGCCAGCCGCTCCACGGCGCACCGCACTTCCGGGTCCAGTGACGTGGGCGTCGCGGTGAAGGGCATGCCGAAGGACAGGGCGATCCGCAGCCGGCGCGGGGGGCGCCGGGCCGCCTCGACCGCGCAGATGCGCGCCGGGCGGTGCAGGTCCTCGGGATGCGGTCCGCTCGCGGCGTCCAGCAGCAGTGCCGCGTCCGCGACCGTGCGGGCCAGCACGCCGTTGACCGTGAGCCCGTTGAAGGACTCCGGTTCCGGCCAGGTGGAGATGCGTCCGCGCTGCGGTTTCACCCCGACCAGATGGGTCCAGGCGGCCGGGATCCGCACCGACCCGGCCCCGTCGGAACCGAGCGCGGCCGGAACCAGGCCCGCCGCCACGGCGGCCGCCGAGCCGCCCGAGGAACCACCGGGCGTGTAGGACCGGTTCCACGGATTGCGGGTCGCACCGAAGGCTCCGCCTTCGGTGAAGGGCCACTGGCCCAGCTCCGGCGTCTGGGTCTTGCCGACGATGACCGCCCCGGCCGCCCGCAGCCGGCGCACCGCCTCGCTGTCGGCGGTCTTCGGGGTGAAGGATCCGGCGCAGCCGAACGCCGTCGGCTCACCGGCCACGTCCATGTCGTCCTTCACCGCGATCGGCACGCCCAGCAGCGGCAGCCGTTCGCCGGCGGCGAGCCTGCGGTCGGCCGCGTCCGCTTCGGCGAGCGCGGCTTCGGCGCGCACGGTCCGGAAGGCGTTGAGCTCGGGCTGTGCCGCGGCGATCCGACGCAGCACCTGCTCGGTCAACTGCCGTGCCGAGAGGTGTCCTTCCGCGAGCGCGGCGGCCGTCTCGACCAGTCCGCCGGCCGTCGCCGGCTTCTCCGTGCACTGGGCCGGCGCCGCTGCCGCGGCTGGACCCGAGGACTCCGACATCGTGAACCACTCCCCCCATTACCGATCGGTAGGGAGACGGTATCGGGGAGGGGGAGCCGCGTCATCCGTCAGAGCGGGTGCGCACCTTTCCCGAAGCGAGGTTTCGTCCGGTATGGCCGCGAGCGGGGTTGGCGACCTCGTCGTGGTCGAAGCCGATCCGGTTCCGCGGCGTTGATGTGCTGGGGAGCGCAGGCCGGGACGTCTGGGCATCCGTCAGGTCCGGAAGGGTGAGGGGCCGCCACCAGGTGGCGGCCCCTCGCGCGAAAGGAGGGCTCCGACGTCGGTGACGGCAGGTCAGGAGCCGGTGGCGCGGGCCGATCCGGTGCTCGCACCGCTGGTGTCGCCCAGGAAACAGGTGACCTCACGGTCACCGAGGGCCCAGGTGGCGGGCTGCGGGAAGTAGTAGTAGATCTCCAGCTCCTCCGAGAGCTTGGGGTTCTTGCCCACGTAGTCCGTCAGCAGCGTGCCGGAGCACTTCTCCTCGGCGAGCGCGGTGACCTTCTCCGTACCCGGGTACGCCCCGTCGTCGAGGTTGAAGACCGCGTACGCCTCGCCCTCGTGCGGCTGGTCGCAGGGCAGCACCCGCACCGAGAAGGAGGCCTGGCCGCCGTCCTCGTCCTGGTAGTCCGCCAAGTCGCCGCCGGTGTTGAAGCAGTCCCCCTTGCGGATGTCGCTCACCTTGCTGGAGCCCGCGTCGGTGACCTGCCCGCTGGTGTCGCGCTTCGGCGAGGGGCCGTCGTCCAGCGCTCCGGAGATGCCGAGCACCAGGAGGATCCCGTAGAACGCGATGGTCGCGCCGTGGATGACGATCGCCGCCACGGCGAAGCCCTTGCCCTTCTCACCGCGCTTGCCGATCTGGGAGAGGGCGACGATGCCGAGGATCAGGGGGACCAGCGGGATGGCGCACACGAGGGACATGACGAACGCGACGATGGCCAGCGCGTTGTTCTTCTGGGGTGCCTGCGGCGGATACCAGCCCTGCGGGCCGCCGTACGGTCCGGGCTGTCCCGGCTGTCCGTACGGTCCCTGCTGCGGGTACGGCTCGTGGGACGGCGGGGGACCCGGAGGTATGGACATGCGCGGGGAGCTCCTTGCTCTGAGGTGGGACGCCCACGGCGGGGCGGTGACGGGCGGCCGCCCGGGAAGGCAGGCTCGATGGTCGCACGAGCCTCGGACATGCTGGGCCCCGGTCCCCCTGGAGGGGCCGCGAACCCGTCGAAGCCGTCGTGGCGGGCGGTGCGGCGGTCGGTGCGGTCGGTGCATGCGGCCGAACCCGCCCCGAAGCCGGGGCGCTTGGTGATCCGCGCCGGCGCCGGTGCGACGACGCGGGCGGCATCGGCTCGGGACGCGACGCGGTGGTGGCACGTGTCGGCGGCTCGCGCGGGCACGGGGGCGGCATGCCTTTCCGGCCATCCCGTGGAAACGGGGCCCGTCCGTTCTGGGAGGATGCCACGGCAATGTCTCAGTCATCGAAGTCGCCGGACCCGCCGGCCCCCGTTCCCACCAGCGCCGACGTGGCCCGACGCGCGGGCGTGTCGCGCGCGACGGTCTCGTACGTGCTGAACAACGCCGAGGCCGTACGGATCAGCGAGCCCACCCGCCGCAAGGTCCGCGAGGCGGCCGAGGAGCTCGGGTACGTCCCGCACGCCGCCGCCCGCAGCCTGCGTGCCGGACACACCAGGATCGTGCTGCTGCCCACCCCGAACGTGCCGGTCGGCCCGCCCTACAGCACCTTCCTCAACGAACTGCAGTGGGCGCTGCGCCGGCTCGACTACACCGTCGTGCAGTACGGGAGCCTCGGGCTCAGCGGGGACGAGGCCGTCCGGGCCTGGGCGGAACTGCGGCCGGTGGCGGTCATGTCCCTCGGTGAGATCACGCTCTCCGCCCACAACGTCGCGACCCTCAAGCGGGCCGGAACCCGCGCCGTGATCACGATGGGCCCGACCGGTGTGCCCGGGGCGCACACGCTGGTCATGGACCAGCGGGAGGTCGGCGCCCGTGCCGCCGCGCACCTGGTCGAGCGGGGCCGCCGGCGGATCGGCGTGGTGGTCCCGCGGGAGGAGGGGTTGGAGCTGTTCTCCGCGCCACGCCTGGCCGGAGCCCGAGGCGTGCCGGGTACGGAGGTCGAGGTCGTGCCGATGGCGTACTCGGAGGAGTCCGCCGCGGAGCTTGCCGCCCGATGGCGGGGGCTGCGGCTGGACGCGGCGTTCGCGTACAACGACGAGTACGCGATGCTGCTGATGCGGGCCCTGCAGGACGAGGGGCTGCGGGTCCCCGACGAGGTGGCCGTCATCGGTGCCGACGACCTGCTCATCGGAAGGCTGCTGCGGCCCCGGCTGAGCACGGTGCGGATCGAGATGCCGACCGGCGACCACCTGGCGTCGCTCGTCGACCACGCGGTGCGCGAGCCGTCCGGGGTCACGGAGCGGCACGGTCTGATGGCCGCCGAGGCCGTCCACCGCGAGTCGACCTGACCCCGTGGAGCCGCGGGCCGGGCGGGCGTGACCGGGGTGGCCGTTGACAGGCGGTGACCTGCGGACGGAGACTGCGGCGGCGCGCCCCACCGGGCGTGACCGGCGGCGTGCCCCGGTGCCCACACCGGCACCGGTGCGCCGGCGCCCGTACGGATCCGCCCAGGAGAGACCCCATGAGCATCCGCACCGTCCGCGACGTCTACGTGGTCGACGCCGTACGCACCCCGATCGGCAAGTTCGGCGGCGCCCTCGCCGGTGTCCGCCCGGACGACCTGGCCGCCCACGTGGTGCGCGCACTGGTGGACCGTACGCCCGACCTCGATCCGGCACGGATCGACGACGTCGTCTTCGGGGACGCCAACGGGGCGGGCGAGGACAATCGCGACGTGGCCCGGATGGCGGTCCTGCTGGCGGGCCTGCCCGTCACCGTTCCCGGCGTCACCGTCAACCGGCTCTGCGGATCCGGCCTGGAGGCCGTGATCCAGGCCGCCCGTACGATCGCGCTCGGCGACGCCTCCGTGGCCATCGCGGGCGGTGTCGAGTCGATGAGCCGCGCGCCCTGGGTGGTCCAGAAGCCCGAACGGGCCTTCCCCGCCGGGCACCAGCAGATGTGGTCCACCACATTGGGCTGGCGGATGACGAACCCGCGGATGCCCGCCGAGTGGACCGTCCCGCTCGGTGAGGGCGCCGAACTGATCGCGGACAAGTACGCGGTCACCCGCGAGGCACAGGACGCCTTCGCGCTGGAGAGCCACCGCAAGGCCGCGGCCGCCTGGGCCGCAGGCCTGTACGACCGCGAGGTCGTGCCCTACGAGGGTGTGGACCTGGCACGGGACGAGTGCATTCGCGAGGGCTCCACGCCCGAGGCGCTGGCCAAGCTCAAGCCCGCCTTCCGGACGGACGGCCGGGGCACGGTCACGGCCGGCAACGCCTCCCCGCTCAACGACGGCGCGGCCGCGCTGCTGCTGACCGACGAGGCGGGCCTGGCCGCCACCGGCCGTGAGCCGCTCGCGCGGATCAGCGCCTCCGCCGTCACCGGGATCGAGCCCCAGCTGTTCGGCCTCGGCCCGGTGGACGCCGTGCAGCGCGCGCTCGGCAAGGCCGGGCGCGGCTTCCCCGACCTCTCCGTCCTCGAACTCAACGAGGCCTTCGCGGCGCAGGCGCTGGGCTGCCTGGCCGCCTGGCCGGAGCTGGACCCGGCCGTGGTGAACCCGCGCGGCGGCGCCATCGCGATCGGACACCCGCTGGGCGCCTCGGGTGCCCGGCTGGCCGGCTCGGTCGCACACCAGTTGGCCGCGGCGGGCTCCGGCACGGGCATGGCAGCTCTGTGCATCGGCGTCGGGCAGGGCATCGCGCTCGTCCTGGAGCGCTGACCCCGGCCACCGGGGCGTCGATCGATTCCGGTCAGCCCTCACCTTCAACTGCCCAATAACTGAACAGAATTGGCGCCTCCGGTCTGGCACGATGACGCATGCCGCCGCCCCCCTCGTCCGGCATCCCGCCCATCCCCACCCGGAGGCCCCGCGCCATGCCGCTCCTCGACCCGACGCATTGGCAGGACGGACCCGCTCTGACCGGAGGCGCCGCCCCGGTCGTCGAACCCGCGACCGGCCGCACCCTCGCCACCCTCGACCTCGCCGCCCCCGCCGACGTGGCGGAAGCCGCCGCCCGAGCCGGGGCGGCGCAGCGCGACTGGGCGCGCACCTCCCACCCGCAGCGGGCAGCCGTGCTGCGCCGCGCCGGGGACCTCTTCACCGCCCACGCCGACGAGCTGCGGCAATGGCTGGTGCGCGAGTCCGGGTCGATCCCCGGCAAGGCCGACTTCGAGCTGCACGTCGCCGCCCAGGAGTGCTACGAAGCGGCGGCGCTGGCCTCGCGCCCGACCGGGCAGGTGCTGCCCAGTGAGGCCCCCCGGCTGTCCTTCACCCGCCGGGTCCCGGCCGGCGTGGTCGGGGTCGTGGCCCCGTTCAACGCCCCGCTGATCCTGGCGATCCGCTCCGTCGCCCCGGCCCTGGCGCTCGGCAACGCGGTGCTGCTCAAGCCGGACCGGCGCACCGCCGTCTGCGGCGGGCTCGCGCCGGCCGCCGTCCTCACCGCCGCGGGGCTGCCGGACGGACTGCTGCACGTCCTGCCCGGCGGCGCCGAGACGGGCGCCGCCGTGGTCGCCGACCCACTGGTGCGGGTGGTGTCCTTCACCGGTTCCACGGCCGCCGGCCGCACCGTCGGCGAGCTGGCGGGACGTCACCTCAAGCGTACGCACCTGGAGCTGGGCGGGAACTCCGCCCTGGTCGTGCTCCGTGACGCCGACGTGGAGGCCGCCGTCGCCCAGGCGTCCTGGGGCTCCTTCTTCCACCAGGGCCAGATCTGCATGACGGCCGGCCGCCACCTCGTGCACGCCTCGCTCCACGACGAGTACGTCGAGCGGCTGGCCGCGCGTGCCGAGGAACTGTCCGTGGGGGACCCGTACCGCGAGCAGGTCCACCTGGGCCCGCTGATCGACCGCGCCCAGCTGGACCGGGTGCACGCCCTCGTGGAGGCCAGCACCGCCGCGGGGGCCAAGCTCGTCGCCGGCGGTACGCACCGGGAGCTCTTCTACCGGCCGACCGTGCTGGCGGGCGTCGCCGACGACACCCCCGCCTACGCCGAGGAGGTCTTCGGCCCGGTCGCACCCGTACGGTCCTTCGCGACGGAGGACGAGGCGGTGGAACTGGCCTCGACGGGACCGTACGGACTCTCCCTCGGGATCGTGACCCGCGACGCGGGGCGGGGCCTCGACCTGGCCGAGCGGATCCCGACCGGCATCGCGCACGTCAACGACCAGACGGTGGGCGACGAGGCGGTCGCACCGTTCGGCGGTGTCGGCGCCTCCGGCACCGGCGCACGCTTCGGCGGCGAGGCCAATCTGGACGCCTTCACCGAACTGCGCTGGACCACGGCCCGCGCCACGCCCGCCCCGCACCCCTTCTAAGGGCGTCCGGCGGGTTCGAGGAATGCCGGAGGCGGGTCGTTCGTTCCACCTGCAGACGGCTCTAACAGGAGGTCTGGACACCGTGGCTACAGTCGAGCTCACCAAGGAGAACTTCGACCAGACGGTCAGCGCGAACCCGTTCGTGCTGATCGACTTCTGGGCGGGCTGGTGCCGGCCGTGCCTGCAGTTCGCGCCGGTCTACGAGAGGGCGTCGGAGGCCCACCCCGACCTGGTCTTCGCCAAGGTGGACACCGAGGCCCAGCAGGAGCTGGCGGGCGCCTTCCAGATCACCTCCATCCCGACCCTGATGATCGTCCGGGATCAGGTGGCGATCTTCGCGCAGCCCGGCGCGCTGCCCGAGGCGGCCCTGACCGATCTCATCAGGCAGGCCCGCGCCCTCGACATGGACGAGGTGCGCGCCAAGATCGCCGCCTCGCAGCCGGGCGCCCAGGACTCCGGCGGGCAGGGCTCCGGCACGCCGGAGGCATGAATGCGTGACGCGGCCACCGGTCAGCGGTGAGACTGGTCCGCATGACTGAAGTCCTGGAGTACGACGTCGTGGTGCTCGGCGGGGGACCGGCCGGTGAGAACATCGTCGACCGGACCAGGGCCGCCGGGCTGACCACGGCCCTGGTGGAGCGCGAGCTGGTCGGCGGGGAGTGCTCGTACTGGGCCTGCGTCCCGAGCAAGGCCCTGCTGCGCCCGGCGCTGGCGCGGGCCGACGCCCGCCGGGTGCCGGGGCTGGCGGGGGCCGTCGGGGGCCCTCTGGACACGGCGGCGGTCTTCGCGCACCGCGACTACTGGACCGGTGACTGGAAGGACCAGGGCCAGATCGACTGGCTCGACTCCATCGGTGCCGATGTGCACCGCGGCCACGGCCGCCTCCTCGGGGTGCGCGAGGTGGCCGTCACCGGCCCCGACGGAGGGCACCGGGTGCTGTCGGCCCGGCAGGCGGTGGTCATCGCCACCGGCACCCGGGCCGTGGTCCCCGATCTCCCGGGGATCGCCGAGGCCCGCCCCTGGACCAGCCGGGAGGCGACCTCGGCGCGGGAGGTCCCCGGCCGGCTCGTCATCGTGGGCGGCTCCGTGGTGGCGTCCGAGATGGCCACCGCCTGGCAGGCCCTGGGATCGCAGGTGACGGTCCTCGTACGCGGATCCCGGCTGCTGCCGCGGATGGAGCCCTTCGCGGGGGAGCTCGTCGCCGACGCCCTGCGCGAGGCCGGCGCGGTGGTCCGTACGGACGTGGCGGTCGCCGCGGTCGAACGGGACGGCTCCACCGGGCCCGTCAGGGTGGTGCTGGAGGGCGGCGAGGTCGTGGAGGGCGACGAGGTGCTGATGGCGACGGGCCGCGCGCCGCGCACCGAGGACATCGGGCTGGACACCGTCGGACTCACGCCCGGCGGCTGGATCGGCGTCGACGAGACCTGCCGGGTGCCCGGATCCGACTGGCTGTACGCCGTAGGGGACGTCAATCACCGGGCCCTCCTCACCCACCAGGGCAAGTACCAGGCCCGCATCGCGGGCGCCGCCATCGCCGCCCGCGCCGCGGGCACCCCGCTGGACACCGCCCCCTGGGGCGCCCACACGCCCACGGCCGACACGCACGCCCTCCCGCAGGCCGTCTTCACCGACCCGGAGGCCGCCGCGGTGGGCCCGACCCTGGCCGAGGCGGAGAAGGCGGGGCACCGCGTGCGCGCCGTCGACTACGACCTGGGCAGGGTCTCCGGGGCCGGTCTGTACGCCGACGGCTACCGGGGCCGGGCCCGGATGGTCGTCGACCTCGACCGGGAGGTCCTGCTGGGGGCTACCTTCGTCGGTCCGGGCGCCGCCGAGCTGGTGCACGCCGCCACCATCGCCGTGGCAGGAGAGGTCCCGATCGCGCGCTTGTGGCACGCGGTACCGGCCTTCCCGACCGTCAGCGAGATCTGGCTGCGGCTGCTGGAGACCTATCGCGGCTAGTGCGGTGAGGTCCCTGCCGCGCCCCGGGTGTCCGGGGCGCGGTTTTCGGTCTTATTCGGCGATCTCCGTGCGTTCCCACCACTCGTAGACCGGGATCGGTCCCGCGGGGCCTTCCTGCGTACGCGAGGTGATCCTGAAGTGCTCGTAGCCGCCGCGGTGCGCAATTTTCAGGTCTTCTCCGGGAGGGGCTGCCTCGACGACCCGGTCCAGCAGGTCGTCCGGGCCGCCCTCCAGGGCTGCCTTGTTCGCCATGCCCCCAGTGTTGCCTGCGGGCGGGCCCGCCCGCATCAGGAAGGCCGCCATCGGGAGGGTTGGCCGGGCAGGCCCGTCATCGGTTCCGACGGACCGTCACGTGGCGCGAACCAGCAGTACACGGGTGATCGAAATTAGGTTAGCCTCACCTTAGTTCTGCTGGTTCCTCTGTTTGGAAGGTGCTCCCACGATGCGCGCTGCCTACGCCGCCTCCCTGCCCCGCACCGCCGCCCGCGCGGCCGTCGCCGCCTCCGCCGCCGTCGCCCTCGCCGTCGGCGCGGCCGGTTCCGCCGCGGCCGCCACCGCGACGCGCACGGTCACCGACGGTTCGGCCACCTACCGCCTCAGCGTCACGGCGCCGTCCTCCGCCGCCGCGGCCGGGCAGAACGTCACCGTCACCGGCAGCGGTTTTAACACCGGCAAGGGCATATACGTCGGGCTCTGCGCGGTGAACGGCGCGCAGGGCGCGAGCAAGCCCACCCCCTGTCTGGGCGGTTCGGACCAGTCCGGCACCACCGGCGCCTCGCACTGGGTCAACGACACCTTCGGCGGCACCCTCGCCAACACCTCCACGTACGGTCCGGGCGGCTCCTTCAGCGTCACCCTCCACGTCAAGGCCGACCTGGGCGGCGGCCGGATCTGCGGCGAGACGGTCGAATGCGCCGTCGTCACGCGCGCCGACCACTTCGACTCCTCGAACCGCAGGCACGACGTCCACGTCCCGATGTCCTTCAACTGACGCGACTGCACGCCCTGTTCAGGCCGTTCCCCGGTCCGCCGCACCCCGGCCCGCCCGTCGACGAGGAAGCCGTGACACCCCGACACCCCCTTACCCCCGGCCGCGCCGGCACCGTATCCGCGGCGCTCGTGCTCGTGCTCCTGCTCGCCCCGGCCGCCGCCGGCGGCCCCGTCCCGGCGGCCGGGGGTGAGGGGGACGGGGGTGAGGGGGACGGGGCGCCGGCGGGCACCGTCGTGTACCGGACCACCGCACAGTTCACAACGGCCGGCCGGGTTCGTGACCTGCTCCTGCACCCCGACTCGAAGAAACTGTACGCCGGTTCGGACGACCTGCCCGAGACCGCCGAGGTCGACGAGAGCGGCCTGCACGTTCTGGAACCCGCCGACGGCACCGTCCTCAGCACGGTCGGCCGGGCCCCGGGACCCACCGGCACCCTCGGCCGGCGGTCCGTCCGGCAGCTCGTCGTACCGCTGCCCGGTGACGGCGCGGTCTTCGTCTACCCGCTGCGCGGCATCGGCACGGCCCAGAGCGGGGACGCCGCCGCGGCGGGGGCATGGGTGCCGGGCAGACCCGTCACGGACGCCGCCCCGGGGCCCGTGTCCTCGACGGTGCTGGTGGCGCAGGGCCCCGTACTGTCGGAGGTCGACATCGCCACGGCGGCCGTCAAACGCTCCCTCACCCTGGAGGGCGGCGAGCGGTTCGCGTACGACCGGGCGCGCGGCACCGTATGGTTCGCCGACTTCGGCAACCGCCGGATGTACCGCGTGGACGTGGCCGCCTTCACGGTCGCGGCGACCGTCGCACTCCCTGCGGGCGACGGCTTCGGGGGCTTCATCGAGGTCGACCCCGAGACCGGCGCCGTATGGGTCGGACTGGACACCTCCGTCGTCGTCCACGACGCGGCCGGAG
Organism: Streptomyces sp. PCS3-D2; assembly: GCF_000612545.2. Classification (GTDB taxonomy): domain Bacteria; phylum Actinomycetota; class Actinomycetes; order Streptomycetales; family Streptomycetaceae; genus Streptomyces. Next base: position 802,701 of record NZ_CP097800.1, on the reverse strand, counting down.
AGCGGATCGGCACCGTCGAGGGCGCCGGAGCCGACGTGCCCCGGGCGGCCGGCTTCGACGCCGCCACACACGAGGCCTTCGTGGTGTGGCAGGACACCGGGGACGCCTCCCAGCCGGGCAGCGACGGCGACGGCGCGCTCACCGTCCACCGCACCCGGGACCCGGGCCGGGCCGCGGGCACCGTCGCACTGCCGGGGAACCACGTCCAGTTGGGCAGTGCGGCCGTCGCTGTCCGGCCCGGCGCCGCCACCGTGTTCGTGTCGGACCCGGCCGCCGGACGGATCACCCGGCTGGACCGCTCGACGCCACCCAGGGTCACCCGGAGCCCCGAGGACCGGACCGTCGCAGCGGGGACCGAGGTCACGCTCACCGCCCAGGCCGAGGGGACCCCGGCCCCGGCCGTCGTCTGGCAGACCAGCACGGACGGGGGCCGGACCTGGCAGGCCGTGCCGGGAGCGACGTCCACCCGGTACTCCTTCAGGGCCACCGCAGCCGACGACGGCCGCCGCCACCGCGCGGAGTTCGCCAACGACGCGGGCGTCAGCCGCACCGCCCCGGCCACGCTCACCGTCACCGGCGCGGACACCACGACGGGCGGCGGCACCGCGCCCGCGACCGGGGACGCGGCGGGCGCCACCCACGGCTCGGCGACGCCGGCAGGACCCGACGGCTCGGAGTCCGCCATCGGCGGGGTCGGTACGGCAGACACGGCCGGTACGAGCGGTACGGCCGCGGCCTCGGTCGGCGGCGCGTCCGGCACCACGGGCGGCGGTACGGACGGTGCTACGGGCGGTGGTACGGGCGGTGGTACGGGCGGTGGTACGGGCGGCACCTCCGCAGGCGGTGCGCTCGCCTTCACCGGGACGGCCGTGGCCCCGCTCGTCGGCGGTGCGCTCGCGCTCGCCGCGGCCGGCTGGGGGCTGGTACGCCACACCCGGAGGGCGCGCCGCCCCGGCTGGGGCGGCGCCACAAGGAGGGTGGGGAACGACGGGGCCGGTCCGCACCGTTGAACGGTCGACCACATGTACCGGCCGGGGACCAGGAGGCACCGCATGTGATCGTGATCGCCCACCTCAGCGACGTCCACCTCGACGGCGACCGGCGAGCGGCCGACCGTACCCGCGCCGTCATGGAGTACCTCGACGGCCTGCCCCACGACCTGGACGCCGTACTGGTGAGCGGGGACATAGCCGACCACGGGGAGGAAGCGGAGTACGAGGAGGCCGCCAAACTGCTGCGCTCGCGACACCCCCTGGTGATCTGTCCCGGCAACCACGACGAGCGCGCCGCATTCCGTCGGGGACTGCTCGGGGAGGAGGCTCCGTCCGCGCTGCCCGTCGACCAAGTGCTGCGCGGCGAGCGATTCGTGCTCGCCGCCTGCGACTCCTCCGTCCCGGGCGCGCACCACGGCTTCCTGGCGGAGTCGACGCTGGCCTGGTTGGACCGCGTCCTGGCAGACACCCCGCGGGGGACCCCGGTGCTGGTCGCCTTCCACCACCCGCCGGTCGGGCTGCACACCCCGTACGTCGACGAGATCCGCCAGTTCGGCGAGGAGCGCCTCGCCGCCCTCGCGCGGCGGCACCCGCACCTGACGGCGTTCCTGTGCGGGCACGCCCACACCGCGGCCGCCACCTCCTTCGCCGGCCGGCCGCTGCTGGTGGCGCCCGGCGTCGTGTCCACGCTGCGGCTGCCGTGGGAGGGACGTACCGGGTCCTCCGAGCATGTGCACCTGGATGAGCCGCCGGCCGTCGCCTTCCACGTGCTGGGTGACGACGGCCGGCTGACGACCCACTACAGGGTGGTCGTGGACCGTCGGTAGCCGGGGGCCTCGCGGGCCCGCGTCAGCAGGCCCGGGGCGACCGGGCGGCCTGGCCGGGGATCGTGGCCGGGCGGGCGCCGGAGAAGAGGCCGTGGACGCCGTGGCGGTCCGAGCGCGCTGCGGGCCGGCGGGGCGGTGCTCTGTGGCATGCCGTCGTCCCGCCCGCGGTCCGCACGGTCCGGTGATGCGGTTTCGGGGCACGGTCACCGCCCCGGATGCGCCGAACGGCAGGCGGGGTCAACGTAGGAGCCGACCGGGCCCGGAGCCGACCGGACCGGCTCGGTCTGGACCCGCCTGCCGTCGTAGCGGTCGGATCAGGGGCTGACGGTGATCCCCTGGGCCGGGTCGGTGACGTCGGAGACCTTGTAGACCGCGTTGAAGACGGAGGCGGTCGCGCTCGTCGGGCAGCCGAACCCGCCGGTGACCTTGACCGGCACGGAGGCATGGGTGAAGGTCAGGCTCGACGGGCTGCCGTTGGCCCAGGTGCCGGCGACGCTGGCCGCGGCCGTGGGAGCCGCCGTGACCGTACAGGAGGCGAGCCCGGTCGTCCTGAGGACCAGTCCGCCGGTCGGAACGGTCATGGTGGCGGTGATCGGTGAGCCGTCCTGCATGGACACCGTCCAGGCACCGCTGGTGGTGACCGTCGGGGTCACCCCGGGCATGCTGGAGGTGCAGGAGCCGTACGTCGGAGGCGAGATCGGCGAGGACACCGCCCCGGCCGGGTTGCTGTTGCCGGGGGCGGCCGGCACCGTGCCGGTGGAGACGGAGACCGTGCAGGTCACCGTCACCGAACCGGCCTTGAGGGTGGCCTTCCCGCTGAGGACGGCCTTGAAGTCGTGGCCGGCCGGGGTCACCGTGGTCGACCCGGCCACGGCCACGGGAGCGGGGGCGGGAGTGGGGGCGGCGGAGGCGGTGACGGAGGCGAGCGCCAAGGCTCCGGTGGCGGCCGTCCCGAGGGCGAGCGCGGTGCGCGTGCGGCTCATGGCTGTGCTCCTTGGGGATCGGGGTGCGGGGTGCGGGGCGGGGGAGGGGGTGCGCTCCGGGGCGGGGCCGGAGGTGTGGCAGGGGAGGCGAGCGGGGCCTGCTCCGGGGTCGGGGCCTGATCCGGGGCCTGCTCCGGGGCCGGGAGCGGTGAGCGGTCCGGGGCCCGGCCCGGATCCGCCGACCGCGCCGCGCCCCCGGCGCGCTGGACGGCGTACGGCTGCCAGGCGAACATCAGGCCGCCGCCGAGGATGCCGAGGAGCGTGCCGATCAGGAACCCGCCCAGGTTCGACAGGACCAGGGCGGCGGTGGCGATCAGGGTGGTGAGGACACCCGCGAGGGCGCGCTGGGGCGGCGAGAACCAGGCGGTGAGGCCGAGCACCACCATCACGATGCCCATCAGGACGGACGGGATCCCCGCAACCCCCTGCTGGAGCATGATCTTCAACGGTGCCAGCGGAAGGACGCAGATCCACGCCCCGGCCAGAATCGCGAACAGCCCGCCCCAGAACGGCCTGCCGCGTCGCCACCGGCGCCACCGCTGACGGCGGCTCAGAAGCATTCCTTCTTGCCCTTGCTGACGTTCATGCTGAGGCCGGAGAGCTTGAAGGTGCCGGCGTTCGTCGCCCACGCCGTCTGCTGGAGACCGGTGATGCGGACCGTGTCGGCCTGTTGGGCGAAGAGGTCCTGCATGCCCTGCGCGTCGGCCGGTCCCTTGTCGAGGGTGGAGGCGTCCCGCCCGATCTCGATGTTGCTGAAGACGGCGTCACCGGCGAGCTGGGTCGCGTCGACGAAGAGGTTGCTCGCCTCCACCGGAGTCTTCCGGCCCGCCGTGAGGTTGAGCGAGATGTCTCCGATCACCGGGAGCGTGGTGACCACGGACTGGCAGAGGTTGTTGAGCTTCGCTTCCCGGATGGCGGTCACGGCCACCGGGATGAGTTCGTCACGGGCATTGACGTCGACGCTGCCGTACTGGGCGAATCCCTCGCCCTCCAGGCTGCTCGCCGACACCTTGAACTGCTGTCCCGACACGGCGAACGAGGCGGCCAACGCGCCCTGGGCGAGGGCGATGCCGAGGCCCGCGGTCACCGCGACGGCGGGGACGGTCAGGACGGCGAACCGGCGCCAGCGGACCCGGCCGGAATCGCTGTGATCGTCGGATAAATGGGAGGAATCGGTCATGAGATCGTCCCTTATTTCGGCTGTGCACCGTTGTTACCGACGAGTTGAATGTAAGAGTGCCAATGGTGGTTGGCAAGGTTGTGCGAGCGCACCCTTTGAGTCGACTCCTACTGCTCCGTACGCAGCAGTTCGGCGACCTCCGCGTCCACCCGCCGGGCCATCGCCCGGGAGAACTCCGTGGCCACGACCTCGCCCGCCACCGGCCGCAGAGCCGTCACGGCCGCCGTGACGTGCTGGAGCCGGGCGGCCGAAAACGGCTCCAGTCCCTCCGGGCCGATCACGTGCCGCCGGAACAGTCCGACGAACCGGTCCGCGAGGGCGGCCGCCTGCGCCTGGACGAACTCGCCCGCGTCCAGGATCTCCGTCAGCGGCACCCCCTGCCGCACCAGCGCCAGTGTCGCCTCCAGCAGCCGCCGGCTCGGGTACGTGATCAGGTCCCCGTCGACGGTGACGTAGCCGAGCTCCGCGGCCCGCCGGGTGTCCTCGGCGGTGGCCGTCGGGCCGAACAGCTCGCGCAGTTCGGCCCGGCTCATCGTCACCGGTTCCTCCTGCACCCAGTCGCGGGTCATCTCCCGCTCCAGGCCCAGCAGTTGTGACAGGCCGCCGCCGTCCTCCCACGCCTTCAGCAGCTCCGCGATGCCGTTGACCGTGTAGCCGCGTCCCAGCAGGTCGCTGATCAGGCGCAGCCGGGTCAGGTGGTCGTCGGAGTACCAGGCGATCCGGCCCTCCCGGCGCGGCGGCGGGAGCAGCCCCCGCTCCTGGTAGTAGCGCAGGTTGCGCACCTTGACGCCGGCCGCCCGCGCCACGTCCTCCCGGCGGTAGCGCCCGCCACCGCTTCCATCCCCCACCCGGCTGTTCACGCGCCAGAGTGTAGGGCGTACCGGCAGGTCACACAGGGCGTCGACGATCCTGCTTGACCGCCCGCAGCACCACGAACCTCGGCTCGCTCGCCACGACTTCGCTGTTGCCGAAGAACCGGCGCAGGTGCGTGTGGTAGCCCATGTGCCGGTTGGCGACGACCCACAGCTCGCCGTGCGGCCGCAGCACCTTGCGGGACTGGGCGAACATGCGCAGCGCCGTCGCGTCGGTCGTGGCCTGGTGGGAGTGGAAGGGCGGGTTGCACAGGATCAGGTCGACCGAGCCCGGGTCCAGCATGGCCACGCCGTCGCCCACGAGGAAGTCGGCCCGCTCACGCTCGCGGTGCACATTGGCCCGGAACGTGGCCTTCGCCGAGGCCACCGCCTGGTACGACTCGTCGGTGAACACGACCTCCGCGCGCGGGTCCGCCACGGCGACGGCGGTGCCGACGATGCCGTTGCCGCAGCCCAGGTCCACGACCCGGGCGCCGTTGGTGTTGGTCGGGATGCTCTGCAGGAAGAAGCGCGTCCCGACGTCGAGCCGGTCCGCGCAGAAGATCCCGGCATGGTTCACGGCGGTCAGCCCGGCGCCGGAGCCCGCGTCGCCGTCCAGCTGGTACGTCACCGGCCACGGGTCGTCGCCCCGCGTCGCGGCGGCGCCGGGGGTACAGAAGATCAGGCGGGCCTTCTTCTCGGCGAGCGAGGTCCTGGTCGGGCCGAGGATCTTCTCGAAGAGGTTCAGCGTGGAGGTGTGGATCTCCTTGACCATGCCGGTGCCCACGACGACGGTGCCCGCGTGCACGTGCGGTGCCAGCCGGTACAGCTGGTCCTCCAGCAGCGCCAGGCTCTTGGGCACCCGGACGAGGAGTACGTCGATCCGCTCGGGCGGCGGGTCCTGCGTGGTCAGCAGCCGCACCGTGGACTTGGCGGTGCCGATCCCGGCCCGGTCCAGGTTCGCCGCGGTACCGGCCCGGGAGAGGTAGGAGTCCGTGATCTGCGTCGGGCGGTACGCGGCCAGTGCCGTCGTCAGCGCCCCCCAGCGGTCGCCGAGGATGGTGATCTGCCCGGCCCCGGCCAAGTCCACCGGACCGCGTTCCCCCGTACCGGAGTCGAGGTGGCGCAGCAGGTACTCGTCGGCGGCGTCCCAGGCGCGGAGCCGGTCGCGCGGGTCCTCGGGGAAGCGGGTGAGCTCGTAGGAGCCGAAAGGCGTGGTCAGACGGTTCATCGTGCCCCCAGGCTAACCGAGACGGCCGCCCGGCCCCGCACACACGGGCCGGGCGGCCGCGGCGGCGGGACGCCCGGGACGCCCGCGGAGCCCGGAGAGCCCGCCCTGCTCCGGGAACCCGCCCTCCCGGGGGAGCCAGCCCTACTCGGGGAACTCGCCGGCCATCGCGGCGGCCATCCGCAGGTGGGGGCGGGCCTCGCCGGTCCTGCCCAGGCGTTCCAGGGTGCGGCCGAGCATGAGCCGGGCGTAGTCCTCCACGGGCCAGCGCTCCAGCACGGCACGCAGCTCGCGCTCGGCGCGGGAGAGCTGGGCGGAGTGGTAGAAGGCCCGGGCCAGCAGCAGCCGCGGAGCGAGCTGCTCGGGAGCCTCGTCCGCCAGCGGCTCCAGGATCCGGGCGGCCGTCGCGTATTCCCGGGCGTCGAAGAAGAGCTGGGCGCGCGCCCAGCGCTCGGCTGCCGTCCCGTGCTCGTAGTACTCCGTCGGCGCCTTCATCGCGTTCCTTCCGCTGTTCGGGTGGTTCGTCCGCTGCCTGCAACACGGCCGACGGCCGGAGCATTCCACTCAACACCCCCGGCCCTCGGAGCTAGGTTGTGCCCATGAGCAATCTCGATCGCCAGCCCGCTCTCTCCGCCTGCGGCGGCCGCGGCTTCGTCGTGGCCGAACCGGTGCGCGAGCTCCTCAGCCCGCGCACGGTCAAGCTCGGTGAGTCCACCGAAGTCCGCCGACTCCTGCCCAACCTGGGCCGCCGCATGGTGGGCGCCTGGTGCTTCGTGGACCACTACGGTCCGGACGACATCGCCGACGAGCCCGGCATGCAGGTGGCGCCGCATCCGCACGCCGGACTCCAGACGGTCAGCTGGCTCCACGAGGGCGAGGTACTGCACCGCGACAGCGTCGGCAGCCTGGAGACGATCCGCCCGCGCGAGCTCGGCCTGATGACCTCCGGCCGGGGCATCAGCCACTCCGAAGAGAGCCCGCGCCCGCACGCCCGCTTCCTGCACGGCGCCCAGCTGTGGGTGGCCCTGCCCGATGCCCACCGCAACGTGGAACCGCACTTCCAGCACCACGCGGACCTGCCCCGGGTGACGGCCCCGGGCCTGACGGCGACCGTCATCCTCGGCACCCTGGACACGGCGACCTCACCCGGCACGGCGTACACCCCGATCGTGGGCGCGGACCTGACCCTGACGGCGGGCGCCGAGACCCGCCTCCCCCTCGACCCGGACTTCGAGTACGCCGTCCTGTCGATGTCAGGCGAAGCCCACGTGGACGGCGTCCCGGTGCTCCCGGGCTCGATGCTCTACCTCGGCTGCGGCCGCACGGAACTCCCCTTGCGCGCGGCCTCGGACGCGGGCCTGATGCTCCTGGGCGGCGAGCCGTTCGAGGAGGAGATCGTGATGTTCTGGAACTGGATCGGACGGTCACACGATGATATCGCGCAGGCCCGCGAAGATTGGATGAACGGGTCCCGATTCGGCGAGGTGAAGGGCTACGATGGCCCTCCGATTCCGTCCCCGGAACTGCCTCCGACCCACCTGAAGCCCAGGGGAAGGGTTCGTTGACCTGTTGCTTTGTGCGGATGAGGTCTGGGTGTGGCGTTCGCGTCCAGCCCACCGCTTTTCTCGGCGGGGGGAGAGAGGCTGTCAGACATGGCCCGGCAGCCTCCCATGCCGGTGGTCGAGTCTCACGCGTTGCAGACTGTAATCAACCCTGCTCAGACGAATGCTGACCTTTCGCCAACTTTACTGACGAGTAGCTAGGCTTGCTCGCGGGCCGTGCTGAGTCCCGGTGTCCGCAATGGCAACGGGAGCTGCCATTGCGGACACCGGCGCCTGCGACCTCGTCGGCAGAGCAGCCAAGGGCAGTGCGAGGCGTCGCCAGGGTGCTTGTGTGGGGACGTTCCAGCTCCTGTAGACGGGCGACAACAGCCTTGCTGGTCTACGGCCGCGCTCGCTCACGATGGAGCGTTCGCGAGGTGGGCAGGGGTGCAGCGACGCGACCGTCGGCCGGCCGGTGGCAGGTTGCACACGCACGGCTTCCGCACCCTCGGCTCCACCAGCGGGCCCGAGTTTCAACGAACCCTCGTTCACCGCCACCTGATGGCCCCTCTCTCAGGGGCGGCCAGATCAGGGCCAAGTGGCGGGTCGTTGCGACGCGCTCGGCCTGTCGCGTCCAGCCTTCGCTGCCAGGCGTTTGTGGCTGAACGTAGTGGCCTGTCTGGTCAACTGCGTGTTCACGGTTCCCCAGCAGGTCTTCGGGGGAGACGGTGTGGGGAGTTGCTCCTACAGTGGGGCACCAGGCCTGTGGCCTGGGCCTGCTTGGGAGGAGCGCGACGTGGGGGATACCGGGGAGCTCGGCGCAGTGGCCGAGGGGCTTGAGGAGTACCGCAGGGGGCTGACGGGGTACTGCTACCGGATGTTGGGGTCGTACGCCGAGGCCGAGGATGCGGCGCAGGAGGCCCTCATTCGGGCGTGGCGGGGCATCGACCGCTTCGAGGGCCGGTCGGGCTTGCGAACCTGGCTGTACCGCATCGCCACCAACGTGTGTCTGGACGCCCTCGCATCGGGCAAGCGGCGGGCGCTGCCTATGGACCTGTCCGGCCCGAGCGGTGGCGCCACCCCGCCGGAGCCCCCGCAGGAGTCCGTCCTGTGGGTGGAACCGTGCCCCGGAGGGAATGATCCGGAAGTGGCCGCCGCGACGGGCGAGTCGGTGCGGCTGGCGTTCGTCGCCGCGCTCCAGCACCTGCCGCCCAGGCAGCGGGCCACGCTGATCCTGCGAGACGTCCTGGGTTTCCCGGCGCGTGAGGTCGCCGAACTGCACAACTGCACCGTCGCATCGGCCAACAGTTCCCTGCAGCGGGCTCGGGCCACGATGGCCGATGGCCGCAGTACGACGGACGGGCCCGCCGCCCAGCCGTGCGGCGACAATGTCCGTCAGGTGCTGGCCGAGCGGTACGCCTCGGCATTCGCCCGGTACGACGTGGAGGAGCTGAGTATGCTCCTCCACGTCGACGCCACACTCTGCCTTCCCCCGTACGCGAAGTGGATGCGCGGTGTTCGCGACATCCACGCATGGCTCACCGGCCCCGCGATCGGCTGCCGCGGCTCACGTCTTGTCCCGACCGTGGCGAACGGCCTCCCCGGCTTCGGCCAGTACCGCCCCCGGGCGGACGGCACCGGCTACGTGCCCTGGGCCCTCCAAGTCCTCGAATTCCGTGACGACCGGATCAGCGGCATCACGGCCTACCGAGACACCGAGCGTCTATTCCCGATCTTCGGCCTCCCCAACCGGCTGGGCGAGGTGTAGCACGGCGCAACGCTCGACTCGAGTGCGTGGCAGAACCCTCGGCGGTGACGTGAGCGACGTCGGGCCGCAGCGGAGGCGGGCCGCCGACCGGCGGTCAGCGGGTGACCGGTTCGATGGCCAGGCGTGTCGTCATAGCTGTCAGCCACAACAGCCCGAGGGCTGCTCCGGCCGTGAAAGCCAGGACGGAGGCGGTGGAGGCCGCGAAGCCTGCGAGGACTGCGATGGGGACCAGGCGCGAGGCCACGGCCCATCCTTGGTGGCCCCGGATGGAGAGCGAACCGGCGAGGACGATGAGTGCGGCACACAGGGCGAGGTAGCCGGCCATGCCGGCGGCCATGTGGAGCGCACCGTGGCTGCTCATCACGGTGGCGTCGGGGGCTCCTGCCGGAAATCCCGCTCCGGCGTCGGCCGGGAAGACCGCCGCGGCCCAGAACGAGGCACCGAAGACACCGACCAGGGCCGGACCCACGGTGCCTCCCGGAGTGCCGCCCAACACTTGGCGCAGGCCGACCGCCCCCATGACCAGCAGAGTGCCGGCAAGTAGGAAGTTCACTGTCTGAGCCCAACCCCCCGGGCCGAGGGCAAGCTGGCTCAGCGCGTTCCGGCTGAAGTTAAAGCCGTCACGGGCGACGCCCTGTGCTACCCCGGCCGCGAGGAACACCGGTCCGGCCACGATGCCACCAACCAGCCACCGGCGTGCCGCCGCGTGGGAGGTGGTCGCTGCGGGAGCGGCATGACGGGATGCGTTGAGGGTGGAGGTCATGAACGTGCCTTCCTCAAGGTTGCGTTGTCACTCCTCCGACCGACCGAGACAGGCAAAGTCATCGCCCCTGGGAATGTGTACTGGATCACAGTGTCAGGCCGCACTCAGGGAACGCATCCAACCTCGCCACCGCGCAGGCCGCCCAACGTGCCAGCACGGCACACGCTCACTGAAGGGGGTCCTACGACAGACGAAGGGCGGGACCGACCTGCCGTCCCGACCCGCCGCTGGGTGGTGAGTCTGGCGTGGCCGGCTTCGCAGCCGCGGGAGCGCCCTGCGCCCGCGTTGCTGGATCCGTCGGTGGCCCCGGGGTACGGAGTGCGGCTGGGCGCGGCGGAGGCGGTGACGGCCGGGTTCGGTCTGGCTCTGGCTCCCACGCACCCCCGGACTACTCTTCTCGCCCTTGGGCGGGCAGGGGTTGAGACTTGTCCGCGCGGCAAGCAAGGGGTATCTGCCAGCAGCCGTGCCCAGCGTATTCGCCGATCCGGGCGGGGCCTGTCGGTCCGGGTGGGCGTCGTGGCTGGGCGACAGTCTGCAGGCTGTCCTGGTGGGCGCGCCCGGTAGCGGGCTGGATGCTGCCGACCGGGGCGGTGTAGGGCGACGTGTGACGGCAGCCGGGATCCTGCCTGCGGTCGGCAGCGCCATGAGGCCGGGAGGTTGTGCGCTGAGACGGCATCGAGGGTCCCGGATGGGCTTACGTCGTCGCTGCTGGCCGATGCGCGGGGCAGGAGGCCGCGCAGGCATTGGTTGCGGACGCGGTGGCCACCGCCCGCCTGGCGGACGGGCAGGGCGTGTTCACGGACGCCTCTGCGCACATCCTCGTGGTCGGCGCGTCCTGACCGCCGTTGGTCTCCCCGGACGGTGGGGAGACCGACTCGCGAGGTCGGATCGACAGGCAGCGCCGGTCTCGGCGCCCGTTGACCGGGAGCGCCGCGCCAGCCCCTGATCCGTCGTGATGCCGTTCAGGAGGGGGATGATGGTCGGGTGGGCCTAGGTCCACGGCCAGGGTTTGGTGCGGCAAGGATGCGGTTGCGGGTGTGGAGGCCTTCTTCGCCCACCAGGGACCTCCCGACGTGGGGAGATGAGCAGGGCCCCTGTTATCGTGCGCCGATGTCAATGATCAAACAGTTCCAAGTGACCTTCGACTGTGCGGAGCCTGCACGCCTCGCCGCCTTCTGGTGCGAGGTGCTGGGGTACGTCGTACCGGCGGTCCCGGAGGGCTTTGGCACGTGGGAGGAGTACCACCGCACGCTGCCGCCAGAGGACGAGGTCTACTTCGCGTGCACTGATCCCTCGGGTGCGGGCCCGCGGTTGCTCTTCCAGCGAGTTCCCGAGGGCAAGGTCGGCAAGAACCGGGTGCATCTCGATGTGCGGGTCGGCGTCGGGCTCGTGGGTGAGGAGCGCCTGGCCACACTTGAGGCCGAATGCGGGCGGCTGATGGCGCTCGGCGCGCAACACGTGCTGACGCAGCGCGCCGATGGCGTCAACGAGTCCTGCATCACGATGCAGGACATCGAGGGCAACGAGTTCTGCCTCACCTGACGCTCCTCCGGGAGCGTGAGGCGGCGGAGCCGTCTGCGGCCTGGGGGCATATCGGCTGCCCCGATATGCCCCCAGGCCGGTCCCCCGTGGACTCCTCAGGTCCCGCATGCGGCGGGAGTCGTCCTGTGAGGGCGAGGCCGTGGAGGCGCGCACGCCGTGCATCGCGTGTCAACCGCGTCACCGGGAAGGCGGAGGCCGCGGACGAAGGTGTCGTCACCGCCCCTGACCCCACAGGCGCTGTGGGGCCACGGGCCGCACCGCCCGCGCCCCCGAGCCGCTGCGGGCTGCCGCCGGTGATTCCCGGGTCGGTGCCACCCCCGGGGCCCGTGACCCTTCGGGCTCAGCGTGCTGGAGGTCCAGCTCCACTCCTGCGTCCCCGACGCGATCGGGTCGCCGGAGCCGCCTCCCGGGCCATCGTCCGCATGGTCCACTCCTGAACGGCAACGGTCCCGTACGGGCGGATGTCAGCTTCGTCCGCCCCCGCTGGGTGTGGCGGTGACCAGCCAGGAACTGCTGCGCAGCCACACCGCCGCGTCCTCCTCGTGGGGGCGCAGGGTGTCCGCCAGTGCCTGGCGCGCCTCCGCCTGCTGCGGTGGGGGAACCTGGCTGAGCAGGTGGCGTCCTGGGCCGGAGTCCAGCAGGAACGCCGCGGCATCGGTCGCGGTGGTGCCCCAGTTGCCCGCCACCTCGATCCGCTGCACGTCGACTCCGGCGAATCCGCCCGCGGTGACCAGGGTGCGGATGCGGTCGGGGTCGGTGAGTGAGAACATGCCGGGCCCGCCGGGCTTGCCGAAGCCGCCGAGCGGCAGGAGGCCTTCCAGCGAGGCCAGTGCCTGGAGCCACTCGTTGGCCTCGGCCTCGGCGGCGCAGACGAAGGCCAGCCGGCCCCCGGGCCGCAGCGCGCGGTGGAGGTTGGCGAACGCGGTGACCGGGTCGGCGAAGAACGTCATGCCGTACCGGCTGATGACCGCGTCGAAGCCCTCGGCGTCGAAGGGGTGCACCTGGGCGTCGCCCTGAACGAAGGAGACGTTCTCCACTCCTTCGCGCCGGGCGCTCTCGCGGGCCCTCTCCAGCATGGGGCCGGACAGGTCCAGGCCGAGCGCGCGGCCCCGGGCGGCGCGTTGGGCCGCGAGGCGGGTGCTGCGCCCTGCCCCGCAGCCGATGTCCAGCACGTGATCGCCTGTCGTGATGGCCGCGGCGTCCAGGAGGGGCTGGTTGAAGCCGTTGTTGACGGCGTCCCAACGCTCCTGGCTGCGGGCCCACTGCTCGCCCTCGTAGCCGTTCCACGCCTCGGCCTGTGCGGTGTTGGCGAATCGACCCATGGGTGAACTCCGTCCCGCCGGGGCGCAGCGTGGCGTCCCGACCTAGTATGGGCAAGTGCCCAAACAGTATGGGCGATCGCCCGTACTTGCAACGGGCTTGATGGGAGGGGTTGTTGTGTCACCTCGTGGAGTGGCGATTCCAGACCTGCGCGAGCGGTTGTTCGCGGCGGCGGAGCGTGTGGTGGCGCGGGACGGCGCAGCGGGCCTCACGAGCCGGTCCGTCACCGTGGAAGCGGACTGCGGCAAGGGCGTCCTGCACGCGCACTTCGCAGGACTCGACGAGTTCGTCGCCGAGTTGGTCCTGGACCGGTTCGCGCGCAGCGCCCGACAAGCCGGGGCGCTGGACGAGAAGGTGGGGCAGGCCACGGTCGCGGAGAACCTCCGGAGCGTCGTTCTCGCCCTGCTCGATGCGCTACCTCCGGCGGTGGTGGGCCTGGCGCTCACGCGGCCGGCGGCGGCACTCCGGACCCGGGAAGGCTTTCGGGCCGGAGCGCCTGCTTTCGACGCAATCCAGCACGCCTTCGTCGCGTACCTGCAGGCGGAGCAGCGTGGTGGCCGGATCGGACCGGACGCCGACACTCCCACCATCGCGCTGGCGCTGGTCGGCACGATGCACCACCTGCTGATGACGCGCGTTCCCGGCAGCGGCGAGGAGCCGGAAACGGTCGTCGGGCGGCTGCTGGCCGTGCTGCTCGGTGGCGCCGGGCAGCAGCCGCCGACGACGGCGTGACCTCGGGGTCAGTGCCCGTGCGCGTGCCCGTCGTCGCGTGACTGCCCGACCGACGGAGTGGCAGGAGCGCTGCGGGCCGGGGTTGCCGGCTCGGACTGCGGGGCGGGCTGCCCGCTGCTGGTCACGGTCGGCTCCTCGTCGTGGGTCTCGCCCTCATCGGCGCCGGTCCCGTGGCTGTGCCCGCCCGATTCCGGAGCCATGAAGGACGCGACGTAGCGCAGGCCGGTGAAGGCGGCGGCGGCCGTGAGGAGGACGGCGAGCCCCGTCAGCCCGAAGATCCGCCGCCATGAGGCGTCCTCGTCCTTGATCACGAAGGCGATGAAGGAGAGCACGATACCGACGGGGACGAGGGTGGCGGCGCGGGTGGGGAAGTCCTCGAAGTGCTGAAGGCCGCCGCTGAGCATGCCGATGCCGAAGGAGAGCAGCAAGGAGGCGACCATGATGCCCGCCACCTGCCGGAACGTCGGCTTGCGACGGGTGAGCAGGAACTCGTTGAGGGCTGTCGCGGCGAGGAATACCAGGACGCCGTACAGGGCGATGCGGGTGTAGCGGGCGGGATCCAGTGGATGGTGGACGACGGCACCGCTGATCAGGCCGGCGCCGACGAAGTAGCCGACGTATCCGAGGTAGCGGGCCAGGAGCCTCTTTCGGCGGGAGCGGGCTTCGCGGATCTCGGTGCGGCCGGCCGACCGGGGGGCGGGGACGGCCGCGGCGGGGGCGCCGTCGGCGAGCTGGGCGGGTGTCATGGGAACTCCTTGCAGGTGTACGGGTGCAGCCCAGGCCGAATCGGCGACGGTCGCGTCGCAGTGGTAGGGGCAGGAGCGGCTACCGGAGGGCAGGCTGCACCGGCCCGGCCCCTGTTCGGGACGGGCAGAGTGACGTGCGTGTGGGCGGCATCGGCTCACCGACGGCCTACGGAGGCGCCGGGAGCGGGAGTGGTCTAGATGCGCAGGATCGCTGTTGTGCCCGGCGGGCGCGAGCAGCCCGGGGCAGGAGCCCTGCCCGGATACCGGTCAGGGGACGCGCCGAGCACCGAGGGCAGGATCCGCAGCAGGTCGTGCCCGGGGGGAGGGCTCAGCGTCGGTGGCTGCTGCGGCTGGCTGGTGGCGCACTCCTCCGCGGCGTGGGAGGCTCCGTGCCCGCCGCCGTGACGGTCGTCCGGGGCGCCTTCGGCGAGCACCGGATCGGCAGTGGGGGTGATGACGCCGACGGCCGTGTCGGTGTGGCCGCGCACGCCGTCCGGGCTCACGCCGTGCGAGTAGAGGAAGGCGAACACGAGCAGGGCCACCAGCAGCACGCGCTGCGGGCCCGCGAGGATGCGGGTCCGCAGCGCGGAGGTACGGGGCCGGGCGGTGTTCACGTCGCGATCCTATCCACGGCCCCGTGGCGCCCTACCAGGCGGCCCCGGGAGGCTGCGTCCTCACTCCGATGGGGGATCTTGCAGCTGACTTCGGGCAGCTCAGTGGCCCGTCCCCGCGTGGTCCGGCCGGTGCACGGCGGTCCACGTGCGTCCGCCGTCCTTGGACTCGTAGACGGCGTCGTTCGTGTCGGCGGCCAGCAGGTGGGTGGGGCTTGCCGCGTTGAGTACGGCGGGCCGTACACCGCCCGGGAGGTGGCCGCGTTCGGTCCAGGAGCTGCCATCGCCACTGGCCACGACCGTGCCGTCGGCAGCGAGGGCGATCAACTGGTCCGGGGCGGGCCGTTCCACGGCTGCCAGGGCCGGTACTCCTGGGACCGGCTCGAAGGTGGTGCCGCCGTCCGTGCTGTGGAGCAGGCCCTCGCGGGTGGTCGCCCACACCTCCTGGGGCGCCGCCGCGTGGGCGGCCAGGTCACCGGCTGGGAGCTTCGCGCGCCGGTCCCAGGTCGTGCCGCCGTCCTCGCTGGCCCAGATACGGGAGGTCTGGCTGTCGAGACCGTAGAGCATCGGGCCTGCCTGTTGGAGGGAGTGGAAGTCGGCCTCTCCGCCGGCGGAGACGGTGGTCCAGGTCTGCCCGGCGTCGGTGCTGCGGATCAGCCCCAGATGCGGCGAGGTGGCGGCGGGGTCGGTGGGGGAGGGGTGGCCGCTGGCGAGGAAGGTACGCGGGCCGACGACGGTGAACCCCATCGTGTCCTGGTAGCGGTCGGCGATCCGTACGGCGCCGGTGGGGCTGAGGCGGAAGACGCCCAGGTGTCCGGCGGCGTAGAGGTTGCCGTCGACGGGGTCCACGCCGAGACCGTGGAGGTGCCCCGTTCCGGGGTCGGGATCGCCGGCCCTGGTCGCGGTGGGCCGGGGGTCCGCGGTGGAGCAGGCGGTCAGAAGCAGGGCGACGCCCGTCGCGGCGGCCGCGAGCGCGGGTAGGCGAAAGCGGATGGTCATAGGTGATGTCCAGACAGTGTGAGAAGAGGCTGGTCGGCGGGGTGCGGGCAGCCGATGCCGGCTGCCCGCACCGAGACGTGCCGGACCGGGTCAGCTCTTGTTGCCGAGGAGGGTGTTCATCTGAGCGATCTCCGCGCTCTGGGAGGTGATGATCGCTCCGGCCATGTCCTTGGCGGGTCCGTACTTCCCGTCGGACTGTTCGGTCTTGGCCATGGCGACTGCGCCCTCGTGGTGCTCGACCATCATCTGGAGGAAGGCGGTGTCGAACGCCTTGCCGGACGAGGACTCCAGCTGCTTCATCTCCTGGGCCGACATCATGCCGGACATGTCGTGCCCATCGTGGCCCTCGCCTTCGGCAGGGACCTGCTCGCCCCAGGAGGTCAGCCAGCCGGACAAGGTCTTGATCTCCGGGTCCTGGGCCTTCTTGATCTCGGCGGCCAGCTTCTTCACCTCGGCCGCCTCGGCGCGGGTCGCGGCGAGGTCGGCCATCGCGACGGCCTGGCGGTGGTGGGGGATCATCCCCTGGGCGAACGCGACGTCGGCGGCGTTGTTCTCGCCCCGCTGCGCGGGGGCGGACGCGGACGCGGACGGCGCAGCGGGGCTGTTGCCGTTCTGGGCGGAACCGGTGTCGTCGCCGTTCCCACCGCAGGCGGCGAGGACGAGGGCGGCGGTGGCGGTCGCGGCCACAGCGGTGGCGCGGCGCATCAGGGAACGCTTGGTGGTCATGGTGGTGCAACTCCTGCGGTGAAGGCACGCGCGGAGGGGCGTGCCGGGGTGTGGGCTGGTCCGAGAGCTCGGGGCTGCCCTATATGCGCAGGAGTTGCAGTTCGCTCAGTGACGGCGGCGCGCGTCCACCGGCCGCACCGTTCGCGTGGGTCCCGGGCCCCAGGGCCGGCGCGTCCGCGACCCCGCCGGGCCCGGCGGCCGGGAAGGAAAGGGTAGGCGCGCCCGCCGTGCCCGCGGCAGCACAGGTCGCATCCGCGTGCTGGGCGTGCCCGCCGCTTCCGTCGCCGGTCGACTCACCGGCATGCACAGCCGGGTCGTGATGCCTCACGGGCCCGCCGGCGGCAGGGATGCCGTGCGTGGGGGCCGTCTCGTGGGCGGCCGCGCACCCGGGTGGGGCGGCCGAAGCTGCCACGGCGCCGGGCCCCAGGCCGTGCATGGCCACGAGGCCGGTCAGTACGGCCAGGACCAGCAGGAGGCAAGAGCGCAGCCCGAGGGGCGTCCTCGCGCGCTTCGCCTGCTGATCCATAGCGGCATCGTAAGGGCCTTTCCGTAGAGCGCGAAGTCGGGGTCGGAATTCCGACCTTCCGAAAATACCCCTAGGGGTATACAATCCTCTGTGTTGTCGGATGTGCCCAGGAGATGTACAGGTCTTGCCGGGGCAGCCGTGCCTGCCGTCCCTCCGCGTCGCGCGTGGGCGGGGGTCATGGGCGCGCCGGTCGGTGGCACGGCGCCGCCCGGTCGCCCCCTCCGTCGTCGTGGACGCTGCCGCGGAGAAGGCCGGGCGGGCGCTGGCACGGGACGGTGGGCGAGGACCGGACTCGGGGAGCGGGCCCCTCGTACCCGCCACACCGGCCCAGATGCCGCCCCTGCCCGGACCACCAGCCGCCCTCACGAACCCGAGCTGGTTGCACCTCTGACGTTCGCGGGAGTCCGCCTCCGCCCCCCGGCAGATCCCGCCGCGGGCGTCCGCGGCTCCGTCGGACTCGTCGGGCTCGTCGGGCTCGTCGGGCTCGTCGACGATCGGCCCCATCGGGCCGTGACGGCCTTCCACTCGGAGGCCGGAGGGGCGGAACAGTCCGCACCCCAGCCGGCCGGGGAGCGATGCCGCGGTTTCGAGGGCGCCCTTCCCCCACCGCTCGAAGCCGGCTTCGCGGCCCGGGGTCGAGGCGGCGGGCCACCGGCAGGGTCACCTCGCGGTGCCGGGAGCAACGGTGCAGCGCTCACGGCCGGCCGCGGTCACCTCCACTCCTTGTGGTCACACCGCGCTCGACCGCACCCCGCGTCCTGTGTTCCCGCGGGGGCTCACCGTCCCAGCTGGGCGTCGAGCCAGGTGAGGGCGTCGGGGGTAACGGGGTCGGTGATGTCGGCGAACTCCTGGTGCTTGGTGAGGAACTTGGCGACGTAGGGGCAGACGGGCACGATGCGCTGGGCGGAGGCGCGGACGTCGGTCAGGGCCTGCTCGACGAGGATCGCGGCGAGTCCCCGGCCGGCGTAGGCGTCGTCGATCTCGGTGTGGAAGAAGACTCGCTGGTCGTTGCGGTCGCGGTAGGCGGTCAGGCCTGCCCGCTCGCCGTCGATGAGGATCTCGTAGCGGTGGCGGGCGTCGACGCGGCGGACGACAGGGGCGGCGGTGGAGTTCCGGTCGGTCATGGCGGAGGCGTCCTGTCGGTACGGGGTCAGCGGGGGGAAGGGTTCGTGCGGGGGGCGATGACGGCGTTGGGCAGGGCGGGGGCGGGCAGCCGTTCGCCGGGGTAGCCGTCGACGGTGCCGAAGCGGTCGGAGGCGCGCTCCCACTGGTCCCGCGCCTCGACGATGTCCTGGTGGCTGCGGCCGATGAAGTTCCACCACATGACGACCTCCTCCTCGAAGGGCGGTCCGCCCAAGAGGACCGTCCGCGCCGGGCGATCGGAGTCGTTGGCGAGGGCGAGGGTGGTGCGCCCGGGGGCGGCGTAGCCGAGTTCCGCCGGAAGCAGGGGAGTTCCGTCGAGGCGGACATCGCCCTCGTCGACGAGGAGCCCGTGTTCGAAGCCGGGGTCGACGTCGAGGGTGACGGTGGCACCGGCGTCGATGAGGACCTCGGCACCGAGCAGCGGGGTGAAGGTGCGCACGGGGGAGGTGTCGCCGGCGAGGGTGCCCAGGAAGACCCGGAGTTCCGCGCCGTCCCTCCGCAGCGGCCCGGGGGTGTGGTGCTGGAACTCGCTCGGTGCGTGCCGGTGTTCGCCGGGCAGGGCCACCCAGAGCTGGACGCCGTGGAGGACGGTGGTGGCGGGGGTGGAGACCTCCGTGTGGCTGATGCCGTGGCCCCCGGTCATGAGGTTGATCTCGCCGGGCCGTACGAAGGCGTGGGTGCCCATGCTGTCGCGGTGCTCGATCTCGCCGCTGAACAGCCAGCTGGCGGTCTGGAGTCCGGTGTGGGGGTGGGGTGCGACGTCCATGCCCCCGGAGTCGGCGACCCGGTCGGGCCCGTAGTGGTCGGCGAAGCACCAGGCCCCGATGAGCGTCCTGGCCCGCTGAGGCAGAGTCCGCCGTACGGTCATCGCCCGTGGCCCTCCCAGGGGGACGTCCCGGGCGGCGAGGACCTCGACCTCGGTCGCCACCGCCCCGTCACCGGCCGCCGTGTGATCCATCTCCCAGCCTCTCCGCCGCCAAAATGGTTTCACTTTCAACAATTGTGGGTGATCATAGTTCCGAAGGCAACCCGGGACAACAGGTGAAAAGGAGTGCGGCGTGAGCGAGACGGTACAGGTCGTGGCGGCCGACCGGGCCGGTGATCGGATCTACCTCGACCAGCAGAGCCCCGCCGCCTACCAGGCGCTGGTCAAGGCCGCCGACGCCGTCCGCGCGACCGCTGCCGAAGCCGGACTCGACCGGATCCTGCTGGAGTTGGTCAACCTCCGGGTGTCCCAGCTCAACGGCTGCGCCTTCTGCCTCGACGTCCACACCCGGGCCGCGTTGCGCGCCGGGGAGACCACCCGGCGCCTCGGCGTGCTCGCCGCCTGGCGGGACACCGAGCTCTTCACCGCCCGCGAGCGCGCCGCCCTCGCCCTCGCCGAGGCCACCACCCACCCCGCCGACGCCCTCGCCCAGGAGCGGGCATGCGCGCAGGCCCGCGAGGTCCTGGACGACGACGAGATCTCCGCCGCCATCTGGGCAGCCATCACGATCAATGCGTTCAACAGGGTCTCGATCCTGAGCAAGCATCCGGTACGGGAGACTCCCGCCCGCTGAACCCCTACGGCCCCTCACCCAGCCCGCGCCCGGAACGATCCTGGGTCCGACGGGCTGTCAGCAGCCGTCGAGCCCGGCCCCCTGCGCTCCCAGCAGGACCTGGCCCGCCGAGGCGAGGTAGTACAGGACCGAACGGCCCGCGCGCCGGTGATCGGCCAGGCGTGCCTCGCGCAGCGCGGCGAGAGCTCCGGGTGCCTGATGTCGGCTCCGGTCCGCCAAGACGCCCGAGCAGGGGTAGGCGATCGCGTACCGCTGGGACGGGCGTGTGTCCCGACCGTCCCCGTCCGGGACGTCCCAGCAGATCCAGCTCTGGTTCAGGGTGACGGTGACGAACATGAGCTGTACCCGAGAGAGTTCCAGAGGAGGGCTGTCGCAGACCGCTGGTCACGGTGCTGGTAGTGGCCGGCGGGGTACGAGAACGCGCGGCCCTGCGCGCAGAGACCCTGTCCGACGGCTCTTGTGGCATCGCCGATCGGTTCGTCGCCGTTCCCCCGTCGGGTGCACGGTCAGTTCCGTTCGCCAGGGTCGGCGATCATGACTCAGAGCAGAACCGAAGCCTGGCCGGAGCCTCCACTTGCCGCCACCGAGGCAGCAGCTGTCCTCCGCGCCATGGAACGGCAGCGGGCCACCCTCGCCTGGGAAGTGCTCCGGCCTGGACGCCTCCGGCCTTCGCGCCACACTCGGCCCGTCCACCGTCACTCTGGGCGGCCTCCTCAAGCGCCTGGCGCACACCGAGGACAGCCACTTCGCACGGCTGTGGCTCGGCTCCCCAGTCGGTCCTCCCTGGGACACCGTGGACTGGGACGGCAACCCCGACCGGGACTACCGTTCTGCCGCCGAGGACACCCCTGAGCAACTGCACGCTCTCTGGCACGGGAGCGGTCGACCGCTCCCGTGCCATCGTCGACAAGGCGCTCAGTACGGGCGGGCTGGACCAACTCGGCGCCTACACCACCCGGAGCGGCGCGCGTCCCGACCTCCGCAGGATCCTCCTCGACCTCATCGAGGAGTACGCCCGCCACGCCGGTCACGCCGACCTCATCCGTGAGTCCGTCGACGGACTCACGGGCGAGGATCCGCCGAGGTGAACCGAACTGCGGCGTGGCGGGATTGGCAGCCCCGATCAGGGCGGGCTCCTGTCGAGCGTTCACGGCCGGAGCCGAGCGGATCGCGGCGGCGGTCATCCGCGCGTCCACCCCGCCCGGCACAGGTGCCGCACGGCCGCGACGCTCGGGTTGATCACTTCCCCCGCTCCTCGATCCCGTTGACGCCGCCGGTCCGGCTACGGGCGTGCCGTGGACCGATGCGCTGGACCGCTTCCGGGCTCGACCGGTGTGCGGTCGCGGTTTGCGAGGTCGCGGGCCGGCGGTCAGGAGCGAGCCGTGCGCGGGTCTCCTGTGTCAGCTCCTCGTGCGGCTGCCAAGGCGCCCCCGGGAGTGGAGGCGGGTCAGCCGCCGCTCTTCCCGCTGCGCCCATCGGCGGACCCGCTCGGGGTCCAGGGAGGGGCCGTGGCCGACATGGAGGCGGCTGGGGTTGAGCCCCAGCATGGCGCGCAGGCTCGTGAGGTTGCCCAGCGGGTCGTCGTGGAAGGGCGGGTTCGCAGGTTTGCCTGGGATGAGGCCCATGAAGGAGTTGGCCACGAGGTCGCCGGCGACGAGGTGCCCGTCCTCGGTGAGAACGGATACGGAGCCCGCGGTGTGCCCGGGGGTGGGCATGATCCGTCCCGCCAGCCCGAAGTCCGCCAGGTCGGTTTCGCCTCTGAGCAGCATTCCAGGTTCGAACGGGTCCGCCGCGAGGTGGAGCTTCTTGTTCCTGTTCATCAGGCGGCCCATGGGGCCCGTGGGAAGGTACGGCATCAGTGGCCGGCCGGTGCGAAAGGGGCGGAGGTCGGCGATGTGGCCTGCGACGGGTGCGCCCGTAAGGCGGTGCAGTTCCGCCGCGGAGCCGAAGTGGTCGATGTGGCCATGGGTGATGACGATCAGGGCGAGGTCGGCGGGGTCCACCCCGTGACCGGCGATCCGGTCGTGGATGAGGCGTCCGCTGCCCGGCGTACCGGCGTCGACGAGGACGGGGCGGCGGCCGAGCAGTAGGTAGGCGTTGACCGCGTGCTTGCCGAGCACCGGAATCGGAATGATCTTCGTGCCGGACATGGGGGCCTTTCGTGTACGAGCCGGGGCAGGCGGGCATGCCTCGGCATCCGACGGCCCTGGTCAGGGACGACGGGCCGGGGAGAGTGGGGCTGGGTGGTGGGGGAGGGGGCGGCTTCAGCGGAAGCGGCGGCGGTATTCGGCGGGGGTCGTCCCCAGGTGGCGTTGGAAGCACCGGTGGAGGGTCTGCAGGGAGCCGAGGCCGCTGGCTGCGGCCACGTGCGGCAGAGCGGCGTCGCTCTCCTCGAGGAGGCGCCGTGCGGCCTCCAGCCGTGCGGATTCCACGTAGGCGGCGGGCGTGGTGCCGGTGCGCTGGGCGAAGAGCCGGGAGAAGTGCCGCGTGCTGAGGTCGAGGCGTTTGGCGAGGGCCTCGGCGGAGAGGTTCGCGTCGGGGTGTTCGGTGATCCACCGGCGGAGTTCGCCGATGCGGTCCTCGGCGGGGGCCCGGACGGAGAGGGGCACGCTGAACTGGCTCTGGCCGCCGGATCGTTTGACGTACATGACCATCATGCGCGCGGTGGCGAGCGCGAGGGTCTGACCGTGGTCCTCCGCCACCATCGCCAGTGCCATGTCCATCCCCGAGGTGATTCCGGCGCAGGTCCACACCGAACCGGAGCGGATGAAGATCGGATCGGGGTCCACCTCGACCTCTGGATGCGCGGCGGCCAGTTGCGCCGCCGTGAGCCAGTGGGTGGTGGCGCTCCGGCCGTCCAGCAGGCCGGCCGCGGCCAGCACATGGGCGCCGGCGCACACCGATCCGGTACGCCCCGCCTGCGGCGCCGCCGTACGGAGCCAGTCGGTGACCACCGGATCGACGACGGCCCGGACGCTGCCGGCTTCGGGCCGAGTGACCGCCCCGGACACCAGGAGGGTGTCCACGCGGCCGGTCACCTCGTCCAGCCGCAGGTCGGAGTGGACCCGCAGGCCGCTGGAGGTGGCTACCGGACCGCCGTCCTCGGTGGCGACCTGAACGGTGTAGCGGGGCGGTTCCTGCTCGGCGACGCGGGACGCGACCGAGAACACCTCGGCAGGGCCGGTGATGTCCAGGAGCTCCACGCCGGGGAAGGCGGCGATCACGACGCGGTGGGGTGCGGTCATGTACTGATCCTCGTTCCCCCAACCGGGCGTCCGCAATGACGAGGTTCTCTCAGATCCGGCCATCGGGTCGGTCGAGCGAGGAGGTGCCGCGGCCGAGGAGTCCGGCCGGCCCGCACCGGGCGGCGGCCAAGGCGGTCCGCTCCTCCCCCTCGGGGCGCTCAGCCGCCCCGGTCACCAGCTGCGCGACGACGCCACGATCCTGCTCAGCGAGGGGCACCCGGCCCACCCGGCCCGAGCGTGACGGTGCTGTCGGACCTACGACGTTCAGTGGTGCGGATTGCGGCGCGCGACAGCCGCGTTCAGCCAGGTGGCGAAGCCACACCAGGCGCCGTACGGAATCAGGGCGGCGGCCGCGGCGGCGTCGGCGCGGGCGGTGCGGCGGATCAGGTCCGCGTTGCTCACGTCGAGCAGCAGTGTGCCCACCAGAGCGGCTTTCGGACTGCGCAGACGGAAGAACACCCAGGTCCATCCCGCGTTCAGCGCCAGGTTCACCGCCAGACTGCCGGCCAGACGAGCCCGGGCGCGTCCCCGTGCGCGGCCGAGCGCTCGGCCGCCGGCGAAGGCGATCGACGCGTACAGCGGTGTCCACACCACGGGGAACGCCGCGGGCGGCGGCTGCCAGGACGGCTTGTTCAGCGCCCGGTACCAGGAGCTGTCGGCGTCCACGGCCTTCGCTCCGGCAGCTGCCGTCGCGGCGACCGCCGCCGCGGTGCACGCGTACGCTCTCCACAGCTCCGGTCGTCCGGCGCGGTCCCCTTCGCTGATCAGCCTCATCTGCTCAGTGTCCCCGAGTCCACCGAGGAGGGCACCGGTGAACACGCCCGGGGTGTGGGAAACGGCGAGTGGCCAAGCCGTCCGCTCCTGCACGTGGCAGGGCGCCGGCGGGCAGCCACAGCATGGGGTCGAGAACCGCACTGCCCGGTCCGCGAGGCCGAGTCGCCAGAGAACCACGATCATCGCCTGACGACCGCTTCAACCGGCCAGGGAGCGGAGGGTGAGCCCGGCTCCGACCAGCACGACGAGGCCGGCGGTGCAGAGTGGTCCGACGCGTGCGGCGGTGGCACGCAGCGTGCGTGCGGCGGTGTTCTTGGGGCTGGTCTGCAGGCGTTCTTTGAGGTGCAGGAGCAAGAGCCCGGCCAGGGTGAGGGTGCCTGCCATGCCCAGTCCGTAGGCGAGGACCAGCAGTACTCCGAAGGCGGTGCGGCCGAGGGCGACGGCGCCCAGAAGGACGACGAGCGCGGAGGGGCTGGGTACCAGCCCGCCCGCGATGCCCATCCCGATCAGGCCCGCCTTCCCCAGGCGGCGGTCGGTGCGGTGGCGGTGCGACGTGGGTTCGCGGGTCTGGTTGTGGGGGTGTGCCGTGTCCGCAGCCGGTTCGGGCAGGACCAGGACGGCGGTCTTTCGTGCTACGGGTGACGGCGCGGGCCCGGCGGCAGAAGGGCGGGCGGACGGCACTGCGGGCTCGCGTCCCCCGCCCTGGCGGTGCGGGCGTTCCTCCTGATCGTGATCGTGATGATGGTGCCCGTGCCCGTGCCCGTGTCCGTGTCCGTGTGCGTGTCCGTGCCCGTGTCCGTGCCCGTGGTGGTGGTGGCCGTGGCCATGCCGGCGGTTGCGGAGCGCTCCGGCCAGTAGCCACAGGCCGATGACGGTGATGATCAGCCCGCTCGTGGCGCCGAGCCAGGCCAGGACGGTTTCGCCCGCGAGGTGGGTTGCCGCGGGGAGCGCAAGGCCGAGGACCAGGACGCCGGCGGTGTGGGTGAGGGTGACTGTCGCGCCGACGGTGACGGCGTCGCGGCGGGTGCCGCGCCGTCCGGCGAGGTAGGCCGCCATGAGGGTCTTGCCGTGGCCGGGGAGCAGGGCGTGGGACGCGCCGAGGACGAGTGCGAGGACGAGTGCCAGGAGTCCCACCGGAATGGTCAGTTCGCGCCGCGCGACCAAGGAGTCGAACCAGCCCGCCACCCGGTCTGCCGTCCGCCCGACCGGGGTGCTCGCGGCAGGCGTGGCGGCCGTGTCGGAGGCGGCGGGCGTGGTGTGCAGTTCGGCGGTGCGCTGGTCCAGGGGGGAGGCGAGCGGGTCCGGAGGGTAGGTGCGAAGTTCACCGGTGGGTGAGGTGGCGGGCAGATCGGTGCCGGTGATGCCCAGTGCGACGCCCCTGGCCGTGATCTCGCGCCAGCCGACGCGGGTGGTGTCATAGGCGGTGCGGACGCTGACGCCGCCACCGCGCCTGAGGGCGGCCGGAGCGGAGAAGGTACAGGTGAGGCGGCTGGTCTGCAATCCTGCCTCGCCTGGCTCCCACGTCAGGGCCGAGGTTTTGGGCTGCCAGCGGGCAGGTCCGGCTGCAGTACGCACCCGGAGTTGGCCGGCCAGTTCGGAGCACCGCCCCTGGGCATACCGGCGGGACTCGGTTTCGGTGAGGGTGCTGTCGTGGTCGGTGTCGATCGCGGGGCGTTCCTGGAGCGCGGCGATTTCGGCGCGGTCGACGACGACCGTGGCGTCGATGCGGGTGGGGTGCAGGACGAGGCCGGTGTGGTAGTTGACCGTGAAGTTGCCCAGAGGGTGGGCGGGTGCCGCTGCGGCAGCCGGGGTGGCCGGGCAGCAGAAGACGGCCAGCAGTCCGAGACGGGCGAAGGCTGCGCGGAAGACAGGGTTCATGGGTGGGTGCCGATTCGCTCGAGCAGAGCACGCGCGTGGCCGGCGTGCAGGGGATGGAGGGCGGAGGTGGGTCCGAGGGCGCTTTCGAGGTCCTCGTGCGCCGCGTTGTGGTCGCCCAGCGCGTGACGGATGACGGCGCGGTGGTAGGACCAGAGAGCCTGCCGGGTACCGAGGGCCAGGGCCTGGTCGGCGTGGGCGAGGGCCTCGCGGTCGCGGCCCGCGCGGTGCAGGGACCAGGCGTACGCGTCGTGGACGGCGACGAAAGGCCGCGTCCGCAGGGCCTGTTCAGCCATGGCCACGGCCCTCGCGGGGCTGCCGTGGTCGGCTTCGAAGAGGATCGCGTCGGTGTCGGGAGGGCTGCCGGCCGCTGCCCGCAGACGATCTTGGGCCTTGAGCAGCGCGTACTGTGCGTCGGCCTGCGGCCCATGCCCGAGGACCTGGTGCATCTCGCCCAGGGCCAGCACCACATGCGGCAGAGGCGCGATCTCCACCGCGCGCTGCCAGTCCGCCAGCGCTCGCTCCGACTGGCCCAGGGCTGCCCGGGCGCGTGCCCGGGCATCGAGGAGGGCAGCGTCGCCCGGAGTGGCCCGCAGGCCCTGCTCGGCCTCCTGCAGTGCGCGCCGCGCATCACCGGCTTCCAGGGCGAGGCCGGACAGACAGGCGTGGGCGAACGCACGTTCGCCGGCAGTGGTGGCCGCGGTCAGGGAACGGCGCATGAGGCCGACGGCCCGGTCGGTGAGGCCGCGCAGCTCGAAGGTGTAGGAGGCCCGGGCCAGGGAGGCGGCGTCGGGGCGCAGGTCGTTCATCTTCTGCACGGCCTGCTCGGCGTCCTGGTAGTTGCCGAGCTGGGTGTGGGCGTCGGCGAGGACGCCGTAGGCGGCCGCGCCGTAGGGGTCGCCGGCGATCGCCACCTCGGCCTGGGTGCGGGCGCCGGTGAAGTCGTGGCGGGCAGCGGCGAGCGCGGCGAGGCCGGATTCGGCTCCGGTGTTGCCGTGGGTCTGCAGTGTGAGGGAGCGGCGCAGGGCCTTCTCGGCCTTCGCGTAGAGAGCGGGGTCGCCGGTGGCGCGGGCCTGCTCGATGTGGGCCATGCCGAGGGCCGACCAGGCGTTCCAGTCCCCGGGCAGTCGTTCAAGGCGTGCGGTCAGGGACTGAACCGTGCCTGCGGGCCGCGCCCCGGCACGAACGGGGGTGGCGGTTTCGGGCGGGCGCGGGCTGACGGGGTCGATGAGGACGGCCCCGGCGGCGAACATCGCGGTGGCCAGTGCGAGGGCGGTGGCGACGGCTTTCAGTCGGCGGCCGGGTGCAGGCGTGCGCGGATCACGGTGCATCAAAAGGTGCCGTTTCTGGGTGAGGTGACGTGCCCCGGGGCCGGACCGGGCGCGGTCCGGCCCCAGGGCCCTGATCAAGGGGTGACGTCACATCAGGCGCGGTTGCGACGTCGCATCCGCCATCCGGCCGCTGCGAGCAGTCCGGCGCCGACGCCTCCGAGCGAGGCCGCGGACTTCTCCTTCGACATGGCGGTGCCCGACGGTCCGCTGTTGACGGACTTGGTGTGTGGCAGGGCCAGGTAGGGGAAGGACGTGCCGAAGGGGACCTCGTTGGCGTTGACCTTGTCGCCGTCGGCGAGCGCGGGGATGAGCTGTCCGCTCTGGGCGGCGCCTTCGACGGCCTGCAGGGAGATGTCGATGACGTCGTCGGTCAACCGGCGCCCGTTGGGGAATCCTGCTAGGTCGCCGGCGAGGACGCCGTACCGGTTCGGGTTCGCGGTCGGAGGTACGGCCATGTTCAGGCGCAGCTCCTCCGCGGGGACAATCTTGCGGAGGTTGGCGTCGCGGTTGAGGCGGTGGGCGTTGAGGTCGGCCTGGACGGGCCCGCACGCCTTGCAAATGCCGGTGAGGTAGATCTCGAACAGGTCGTTGCGGGGTGCGGGCGGGGCCTGGATGCCGTACACCTTCTGGATCAGCTTGGGCAGGATCGGGTCGAGGACCTTGTCGACGACGGGCTGGACGGTGCGGTCCTGGTCGGGGTTGAGCGTGTTGAAGGCGTCCTTGTACTTCAGCGGGACGACGACCTCGTTGACCAGGGGGTTGCCCAGGCGGGAGACCTGCTTCCACTGGTCGCGGTGCTTGTCGCGGGAGTCGGAGAGCTGCACGCCCTTGCGGTCGGTCGTCGACCAGATCCCCACCACCGGGTTCCGGGATGCGTTGCCGCCCAGGGCGAGGTGCTTCTTGGGGATCTGCAGGGCGACGGAGTTGACGTTGTAGCCGGCCAGGGTGTCCTGCCCGCGCTCGGACAGGTCTCCGCCGTAGAGGAGGTCGAAGACCCGCAGGTCCGCGAAGAACGGGTCTTCGGCCTGCCCGGCGAAGGCCTTCCCGCCGCCCGGCAGGCCGCGTACTGCCTGGGCCCGCAGGGAGGCGTAGTTCGGCATCGAGGCCGGCCCGACCCGGGACGGCGCGGCGGGTGCGTTGGACAGCAGGACCTTGCTCCTGCCGCCGCGGGTCTCGACGAGGTCGTAGACCTGCCGGAAGTTCAGGTCGGGATCGTCCAGGGTGGTCACCTGGCCGGTGTTGTAGAGAAATTGGTTCGCAGCATCGCGAATCCGGTTCTTGAACCGCCAGGTGTAGGTGACGTCCGAGTCACCGTCACCATCGTTGTCGATCTTGATGTTGTAGCGGAGGTCCTCGCCGAAGGCGTAGAAGTTCGGGCCGCCGTTGGGTTCCTCGAAGGGGATCCAGTTCGCCAGCAGGGTGACGGTGTCGGACTTGTCGGGGCTGGTGAACGCGTAGACGTCGGTGTTGTCGGCGCGCGGGTCGCCGGCGATCAGCGGCGCTTCGCGGTGGCTGGAGGCGGAGCTGACGCCGGGGCCGATGGTGAGGACGGCCAGCGCGGTCGCGAGTGCGCCGGAACCGAGGACGAGCAGGGAGTGGTCCAGCATCCGGCGCCGGCCGGAGGCCGCAGGTGTTGCCTTCACGAAGAGGGGTTCCTTCCCATCTGACTGCGTACCGGGCGCTGCTTCGGGGCAGGGCGCGGTGGCGCAGGTCCGGGGTGGCGGTCGGCACCGCGGCGAACCGGGAGGTTCGCACTGCCCGGGCAGGGCCAGGAAAGGCAACGGGGACTGGCCGGGCCCGGACACACCATCGCGCAAGGGCTGCGCAGGCCGAAGGAAACCACGCCTGGGTGCCGCCGCGGGGCGCACGGTCGGCCTCCGGCCGACACGGTGGTGCAGCGATACTGGTAGAAGTGCAGTTCAGGGCGCTGATGAAAAAGAGACCGGGCCGCCGCGGAACGCCCCCGACACGACCGGTTGACTTAGGCCGAACGAGTCAACAGCGCACTCCTGCACATCATGTGCAACAAAGGGCCACGGCGGGACCTCGGACTGGTGCGGCAGTCCGATCCCCTGCACGACGGGGCCTGTGCGGCAGAGTTCGTGTCCGGGACCGTCCGTCGGCGGCCGGTCTGATGACGCATCCATGCCCGCACTGCCCCCGGTACGTGCACAGGTCGCGCGCCCCAAGGCTGACGACGCGCCGCCAGACCCCCGGCTGGAGCAAGAATGCGTCCGCCGCTTGGGCCGAGAGGGTGGTGTCCGCGCGCACGCCCCATCCAGTGCTGTGGCGCTTTCGAATCCCCACAGGCCGTCGGTCGTCGGGCCGAGGCATCATCATCGGGAGAATCCATGCGCAAGCGCGCCATGACCGTAGTATCCGCCGCCGTGTTCGCCGCCCTGTGTGCGGCACCCGCCCTGGCCGCGGCCGACGCCCCGCCGCAGACCCTGCCCGCCCACGACCGCAAGGCCCTGCACGCCATCGGTCTCACCAGCGACCAGCGCCTGGTCGAGTTCGACGCCCACAGGCCGGACAAGACCTGGCCGCTGGGCAAGGTTTCCGGCCTGTCCGGCGACACCAAGCTCGTCGGCATCGACTTCCGCGTCCAGAACGAGAAGCTCTACGGCGTCGGGGACAGGGGCGGCATCTACACCCTCGACACCTTCAACGCCAAGGCGATGAAGGTGTCCCAGCTGACCGTCGCACTGGCCGGAACCTCCTTCGGCGTCGACTTCAACCCCGCCGCCAACCGGTTGCGGGTCATCTCCGACACCGGACAGAACCTGCGCCACAACATCGACGATGCGGCCGCCCCGCTGACGACCACCGTTGACGGCACCCTCACCCATCCCACCACCCCGACGTCGACGGCCGTGGGTGTCACCGGCGCCGCCTACACCAACAACGACCTCAACGCCGCGACCGCGACGACGCTGTTCGATCTCGACACGATGGCCGACCGGATCTCCCTGCAGTCCCCGGCCAACTCCGGCACCCTTGCCCCCACCGGCAATCTCGGTGTGGAAGCCGCCCTCGACGCCGGTTTCGACATCTACTACAACCCGGCCCTCGGGACGAACCAGGGGTTCGCGACCCTCGCAACCGGCGGCTCCTACCGCCTGTACGCGGTCGACGTGCTGACGGGCAGGGCCACTGGCAGGGGCGCCTTCCCGGCCAGGTACCAGGTCACCGACCTGGCCCTGCCGCTCAACCAGAAGTAGCGGCACACCCTGTCGCCCGGCGCGGGCGACCGGTCCCGACCCCGGGACCGCCGCGCCGGGCCGGGCCCGCCCACCACTGAGCACAGGGCGGCCGGGTGCTTCCGGAGGGTCTCGAAGCTGCTGTTCCGCTGCCGTGCGCTGTCGCCGAGGAACGCGTGTCGATCCCTCCGAGTCGGTGACCGACGCGGTCCTGCACGCGCAGGGTCCTCCGTGCTCCCGGCCCCGGTCGCGGCCGGGAAGGCGGGCATCGCCGTCGACGACGGCTCCCACGACGTCTCAGGTCGGCGTGCGGACGCCGGGAAGCGGCGGCTCGGGCCGGCGGCCACATGCTGAAGATCATCCGTACGCTCGGCGCGGACCTCTTCGGCAGCCGCGCGGGCAGCGACAAGCGGGTGGTCGCCGTTCTCACCTGGTGGACCGAATGAAGGGTCGGGGCGCTGCGGGTGGCTGTGCCGACAGCCACCCGCAGCCGACCCGCCCGGCAGCGGACGCGGCGTGGCACAGAGGCCGTGCCGGGACCCGCGCCGGCTCGGGTCACCGGTCCGTGCCTCCCCGTCGTGACGGCGCCGGACCGGAGTCGGAGCGGTGTCAGGCGTTGACGCAGGTGTTGCCGAATGCCGGGTTCAGCAGACCGACGAGGCTGACGGTGTTGCCGCAGGCGTTGACCGGGATGTGGATCGGCACCTGAACGAGGTTGCCCGAGCCGACGCCGGGCGAGTACGCGGCCACACCCTGCGCACCCGCATCGGCGGAAGCCACCGACGCCCCCGCCACCACGAACGCACCGGCCGCCAGGGCAACGGCCAGACCTCGTCGCACATCAGCCATGTTCTCGTACCTCCCGTGAGGGTGTACGGCCGCGGGGAGGTCCCGCGCGGCCGGTGAGGAAGCCTCGTGAACACCTCGGGACCCCTCACGCCCGGTCTTCGCCGCCGCTTCCCTGCCGGCTTGGCCGCCCGCTCCGGCTTCCCTCGAACGGATGAGCCGCGGTCGGTGCGTGACGCGGAGGTCTCCCATCCGCAGGCCCGTCGGCTACGAAGAACGGGCGACACACGCACAGGTTTCGCAAGCCGGACCGTCCTCGGGGGCGGTCCGGCCCCGCACCAGCGACGACACAAGGACCGGCATGCGATGGACGCCCCGCCCTCCGACGGCCGCCCCGGCCGCCGCTTCGCCTTCTCCCCCGAGCCAGAGCCACGCAGGTGAATCAGCCGACGCCTTGCACCGGTCACCCCTACGACCCCGCCGCAGCGACCTCAGGGAGGCGATGCAGAAGATTCCCCACGGCGATAAACGGCCTTCTCCGCCCTCTACGACGCCCTCTCGCCGCTGGTGTCGGGGATCGTGGTCACGGTCGTACGTGACCGGACCCGGTCCGAGGAGGTCGCTCAGGAAGTCATGATCGACCTGTGGTGGCAGGCCGCCGCCCGCCACCGGCCCGAGTCCGGCGCCCGCACTGTCCACGGTCGTACTCCCACAAGCGGCCCGGTTGCCCCTCCGACCAAGGAATCGAGGTACCACCCCATGGCCCACACCCCGAAGATCGGGGACACTGTCGCCGACTTCCGCCTGCCCGGCGGACACCTGGACGGCGAAATCTTCCACCGCCGCGACTACACCCTGTGCGAACAGCGCGGCAAGCCCCTGGTCCTCGCCTTCTACCCCGGTGACGACACCCCGGTGTGCACTGCCCAGCTGTGTTCCTACTCCGACGGCCTGGCTGAGCTCCAGTCCGCCGGCGCCACGGTGTGGGGCATCAGCCCCCAAGAACTGGACAGCCACGAGCGGTTCGCCCGCAACCGGGGTCTGCGCATGCCCCTGCTGTCCGACCGGGGGCGGGCGGTGGCGAGGTCATTCGGGATTACCGCACCCCTGATCGGGCTGCGCCGGGCGGTGTTCATCCTCACCGGCACCGGTCGGCTGCACTGGAAACACGTCACCGCCTTGGGCGCCACCTACCCCCCCGCCGCCACCCTGACCGCACAGCTCGCCGAACTCACCGCCTGAACACGCCGCCGACCCCTGCGGCGCAGGCGTCCGCCGCGGACGTCCGCCCCGTACTGCGCGTCAACCAGTGCGGCATATGAGCCCGGCCTATTCGGCTGAAACCCGCCCATACCGGGTCAGTGCGGCCCTAGTCTCGTGCCATGACCACGATCAATGACACGACGTACGAGTACCGCATCGCCCGCCCCGAGGACACCGAGGCCATCGAGGCCGTCGACGGGTCGTTCACCACCAGCACGGTCTTCGAAGTGGCCGTCACCGGCGACGGCTTCGCCCTCCGCGAGGTTCCCGTGGATCCGCCGCTGGTCAAGGTGTTCCCCGAGGATGACGGAGGAGACGAGGGGGACGGCGCGGAGACGGACGCCGAGGGCGACGACAGCCGCACCTTCGTGGCCGTCGACCCGGCCGGGGCACTCGTCGGCTTCGCCGCCGTCTCCTACTCCCCGTGGAACCGGCGACTGACCATCGAGGACATCGAGATCGCTGCCGACCATCGGGGCCGGGGTGTCGGCCGCACCCTGATGGGACACGTGCTGGACTTCGCCCGGGAGCAGGGCGCCGGGCACGTCTGGCTGGAGGTGACCAACGTCAACGCCCCGGCCATCCACGCCTACCGGCGGATGGGCTTCTCCCTCTGCGGCTTGGACACCGCCCTGTACCTGGGCACCGAATCCGAGGGTGAGCAGGCGCTCTACATGAGCATGCCCTGTCCCTGAGCAGCCAGCAGGCGGACCACGGCGGGGCGGGAGCCGTCGGCGGGCGCGACGGTGGCGGTCAGCAGCCACGCGGGCCCGTCCGGCCCGGCCGTGGGTGTGTACCACTCCACGCGCGCGTCCAGCAGCCGGTCCCCGGCCTCGCGGCGTGCGGCGTACCACGTCCGGAACGGCCTGGTCCGCCACACCGTCAGCGGTACCGCCCGCTCGCCACCGCTGCGCGCGCAGCCCGGCCCGACCGCGCGCAGCGCGGCCTCGGCCGCACCCGCCGGCGTCCGCTCCACCGGCACCCCCAGGGCGTCGGCGAAGTGGAGCAGGTAGGCCATGCGTTCGGCCTCCGGCGGCGCACCGAGCACGGCGCGGCCCGAGTCGCACCACGAGCCCCACTTGATGTTGGACACCAGGCCGGGCAGCGTGGCCATGGCGCGGGGGATCCAGAACAGGATGACGTCGGACCGGCGCATGGCGTCCTCCTCCCATGCGATCTGGTCCCCGTACGCCGGGTAGCCGCCGCCGGGGACCGGTTCGGGCAGGAACACCACCAGGCGTCCGGCACCGGACCACGCGGATCGCAGCGCATCGACGGCGCCCGGCCGCCACGACGGTTCGGCGGGGTCGGCGGGGGTCGGGCCGCACAGGTACACGGCCGCGGCCCAGGAGTCCGGGGGCTCCTGGCCGACGTGGACGACCTCGATCTCCGAGGTGACGGGGGTGCGGGGGTCAAGGGGCATGGGACACTCCGGGGTCGGTCGGGGCCAGGGTGGTGAGGAACTCCAGCAGGACGCTGTTGAAGGCCTCGGGCCGTTCCAGGAACCCGAGGTGGCCGGTGTCCGGCAGCTCCGTGTACCGGGCTCCCGGAATCGCGGCGGCGACCTCCCGGCCCAGCGGGGCGGGTGCCAGGACGTCGTCGGCGAATCCCAGAACCAGCACGGGGACGCGGATCCGGCCGTAGTCGGCCAGCCGGTCGGCGATCGGCCGGCCCGGTCGCTTCGCGGGTGATGCGCCGGTCAGCGCCGCGAGTTCGAACAAGTCGAGCCATTCTGCGACCGCGTGCTCGTCGGCCAGCGTCCGGGGAGAGAGGTTCTGCACCAGGCTGACGAAGGCCTCGTACTCCGGCGGCGGGCGGTTTCCCGTTCCGGCGGACGCGGCCTCCGCGCGGGCCAGGGCCTCCGCCACCGGGTCGGGTCGGCCGCGGGTCGCCGTGAGCAGCGCCCCGGTCGCCAGATGCGGATCGGTCACGAGCAGCTCCTGGACGGCGAGGGCGCCGAGGGAGTGACCGACCAGCGGGCAGGGCGGCAGATCGAGGGAGATCAGCAGCTCCCGTGTCCGGGCGGCCAGTTCGGCCGCTCCGGCGACCGCCGTCGGCCCGTGGTCGAAGGTGACCACCTGTCGGCCCGCGGCGGTCAGCGCCGGCACCTGGTGGTGTTCCCAGATCCGTCCCGCGCCGCCCCCGCCCGCGACCAGCACGACCGGAAGGTCCCCCGTTCCGTGGCGGGTGTACGCCGTCCCGCCGGGGGTGCGTCCCGTCCTGTGCGCGGAACGCGCCGTGTCCTGGGTCGGCCGCGGGTTCGGCGCCGGGCCCCTCACGGCGCCATCCTGCGCAGGGCCGTCTCCACCCATGCGGGGCGGCCGGTGTCCAGGCCCCGCAGCGCCACGTGGACCCAGAGGAAGGAGGCCCGGGCCAGGATGTGCGCCCGCATGCCGTCGCGCACCTCGCCGCCCGCCGTCCGGTAGGCGTCCAGGAGCCGGTCCAGGACGGCGGGGCCGCCGGCGTACAGCATGTCGACGAAGTCGACGGCCGGATCGCCGACATCGGCATTGGCCCAGTCCAGCAGCCCCGACAGGGTGGGCGGGCCGGCGTCCGGGCGCACCACCAGGGTGTGCCCGGGGTGTACGTCGCCGTGGACGAGGGCCAGTCGATCGGGCCACAGCCGGTCGTCGTCCAACCAGGTCCTCCAGCGCCGCAGCCCGGCCGAGGGGAGCGGGAGTTCGGCGCGGGCCCGGGCGAGCCGGTCCGCGATCCGGGTGCGCACGGTGCCGGGGTCCGCCTGGCCCCGGCTCGCGAGGACGGGGGAGCTGTCCAGCGCCGTCGTGTGGACCGCGACCAGGGCCCGGGCCAGGGGTTCCAGGTAGCGGCCGGGGTGGGACAGCGGGTCGATGGACCAGCGGTAGACCAGAGTGCGGGGATCCTCGGTGCCCGCCGCCTCGCCGGGCAGGCGGGGATAGGCGACCAGGTCCGGGCCGTGGAGGCACCAGTCGGGTACCGGCACGGGCGTCCGACCGCGCACCGCGGCCAAGGCCGCACCCTCGAAGGCCAGTTGCCGGGAGGCCTCGGACCGGCGCGGCTGGCGCAGGATCCACCAGGTGCCGTCGGCCGCGCGGACGTGCGTGACCCGGAAGTCCCAGCCGCTCTCGTCGGCGCGGGCGGTCGCGGGGTCGAGGGACACGCCCAGGCGGCGGGAGGCGTACGCGGCGAGCTCCGACCGGTCGGCGCCGGCACCGGAGTCCGCCACGTCAGGCGCGGTGGACCCGGGCAGGGCCCGTTCCGGCGCGGCTGCCGATCCGACAGGTCGCGCTGCCTCGGCGGGTGCCTCCGGCACGCCCCCGGATGCCGTCCCCGCGGCGCCGGTCGCGGCGTTCATCGCCCCTCCCCGGTCGTGGGCAGGTACCGGTCCCGGGTGGCGTTGCGGTCCACCTTGCCGGTGTGGGTGCGCTCCAGTTCCCCGACCGGTACCAGCAGGCTGGGCACCAGGTGCGGGGCCGCCGTGTCGGCCAGCCGGGCCCGGACGTCCGCCGCCACCTCGCGGGGGTCGTGGCCCGCGAGCGGCACGAAGAAGGCGGCCAGCGTGCTGTGTTCCGCCCGGTCGACCCGTGCGGCCGCCACCTCCCGGACTCCCTCGCAGCTTCCGACAACAGCCTCCACGTCGACCAGGTCCACCCGGTGGCCGCGGATCTTGACCTGGTGGTCGGAGCGGCCCTGGAACACCAGGGCACCCCCGGGCGCCACGGAGACCCGGTCCCCGGTGCGGTACCAGCGGGTTCCTCCGTCCTCGGTGAACCTGGCCGCCGTCGCCCCAGGGGCTGCGTGGTATCCGAGGGCCAGACCCGGCCCGGACACGTACAACTCGCCCGTGTCGTCGACGTACTGGCCGACGTGCGGCAAGGGCAGCCCGATGGGCAGGTCCCCGCCCGTCTCCGGCAGTGCGGGCGCGCCCGGCCCGGCTAGCTGCGCGGCGTGGGTGACCAGGGCCGTCTCGGTGGATCCGTAGGTGTTGAGCAGCCGCACGCCGTGGGCGCCGAGCCGCCGCCAGCGTGCCAGCATGTCGGCGCGCACCGCCTCCCCGCCGATCACGACCGTACGCAGGGACGGGGGCAGGCCGGCGCCCTGCGCCAGCAGGTCACCGGTCAGGCTGTACCAGAATCCGGTCGGCAGCACCGCGACGGTGACCTCCTGGTCCGTGGCGACCTGCGCGAAGCCCTCGCGCGCCGCGTCGTCGACGACGAGGGTGGCGCCGCCGGTCAGGGTGGGAAGGATCTCCTCCAGACTCGTGTCGCCGCCGGCGCCGTGGAAGTGCAGCACGGTGGCGTCCGGGCCGATGCCGTACAGCGCGCGCAGCGGCGGCACCACGGCGGCCAGGGCCCGGTGCGGAACCACGACCCCCTTGGGTCTGCCGGTGGAACCGGAGGTGAACAGCACGTACGCCGGATCCTCGGGGCATACGCCGGAGCGGGGGAGCACGGGGGGCGTCGGCGGGGACGGCGCCCAGCGCGGGCGGATCAGCCGTGCGACGGACGGCTGCCAGCCGGCGTCGGCCGTTGCCACGGCCTCGCAGACCCCCAGCCGGGCCAGGAGGGAGTCCAGGAGGGCTCCGGGGTGACCGGCCTCCAGGGGCACGTAGGCGCGGCCCGCCGCGAGAACGCCCAGGAGGGCCGCCACGTCGCGGGCCGAATGGTGCACGACGACCCCGACCGGAGGTTGGGGCTGATCCGTCCGGGGAGCGACGGCGCCGGCCACCTCCAGCACCCAGGCGGCGAGGGTGCCGTAGCCGACGACGAGGCCGTTGTCGACCACGGCCGGTCGGGCCGGATCGGTACGTGCCGTCTCGAAGAACGGTTCCAGGAAATGGATTCCTGAGGGGTGCATTGTGAATTCCCTCGTCCTGATGGAATATGGGCGGGTGCGAATCATTGTGGAACACGATCTGAAAATTCCCATGCGTGACGGGACTTTATTGAGTGCCGATCTCTACCGTCCCGACGTCGAAGGACCTGTGCCGGTGCTCGTGCGCCGGACGCCCTACGGGAAATCGGGCAGCCCGGGTGGCGCCTCCGTCGACGGCCTGCGGCTGGTCCGCTCCGGATACGCCGTGCTGGTGCAGGACGTGCGCGGCCGGTTCGGCTCCGACGGCTCCTTCGAGCCGTACTGGCACGAGGCGGCGGACGGCGCGGACACCGTTGCCTGGGCGGTGGGGCAGCCCTGGTGCGACGGCTCGGCCGGCCTGTTCGGCCGCTCGTACGAGGCGATGGCCGCACTGCTCGCCGCGGCCGAACGCCCGCCCGGCCTGGGCGCGATCGCCCCGCACGTGGCCGGATCGGGATTCGACGAGGGCTGGACCCGGCAGGGCGGCGCCTTCCAGCTGGGCTTCGTCCTGTACTGGGTGCTCTACGACCTGCTGCTGGAGGGAGCCGGGCTGACCGGGGCCGATCTGGACGAGGTGGCCCGTGCCGTCGACCGGATCGACGAGCTCTACCGGGACCCGGACGCCGCCGCAGGCCTGCTGGACCGGCTGGCCCCGTACTACCGCCAGTGGCGCGCGCACCCGGGCGGCCACCCGTACTGGCGGCGCGCCGCCCCGCGCGAGTCCTACGCGGCGGTCGACGTCCCGGTCCTCCACCTCACCGGCTGGTACGACATTTTCCTCGCCGGAGCCCTGGAGAATTACCGGGGAATTCGTGAATGCGGAACTCCGTCGCAGCTGGTGGTCGGGCCGTGGTCCCATTGCGTCACCGGCGGAATATTTCCGCAGCGCCGTTACGGACTGGCGGCCGATGAACGCAGTATTGATGTCACCGGTCTCCATCTGGACCATTTCGATCGGCATCTGCGACAGCGCCCCGACGTCCCGGCAGCCGACCCGGTGCGGCTGTTCGTCACCGGCGTCGATGCATGGCGCGTCTTCCCCGACTGGCCCGTTCCCGGAACCCGGGACCTCGTCCTGCACCTCCGCGGCCGAGGTTTGACGCCCGGCCCCGCCCCGGAGGCCCCCGGAACGGACCGCATCCGTCACGATCCGGCCGACCCGGTGCCCACCACCGGCGGCGCCACCGCGCTGCCTGGCCAGTTCACCGGCGGCGACTGCGGTCCGTTGGACCAGCGCGGGGTGGAAGGGCGCGCCGACGTGCTGTGCTTCACGGGCGAACGGCTCACGGCGCCGCTGACCGTCATCGGCGACACCGTCCTGACGGTCTACGTGACCCCGGACGCGGCGGGGGCCGACGTGACCGGCAAGCTCGTCGACGTGCACCCCGACGGCCGGGCCGAGCTGTTGTGCGACAGCGTGCGCAGGCTGGCGCCGGGGGCGGATGCTGCATCCGCCCCCGGCGAGCCGGCCGAGGTCACCGTCGCGCTGGGTCCGGTCGGTCACGTGTTCCGCGCGGGCCACCGGATCCGTCTGGAGATCGCGGCGAGCAACGCGCCACGCTTCGACGTCCACCCGCGGGTCCTCGCCCACCACACCGTCCATCACGGCGGCGACCACCCTTCACGCCTGCTGCTGCCGTGCCTGCCCGGCGACTGACGGTCCGCCAGGGCCGGCGGCGTCCGGGTGGAAGACCGACAGGTCGGCCACCTTCTCGATCCGCCGGCCCGCCTCCCAGTGGGCCCGTCGCAGCCGTCGCAGCTGGGCGCTGCTCAGCCTGGTGCTGTGCTGCGGGATCGACCGCACCATGCGCGCCCGTTTCGCCGAGGCGGGGTAGCGGTCGCGCACCTGGTACGGGTCGTTGAGCAGGTGGTGGACGGTGCCCGTGTGGAAGGCCGCCTTCAGCAGCGCGTAGTAGGCCGCCGCACCCACACCCTTGTTGCGGGCGCAGTGCACCAGCGTCCGCGACGCCTCGAACAGTCGCCACACCACCGGCACTGCCGGCGTGGTGAACACGCCGGTCTCCTGGGCGATGCCCTCGCCGACGCCGTAGCGGAAGTAGCTGCGCATGTTGCCGAAGCCGTGCTGCGCGTCGTGGAAGATCCGCGCCTGAGGAAGGTAGACCACGGGGATGCCCGCCAGCTGGAGCCGGAAGTCGAACTCGCGGTCCTCACACCAGTGGATCAGCTCGTCGAAGTGGTAGCCGCCTATGTGCTCGACGATGTCGCGGTTGTAGATCAGCGGCGGGGACAGCGCGCTGATGTAGTCGCCCTCGTCGAACTCCCTGACACGGGCGGTGAGTCTGCTCAGTGTCCCGTCCGACTCCCCGTACACCACCTGCCCCTTGACCACCGGGTCGGTGAGCACCGCGCGGACCATGGCGCGGACCACCCCCGGGGCGAAGACGCAGTCGGAGTCCATCAGCAGCAGGTACTGCCGGTCGGTGGCGGCGGCCCCCGCGTTGTAGGCGGCGCCGAGGTTGCCGACGTCCTCGATCTCGGTCACGGTCAGCGGGCGGGGGTGCTCGGCGATCAGTTTCAGGACGGCGTTGCTCGGGCCGTTGAGCGCCAGGACGATCTCGACGTCCTCGTCGATCGAGGCGATGCAGTCGGCGATCCGCAGGTCGTCACGCAGGGCGATGATCACGCTGGTCCGGGCGATGCCCTTCTCGACCGCCGCCTCGTCCACCGGTTCGGTGGTCATCTCAGTTCTCCCTCGTCGAACTCGTGTGCGTATGGCGGGCCCGCTCCTCGGGCCCCGTCATGGAGAGCCGGCCTTGAAGCGCAGGGGCAAGGCCCGCAGGGCGCGCTCGGCGACGGCCTCGGCCTCCCCGGCGTGCGCCGCGTGGGCGATGACCCCGGCCAGTACGTCGGCGCCGCCGCGGTAGGGCGGCACCACGGTGCCGGGCTTCAGTTCGAGGCCCCAGAAGACGTCGTGCACCCCGGACCGGCGGGCGACGTCCCGCGGGTCGCCGACCCACTCGACCACGCCGCCGTCCGCCGGGACGAAACGCTGTACCGCGGCGTGGCTGTGTCGGGGCGTCAGCTCGCCCGGTTCCAGGGGCCGGCCCAGGGCCAGCCGGACGAGGTTGGGCAGCGGGTCCACTCCGGTGGCCAGCCGCATCACCTCGGTGGCGATCCGGGCACCGGTCAGGCGGCAGGTGATCTCCAGAAGGATCACGCGGCCGTCGTGCGTGCGCAGGATGTCGGTGTTGATCACCGCCGGGTCCAGGCGGAGGGCGCGTGCCCCGCGCCGCACCACGTCCGTGACCTCCTCGATCTGCTCGGCGGTCAGCCGGCTGGGAAGGGTGTCGCCGCCCTCGAAGAAGTGCGGGGCGAACTCCTCCTTGCGCCCGTACTCCCGGTCGGCGAAACCGAAGCGGTGCAGCTCCCCGTCGACCATGAAGGCCGCGAGGGTGTGCTCCGTTCCTTCCAGGAACTCCTCCACCACGATCCGCCCGCCGGGGCTGAGCCGCAG
The DNA here is from genome assembly GCF_000612545.2 of Streptomyces sp. PCS3-D2. GTDB lineage: Bacteria > Actinomycetota > Actinomycetes > Streptomycetales > Streptomycetaceae > Streptomyces. The sequence goes on along the minus strand of NZ_CP097800.1, from coordinate 761,882 downwards.
CGCCTCTTCCGCCAGCCCCCGCACCTGCCCGGCGGTCTCCACCTTCAACACGCCCAGCGATCCGGTCTGGTCGCTGGGCTTGAGCACCGCCGGCAGGCCGATGTCCGCGACGGCCCGCTCCGCCTCGCCGACGCTTTCGGCGGTGGCGAACCGGGGCAGGTCCAGTCCGGCGGCGCGCAGGATCCGCAGCCTCCGGTCCTTGAGCGTGCAGTCCAAGGCCGTCTCCAGCGGCAGCCCCGGGCAGCCGAAGCGCCGGGCGAGGGTGCTGATCACCGGAGGGTTGTCCGCGCCCAGCGAGAACACCCCGTCGATCCGGTCGATCCCGGCCGCCGACAGCTCCGTGAGGACCGCCACCGCGTCGTTCGGGTCGCACACGAGCAGCACGTCGGCGGCCGCCCGCGCCCGGTCGGTCGGGTGGCCGGTGACCACCACGAGCTCCCGCCGGGGCGAGCGCAGCTCGGTCAGGGAGCGGTCCATGCCCGTGCCGAGCCCGCAGACCAGGAGCCGGTCAGTCATGGCCGCCACCGGCCACCGGCCCGGCGGGCGGGGCGCCCAGGCTCAGCACCTGGAACACCTCCGCGTGCCCGGAACCGGCCGAGACCGCGCCCCGGTAGCGGGCCAGACCGCGGATGCCCTCGTCCCACGCGGCGTGCCGCAGCTGGGAGACGTACGCTCGCATCGCCTCGACCTTGGTCTCGATCTGCCCGTCGATGTCCTCGGCGTACTGGAAGCGCGCCATCGGCGCCCACACCTCGTAGCCGAGCACCAGCCGGGGGGCCGGCATCGCCCTGCCGCCCGTCTCCTGGAAGAAGTCCGACTGCGCCATCCACAGCGCCTCGGTGGTCAGCTGGTGCACCATGCGGTGCTCGACGTCGTCGTCGTTGTCGTGCGGCAGGTACACCACCTGGGGCCGCACCTCGCGCATGACCCGGACCAGGTCCATGTGCACCCGGCGGGAGAGGACGAAGTCCCGCGAGGGCTCCTCGAAGCGCACGCAGCGGTGCACCCCCAGGGCCTTCGCGGCGTTCTCGGTCTCGGCGGCGAACTCGGCGTCGCTGACCGCGTCGTCGAGGGCGCTGCGCTCGCGGCCGATGACGATGACCACCGTCACCCGGGCCCCGTCGCGCACGTGCTTGGCGATGGAGCCGCCGCAGCCGATGACGTCGTCGTCGGGGTGCGGCGCCACCACCAGGACGTCGGTGATGCCGCTCATGCGCCGGCCTCCGGCGCTTCCCCGGCCCAGCGGGCCCACTGCCCGGTCAGCGCGGCACCCTCGGCGAACGGCACGCGCGCCGTGTGGCCCAGGATCCGGCGGGCCTTGTCGTAGCCGGCGCGAGCCGTCGCCCGGTACAGCTCCAACTCCCAGTCGGCGACCGGCTCCCCGGCAGCCCCGTCCGCAGTGTCCAGCGGGCCGCGCAGCGCACGGATCCCGTCGAAGAAGGTGCCCCAATGCAGTTCCTCGGGGTGGCCCACGAGGAACCGCTCGCCCGCGGCGGCCGCGGTGTCCGCGGCCAGGAGCACCGCGTCGGCCAGGTCGTCCACGTACACGGCGTTGCACACGCCGCCGTCGGGGCCCGCCGGAAGCTGCGCGAAGTCGCCCGCCGGACGCCGGAGCTGGGCGGTGGTCCACTGGCCGCCCCAGGGGCCGTACACCACGCCCGGCTGGAGGACGACCGTCTCCAGGCCGTCGCCGTGCGCGTCCAGGACCAGCTGCTCGGCGGCGAGCTTCTGCTGCTCGTACTCGCGGTCGGTGGTGTCGGTCGGTCGGGCGGGCGAGTCCTCGGTGAGGGCGCCGGTGACGGCGGGGTCGTAGACGTCGACGGTGCTCAGGTGCACCACGCGGCGGACGCCGGCGGCGCGGGCCGCGGCCAGGACGTGTGCGGTGCCCTCCACGGAGGCGGCCCAGCGGCCGGCCTCGTCACCGGCGCTGCCGAAGGCGCAGTGCACGACGGTGTCGCAGCCCTCGAAGGCCGCGCGCAGCGTCTCGGGGTCCAGCAGGTCGCCCTGGCGGAACTCCAGCCTGTCCTGCGGCAGGACGGACAGCCGAGCGGCCCGGCCGAAGCCGCGCACCACCGGCCGGACCCGGGCCTCGGTGCCGAGGATCAGCCGTTCGACGATCCGGCCCCCGATGAACCCGCTCGCGCCGGTCACCGCCACGGTGCGGCCGGCCAGGACGGGGCCCGCCGGGGCCGCGCCGTCCCGTACGGTCCACGGCTGCGCGGCCCGCTGGTGGCCGGGGCTGCCGTAGCACTCCTGGATCAGCTCGACGACGCGGACGCCGTCCTGCGGCGTGGAGTGGGCGGCGGCGGTGCCGCGCACCGCGGCGGCGAAGTTGCCCAGCTGTTCGGTGAAGAGCAGCTCCCACTCGCCCTGCGCGGGGGCGACGGCGTCCACGTCGCCCCGGTGCAGCTCCACCCCGTCCGCGGTGATCAGCGTGCACTCGCCGGCCGGGAAGTCGGTGCCGATGGTCACGGTCGCCCGGGTGCCGGTGACCTTGCAGCTGATGCCGAGGTCGCGCAGGCGGCTGAACGCGCAGTGCACGTCGGCGGTGCCGAAGCGCAGGTGGGTGGAGGAGTCGGTCTCCACCCCGCCGAGGGAGTTGTCCTCGTAGCGGACCACGTCCACCTCGGGACCGAGCCACCACAGCAGGGTGTCGAAGACGTGCGAGGCGGTGTCGGTGAGCACGCCGCCGCCCGCGAGACGCCGGTCGAACATCGACCAGGAGACCGGCTCGTGGGCGTAGGGGTGGCCCTCCGACCAGTCGACCCGCACCACGTCGCCGAGCTCGCCGCCGTCGATGAGCCGCTTGACCCAGGCGTACGCCGGGAACAGCCGACGCGGGTGGGCCATGGCGAGCACCGGGGCGCCCTCGGCCGCTGCGGTGGCGGCCAGCGCCTTCGCGTCCTCCACCGAGGTGGTCATCGGCTTCTCCAGCAGGACGTGCTTGCCGGCCGCCAGCAGCGCCTGGACGATCGGCGCGTGCAGGGTGTGCGGCGCCACGACGACCGCCGCGTCGAAGGCGTCGGCGGCTCCGGCCGGGTCGGTCGCGAGCACCACCCGGTCGGCGTCGGTGCCGCCGAGCTCCCGGTACAGGGCGAGGGCGTCCTCGGCCTGGCGCGGGTCGCGGTCGATGAGCGCGGTCAGCTGTACGTCGCCCTTGAGCGCGGGCAGGGCGGGCAGGTGGCAGCCGCGGGCGGCGGCGCCGCACCCGACGATGGCGAGGCGTACGGGAGGCATGGTTCTCTCCAGGGTTCGTCGGAATTCGGGGGTGGGGTGGGGCGGCCGGGCGCGCGGCCCGGAGCCGGTCACGGCGTGCCGGGCCCGGCGGGGTGGTGCACCCACACGTTCGGTTCGGTGTAGGTGCCGTGCCCGTCCGCGGCGACCCGCAGCGGTACGAGGGCTCCGGGCAAGGGGTGCTCGCCCGGTCCGGGCAGCGGGTGCCCGAGGAACTCCGCCCAGCGGGAAATAGGCTGACGGATCACCAGGGAAGCTCGTGCGATGCCGAGTTGGCGGGCTCCCAACTCCAGGTGGGTGCGCAGCCAGGGGTCGAAGCAGCGCCCGTCGGGCCGCCGCCAGGCCGCGTACTCGTCGATCGGGATCAGCGGGTAGAGCGGCTTGCGGGTGGGCCTGACCGGGATGATCACCCCGCGCGGGGCGTGCCGGGCGGCTCGCCGCCGGACCTCGGTGAGCAGCCGTTCGGCGTGGCCGGCCGCCCGGTGCGCGGGGTCCACGGAGACCGACAGCATGCACACGGCGTCCGGGCGGTCCGGCGGGGCCAGGTCCACCCCCCGCACGAGGACCTCGTCGCTGCCGGACGGCAGCGACGAGGGCGTGCCGTCCCAGTGGACCGGTAGGCCGTTGGCGGCCGCGACCAGGCGCCCGCCATCGTCCACCAGGCACAGCTGGTGCGCGGCGTAGCGGTCGTACATGCCGTGCCAGCGCCAATTGCCGGGGGACTCCCAGCTCATGAACGCGGGCATGTTGCTGGCGATCAGGGCGTCGACCTCGGGCAGCAGCCACGGATCGCGGGACAGGTCGGTGAGCGTGAGGGCCACCGGCGCGTCAGCCCAGGAGCCGGGTGGCGGCCGTGGCCCGCATCTCGCGGGAGCGGCGCAGGTCCGTCGTCACGCAGACCCGCTTCAGCCAGCGGTCGGTGCCGTCGTAGCGGGCCTGGAACGGCAGCCGGCCGTGCACGGCCCGGTGGTTGTCGATGAAGAGCACGTCGCCCTGGTCCGCGACCACTTCCCGCATCCCGGCGTCGACCACCTTGAACAGTGCGTCGTACGCCCGCCGGGCCTCGGTGTCGTCCTCGGGTACGGAGGTGAAGTACGGGTCGAGGCGCATGTACGGGTCCAGCCGAGAGCCGTAGAGCAGCGGGCCGAGCGGCCGCTCGTCGATCATGCGCTGAATGGTGGTGAACCGGGCCGCCTCCTCCTCGGAGGCGATCGTGTTGTTCTTCGGCAGGTGCGACTCGTCGGGCGCGATGTAGAACCGCGGCTCGAAGAGGATGTCGATGTCCTCGGCCGACAGGGAGGACAGGTCCAGCTCACCGACCGTGGTGGGCACGTGGTCGGGGTTGCGCAGCGCGCCGAGGATCAGGTAGTCGCTGCGGTAGGGGTGGAAGGCGTCCTCGGTGTGCCAGGTCAGCAGCTCCTTGCTGCCCATGCCGAGCTGGTCGTTCTCGTGCTGGCGGATCGGGAAGATGTCGTGCACGAGGTGCCCGTCCTGCTGTGTGGCCCAGCCGAAGGGCTCGCCGAGCAGCGCCGAGTACAGCATCAGCAGCAGCTCTTCGGGGAACTCCGGACCGGGCCGTCCGCGGCCCCGCCAGTGGTCGGGGGTGGGGCCGATGCGCAGCTGGTCGAAATCGTGACCGCGGATCACGGCGTGGCCGTGGCGGTCGGCCAGCTTGAAGTCGCGCAGGAAGTGCTGCACGCCTTCGGGCAGCCGGGCCGCGAGCCGCGGTAGGTCGCGCAGCAGCACGGAGTCGCCGAAGGACGGGTAGGAGGACGCCAGTTCGAGGTCGAGTTCCGCGATGGAGGATGCCTCGTCGGCGGTCAGGGTGTAGCCGGGTGTGGACTGGTCGGTGAGGTTCGACATGCCAACTCTCGCTGAGTGGTCGGGGGATGGTTGCTGCTCGCGGGCGGTCGGAGCCGGGCCGCGGGCCCTCGGGTGGTACGGCTGCGCGGGACGGGGAGGGATCCCCTCCCGCCGGACAGGTGTTGGTCAGGGGTGGGCGACCGCGCGGCCGGCGAGCGCCTCGGCGAGGAGCCGGGGGGTCGGGGCCGTGAAGAGCGCGCTCGCCCTCAGCCCGGCGGCGGCGGGCTGGGACTCGCGCAGGCGCGCGAGCAGGCGCAGGGCGAGCAGGGACTGCCCGCCGTGGTCGAAGAAGTTGTCGTCGGGGCCGAGACCGGGGGCGTCCAGGACCTCGCGGAAGAGGGCCAGCACCCCGTTCAGCGGCTCCTGCGCGATCCCCGGGGCTTCCGCGGTCGACGCTGCCGCCGGCGTGCCGGAGGTGGCGGAAGCCGTGGCCGCCCACGTGGCCAACCGCCGCTTGTCGACCTTGCCGTGCGGGTTCTTCGGCAGGACGGACACCCGGTACAGCACCCGCGGCACCGCCCAGTCGGGCAGCTGTGCCTCCAGCGGGGCCACGAGGGCGTCCCGGTCGGCGCCCGTGAGCCGGACGGCCTCGCCGGGCAGCGGCGCCGCCGCCGGGTCGGCCGGCACGGTGAACGCCCACAGGACGGTGCCGGTCTCCGGGTCGGGGAAGACCACGGCCTGGCCGACGCCGCCGCCCTCGCACAGGGCGCGCTCCACACGGGCCGGCTCCAGCCGGTGACCGCGGATCTTGACCTGGTCGTCGACCCGGCCGAGGAAGACCAGTTGCCCGTCCGGGCCGATCCGGCCCAGGTCCCCCGTGCGGTACAAGCGGGCGCCGGGTCGGGCGGCGTACGGGTCGGGCACGAACCGGATGGCGGTGGCCTCCTCGTCGTCGAGGAAGCCGCGGGCCAGCAGCGGACCACCGATGTGGATCTCCCCGGTCCCGCCGTCCGGGACCGGGCGGCCGTTCTGCCGAATGCTGATCTCCACGTCCTGCAGGGCGGTGCCGAGCGGCACCTCCTCGGCGTCGGAGGGCAGCAGACCGGTGTAGAAGGTGGAGCTGACGGTGCATTCGGTCAGCCCGTAGACGTGGGCGAGGGCGGCGGGCTGGCGTGCCTGCCAGCGCCGGTAGGGGGCCGGGTCCATCCGCTCGCCGCCCACCACCACGGTGCGCAGCGTCTTCGGTGTGGCCGCGCCGTTCCCGTCCAGCCAGCGGGCGTACTCCAGCCAGTACTGGGTGGACAGTTCGACCACGGTGATCCGAGTCCGGGCCAGCGCGATGTGCAGCTCCTCGGCGTCCAGCGCCCGTGTGTCCTCGCGGCACACCACGGCCGCGCCCGCGGCGAACGCGGGGAACACCTCCTCGATCAGCACGTCGAAGCCCAGCGAGGCCACCTGGAGCCAGCGGTCGTGCGCGGTCAGTTCCAGCCGGCTCGCGACCGCCGCGGCGAAGCGGCGCAGCGCGTCCCGCTCGACCACCGTGCCCTTGGGCCGGCCGGTGGAGCCGGAGGTGAACAGTACGTACGCCACGTCGGATCCGCCGGCCCGGCGCACCGGGCGCTCGGGCTCTGTGGCCGCGTCATCGGCGGGGCCGTGCGGTACGTGGGCCCCTTCGGGCGCGTGCGCCCCGTCGCCCAGCCACACCGCGGCGGCGGTGCGGGCGACCAGTGCCGTGCGGGCGGCGGGTGGCAGCCGGTCGTCCAGGACGGTGAATCCGGCGCCCGCCTTGAGCGCGGCCAGCATGCCGAGCACCGTACGGGCGGGGTCGCCGAAGGCCAGGCCCACCAGCTCTCCCGGGCCCGCGCCGCGCTCCGCGAGGAAGCCGGCCCAGGCGTCGGTGAGCCGGTCCGCGTCCCGGTAGGTCAGTACCCGGTGCGGGGTCACGAGGGCGGGCCCGTCGGCGTGTTCGCGGACCGAGTGCTCCCACAGGTCGAGCACGTCGGGCTCGGTCACGGCCTTCACCGTCCGGCCCTCCGCGCCAGCAGGAATTCCGACAGCCCTGCGAGACCGGCCCGGAAGCCCTCCTCCGGGCCGCCGAAGCCGAGCCGGGCGCCGTGCGGTGCGCCGAAGGCGGTGCCGGGTACCAGCAGGGTGCGGTGGCGGGCCAGCAGTTCCAGACAGAACCGTTCCACCGCCTCCGGTCCGGCCTCGGTCTCCTCCAGCTCCCGGAAGACGGGCAGGGCGCACACGCCGCCCTCCGGCGGGGTCCAGCGGACCAGTTCCTCGTGCCCGGCCATCCACTCCGTCAGGTGCGCGAGGTTGCGCCGGGCCTCGGCCGCCCGGCGGCCGATGAGCTCGTCGGCGTGCCGCATGGCACGCTCGGCGACCAGCTCGACCAAGGGGGAGAGGAAGAGCGTGGTCCGGTCGCGCAGCGGGAAGGTGGCGGTGATCAGCTCCTTCGGCGCGACGGCCCAGCCCACCCGCAGACCGGGCAGGCCGAAGGTCTTGGAGAAGGTGCCGTAGGACACCGTGTCGCCGCCCTCCGCACCGGGGTCCGCCAGCACCTCCCAGCGGTGGGCGATCTCGGCGGTGGCGGCGTCCCACACGAGCACGGCGCCGGTGGCCGCGGTGCGCTCCGTCAGCGCCTTGAGGCCCTGCGGGGACAGCGTGACGCCGCTGGGGTTGTGCGGGAAGTTGACGATCACCGCGGCGGTGCCGGGGGTGACCAGGTCGTCCAGCACTTCCGGGTCGATCTCGCCGTCGCGCACGGCCCGCGCCGGCAGTTCGAGGACGTCGCAGCCGCCCGCCCGCGGGTAGTGGCCCAGGGAGTGATAGATGCCCTGCTGGACGACGACCCGGTCGCCCGGGTGCAGCAGGGCGCTCAGCGTCAGCGCGATGGCCTCGCTGGACCCGTGCGTGACGAGGACCCGGTCGGCGTCGCCGCCGGCATAGCGGTCGGCGATGGCCTGGCGGATGCCGGCGCCGCCCTGCGAGACGCTGTCGTCCATGACGATGTCGTCGAGGTCGGCGGCCGGGATGCGGCACAGGTCGCGTATCTCGGCGAAGGTGTACGGGTGGACGCCGCTGGAGCTGATGTCGTGGATGTCCGGGCCGAGGTGCCGGCGGTACCACTCCTCCAGCACCGGAGGGTCTTCACGCCGTGGACGGAGACTGCTCATGCTGTGCAACTGTCCCTTCTCTACCCCTGACGGGCTTCCCGCCACCAGCGCTGCCCGGAGAGCGGGAGCGTGTCGATGGGGTCGTAGTAGTGGTAGGAGCCGCTGTGGGCGTCCGGGTCCGCCGCTTCCAGCGGGGTGAGGTAGCTCTTGCTCCAGTGCGACACCCCGAGCTCGCGGTCGTACGAGTCGGCCTGGTCCACCCACCGCTTGCCGGCCATCGGTACGTCGCAGACGATCCGCGGGGTGGAGAACCCCGGCAGGTAGCCCAGGATCTGATGTTGAATCAGCTGGGCGCGGTGCAGCGGTACCCGCCAGTGCTCGGCGTTCGGGATCATGTCGCACATGTAGAAGTAGTAGGGAGTGATGCCTGCGTGGTCGATGAGCGCGAAGCAGAGGTCGAGCAGGTCGTGCGCGTTGTCGTTGATCCCGCGCATCAGTACGCCCTGGTTGCGTACGTCGTGCAGACCGGCGCCCAGGAGGGCCCAGGAGGCCCGGGCCACTGCGGGCGTCACTTGCTGCGCGGCGTTGGCGTGGGTGTGCAGCGCGACGCGCACGCCGCGCGAGCGGGCCTTGCGGGCGATGCGTTCGACGCCCTGGAGCACGGGCGCGGAGTTCCAGTGCTGGGGCAGTCCGATCAGCCCCTTGCTGGCGAGGCGGATGTCGCGGACCGACTCGATGTCCAACAGCCCGTCCACGAAGCGCTCCAGCCGCGGCCAGGGCATGTTGGCCAGGTCGCCGCCGGACACCACCACGTCCCGGATGCCGGGGGAGGAGCGCAGGTGCTCCAGGATCCGCTCGGCCCGGTCGACGGGCTTGAGCTGGAGCCTGTTCTTGGTGACCTGGGGGGTGGAGTTGCCCACCAGGTCCATACGGGTGCAGTGCCCGCAGTACTGCGGGCAGGTCGAGAGCAACTCGGCCAGCACCTTGGTGGGGTAGCGGTGGGTCAGTCCCTCCACCACCCACATGTCCTGCTCGTGCAGCGAGTCCCGGCTGGCCATCGGGTGCGAGGGCCACTGCGGCTGCCGGTCGGAGAACACCGGCAGCATGTAGCGGCGCACCGGGTCGTCGTAGAAGGCCTTGGTCAGCTCGCCCGGGCGGGCCGCCGCGGCCTCCGGGGCGATGGTGTTGACCATCTGCGGCGGTAGCAGCACCGACATGGTGGCGCGGTGCAGCCTGTCCCGTTCCCAGTCCTCGTAGAACGTCTCGTCGAGCAGGCCGCCGACGACCGCGCGCAGTCCCTTCGCGTCCTTGACGCAGTGGGCGCGCTGCCACTGCGGGTCCGCCCACTCCGCCTCGGTGACCTCGCGCCATCCGGGGAAGCGCCGCCAGTCCGGTTCCACGAGCCGACTGCTCCGGTACTCGTAGACGTCCTGGAGTGCTGCCGGTTCCGTCTGGCCGCGTGCTGTGTCCACCACCCGCCACCCATTCCCGTCGGTTTCGGCCGTATCGCCTGACAGCAACCGATCTTGCAGAGCCCCGGCGTTGTACACGAGGGGCGGTTGTACGGGGCACTCGGGCCGAGTGCCCCTGTACAAAAGACCGCCGAAGGCGGATGGTTGTGCGGGCAACGAACGGGCGGGCACCCGCGCGGCGCGGCGTTCCGGGGCGGGAAGGGGAACGTCCGGGGAACGCTTGCGAACGGACGATGCGGCGGTCTCGATGCGAGGAGTCTCATTCGGACGAACCGCCCTCCGCGTGGCCGGAAGCGTCGATTGCAGATTGATGGATATGTCAGTGGCATGTACCAATGTCCGAGAGATCCGGTGTGATGGTTTCCCGTCGCGCCCGGCGCGTCGGACCGGTTCTCGTGTCGGATCCGTACGCCGTTGACCAGGTTGTACGGCACGGGAGAGCCGGCGCTTCACCCGGCACCGTCGAACATTCAGGGGAGAGGCATGCCCAGGCCAGAGCGGTTGTTAGACCCCACAGCCGGACCGCTGGAGGAGTTCGCCCACACCTTGCGCGCTCTGCGCAAGCAGGCCGGGAACCCCTCCTACCGGATCATGGCGCAACGAGCCCACTACTCCGTGGCCACCCTCGCCGAGGCGGCCCGCGGACTGCACAAGCCCTCCCTGAAGGTGACGCTCGCCTACGTGGCCGCCTGCGAGGGCGATCCGGAAGCGTGGACCCGCCGCTGGTACCGCCTCAGCGCGGCCCTGGAAGGACGCGATGTCCCCGTCCGGGGCCAGCCGGGGAACGGCCTGCCCCCCACCCGGCCGACGGCCGGCCGCCGCCCCGGAGCGGGCGCTTCCGCCGCCGCGGCCCGACGGACCGAGCCGGGCGCCGCGGCCCGCGCCGTCGCCCCGCCCGTCGCCGCCGCGCGCCGCCCCGCCCAGAGCGCGCTGACCGCCGACGAGCGGGCCGAACTGCGGCGGCTGCGCCGCGAGGTCGAGCAACTGCGGCACGCCAACGCGGTGCTGAAGGCGGCGTCCGCTATCTTCGCCGCGGATCTCCGCACAAACTCCCAGGTCGTGTACAACCCGTCGGACCGACAAGATCCGTTGGCGTGACCGGACGCCGAGCGCCCCACGGGCCCGAGGCGGATCCGGCGGATGCCGACCGACCCTTGGGGACTGATCATGCGTGTGCTCGGAGTCAACGGCTGGCCCGGCGCCAGCCACGACGGTGCCGCCTGCCTCGTCGTGGACGGCGAGGTCATCGCCCTCGCCGAGGAGGAACGCTTCACCCGCAACAAGCACGCCTACGGTGAAGCGCCCCTCCACGCGGCCGCCCACTGCCTCGCGGAGGGCGGTCTCACCCTGGACGACATCGACGTGGTCGCCCACGGCTGGGACCTGCCGACCCTGTTCGCGGATCGCGGGCTTGACTGGTTCGACAGCGAAGCGGCCGCCCTCGAACACCTCCTGCCCAAGGCGCTCTTCCCGCGGACCCGCGACCCGCGGCTGACCTTCGTCAACCACCACATCGCGCACGCCGCCAGCGCCTACCACCTCTCCGGCCGGGACCGCGGCGCGATCCTCGTCCTGGACGGCCAGGGAGAGAACGAGAGCACCACCCTCGCCGTCGGCATCGACGGCGAGATCAAGACACTGCGCGCGCACACCCCGGGCTGGTCGCTGGGCTACTTCTACGCCGCCGTCTGCGAGTACGCCGGCCTCGGCGCCGACGCCGCGGGCAAGATGATGGGCTTGGCCTCCTACGGCACCCCCGGCGACCTGGGCTTCGGCGGCGCCTTCGGCTTCACCGACGAGGACTTCACCATCGGCGTCGTCCCTCCCGACCTGCGCTCCACGGGCACCACGGACGAGGAGACCGCCACCATCCGGTACTGGATGGAGCACCTGGAGAAGACCCTCCCCGAGACCCCCAACCACCGGGTGCGCCGCTTCGACCCCAGCACCGGCCGCTACGCCAGGGTCACCGACCGGGACCCCTTCGAGTACCGCGACATCGCCGCCACCGCCCAGGCCGCGCTGGAGCGCGCCGTCATGGGGCTGGTCCGCGGCCTGCTCCGGGAGACCGGCGAGACCACGCTGCTGATCGCCGGTGGCGTCGGCTTCAACGCCACCCTCAACGGCAAGATCATGCGGATGCCCGAGGTCCACGACCTCTTCGTGCAGCCCCTCGCCGGCGATCAGGGCGTGTCGCTCGGCGCCGCGGTCTGGGTCGCCGCCCAGGAGGGCGACCGCATCCGGCCCATGGACGGCTCGGTCGCCTGGGGCCCGCAGTGGTCCCCCGACGAGATCCGCCGGATCCTGGACGCCTCCGGAACCTCCTACACCGAGCCCTCCGACATCGCCGCCGCCACCGCCGACGTACTGGCCGCGGGCGGGGTCTCGGGCTGGTTCCAGGGCCGTGCCGAGGGCGGCCCGCGCGCCCTGGGACACCGCAGCCTGGTCGCCGTACCCGACCCGGAGTCCACCCGCGACCGGGTCAACGTACGCATCAAGGACCGCGAGGCCTGGCGGCCGTTCGCGCCGAGCATGCAGGAGGAGGCCGCCGAGGCCCTGATCGGCACCGCCACCCCCCTGCCCTACATGATCGTCACCACGCCCGTCACCGAGGCCGGCGCCGCGGCCATGCCCGCCGTCGTCCACAGCGACCGCACCACCCGCCCGCAGACCGTCTCGGCCGCGGTCGACCCGCTCTACCACCGCCTCATCGGCGCGGTCGGCGGGCACACCGGGACCCCCGTCATCATGAACACCTCCTTCAACGGCCGTGACGAGCCGGTCGTGTGCAGCCCCCGCGACGCCCTCGCCACCTTCCACCGGCTGCCGCTGGACGCCCTCGCCCTCGGCCCGTTCCTGATACGCCGTCCCGCCGGATTCCCGGGGGAGGCCGGCGCGTGACCGCCCCGGTACGGCAGCAGGGCGCCCCCGGCGCCCCGGACCCCGAGGTCGCGGACCCCGACGCCCGGGCCGGGGCCACCGCCCCCGGAGGCCCGCCCGAGGAGGAGATCCGCGCCCTGCTCGCGGGCTGGCTCGCCGAAGCCGTGCTCGACCCCGGTGCCGACCCCACCGGCCCGCTGATCGACCTCGGCGTGGACTCCCTCGACCTGATCCGCACCGCCCGCCGCATCGAGGCGTCCTTCGGCGTACGGGTACAGCTGCGCGAGATGTTCGCCCCCGGGCTGACCACCGCCGGGCTCGCCGCGCTCGTCGCCGGGCGGGCCGCCCTGCGCGGCGGGGCCGAGACCGCCCCGCCCGGCGCCGCCCACGGGCCCGTCGTCCTCACCCCCTCCCAGGAACAGGCGTGGGAGGAGCAGACCGGCGAGCGCGGCCAGTGGAACCAGGCCCTGCTCTTCACCACCAAACCGGGGATCGACCCCGGCCTGTTCGCCGAGGCCGTCCGCCGGCTCGTCGCCGGCCACGCCTCGCTCCGGCTGGCCGTCGAGGACCGCCCGGCCCGTCGCCCCCGGCAGCAGACCGCCGCTCTGGACACCGACGGTCCGCCCGGCGCCGCCCTCGGAGCAGCGCTCGACACCGTCGACGTCTCCGAGCTGGCCGACGCCGACCTCTCGGCCGCGGTCGCCCTGCGCTGCGCCGTCGAACAGCGCTCCCTGGACCCGGGCCGGGGCCGCGTGGCCCGATTCGTCCGCTTCGACGCGGGACCCGCCCGGGCCGGCCGGCTGCTGATCGTCATCCACCAGATCGCGATCGACATGGTGTCCTGGTCCGTCCTGCTCGCCGACCTGGAGGAGGTGTACACCGCTCTCGAACAGGGCCGCCACGACGTGTGGCCCACCGAGGGCACCGCCTACCCGGAGTGGGCGCGGGCCCTCGCGGCCCACGCCCGCACCCCCGAGGCGGAGGAGCAGGCGCAGTGGTGGACCGAGGTGGCCCGCACCCCCGCCACCCTGCCCCCGGACCACCCCGTGGCCGACCCGCGGGCCGTGAACACCGCCGCCACCGCGGCCATCCACCGCGAGGAGTTCCCCGCCGAGCTCACCGCACGCCTGCGGACGGCGGCCCGCGCCCACCGCGCCCACGCCGGCGACCTCGTCCTGCACGCCCTGGGCGAGATCCTGGCCGAACGGCTCGGCGAACCCGCGGTCCGCGTGGACGTGCTGCGCCACGGCCGCGAGGAGACCGTCGGGGACACCCATCTGGCCCGCACCACCGGCTGGTTCACCACCACCGTCCCCGTCCGCCTGGATCTGGCCGCCGCCACCCCGGCCGAACGCCTGGCCACGACCGTGAGCCACCTCGCCGCCCTCCCCGGCGGCGGCGTGGGCCACGGCGCGCTCGCCCGGCACGGCCGGCCGCGGATCGCCGCCGTGCTGCGTGCCGCACCGCCCAGCGACGTCTCCTACGACTTCGAGGGCGACGACGCCGACACCCTGCCCCTGGGCACCCTCCTGCCGGACGTGGCCCCGGAACCGGTCGGAGACATCACCGCCCCGCACTGGACCCGCCCCCATGCCGTCGAGGTCATCGCCACCACGGAGGACGGGGCCCTGCGCGTCGAATGGTGGTACTCTACGGCCCTGCACGAGGCGGCGACCGTACGCGCGCTCGCCGCCCGCCACCGCCATGCCCTCGTCACCCTCGTGGACGCCCTGGCCGCCCCCGGCGCGCCGGACGCCGAGGCCCCCACCCGCTGACCGCCGCACGGACGGACCGGAAGACACCTGCCATGACCTTGCCCAGCATGCTGGACCCCTTCTTCGCCATCGCCCGCTCGGACCCGGACCGGCCCGCCGTCGTCGACAACGGCGTGACCGTCGGATACGGCCAGCTGGCCCGCTGGGCAGGGGCGGTCGCGGACCTCGTGGCCGCCCGCGGCCCGGCGGCCGGCCGACCGGTGGTGGCCGTCCAGACGCACCACAGCGTCCGCGACATCGCGGCGGTCCTCGGCGTCCTGGCCGCCGGCCGGGGCTACGTCCCCCTCGCCGACGAGCCGGTCGAGCACACCGAGGCAGCCCTGCGCGCACTCGGCTGTCGGGAGCTGGTCGCCACCGCCGAGTCCGGCCGGCTGCCCGCCGTCGACCGCGTCCTGCGGCCCAACTGGGGCCGCTCCAAAGCGCCCCTGCCCGAGGCCGGCGAGTCGGTCCGGCCGCAGGACCCGGCCTACGTCCTGTTCACCTCCGGCTCCACCGGCGCCCCCAAGGCGGCCGTCGTCCCGCACGGCGCCCTCCACGCGGTCCTGCCGCACCTGGGCCGGCAGTACGGGGTCGGCCCCGGCACGGTGGCGCTCAACTTCCACCGGGCGGACGGCGACACCAGCCTGGAGGAGATCCTGCCGACCCTGCTGGCCGGCGGGCTCGTCATCCTCGACGAGGACAGTGAGGCCGACCTCGACCGGGTCCTGACCGACCACGAGGTCACCCTCGTCAACCTGCCCGTCGACTACTGGCACCTCTACACCGGCCATCTGCTCGACACCGGCCGCGCCCTGCCCGGCTCCGTCGAGACCGTCGTGATCGGCGGCGAGGCCGTCCGGCCGGACATGCTGGAGCGCTGGCGGCGGCTCGGCGCCGACCACGTCGTCCTGCTCAACACCTACGGGTCCACCGAAACCGCGCTGGTCACCCATAGCGCCGTGCTCGCCGGCCCGGGTGCGGCCGCGGCATTCCCGGACGGTGTACCGATCGGTCGACCGCTGCCTTCCGTCCGGCAGGCCGTGGTGTCCCGGCCCGACGTGCCGCACGGGCCCGGCGAACTCCTCGTGGCCGGACCCCAACTGGCCACCGGGTACGTCGACGACCCCGAGCGCACCGCCGCCCGGTTCGTCGAAACCGACCCCGGCAGCGGCACCGACCGGTGGTACCGCACCGGAGACCTCGTCACCGAGGACGCCGAGGGTTCGCTCGTCTTCCACGGACGCATCGACCACCAGGTCAAAATCCGCGGGCATCGCGTGGACCTGCTGGACGTCGAAGGAGCCGTGGGGCGGCTTCCCGGCGTCACCGCCGTCGCCGCCGTGGCGCACGCCAAGGGCGAGCACACGGTCCTGGTCGCCTTCGTGGTCCTCGCGCCCGAAACGACCGGGACGACCGACCGGACGGGGGTGACCGGGGGTCCCGGGGCAGTCGGCGTACGGGGCGTGCCGCGGGAACCGGACCCGGTGGCCGGCGGACAGCGCGCCGACGACGACGCCGCGGCCCTGCGCGAGCAACTGCGGGCCGCCGTCCCCGGCCCCCTCGTGCCCGACCGGATCGTCGCCGTGCCCGAGCTGGTGCACACGCGTACCGGGAAGGTCGACCGTGCGGGCACCCGGGACCGGTACCTGTGACCAACCGACTCTTCGACGCCTCGGTCGCCCCTGCCGCCGTCCCCGAGGCGCAGGCCGGCGGCCCCTGGGCCTACCTGTGGTGGCTGGCACGGATCCGCCCCCGGCCGCTGGTCCTCGCCGCTGTGCTCGGCGCCCTCTGGATGGTCCCCCTGGCGCTGATCCCGCTGGTCCTCGGGCGGGCCATCGACGAAGCCGGGCGCAACACCGGTCAGACCGGGCTCTACCTGTGGTCGCTGCTCGCCCTCGGCCTCGGCCTCCTCCAGGCCCTCGCCGGCGCCGGCCTCATCCAGGCCGCCGTCGGCGCCGAGGCCCACGCCCTGTCGGTCACGCACCGGGTGCTGATGCGTCAGGTCGTGCGGCTCGGCGCCACCCTGCGCGGCAAGGCCCGCTCAGGGGACGTGGCCGCCTCCGCCACGGCCGACGTGGAGAGCATCGGCAACGCCTTCGAGGTCGTCGGCCGCACCGTCGGGGCGGTGGTCGCCGCCGTGGTGGTGGCCGTCGCCCTCACCCTCACCTCGCCGGTCCTCGGGCTGGCCGTGCTCATCGGTGTCCCCGCCGCCGTCCTTGGGATCGGCCCCCTGCTGAGGCCCCTCCAGGAACGCGACGAAGCCCAGCGCGAGCAGATGGGCATCGCCACCTCCCAGGCCGGCGACATCGTGGCCGGGCTGCGCATCCTGCGCGGCATCGGCGGAGAGGCCGGCTTCGCCGAGCGCTTCCGGCGCACCAGCCAGCAGGTGCGCCGGGCCGGTGAGTCGGCCGGCCGGATGGAGGCCTGGCTCCAGGCGGCCGGAGTCCTCCTGCCGGGACTGGTCACCGTCGGCATCGTCTGGCTCGGCGCCCGTCTCGCCCTGAACGGCACCATCACCGCCGGTGAACTCGTCGCGTTCTACGGCGCCTCCGCCTTCCTCACCCTGCCGGTCAGCACGGCCACCGAAGCCGCCGAGACCCTCAGCCTCGCCAAGGTCGCGGCCGGCCGGGTCTGCAACCTGCTGCGGCTGGCCCCCGAGACCGTCCGCCCCGCCCATCCCGTTGCCCTGCCGCCCGGGGCCCTCGCACTGGCCGATGCGGACACCGGCCTGACCGCCGCCGCCGGCCGCCTCACCGTGGTCACCGCTCCCGCCGACCGTACGGGCGAGCTCGCCGACCGCCTCAGCCGCCCCGGCGCCCGCGGCGGCCCCTCGGCCGTCCGGCTCGGCGGGGTAGCCCTGGACCGGGCGGATCCCGAGGAGCTGTCCGCCAGGCTGCTGCGCTCCGGTCCGGCCGACGTCCTCTTCAGCGGCACCGTACGGGAGGAACTGACGGCCGGGTCCGCCCGCTCGCGGGAGGCCCTGGACCGGGCCCTGTTCGCCGCCGACGCCGCCGACGTCGTCGCTGCCCTGCCCGGCGGTCCGGAGGCCTGGCTGGACGAGGGAGGCCGCGCCCTGTCGGGCGGCCAACGCCAGCGGTTGATCCTCGCCCGCGCCCTGTTCGCGGCACCCGACCTGCTGATTCTGGAGGACCCCACCGCCTCGGTCGACGCCCACACCGAGGCCCGCATCGTCGACCGGGTCGCCGCCCTGCGCTCGGGTCGGACCACCGTGGTCCTCACCGACAGCCCACTGTGGCGAGCCGCCGCCGACCACGTGGTCCGCCTCGACGCGGAGTCCGCCCCCGGCGGCACCGACCGCCCGGCAGGAGTGCCCTCATGACCACCACCCCCACCCGCCTGGAAGCCGCCCCGGACCCCGCCGCCGCACCGTCCGGCGGCGGCAGGCTCCCGCTCGCCGGCCGGGCCGAGGTCCGCGCCTGGACCCGCGTCTTCCTCCGCGGCGAGGGCTGCCGACTGGCCGCGACCTTCCTGCTGTTCGCCGCGGCTCTGGTGGCGAGTCTGATCGGCCCCCGACTGCTGGGACACCTGGTCGAGTCGGTCAAGGACGGCACCACCACCGGCCGCGTCGACATGCTCGCCCTCGCCTTCGTCGCCATCCTGGTCGGCCATGCCCTCCTCGCCCGCGCCGCCCGCACCCGGGCCACGCTGCTCGGCGAACGCGTCCTCGCCCGCACCCGTGAGAACTTCGTCCGCCGAGTGCTCGGGCTTCCGCTGTCCGAGGTGGAGGCGGTCGGCACCGGCGATCTGCTCAGCCGCGCCACCACCGACGCCGACCGCCTGAACGAGAGCATCCGGCAGGCCGTCCCGCGCATCGCGCTGGCCGCCGTCACCCTGCTCTTCACCTTCGCGGCCATCCTGCTGGCCTCACCGCTGCTCGCCCTCGGCCTGCTGGCCGGCGTACCCTTCGCCGTCCTCTCCACGTGGTGGTACCGGCCGCGCGCCACCCGCGCGTACGAGCTCCTCCTCGCGCAGGAGGCCGACGTGCTGGCCGTCACCCACGAGACCACACGCGGCGCCGCCACCGTCGAGGCCCTCGGGCTCGGTCCGCGCCAGCTCCGGCGGCACGGCACGGCGGTCGACCGGGTGGTGCGCACCCGGCAGCGCACCACGTGGCTGCAGACCATCTGGTTCCCGAGCCTGGACCTGGCCACCATGGTCCCGATGGCGCTCACCCTGCTCATCGGCGGACTCGCCTACCAGCGGGGCGAGGTCGGGCTGGCGGAGCTGACCGCGGTCGTGCTCTACGTCCAGGCCCTCGGCGAGCCGCTGAACGACCTCCTCACCTGGACCGACGAACTCCAGATCGGCAACGCCGCGCTGCGCCGGATCCTCGGCGTCGAGCGGTTGCCCCGCGAGGTGCCGCAGCCGCCGGCCCCCACCGACGGCCATGCCATCAGCCTCGAAGAGGTCCGCTTCGGGTACGGACCGGGCCGCGAGGTCCTCACCGGCATCAACCTCGACATCGCCGCCGGTGAACGATTGGTGGTCGTCGGTGCCTCCGGCGCGGGCAAGTCCACTCTCGGCAAGCTGCTCGCAGGCGTACACCACGCCACCCGGGGGACCGTGCGGATCGGCGGCGCCGACATCACCAGCCTGCCGGTGGGCCAGCTGAGGCGGGAGATCGTGCTCGTCACCCAGGAACAGCACGTGTTCACCGGGACGGTGAAGGACAACCTGCTGCTGGCCGACGGCAAGGAGCACGGTACCGAGGGCGGCGCCGAGCACGGCACCGGGCCGAGTGCGGCGGACGCGCGGCTGTGGAAGGCGCTGGAGACCGTCCTCCTCGCGGACTGGGTGCGCTCCCTGCCGGACGGCCTGAACAGCGAGATCGGGCCGGGCGCGGCCTTGGTGTCCCCCTCGCAGGCTCAGCAACTTGCCCTCGCCCGGCTGCTGTTGTCCGACCCCTGCGCGCTGGTCCTCGACGAGGCCACCGCCCTGCTGGATTCCACGGCGTCGCGCCGGGTGGAACGCTCGCTCGCCGCGCTCATCGAGGGCCGTACGGTCATCTCGATCGTGCACCGCCTGGACACGGTACGCGACGCGGACCGCATCGCGGTCATGGACGGCGGACGCATCGTCGAGCTCGGCAGCCACGACGAACTGCTGGCGGCCGGCGGTGCCTATGCCGCCCTGTGGCGCTCCTGGGACGCGGCCCGCCAGGCCTGAGCCGCCCGGGCGGAGCGCCACCCGCCGGCGCGCCACTGCACGGGCACACCGGCGCGCCCTGACCGAAATGCCGGGTGACGCGGCCGCGGAGCGGCTTCACCCACCGGTGGGAGGGGCGACACCGCAGCCTCGGGTTTGTGACGCGCCGGGAAGGGCGGTCCCTCGTGTGCGCACGTCTTGCTCACCGGCCGGGTGAAGCGGGCGTTTTCATCGTTTCCCAGGGCCCGGCCGGTGGTGTTGTGGGTGCGTGAGCATCCTGATCAGTTCCCCGATAGCTGCCCCGCCGGACCCGGACGAGACGGAGACCTCCGGCATAGAGCTCGGCTGTACTTCCGGTGGCGACGTCCTGAGGGTGCGGCTCACGGGTGAGGTCGACCACTTCACTGCCGCGCCCCTGCGGATCACGCTGGCGGCGGCCGCCGTCTACGGCTACCGGCATGTCGAGCTCGACACCACTGCCGTCACCTTCTGCGACTCCGCGCTGCTCAGCGCCCTCTCCGGCTGGTGCAGCCGCGGCCGCACGCTGTCCCACACGGCCACATCCGTGACCGTCCACCGGCTCTTGGCCCTGGACCGCGATCTGGTCTTGCGGAAAGCCCCCTGCGCGCGGGGAGCAACCGGACGATGACGTTCGTTGTGATGACGACCGTGCCCCTTCTCCTCGCGCTCTTCCTGACGCTCAGGGAACCGAGACATCCCGCGCGCCGCCATCGCGCGAGCGGCAGAGCAAGCTGAGGCGCTCCTGAACGGGTGGCCCGTGCCCGCACTCGACGGGCACGGGCCACCCGGACCAGCCCTTCCCCCGCACCGGCGGGCAACGGCCCCCCCGTCGGCCGTCACGGCCGACAAGGGGCCCGGATTCCCCTGAGCGCGGTGCCGGCTGTGCGGGGAGGGTTACACCATGCCGGTGACGGTGACCTTCACCGTCTCCGGTGTGGCCGCTGCCGCCTCGGCGGCCGCCGCCCGTACGGCCCTGGCCGTACGGGCCGCCTGCTGTGGTGCGCGGACGACCACATCGACCTGCAGCCCGGCAACCGACCCCTGGGAGTCGAAGGTGATGCGCACCGCGGCCCCCGGTGCCCCGGGGCCACGGGCGGCGGACGGTCGGGTGCCCGCTGTGTGCAGGAAGCTGCGCAGGCCGGGGCGCAGGCATGCGACGCCCGGGACGGCGAGGACGGCTTCGGCGACGATCAGGGCGAGGTCCTTGGCCCGTTCGCTCTTCATGGCCCGGCCTCCTGTGACGGGTCGGAGGGTTCGTGGAGGTCGGTGACGGTGACGTGCAGGTCCGCGACGGCCAGGCCGAGTCGGTCCCGGGCGGCGCGGGCGAGGCTCTCGCATACCGCACGGGTGGTGGCCTGCAGGTCGAGCCCGTAGGCGGCGGTGATGCCGAGGCGGACGGAGACGGGACCGCGTGCCGGGCTGGTGCGGCTGCCGGGCGGGGTGATGCGGCAACTGGCGGCCAGTACTCCGGGCACTTCCTCGGCGGCGGTGCGCAGGGTGCGGGCGGCCACGGATTCATAGATCCAGCTGTCCTCGTCCGCCTCGCCCAGCGGCAGGTTGCGTCCCGGGCGCAGCTCCATGCGGACCGCGTCCATGACCCGCCGCACCACGGTGGCGGTGTCGATGTCGGCGGACGATGCGGTCGTCGGGGGAAGGGCGGCGCGCAGGTGTTCCAGGTCCGCGACGGCCTGCCGGCAGTAGGTGCAGTCGGCGTTGTGGGGGTCGGTCTCCGCCGTGCCGGCCTGCTCCCACACGGTCGCCAGGTCCCGCCCGCAGGCGAGGAGTTCGAGGTCTTCGTCCTCGAACGGGTCGTGGGAATCGGGGGTGTTCATCGCCATGCGGCCATCGCCTCCGTCAGCATGCGGCGGGCCCTGAAGACGCGTGCGCGGGCCGCTTCGGGCCGGATCCCCACCGTGTGGGCGATCGTCTCGTAGGGCTGGCCCTCGATCTCCCGCAGCACCCAGCAGACCTTCTGTTCCGCGGAGAGTGCACCCATGGCCTGGGCGAGGTCGCGTACGGCCGCGTGCGACTCGGCGGCGCGGGCGGGCGAGGACTGGTGTTCGGGTGCCGCGGGCTCGGTGATGGTGTCGAGGTCGGCGGCGTGTCTGCGGGCCCGCAGCAGGTTCAGGCACCGGTTGGTGACGATGCGGTGCAGCCAGGTGCCGAACCCGGCCTCGCCCCGGTACTCGGGCAGGCTGCGCCAGGCACTGACGAAGGCGTCCTGGACGGCGTCCTCGGCTTCGGACCGACTGCCCATGAGGCGTTCGGCGAGCTGCAGCACGGCCGGGGAGTGACGGTGTACCAGCACCTCGAACGCCTCCTCGTCCCCTTCCGCCGCCCGGACGGCCAACAGCCGGTCACCCGCCTCGGCCTCATCGTCGTCCGGACCCCACCGAGCGTTCAACACGAGCTCCTTCCAGCCTCCACTGCTTTGACACCGCCTGCCCGGCTTTCGTTACGCCGCACCGATCCGCACTGCTGTTCACCCGTTCACGGCAAAAGGTCCCGTAACGAACGGCGGTCTCGCGGTGTCAAAGGAGTACGAACCGCAGACGCACCAGTCCAGGGAGAAGCGATGACCGCACCGCAGGAGAAGACTCTGGCCCGCCCGGAACACGCCAACGGCACGGTGCCCGGGGCGGGCCGGACCGAAGTGAGCGAACCCGCAGGTACCCGCGGCAGGACGTCGATCGCGGACACCGTGGTGGTCAAGATCGCTGGACGGGCGGCCCGGGAGATCCCCGGTGTCCACGACATGGGCGGCGGCCTGTCCCGGACGCTCGGCGCCGTACGCGACCGGGTGCCCGGCGGGCGGCCCAACGTCGGACGCGGGGTGAAGGTCGAGGTCGGTGAACGCCAGGCCGCCATCGACGTGGAGCTGGTGCTGGAGTACGGCGTCCCGGCCCCCGACGTGGCCCGCGATGTCCGGGAGAACGTGATCGCCGCGGTGGAGCGCATCACCGGACTGGAGGTGGTGGAGGTGAACATCGCGATCACCGACGTCCACCTGCCCGGCGATGACGGGGACGACACCGCCGAGGCGCGGGTGTCCTGACGCCCGCACCTGGATCCGTCTGCGGACGGTACGGCACGTCGTCGATGAGGGAAGGGAAGACGGTCATGGGCAGGGACGTTCTCGGGATGGTGGTCGGGATGGCGTTGGGTTTCGCCGGCTGGTTCGGCGGCTTCGGCGCGTTCCTCTTGGTCGCAGCCCTGGGCGGGCTCGGCTACGCGGCCGGCCGCTACACCGAGCGGGGCGGGGATCTGCGTGATCTCCTGGTCGCCGAGCGCGGGCAGCGGTGAGCCCCGCCCAGCGGGGTGTCACCGTCGTGTCCGACCGGGTGGCGGCCAAGATCGCCCGGCAGGCCTGCGCCGAAATCGCCGTACCGGCCGGTGGGCACGTCCTTCGCAGCACCGCGAGCAGGACCGGACGTTCCGTGGAGGTGACCGTGGACGTGGACCTGCCGCTCACGCCGCCGGACGGCATCAACCGGATGGCCCACCTCCACGACCACCTGGTCGGGCGGACCCGGCACTTGACCGGTCTGGACGTCGCGCCCGCGTACATCCGGGTCCGTAAGCTCACCGCCGAACCGGGCCGCCCCGGCTCGGAGGCCGCCGTCCCGGCACCGTTCACGGGACGCCGGCCGTGGTCCCGACGCGGGACCGCCGCCGCAGGACTGGGTGCCGCCGCGGCGGTCGTGTCGGTCCTGCTGCTGTGGACCGTCTGCCACAGGTATGCCCCCGGCATGCCCCCACCACCCTGGAAACAGGCGGAGGAACTGGCGCGCACGTCCGCAAGCCATTCCTTCGTGCGCCCGGCTGCGGCCCTCGCGGCGGCCGTCGCCGGGGGTTGGCTGATCCTCCTGGCGCTCACCCCCGGCCATCGGCGCACGTCGGCACTCGGATGCCCGCAGCCGGTCCCGGTCCTGGCCCGGATGACGCGGAAACACGCCGCCCGTCGGGTGCTGGCGGCCGTCGCCGAAGTACCCGGACTGCGGGTGAGCAGCGTCCGCTTCACCACCCGCAAGATCACCGTACGGGCCCGAGCAGCCTTCGGCAGGCCTGCAGAACTCCGCCAGGCGACGGCCGAGGTCCTCTCGCGGACCGTCGAGTCCATGGGCCTGGCAGGGGAACCCGAGGTGCGGCTCGTGCTCATCGGCGCCCGGGAGGCACGTCCTGTGGGAACCGTCCGGCCTGGAGCGGAGGTCGCAGATGGGTAGCCGCACGGTGTTCAACCGGATGGTGCTCGCCGTCGCCGGCCTCGCCCTTCTCACTGCCGCGGCCGCCATGGCAGGCAGGGTCGAGAGCGAGGCCGCAGACGCCGCAGTCCGGCAGGTGCGGCAAGCGGGGCCCGGGCTGCTGATCCTCGTGTGCTTGCTGGCCCTCGCGGCCTCCCTGGTTCTGCTCACCGCACAGATCCCGCGCCGCGCTCCGCGCCGCCTGGCCCTTTTGGCGCCAGGCTGCCACCTGGACAGCGCGGCCGTCCGCCGTGCCGTCCGAACGGGATGCTCGGCCGTCCCAGGGATCGTGCGGGCCCGCTGCCGGCTGACCGGTCGTGGGCCCACGATGACCCTGGCCGTCACCCTCACCGTGGACAGCAGAGCCCACCCCGGTGAGGTCCTGGCCGCGGTGACGCACGGCGTCCTCACGCAGATTGCGGCCGTGCTCTCCCCCCGGCACCTGAAGACCCGCATCCGCGTGCGCGTCCAACGGCCCGGACCCCGTCGGGTGCTCTGACACAGCCTCTGCAGGCCTATGACCCGCCCTCGGCGAACGACCAGGCCATCTCCGGGGAGGAGGCCGTCGCCCGGCCCAAGGAGGCGGCCGCCATCCGGCGGGAACGGATCACCATCGCCTCGAAACCGGTCGCTCGGCAGGCCCCCCCGCTTCCCGGGCCGGAACCGACCCGTGCGGGGAGGAAACCGGTGAAGCCGAGCCGCACCCGGCGGCTGTGCCCGCATGCCGGGCGGGCGGCAGGGTCACCCGACCGGGCCGTGGCGATCCAAGTCGTGATCAGCGGGATCGAATCGGCAGCGACCTGTCGGACCCGCCAGGATCCGCCTACTCTACGACCGCGACGGTGAAGGGTGCCTCGTTGTTGTCGGGAGTGCGGTCGTCGAGAGGAGCGACGATCTGTACCAGGCCACCGCTGAGGATTCCGAGTGCGGTGTCTTCGCCGATCCGGGCAGGGATCAGCGCAGTGACCGTCTTTTCCGGGGCGAGCCTTGCGGGCATGGTGCAGCGGACACGCCTGCCCCGGCTGCCGGGAAGAACGTGGCAGTTGTCCGGGTAGAACGGCGCCTCCGCGGTGGTTCCCTCCGGCAACTGGACGTTCACGGTGAAGCGTGCCGTGGTCGTGGCGGGCCCCAGATTGGCGATCATGGCGTGCACTGTCGTAAGGGAGCCGGGTGTGGCCGGGTCGGGGTCGAGCCTGATGACTTCGAGGTCGGAATTGAGGATGGCGGCGTCAGCGGTGGCAGGCAGGAGCCCCGCCATGGTCAGGGCACCGAGCGCCATCAGTGCTCGCCCGGCGCGGGTGGTCTTCCTCAGAGGCATGTGCGTGTGCTTTCCGGTGTGGGGACAGGGGTGGTCGCCTCACCCTGAGCGGGTGTGACCACCAGTGCCTTCCCCGGTCCTCGCCTCCGCGGATTCACGCATCCCCGGGTCTTCACCCGATGGGACGCGCACCGGCAGCCCAAGGGGGGCAGGAGGCGCCGTGACCGGCGGGTGGTGCCGTCCGCCCACCGGTTCTCGGCACCTGGCGGATTTCCGCTCGGCCGGTCACCGGGCGGAGACCCGCCGTGCGAAGTCCCCCGCGATCACTGCGCCCGCGGCCATCGCCGGGAGGGTCGCCGCCGGGTCCGTCCACCTCCTGCTCGGCAGGGCTCGGACGACTGACCCTCGGGGGTGTGCGCCGCCGTCGACAGCGCACACCGCACCACGCCCCGTCCCGTGATCGGTTGGGCCCGTTACGGACGCACGCCCACATTTCCGTGGCCGCTGCATTCACCCCTTGGCCGCATACACGAACAGGGGGAAGGGCAACGATGCGCCCCACGAATCCCACCGCTCCATCCGATCCCCGGGGCCGGCTTCCGTTGGAGCGGAAGAGGGGTGTGGAATCCGCGGAGCCGCGCGCCTGCCTGCGTCGTCCACGGGTCGCTGTTCCCTCCGCCGGTGTCGCCGTCGACCGCCTTGGCGGCCGTCTCCTCGGCGGTGGTTCTACGGGGCGGCCGTGAGGTACATGCCGCTCGCGTCGCGGCCGCTGGTGTTGCGGCAGGACCAGTTGCCGTTCGGTTCGGCGTGGAGCAGCGTGAGGCAACGCCCGAGGGCCTGTTGGGCGAAGTAGTTGGGGTGGAAGGATTCCTCGATGGTGCCCTGGGTGCTGGAGCCGATGTCGAGGAAGCGGGCCCAGTCGCTGGTGGTCGCGGTCGGCGGGGTGTTCGGGGTGGCCATGCGGGTGGCCCTGGAGCAGACCTCCCGTCCCTGCAGCATGTCGCGCAGGTCGAGGAACTGGACGCCCTTGGCGGCAGCGACCTTGGAGATCTCGCGCGAGATCTGCGGGACGAGGCGGTCCCGGGCCCAGTCGGAGTCCAGGTTCCAGAACGGGCAGCCGCCGGTGCTGTAGCGGCTCCACCCGCTCTCCGGGTAGCGGTTCTCCGAACTGCGCGGTATGGGCGAGGGGTAGGACTGCAGGACGATCCGGTAGCTGTTGCCGGCGTATCCGGCCGTGGTCATCACCGCACGGATCTCGTCGATCGCCTGGCGCACTCCCGCCATCGCCCTGCCCATGCGGGCGTCGACGGCGTCCTGCTGGTCGTCATGGCAGTAGGACCACCAGATCAGGTAGTCCTGCACGCAGGTGGAGATGATGTCGGCGAACCCGAGGTCGTTCCCGCCGATCGACAGGGTGATCAACCGCACGTCGTACCGTTCGGCCACCGCGGCCAGCTGATCGGCCTGCGGCGCCTCGCCCTTGAGGGGCTGACCGCCGTGGGTCGCGCGCGGAACGTTGGCGGTGACGGCACCGGAGCAGGAGAGGTTGATCTGTTTCTCGGCGACGGTGGGCGCGCTGAGGACCTCCGAAACGTCGGAGCGGTCGCAGCCGTTGGCTGCGGACCCGCCGTAGATCCGGGCCGGGTCGTAGCCGCTTCCGGTCCAGGCCCGGTCGGTCCCGGCGCGGTCCTGGGCGTTGGTCAGGCTGTTGCCCTTCCAGCGGCCGGCTTCACCGGAGATATAGCTGTCGCCGAGAGCGACCGAGGCCGTGGGCTTGGGATCCGGCGCGGGGGCGGCGCCGGCGGGTGGCGCCATGACGACGAGCGGCAGGGCGAGCGCAGCCGCGGTCAGCGGCGTGAGGAGGCGGAGTGTGCGACGGCTCGCGGGCAAGGCGAACTCCTCGGGGATGTGCCGGGCGGCGCGGCCCGGCGGGTGTGGGGGTGGTGCCGCCGTCGGGAAGATCCGCGACGACGGTCGCGTGCATGACAACCATGGGGATGCGCTGCTCTTCGACCGACGTGGGGACCGCCTTCGAAGACCACCGGTACGTGGTCCACTCCGGGCGGTCCCGTTGCGCGGCACGGGAAGGGTTCGGCACAGCGGGAGCGCAGGCACGTGCCCGCACGGCCTCGGCCGGGGGCGCCCCGGGAGAAGCCGGTCGTGCTCCGGCCCCGGGGAGGCGTTCCGCGGAACGCCCAGGGGGCAGGACCGGATCCTGGCTCGGACCCGGAGGCACGGCACAGTCTGCGTCACGGACAGCGGGCCGCAGCAGCGCGTTACCACCCGTTTCACCCGGCAGACCCGACCGGGTGGAACTACGCACTCTGCCAGGGGGGCGCTTCGGCGGCCCGCCGCTCTCCGGCCGGATCGAGTCCGACGGCCCACGTGACGACCTGGACCCGGGAGGACAGGTCGAGTTTGGCCAGGATCCGCTGGACGTGGCCCTCGACGGTGCGCGGCGAGATGACCAGTCGGGCGGCGATCTGCTTGTCCGCCAACCCCTGGACGAGGAGCTCGACCACTTCCGTCTCGCGCCGGGTCAGCGGCGACGGCGGGCCGCCCTCCTGCGACGTGTCGGCGGGCTCCCATGCCAGGGCGGCTTCCACACCCCGGGCCAAGGGCATCTCCGCACCGGCACGCAGCGCGTCCTCCAGCGGTTGCGCGCCGAGGGCGCGCCGCAGCTGCTCCTCGCAGGCGCCGCGGTGCCGCAGCAGGCGGCCGAGCGCAGGCCGCGCGATACCGATCCGTCGCCACAGGGCTCTGACCACTCCCAACAAGGTGGCACTGTGCCCCGCGGACCCGTCGGCCGCGGCGATCCAGGCAAGCAGCTCCAGTGACTGTGCGACGGCCAGCAGGTTGCGCTCCGGCTCTTCGGTGCGCAACGCGTCCTTGAGCGCGTCGACGGCCTCGCCCGTGTCCGACCGTAACCAGGCCTGGAGGCCGATCAGCCACAACGCGTAGCAGCGCGACCAGCGAGCACCGTGGCTGTCGCACAGAGCCAGGCTCTGGCGTGCCCGGTCGGCGGCATCAGGATGCCCGGTCAGGGAGCAGGCGACCGCGAGCAGGAAGAGGGTCGTCCACTGGTTGCCGTGGTCGCCTGCGGTCGCGTAGAGCTCCAGAGCCTCTTCGAGAGAGGCGACCGCGCCGCTCAGATCGTCCAGTAATAGAGCGCGCAGGCCGATGAGTTGCCGTGCGTGGGCCCGGATCGGCGCGTGGCCCAGGTCCTCGGAGACAGCCAGGCACTCGGCCATGCGGGTGGTGACGGTGGACGTGTCGCCTCGTAGCAGGGCAAGCCAGCAGTCGGCCCACAGGGCCTTGGCCCGCTCCGGAGTCGGAGCGGTGTGGCGGGCGAGAGCGCGTGCGAGCCAGTGCCGTTCCTCCTCCAGGCTGCCGCTGCCGAGGTGGTGGCTCCAGAGGGAGGCGACCAGTTCCAGGGCATCCTCTCCCTCACCCGGAGCGGTCAGCGCGAACTCGACGGCCGACCGCAGGTTGGCCTGGTCCCGGTGCAGGCGGGCGAACCAGGCGCTCTGCCGGGGGCTGAACCAGTCCGTCTCGCCGTCCGCGACGAGGCTGCGGTAGTGATCGAGGTGGCGTCGACGGGTCTGTGCTTCACGGCCGTCCGCACGCAGTCGGCCGAGGCCGTAGCAGCGAATGGTCTCCAGCATGCGGTAGCGGGCTTCATCCGGATGGTCCTCCCGGATCAGCAGGGACTTGTCGACCAGCGCCGCGAGGGTGGTGAGCGCGTGGTGGCGCGCGGGGCCGGCCACGGAACACACCGCCTCCACCGCACAGAGCCCGAACCCGCCGTGGAAGACGCACAGTTCGGTCCACATGCGGCGTTCTTCGGGGGTGCAGAGCTGAAAGCTCCAGTCGATCGCGTCGTGGAGCGTCCGGTGCCTGGCGGAGCCGGTCGGGGCCGACCGCGCGGGCAGACGGGTGCACTGGTCGAGGCGGTCGAGGATCTGCCGGACCGGCAGGACGCGCAACCAGGCGGCGGCGAGTTCGATGGCCAGCGGGATGCCGTCGAGCCTGGAGCAGAGCAGCCCGGCCGCCGTCCAGTCGTCGTGGTGGCGCGGGAATCCTCCGGACGCTGCCGCCGCACGCTCGGCGAAGAGCTGCACGGAGGCGTACCGGGGCAGGGAATCGGGCGCGGGCAACCGGTCCGGGTCGGGGGTGGCCAGCGGACGCAGGTCCAGGATGTGCTCCCCGTACACCCCCAACTGGTGTCGGCTGGTCGCCAGGACCCTCAGGTCCGGGGCTGCCGCGAGCAGGGCGCCGACCAGCGGTGCGCAGTGGGCGGCGAGATGTTCGCAGTTGTCGAGGAACAGGAGCAGGTGGCGGTCGGCGAGGTACTCGGTCAAAGAGCCCTCCCGGCCGGCGTCCGGGCACCGGAGATCCAGGGCCTGGGCGATGACCTGTACAAGAAGGGAGCCGTCCCGGACGAGCGAGAGGTCCACCGGACAGACCCCGTGCGGGTAGGAGGACTGGAGGTCGCGCGCTGCCCGGCGGGCGACACGGGTCTTGCCGATGCCGGCGGTCCCCGTCACGGTCAGCAGGCGTGTCCGTGTCAGGAGCAGGCGGGCCAGGGCCAGGTCATGGCTCCGCCCCACGAGGCTCGTCGTTTCCGCGGGGATGCCGCGGTCAACCGATCGGTCTGGAAGCATGGCTCATGACAACCCGCCGGTCGGCATCATGCCACCACTGCGGGGAAAGACGGCCGACAGCGGAGCGGGCGCCGGCTTCCCGCACCGGCCCCGGGACGGGAGCCGCACCCACCGGCGCACCCGTGCCGGGGCACCCGCCGCGATGCCGCACGCGCGTCGGTCCGGGCCAGGGCACAGACTGGTGGGGTGGGCACCGTGGATGTGATCGAGCTCAGGGGACTGACCAAGCGCTACGGAACGGTGGTCGGGGTGGAGGACCTCACCCTCGGCATCGGCCCCGGCGAGGTGTTCGGCTTCCTCGGGCCGAACGGGGCGGGGAAGACCACGACGCTCAGGTGCCTGACGGGATTCCTGCGCCCGACCGCCGGGCACGTCAGGGTGCTGGGGATGGACCCGCTCGGAGATCACCGCCGGGTGGCTCGGGAACTCGGCTACCTGCCGGGCGAGCTGCGGCTGTACCCGGAGCTCACCGGAGCACAGACCCTCGACCTCCTGTGCGCGCTCCAGGGCCGTCCGTGTTCCCGGCGAGCGGAACTGTGCGAGCGGCTGGGCCTGACGCCCGCGGTCCTGCGGCGCACGGTGGGCGGGTACTCGCGCGGCATGAAGCAGAAGCTGGGCCTGGTGCAGGCGCTGCAGCACGATCCGCGGCTGGTGGTCCTCGACGAGCCGACCGAGGGGCTGGACCCCCTGGTGCAGCAGACCTTCTTCGAGCTGATGGAGGAGGCCGCGGCCGACGGCCGTACCGTGTTGTTGTCCAGCCACGTGCTGCCGGAGGTGCAGCGGGCCTGCGGACGCGTGGCGATCGTCCGGGACGGGCGCCTGGTCACGGTGGAGAGCGTGGCTGCCCTCCGCGAGGCGCGGGCACGCCGGATCCGGCTGGCCTTCGACGACGGGAGAGGGGTGCGCCCGCTCGGGAGCGCGGACCGGTGGGTGCTGGGTTGGGAGGGCGACCGGGTGGAGCTCCTCGTCCCCCCGAGCGAAGTGGTGGAAGCCCTGCGTGCACTGCTGTCCTTGGGAGTGGCCGACGTCATCGTGGAGGAGGCGGGGCTGGACGAGGCGTTCCTGGACCTCTACCGCAAGGGCAGCGCCGAGGGGGCCGCGCCGTGACGACGCGGTGGCCCCTGCTGTGGCTGGCGCTGCACCGGCGCCGGCGGATGCTGCTGGCCCTCCTGGCCGGGATGGTCGTCTTCGAGGCCCTGATCGTGGTGGTGGCGAACACCATCGCGCCGGGGCAGCTGTTCTCGGCGGGGGGCAAGGGTCCGCCATCGGCGTACCGGGCGTTCAGCGGGTCGGGCGGTGCCGTTTCGATCGCCAGCTATCCCGGGTTGCTCGGGGCCGGACTGGTGCATCCGTTCTGGATCGCCATGCAGTTGACCGCGATCGGGGCGCTGGCCGCGGCCGCGGTGGCGGCCGACGTGGAATCCGGGACGATCGAGCTGGTCATGGTGCGCCCGGTGAGCCGCAGCCGACTCCTCGCCGAGCGGACGGCCGCCGTGGTGATCGCCGCCTTCGCCCTCAACGCCGCGGCGACGCTGACGGTCGCGGCGGGCGTCTGGCTGTCGCCGGACATCCACCGGGACGTGCCGCTGGGCGGTGTTTTCGCCGCGGGGCTGATGGGCTTCGGCTTCGCACTGTGCCTGGCCGGACCGGCGCTGGCGGTGTCGGCGTGGGGGAGCCGGCGCGCCCAGGTGATCGGTGCGACGATCGCCCTCGGCGCGGTCGGTTTCGCGGTGAACTTCATCGCGCTGGCCTGGTCCGCGGCGGCGCCCCTGCGGTTCGTCAGCCCCTTCCACTACTACACGCCGGGTGACGCGCTGGCACAGGGCCACCCGCTGTGGGCGCAGCTGGGAGTCCTGGTCGGAGTCGGAGTGGCGGGATTCGCCCTGGGCCACGTGTTGCTGAAGAGGCGGGACCTGGCTCCCTAGTCGGTGTCTGGGGTGTCTGGGGTGTCCGCGGTGCGTGCGGTGCGTGGGGCAGGGTCCGTATCGCCCCGGTCAGCGGACCAGGACGGCCTCCCCGGGCTTGGGCACGACGGCCGTCCAGCCCAGCTCGCGGTCGATGCGGTCCCGGAGTGTCTCGGCGGCCGTCTCCTCACCGTGGACGAGGTAGGTGGTGTGCGGTGGCGGTGCGGAGCGCAGCCAGTCGATGATCTGGTCGGCATCCGCGTGGGCGGAGAAGTGGGGTACGTCGGCCACCTCGGCGCGTACGGGAACGTACTCGCCGAACATCTTCAGCGTGCGGGCGCCGTCGACGAGGTCACGCGCCCGGGTGCCGGCGGCCGCGAAGCCGACGATGACGACGGCGTTGCGGCGGTCGGGCAGGAGCCGGTGCAGGTGGTGCAGGACCCGGCCGCCGGTGGCCATGCCGGCGGAGGAGACGATGACCGCGGGGCCCGTGGTGCTGTTGATGTCGATGGACTCCTGGACGGTACGGGCGGCCAGGAAGGGCTCCGGGCTGAGCGCCGCCTCGCCCTGGGCCAGGATCTCGGGCCGCAGCTCGGGAGCGCGGGAGCGCAGGGCGGCGCGGTACACGTCCAGGGCGGCCAGCGCCATGGGGCTGTCCACGTACACCGGTACGCTCCGCGGCAGCGTGCCCTCCCGGCGCAGCGCGGCCAGCTCGTGCAGGACCACCTCGGTCCGGTCGATCGCGAACGCCGGGATGACCACGGTCCCGCCCCGCGCCAGCGTGCGGGTGATCACGCCGGCGAACTCGCGCCGAGCCGTCTCGTGGTCGTGGTGGCGGTCGCCGTAGGTGGACTCCAGCAGCAGCACGTCGGCACCGGTGAACGGCTCCGGAGGCAGCAGCAGGGGGTGTCCGGGGCGGCCGAGGTCGCCACTGACGGCCAGGGTGTGGCCGTCCTCCAGCGTGAGGCGGGCCCAGGCGGAACCGAGGATGTGCCCCCCGTGGTGCAGCCGCAGCTTCGTTCCGGCCATGATCTCGACTTCGCCGCCGACCTCGACCGGGTCGAAGAACTTCAAGGTGTTCTCGACGTCCGTGTCGTCGTAGAGCGGCTTTGCGGGGCGGTGCTTGGACCAGCCGTGGCTGTTGGCGTGCTCGGCGGCCTCCATCTGGAGGCGCGCGCTGTCGCGGAGCACGATCTCGGCGAGGCGGGCCGTTCCGGGGGTGCTGAGGATCGGACCGCGGAAGCCGTGACGGACCAGCCGCGGCAAGTAGCCGCAGTGGTCCAGGTGGGCGTGGGTCACCACGACGGCGCGGAGGTCCGCGGCATCGAATCCGGGCTTGTCCCAGTTGCGCCGGCGCAGATCCGCGAAACCCTGGAAGAGCCCGCAGTCGACCAGGACGCGGGCGTGGTCGCTCTCGACGAGGAACTTGCTACCGGTGACCGTGCGTACCGCACCGAGCAACCGCAGGAGTGCGGGTCTGGGCGACGCGGCAGCGGGGCGCGGGGCTGTCCCGGACATGACCCGCCCTCCCTTCGGTGAGGGGATCCGGTTTCCACCATGGCACCGCGCGCACGGACGTGCAGGGGGCCGACAGGCCCGTCCAGGGGCCCGACCGGCCCATGCGCGGGCGGTCGGGCCCGGCCCAGCCTGGCGGTGAAAACTCCCGAGGCACGTGAGTCAGGAGGGCAGTGTCGTGAAGGCAGTCGTCTTCCAGGACTCCGGACGGACCGCAGCCGACGCGGTCGTCCGCGCCGAAGCCGTCACCGTGCGCGGCCGGGTCCTGAACGGGGACGTCGGCCCGAGGACCCCGCCGTCGTGGCCGGCACGGGACGCATCGGACGGGCACCCACCGTGACCACCGGTCTCCCCGGCCGCAGCACGCGCTGCGACGGTCCGGGCCACCCCACACAACTGCGACTCCGAGAGGACGGGAAGACGATGAGCAGAACCCAGCACGGGCCGGGCGCCGCGGAGGCGCCGGCCGGACGTACCGACCTCGGGCGGCGGATCGCCCTGCGCCGTGAGGAACTCGGCCTCACCCGGGACGAACTGGGCGAGCGCTGCGGGGCTGACGGCGCCTACATCACCTACCTGGAGGAGCACGCGGCAGCGCCGGCGATCGGCTCCCTCCTGCGACTCGCCGATGCGCTGGGGACGACCGCCGCCGAACTCTCGGGCGCGACGACGGAATTCCCGCCGGGTCGGGGGACGGCCATGTCGGATGCCAGGCTGGTCGAGTTGTCCGAGGGCGAGTGCCGGCGGCTGCTGTCCACGCACGGTGTGGGCAGGGTCGCCGTCTTCACGCCGGAGGGCCCGGCCATACTGCCGGTCAACTACGTCGTGGCGGGCCGCGACATCGCGTTCCGGACCTCGGGCGAGGCGGTGCTCGCGCGGGCCGCCGGCACCGAGGTGGCCTTCGAGGTCGACCATGTGGACGACGTCACGCGCCTGGGCTGGAGCGTCCTGGCCGTGGGCGAGGCGGAGGGGGTCACGGATGCGGAGGAGCTCGCCCGGCTCGACGCCGTCGCGTACTCCCTGCCCTGGGCCGGCGGTCCGCGGACCCACTGGATGAAGGTCACCGCGATCCGGATCACCGGGCGCCGGGTGGTCAGGCAGTGAGCGGGCAGCGAGACATCCGGATCCGGTCCCGCCCGAAGCAGCCCATCGAGCCCGCGCCGCCGGACCTGCGCACCCCGTCCGGCCGCCCGCTCCCGTATTGAGCCCGGAGGTCGTCATGGCAAGCACCCGGCGTGTCGTCCCGTTCGCGGAGATCGGCCGGCAGGACGTCGGCAGTGTGGGGGGCAAGAACGCCTCACTGGGGGAGATGACGGCCCACCTGGCCGGTGCCGGCGTGCGCGTGCCCCCCGGGTTCGCGACGACGGCCGACGCGTACGGAGAGCTGCTCGACGGGCACGGACTGCGGGGGCGGATCGAGGAGCAGATCGCGCGCCTGCGCGAAGGCGCCGCGCTCGACGAGGTCGGGGCAGCGATCCGGTCGATGACCCTCGCCGAGCCGCTGCCCCCGGCGCTGCGGGCCGAGATCGTCGCGGCCTACGAGCAGCTGGGGCGCGACGAAGGCAGGGAGGATCCCGAGGTCGCCGTACGCAGCAGTGCCACCGCCGAGGACCTGCCGGAGGCGAGCTTCGCCGGCCAGCAGGAGACGTACCTGAACGTGCGCGGGGCAGCCCGGCTGCTGGAGTCGGTGCACCGCTGCTACGCCTCCCTGTACACCGACCGTGCCATCGACTACCGGGAGCGGATGGGCTTCGACCACCTCCAGGTCGCCCTCTCCGTCGGTGTCCAGGCCATGGTCCGGTCGGACCTGGCCGGAGCCGGGGTGATCTTCACCCTCGACCCGGAGAGCGGATTCCCCGAGGTCGTCGTCATCAGTGCGGCGTACGGACTGGGGGAGACGGTCGTCAGCGGGCAGGTCGACCCCGATGAATACACCGTCTTCAAGCCGAGCCTGAAGGACCCCCGGCTGGACCCGCTGATCGACGTCCGCGTCGGAGCGAAGCGGCGGAAGGCGGTCTACGCCGAACACGGCCTGACCCGGACCGTCGACACCACTGCCGAGGAGCGCTCGCAGCGGGTGCTGACCGACGCCGAGGTACGGCTCCTCGCCGAGTGGGCACTGGTGGTCGAAGGACACTACGGCTGCCCCATGGACCTGGAATGGGCCAAGGACGGCCTCACCGGAGAGCTGTGGATCGTGCAGGCCCGGCCCGAGACCGTGCAGTCCCGTCGTGCCGCCTCCACCCTGCGCCGCTGCCGCCTGACGGCCGTGCCCGACGCCCCCGTCGTGGACGGCATCGCCGTCGGCGAAGCCATCGGCAGCGGGCCGGTCGTCGTCCTGGACTCGCCCGTCGATCTCGACCGCTTCCCCGCCGGCGGGGTACTCGTCACCGGCATCACCGACCCGGACTGGGAACCGATCATGAAGCGGGCCTCCGCCGTGGTCACCGACCACGGCGGCCGTACCTCCCACGCCGCGATCGTCAGCCGCGAACTCGCAGTCCCCGCCGTCGTCGGCACCGGCCGTGCGACCGACGCCCTGCACGACGGTCAGAAGGTGACGGTCTCCTGCGCCGAAGGCGCACGCGGCATGGTCTATGACGGGCTTCTCGCCTACGAGGAGACCGAGACCGACCTCGCGGACATCCCCGCCACCCGGACACGCGTCATGCTCAACCTCGCCGATCCCTCCGCGGCCTTCCGGTGGTGGCGCCTGCCCGCCGACGGCGTCGGCCTGGCCCGGCTGGAGTTCATCGTGGCGCACCAGGTCAAGGTCCACCCCATGGCCCTGCTGCACCCCGAACGCCTGGACGCCGCCGACCGTGCCGCCGTCGACCGGCTGACACGGGGACACCTCGACCGCACGCGGTACTTCAGTGACCGCCTGGCGTACGGTATCGCCCGGATCGCCGCCTCCCGGTGGCCCGCCCCGGTCGTCGTACGGACCAGCGACTTCAAGACGAACGAGTACGCGCGCCTGGTCGGCGGCGGGCCGTTCGAACCGGCCGAGGCCAACCCGATGATCGGCTGGCGCGGCGCGAGCCGCTACTACAGCGACGGATACCGGGAGGGCTTCGCCCTCGAATGCCGGGCCCTGCGCCGGGTCCGCGACGAGATGGGCCTGACCAACGTCATCGTCATGATTCCCTTCTGCCGGAGCCTCGACGAGGCCGACCGGGTGCTGGGCGTCATGGCGGAGGAGGGCCTCCGGCGCGGGGAGAACGGGCTGAAGGTCTACGTCATGGCGGAGATCCCGGCCAACGTCATCCTGGCCCGGGAATTCGCCGCACGCTTCGACGGCTTCTCCATCGGCAGCAACGACCTGACCCAGCTCACCCTGGGCGTCGACCGCGACTCCGAAGCCCTCGCCCACGTCTTCGACGAGACCGATCCGGCGGTCACCCGGAGCATCGAAACCCTCGTCCACCGCGCCCGGGCCGCCGGCCGCCCCGTCGGCCTCTGCGGCCAGCGTCCCAGCGACGACCCCGCCTTCACGGAGTTCCTGGTCGGGGCCGGGGTCGACTCCGTCTCCGTGGCCCCGGACAGCTTCGCCGCCGTCAAGCAGCACGTCGCCGCCGCCGAACCGGCCCAGGGAGGGCCGAACGGCCCCATCGGGGACCCGATGGTCTCAAGCGGCGCAGCCTCCCCCTCGGGACAGTGAAGGGAGACGACGCATGAAGGCGCTGACCGGGCGCCGGAACGGAGCACACCATGTCAGCAACGCACCTGGAGCGCAGGCGCAGCCCGTTCCCCGACTTCAGGGACTGGTTCGGCACCGACTTCCCCCGGTTCCCGCTGTGGCGGTCCTCGTTCGACACCCTCCCGATCCCGATCGAGGTGACCAACAAGGAGGGCCGGTACACGCTGCGCGCCGAACTTCCCGGGATGGACCCCGACCGGGACATCCGGATCACGGTCGAGGGAGACACCCTCACCGTCAGCGCCGAGCACACCGAGAGCAAGGAGGAGAAGGACCACTCGGAGTTCCGCTACGGCTCCTTCCAGAGGACGGTCCGGCTGCCCGGGCCGATCCCCTCCGACGACGTCGAGGCGGCGTACGAGGACGGCATCCTCACCGTGCGCGTGCCCATGCCGGCCGCGCCCGAGGAGTCCAGGCGCAGCATCCCCGTCCGACGTACCGCGGCAGACGGCAAGGGAGAGTCGTCATGACGTCCAAGCGTGTCCTCGTCGCCTACGGCACCAAGCACGGTGCCACCGCCGGCATCGCCTCCGAGATCGGCCAGACTCTGCGTGAGGACGGCCTCGACGCCGTCGTGGTCCCGGCCGACGACGTGGAGGACGTCCGCGGCTACGACGCCGTGGTGCTCGGCGGCGCCCTGTACGCGGGACACTGGAGCGGGAAGGCCAGACGTTGCGCGGAGCGCAACGCCGGTGATCTCCAGCACCGCCCGGTCTACCTGTTCAGCAGCGGCCCGGTCGACCGTTCCGCCGAGACGCACGACATTGCGCCGGTGCCCGCGGTGGCCCGGGAGATGGAGCGCCTCGGTGCACGCGAGCACGTCACCTTCGGCGGCAGCGTCACGGCCAGTACCCCGGGGTTCATCGCCCGGGCCATGGTCCGGGCGGGGAAGGGAGGAGACTTCCGCAATCCCGAACGGATTCGGACGTGGGCCCACCACATCAGCGCCGAACTCGCCGCTCCCCACTGAGCGGCCGGACGGCGTCCGAGCGCGGAGGTGCACGATGCCCGAGGCAGGCACACCCGGAGACGGGCCCGCACGAGCGCGTCCGGCGACGGGCGGCCGGGTCCGCCGACTGCTCGGCGGACGCGCGAACGCGCTGCGCCGTCCGGTCGACCGGACCCGGCGCCGGTGGCACATCGCCTTCGTGCTCTCCTTCCTGATCGCCCTGTCCTGCGGCGTCGCCGTGGCCACGGCCGTCCACGACGCGGAAGACCGGACGGCGCGGGAAGCCGCCCGCCATCGCCACCGGATCGAAGCGACGACGGTCGGCGCTGCGGAGCACACCGTCTCCGACCGCTCCGGCACCGCCTCTGGGACGGTTGCGCCGGCCGTCTGGCAGTACCCGGCCGCCCAACGGCACACCGGGACGGTCTCCGTTCCGCCGGGCACACCGCCAGGCCGGACGGTCACGGTCTGGGTCGATGACGCGGGCATGGAAGCGAAGCCCCCGGCGTCCCGCGCCCAGCGCGTCTTCACGGCCGCGGTCGCCGGAGCCGGCTCCTTCGGCGTGCTCGTCCTTGCCTCGGGGGCAACGGTCCGCCTGCGCCTGCTCCTCGCCGATGCCCGCAGCCTGGCCGGGTGGGAGCACGAGTGGGAGGCCGTGGAGCCACGCTGGTCCGGCCGGCTGCGGCGCGAGCAGGGCCCCGGCGATGACTGAGCCGGCCGGCCGGCCCCGCTTTCCGGCCGATGGTCCGCCCCCGAGCCCCGACCCTCTCGAACCGCTGCCGCTCCTGCGGCGCGAACTCGGTACCGGGCCGAGCGGACTGTCCGCACGCGAGGCGGCCCGCCGCCTCGCCGTGTACGGCCCCAACGAGGTCCACCGCAAGGCCCGTACCTCCCTGGGCCGCGAACTCGTCCGCCAGCTCGTCCACCCGCTCGCCCTGCTGCTCTGGGCGGCTGCCGCACTGGCCTTCGTGGCGGACACGGCCGTCCTCGGCTGCGCCATCGTCGCCGTGGTCGTCGTCAACGCCGCCTTCGCGCTGCTGCAGGAGCGCCAGGCGGAGCAGGCGGTGGAGACCCTGGCCCGGTATCTGCCCGAGCGCGCATGGGTGATCCGCGACGGACAACCGTCGGCCGTCGAGTCGCGCGAACTCGTGCCAGGCGACCTCATCGTCCTCGACGAGGGTGCCAAAGTGCCCGCCGACGCGCGCCTGACCGACGGCGGCATCGAGGTCGACCTGTCGATGCTGACCGGGGAGTCCGCCCCCGCCGAACGCGTCGCCGGCCCCGGCCTCGCAGGGGCACCGCCGCTTCAGGAGCCGAACCTCGTCTTCAGCGGTACGACCTGCACCGAAGGGCAGGCCAGGGCGATCGTGTTCGCCACGGGCGGCCACACCGAGCTGGGACGGATCGCGGCGCTCAGCCAGCGCACCCGGCGCGACCCCAGCCCCCTGGAACGGCAGGTCAAGAAGGTCGCCTGGCTGATCGCCGCGGTCGCGGGCGCCATGGGCGTGGTGTTCCTCCTGGCAGGGATGGCCGTGGGACTCCCGCTGACCGACTCGCTGGTCTTCGCCATCGGCCTGCTGGTGGCCAATGTGCCCGAGGGCCTGCTGCCGATCATCACCCTCGCCCTCGCCGTCGGGGTACGGTCCCTCGCCCGCCAGGGAGCCGTGGTCAAGCGGCTGAGCGCCGTGGAGACGCTCGGGTCCACCAACGTGATCTGCACCGACAAGACCGGCACCCTCACCCGCAACCGCATGCGGCTCCAGACCGTGTGGACACCTGGACACGGTACGGACGACGGTCCCTGGGCAGCCGGACTCGCCCGCGCCGGTGCCCTGTGCACCACGGTCACGCGGGATGCCGAGGGGCACCTGCACGGCGATCCGACCGAGGTGGCCCTGGTCGAGGGAGCTGCCGCCCGCGGCGCCCCAGTCGACCTCGCCGACCGGGACTCCGGCCGTCGGGCGGTCTTCCGGTTCGACCCCCGGCTGCGCCTGATGTCCGTCGTGCAGGAGACGGCGCCACGCGGCGCCCGCGTCGTCGTCAAGGGCGCACCGGAGGCGGTGGCGCGTGCTCTCGACGCCGGGGGAGAGGGCGACGCCGGGGGCGGCGACGCCGCTCTCGCCGCCGCGGACCGGCTCGCCCACGACGGCATGCGGGTGCTGGCCGTCGCCGTGCGCGACCTGCCGAAAGGGGCCGCCATACCGGCGCGGCGCGATGAAGCGGAGAGCGGCCTGCGCCTGCTGGGGCTCGTCGGCCTGTACGACCCTCCGCGGCCCGAGGTCGCGGAGGCCGTCCGCCGATGCCACGAGGCGGGCGTCCGGGTCCATGTCGTCACCGGTGACAACGGCGCCACCGCGGCCGCCGTCGCGCGGGAGGTCGGGATCGGCGTCCCCGGCCTCGCGCTGGTGGCGCAGGCCGAGACGGTGGGCGACCAGGAACTCGACCGGCTCCTGGCCCCCGGTGATGCCGAAGTCGTCTTCGCCCGCTCCTCGCCCGAGACCAAGCTGCACGTGGCGGACACCCTGCGCGCACACGGGCAGATCGTGGCCATGACCGGCGACGGCGTCAACGACGCCCCCGCGCTTCACCGCGCGCACATCGGGGTCGCGATGGGACGCTCCGGGACGGACGTGGCACGCGAGGCCGCCACGATGGTGCTGACCGACGACAACTTCGCCACCATCGTCGCCGCCATCGAGTCGGGGCGCCGCGTCTACGACAACGTCCGCAAGTTCATCGTCTACATCTTCGCCCACACCACCCCCGAGGTCGTTCCGTTCCTGGTGTTCGCGCTCTCGGCCGGCGCCGTCCCGCTGCCCCTGACCGTCCTGCAGATCCTCGCCATCGACCTCGGCACCGAGACCCTCCCCGCCCTCGCCCTCGGCCGGGAACGCGCCGAGCCCGGCGTCATGAGCCGACCGCCCCGGCCGAGCTCGCAGGGCGTCATCTCCCGCGACATGCTCATCCGGAGCTGGGGATGGCTCGGGACGGTGTCCGCCGCCCTGGTCATGACCGCGTTCTTCTCCGTGCTGTGGCGGGCGGGGTGGCACCCCGGCGACCCCACGGGCCCCGGCACCCCGCTCCACCACGCGTACGTCACCGCGACCACGGCCACGTTCGCCGGCATCGTCACCTGCCAGGTCGGCACGGCGATGGCCGCCCGCACCGACCACGCAGCCCTGCGCGAGATCGGCCTGTTCACCAACCGCCTGCTCCTGGCGGGCATCGCCTTCGAGCTCGCCTTCACCGCAGCGCTCGTCTACGCGCCGCCGCTGCAGGACCTGTTCGGCACCGCCGCCCTCTCCCCCGACGTCGTCGCGCTCATCGCGACCTTCCCGGTTCTCGTATGGGGCACCGACGAACTGCGGCGCTGGGCCCGGCGGACCCGCCGGACCACGGACGTCCCGACGGTCCGGAGGCCTCCCGCACCGCGTACCGCGGGTGGCCGGACAGCGAAGCGTGCGCACGCAGGGGGTCCGACCGGGACCTTCGGCCCCCAGGAGGGTCCTGAGCGGCCCTCTTCGCAGCACGATCCGTGGTGACAGCGTGAGGTCACACCCTGAGTGGCCCCGGGCGAGGAGGAATCATGAAGAACACCGTCAGCGGCCCGGAGCCCGGCCCCGTCGTCGTCGGTGTCGACGGCTCCGAGCCCGCCCGTCAGGCCGCGCTCTGGGCAGCCGGAGAGGCCGAGCGTCGCGGGCGCCCCCTGCGCATCGTGTACGGCGCCGACACGGACGGCCGGGCCCTCTACGCATCGGCCGAGACCATCGAGCGCGTCCGTGCCGCCGGCCGCGAACTGCTCGACGAAACCGTGGTCGCGGTCAAGGACACGTACCCAGGCCTGGTGGTCACCACGGAACTCAGTCGGGGCGACGCAGCGGCCGGCCTGCACCGGGCCGCCGGTCTCCGCGGCACCATCGTGGTCGGCAACCGGGGGCTGGGAGGGTTCAGCTCCCTGATGCTCGGTTCGGTGGGCCTGAAAGTCGCCGCCGGTGCGAGGACGCCCGTCATCGTCGTCAGGGGAACCGGCAGCGGCCCGGAGAACGGGACGGTCCTCGCCGGGGTCCGCGACGCGCACGATCTGGACTGTGTGCGCCACGCGGCGCACGAGGCAGAGCTCCGCAAGGCCGAGCTGAGGCTGCTCCACGTGTGGAACGTGCTCCAGTCCGTCGGCGACGTCGTGACCATGATGGACGACCTCACGGAGATCGCCGACGAGTACGTCCGGCACCTGACGGCGGTGACCGAGCAGATCCGCCGGGAATTCCCGGACCTCACCGTCCGGGCGGACGCCGAGAAGAGCACGTCCGTCGCCGCCGCTCTGGTCGAGGCCTCCCGGCACGCCGACCTGCTGGTCATGGGCGGGCGGAGGGCGTCCGCGTACCTGGGCCCCACCCTCGGGCGGCACACCCACAGCCTCGTGCACCACTCACACTGTCCGGTGCTGCTCGTTCCGCGCCACAAGGACGAGAAGGAGAGCGCATCGTGAGGGCACCCGCCGAACACCGCGAGATCGCCGTCGGCATCGACCCGGCCAGGGACTGGCACCTGCCCCTCGCCTGGGCGTCGGACGAGGCCCACCGCCGCGGGCTTGGGCTCCGGCTCGTCGTGGCGGTCCCCGCGCCGCCCCACACGCGGCAGGTCGACGACACCCCCCGAGTGAAGGCTCGGCGCCGCGAGGGCGCCGAAGCCCTCGCGGCCGCTTCCGACTGGGCGAGGGAACGGCACCCGGGAGCGGACGTCGCCGCCGATCTGATCGAAGGACCTCCCGTCCCGGCCATCGGCCGCATGTCCCGCCGGGCCCGCATGCTCGTGCTGGGATCGCGCCGACTGAGCCGGACCGCGGAGATCCTCAGCGCCGGCTCCACGGTGGTCCCGGTCACGGCCCAGGCGCCCTGCCCCGTCGTCGTGGTCGCGAACCCGGAGGACACCACCCGGCAGCCACCCTCACTGGTCGTGGGCATCGACGGCAGCGAGTCCTCCAGGGCCGCGCTCGCGCTCGCCTACGAGGAGGCCGATCTGCGCGGCGCCGTGCTGCGCGCCGTCGCGGTGTGGCAGCCGCCGGTCTTCCTGCTCCACGACGAGGAGGTCGCGCTGCGGGCACAGCGGCGGATGCTGTACGAGACCACGGCCGGATGGTCGCAGAAGTACCCGGACGTGGTGGTCTCCCACGAGGTGCCGATCGGGCATCCGGTGGAAGAGCTCGCGCGGGCCGCCGAGCACGCCCTGGCCGTGGTGGTGGGCCGTCGCGGACAGGGAGGCTACACCGGCATGCGCCTGGGTTCCGTCGTCCACGGACTGCTGCACCGGGCGGTCTGCCCGGTGATCACGGTTCCCGCCGGATAGGACCCCCATGGCGATCACCCCGGCCACCGCAGACGCACCGGCTCGCACGCCCGGCGGACTCACCGGCCGCGAGGCGGAACGCAGGCTCGCCGACCACGGCCGCAACGAGATCCCGCCCGCCCCGCCGACCCCTTGGTACGCCCGCGTACTGGCTCAGCTGCGCGACCCGCTGATCATGGTGCTGCTGGGCGCGGTGGTCCTCACGATCGCGATCGGCGACCACCCCGACGCGGTGGTCATCGCCGTGGTGATCGTCGTCAACACGACCGTGGGCGTCGTGCAGGAGATCCGCGCCGACCACGCCGTGGCCGCCCTCTCCGCGATGTCGGCACCGAACGCCCGGGTCCTGCGGGACGGAGCCCCGAGCGAGATCCCCGCAGCCGCCGTGGTGCCCGGTGACGTCCTGCTGCTCGCCGAGGGGGACATCGTGGCGGCCGACGCCGAGGTCGACGAGGCGTCCGCCCTCACGATCGACGAGTCCATGCTCACGGGGGAGTCCGTACCCGTGGACAAGACGGCCGCTTCGACCGCGAGCGCGGGGACCGTGGTCGTGAAGGGCCGCGGCGTGGCGACGGTGAGGGCCACCGGACCGAACAGCGCTCTCGGCCGGATCGCCGCCCTTCTCGACACCAAGCGGGAGCCGACACCCCTGCAGCGCCGTCTCGCCTCGCTGGGGCGTGTCCTGGCCGTCGTCACCCTGGTGCTGTGCCTGCTGGTCTTCGCCCTCGGGCTGGTACAGGGCCTGCCGCCCGGGATCATGGCGGTGACGGCGATCAGCCTCGCCGTGGCGGCGGTTCCCGAATCCCTGCCGGCCGTGGTGACCCTGGCCCTCGCGCTGGGAGCCCGCCGGATGGTGGCCCGGCACGCCCTCATCCGGCGGCTCCCCGCGGTGGAGACCCTCGGGTCCGTCACGGTCCTCGCCACCGACAAGACCGGCACCCTCACCGAGGGCCGCATGGTCGTCCAGCACGTGTGGACCCCCCGGGTCG
Source organism: Streptomyces sp. PCS3-D2 (assembly GCF_000612545.2). Taxonomy (GTDB): domain Bacteria; phylum Actinomycetota; class Actinomycetes; order Streptomycetales; family Streptomycetaceae; genus Streptomyces. Next base: position 717,867 of record NZ_CP097800.1, on the reverse strand, counting down.
CGGCCGACTTCTTCGGAGTGGGGTACGAACCGCGGGGGGACGTCCGGGTCGAGGGGCGGTCGCCGACGGCGGCCGAGCTCGGCCCCGTGCGGGACCTGCTGACGGCCGCGTCGCTCTGCAACGACGCCTCCCTGCGGCCGCCCCACGCAACGCCGCCGGACGAGGACCGGTGGACCGCGGTCGGCGACCCCATGGAGGCCGCCCTCCTGGCGGCGGCCGTCAAGGCCGGGTGCGGCGAGCCGGAGCTGCTCCGGCGCACCCACCCCAGGACGTGGGAGGTGCCGTTCGACAGCGGACGCAAGCGCATGACGACGGTCCACCGTCTGCCGTCCGGTGATGCCCTCGTGTGTTTGAAGGGTGCCCCGGAGGTGGTGCTCGCCCCAGCGGTTCTCGCCGACCGCGCAGATCTGGTGGCCGGTGCCCGGCAGCAGGCGGCGAGCCTGGCCTCCCGCGGATACCGGGTGCTCGCCGTGGCATCCGCCGAACACGCCGAGCGGCCGCACAGTGCCGAGGCGGCCGAGGCAGGACTGCGGCTCCTGGGGCTGGTCGCCGTCAGCGACCCGCCCAAGCCCGCGGCAGCCGCCACGCTCGCCGCGTGTCACGAGGCCGGCATCACCCCGGTCCTGATCACCGGAGACCACCCGGCGACGGCTCGCGCGATCGCCGCCCGGGTGGGCCTGGTCGGCCGGGACGCCGACGGCGAAGCCGTGGTCAGCGGACCCGATCTCGCGGCCGGCCGGGTAGCCGACCTCACCGCCGCACGCGTCTTCGCCCGGACGGACCCGCAGCAGAAGCTGGACATCGTCGACGCCTGGCGGGCCCGGGGAGCCGTCACCGCCATGACCGGAGACGGCGTCAACGACGGGCCCGCGCTGCGCCGCGCCGACATCGGGGTGGCCATGGGGCAGCAGGGCACGGAGGTCGCCCGCCAGGCGGCCGACCTCGTGCTGACCGACGACGACCTGTCGACCGTGGTCGCGGCCGTCGAGGAGGGCCGGCGGGTCTACGACAACATCCGCCGCTTCCTCGTCTACGGCTTGGCCGGGGGTGCCGCCGAGATCCTCGTCATGCTGATCGGCCCCCTGCTGGGCCTCCCGCTGCCGCTCCGAGCCGGCCAGATCCTGTGGATCAACCTCCTGACCCACGGCCTGACCGGGGTGGCCATGGGCGCCGAGCCGGTGGCGCCGGACGCCATGCGCAAGCCACCGAGGCCGCCCGGCCAGCACATCCTCGGCGCGGGCGCGTGGCAGAGGCTCCTCGTGCTCGCCGCCGTGGTCACCGCGTCCTGCCTCACCGCCGGAACCGTCGCACGGGCCTGGGGCCTGCCCTGGCAGAGCGTCCTCTTCCTCTCCCTGCTGGCCGGGCAGCTCGGCGTCGTACTGGGACTGCGGACGCGCCTGCTGACCCGGGAGAACCTCTTCCTGCCCCTGTCCGTCCTCGCCTCCGCGCTGCTCGGGGCGGCAGCGCTGCACCTTCCGCTGCTGCGGTCGGTCCTGGAGACCGAACCTCTGGGACTGCGGGGTACGGCCCTGGCCGCAGCCGCTCTCCTGAGCGGCTTCGCGGCGGCCCGACTGGTGAGGCACGCATTCCGAAGGAGCTGATGGTCATGGAGAAGCGCATGTCAGGGCACGGCACCCGGGCCCGTCTCGGCGACGAGATAGTCGTGGGAGGGCCGACGGTGGGCAAGCCGGGCCGGGACGGCGAAGTCGTCGGCCTGCACCACGACGACGGCACTCCGCCCTACGACGTCCGCTGGTCGGACACCGGCAGGACGACGCTGTACTTCCCCGGGCCCGACGCCCACATCCGGCATCTGGGCCCGGACGACTCCGCATGACGCCCACGGCCTGAGCGGGAACGCGGGGGCGGGGATACGGTGAGGAGGCAGGCCGGACTTCCCCGGGCGTCGCTTGGAGGTGCGCATGGGCGGGGACGAGCGGGATCCCGCGCGCCCGGGGCTCCCGGGGTTGCGGCTGGACGAACTGCTCGCGGAGCTCCAGGTCCGCATCGACGAGGTCCGTGGGGCGAGGGACCGTCTCAACGGCCTCCTCGACGCCGTGATGTCCGTCGGCCGGGAGCTGGACCTGCCGCAGGTCCTGAGGCGCATCGTCGAAGCCGCCGTCGTGCTGGTGGACGCGGAGTACGGAGCGCTGGGGGTCATCGGCGACGACCGGAAGCTCGCCCAGTTCCTCCCCGTCGGCATCGGCGACGACCTCCGGGCCGAGATCGGCGACCTGCCCTCCGGCCACGGACTCCTCGGCGAGCTCATCCGCCACCCCGAGCCGCTCCGCCTCGCCGAACTGTCCGATCATCCCGCCTCCTACGGCTTCCCGGCCCACCACCCCCCGATGCACTCCTTCCTCGGGGTTCCCATCCGGGTCCGCGAGGCCGTGTTCGGCAACCTCTACATGACCGAGAAGCGCGGGGGCATGGCCTTCGACGAGGAGGACGAGGGCGTTCTGTCCACCTTGGCGGTGGCGGCCGGCATCGCCATCGAGAACGCCCGCCTCTTCGAAGAGGTGCGCCTCCGGGAGCGCTGGCTGGCCGCCAGCTCCGCATTCACCAGTGCCCTGCTCTCCGGCTCGGCCGAGACGGAGGTGCTGGAAGGGATGCTGGAGCGTGCCCGCGACATCACCGGCGCCGACCTCGGTGTCTTCTCCGTCGTGGGCCAGAGCGGTGAACTGCGCGACTCGCTGGCCGTGGGGGAGGGCGCCGATGCGCACCGCGGCGTCGTGCTGCCCAGCAGCGGCGGCACACTGGCAGCCGTCGCCCTCGGCGAGCAGGACCGACTGATCGCCGTGGCCGACGTCGAGGCCGACGACCGGATCACCGTGCAGCCGGAACGGTGGCGGGGATTCGGCCCCGCCGTCGTCGTCACGTTCGGCACCAGGCAGCGGGTGAGCGGCGTCCTCACCCTGGCCCGCAGGCGCGGTCGCCCGGGGTTCGCCCGCGCGCAGATCGCGGCACTGCCCGGGTTCGCCGGCCAGGCCGCGGTGGCGCTGGAGCTCGCCGCCCGCCGCCGGGAAGCCGAGCAGACGAGCATGCTGGAGGACCACGACCGCATCGCCCGCGACCTCCACGATCTCGCCATCCAGCGGCTCTTCGCCACGGGCATGACCCTCCAGAGCGCCCAGCGCTTCGTGGAGCACCCCGAGGCTTCCGAGCGTCTCGCGCGGGCGATCGACGATCTGGACGCCACCATCAAGATCATCCGTTCGACGATCTTCGGGCTCCGGGAACACGAGGCTCCCGGAGGTCCTCCGAAGTTGCGCGTCCGCGCCGTACGGGCGGTGGAGGAAGCCGCCCCGGTACTCGGCTTCACCCCGGCCCTGCGGATGGAGGGCCTGATCGACACCGAGGTGTCCGACGAGACCGCCGACGAGGTGCTCGCCGTGATCACGGAAGGGCTCACCAACGTCGCCCGGCACGCCAAGGCGCGCCGGGCGGACGTCTCGATCTCGGCCGCCGAAGGAGTCCTGACCGTACTGGTCGGCGACGACGGAGTCGGGATGGCGGAGGGAGGCCGCCGCAGCGGGCTCCGCAACCTTGCGGAACGGGCCGAACGCCTGGGAGGCGAACTCTCCGTGTCCGCGCCCGGGCCGAACGGTCAGGGCACGACGCTGCGCTGGCGGGTCCCCTTGGACGCCGTGGGACACCGCCCGCCTTCCGGGTGAGTGCTGCCCGCCGTCACACGGCTACGGCCGTCAGACACGGCTGCCGCTGCCGTGCGGGGCGTAGAGGTCGAGCAGCCGTACCCGGGCGGAGTGCAGCCGGTGCGCGAGCACCTGCGCGACCCAGTGGCCCATCGCGGAGCCGAAGGCAGGGTCGGCGTCCATCATCGTGCGCACGGCGGCGGCGTCGAACTCGTAGGTGCGAACCGGCGTCGTGGCCACGGCCCCCAGCCTCCAGGAACGGGGCTCCAACATCCACGAGCACCCGACGAGTTCACCCGGCCCGAGGCTTTCGATCACCGCAGGCGGTCTGCCGGGCACGGGCACGTCCAGGGCCACGAGGCCCGTACGGACGATCCAGAACCTGTCCGCGCGCCCGCCCTCGTCGAAGAGGCGTGCGCTCTCGGGGAAGTTGACCTCCCGGGCAACACCCATCAGCCGGGAACGGTGTTCAGCCGGCAGCGCACCGGCGACTTTCGTAGGGGGAGTGGTCCTCATGGCGGCCTCCGGTCGGTTCCGGTTCAAGTCTGGGCGGTACCGCCGGCGGCGGGGATGGGCCGACCGGCCCCCGGTTCCCCGGGACAGGGGCCCATTCGGCCCTGGCCCGGGGTACGGACCGGAACGGACGCTGGGTGGAGCCGAGGCCGAGGTCACGGGGCCGGAGCGGAGGGCCGCGGAATGGATCAGGAAACCAGCAGGAGACCGGCCGACGGCCCCGCGGCGAACCGGGTGCGGCCCACACGGCAACTGGACCGTACCGAGGCGCTGCGGCTCCTGGCCACCGTCTCGCTCGGCCGCCTCGTCTTCACCCACCGGGCGCTGCCGGCCATCCGGCCGACGAGCCACCACGTCGACGGGGAGGACGTTCTCGTCCGCGTGGACGAGGGCGTTTCACGCGCGTCGCTGGCGCCCACGCCCGGCGAACCCGGTCTCGTCCTCGGCTACGAAGCCGACGCCATCGACGCCTGCACCCATCTCGGCTGGAGCGTCGTCGTGATCGGTCACGCCGAGCTCATCGTGAACCGCGACGAAGCCGAACGGCTGGCGGCCCTGCTCGACCCGTGGAGGGACCGACCGATGGCCGACGTCCTGCGCATCCGGTCCGAACTCGTCACGGGCTTCCGCCTCGGATCCTGACCACGGCCGCCACCGTCGAGGGCCAACCCGTCGAGGCCCGACCCGTCGAGGCCCGACCCGCAGGCCCGTCCCCCGACCCGGCGCCCGCGCCGTACGCCGTTCGGCCCGTGGCGCAGGTGACCGTCCCGCGCGCAGGGCAGGCTGTGCCCGCAGACACCCGGAAGAGGAAAGCGGGTACCCATGAAGCCCCTCGCCGGTACGGCGATCATCGGGATCGGAAACGAGTTCAGACGTGATGACGGCGCGGGGTGGGCGACGATCGCGCTGCTGCGCGCACGGAGGGCGCGGCGGCCCCTCCCTCCCGGCACCGAGCTCGCACAGTGCGACGGAGATCCCGGCCGGCTGATCGGCCTGTGGGACGGCAGGGCCCTCGCCGTCGTCGTCGACGCCTGCTTCCCGCCCGCGGCGCAGCCCGGGCGGACGCACCGGTGGTGCGCGACTCCCGGTGGGACGCCCCACCCGGCCGCCGCGGGCCGGCAGAGCACCCACGGCCTGGGGCTCGCCGAGGCCCTGGTCCTCGCAGAGCGCGTCGGGCGGGGCCCCGGCCGTCTCATCGTGTACGCGGTCGAGGGCGCGGACCGCTCGCTGGGCCCCGGGCTCACCCCGGCGGTGGAGGGAGCCCTGCCGCTGCTGGCCCGACGCATCGAGGCGGACGCCCACCGGCACGGCGATCGGACTCGCCGGACCGGGTTCGACCGCCTGAGCCCGCAGGTCTGACATGCTGCCGGATCCAGGCACGTGGAAACCGAGAGGTGCACCATGACCGACGCTTCGGACGCCGGAGCCGTCCCCGACCATCAGGCCGAGGCGGTCCTGGACCGCGACGGGCTGGACGCCCTCGTACGTGTCCTGAAGCGGCGCGGCCGCACGGTGATCGGCCCGACCGTCCGCGACGGCGCGATCGTCCTCGACGAACTGGACTCCGCCGACGCACTCCCCTACGGCTGGGGGGTCGAGCTGGAGGCCGGGCGGTACCGGCTCCGCCCCCGCGAGGACGGGGCGGCCTTCGCGCACAGCGCGGGACCCCAGTCGTGGAAGTCGTTCCTGCACCCGCAGCGCGTCCGCCAGTGGTCCGCGGACCGGGGTCCGGACGGTACTCCCGTCGTCCGCGAGGAGGAGCGGCCGGGCACGTCGTACGCGTTCCTCGGCGTGCGGCCCTGCGACCTGCGCGCCGTTCGGATCCTGGACCGGGTGATGGGCGCAGGCAGGTACCGGGACCCCACCTATCTGTCCCGGCGGACGGGTGCCTTCCTGATCGCGGCCGAGTGCACCGAGCCGGGTGCCACCTGCTTCTGCGTCTCCATGGGCGGGGGGCCGGCCGCCGACGCCGGGTATGACCTCGCCCTCACCGAGATCGTGGACGATGCGGGCCACCGCTTCCTGTGTCGGAGCGGGAGCGAGGAGGGCGCCGCGGTCCTCGCGGAACTGCCGCGGCGGAGCCCCGACGACGCCACCCGGACGGCCGCGGTCCGGGCCGTGGGCGCCGCCGCCGAACGCATGGGCCGCTCCATGCCGCCGGTGGACCTGCGCACCCTGATGCGGGACAACCTGGAGGCGGATCGCTGGGACGACGTCGCCGCCCGCTGCCTGAGCTGCGGCAACTGCACCATGGTCTGCCCCACCTGCTTCTGCACCACCACGGAGGACGTGACCGACCTGACCGGCGATCACGCCGAGCGCTGGCGCCTCTGGGACTCCTGCTACGACCTGGACTTCTCGCTCCTGCACGGCGGCCCCGTCCGGTCCTCTCCCCGCAGCCGCTACCGTCAGTGGCTCACCCACAAGCTGGGCACCTGGCACGACCAGTTCGACAGTTCGGGGTGTGTCGGCTGCGGCCGGTGCATCGTGTGGTGTCCCACGGGGATCGACCTCACCGAGGAAGCCCACGCCCTGCACCAGGAGGCCGCGCGGCGCGAGGACACGCCGTGACCGCGCATCCGGGTGGGCCTCCCGGCGAGGGCGTGCTCGCCGCGCTGACGGCGGAGCACCGCGGGAGGCTGATGGCCCTCGCCCGTGACGTCGCCCTTCCGGGCAGCACCCGGATCTTCGAGGAAGGGGAGGAGGCCGACCGCTTCTGGATCATTCGCTCGGGCACGGTCGCGCTCGACATCCACGTGCCCGGTCGGGGCCGTGCGGTCGTCGAGACCGTCGGCGCGGGCAGCCTGCTCGGCTGGTCCTGGCTGTGTCCCCCGCGCCAGTGGCACCTGGCGGCCGAGACCCGGGAGCCCGTCCGCGCCTGGGAGTTCGATGCCGACGCCGTCCAGGACCTGTGCGCCGAGGACACGGCACTGGGCCTGTCGCTGGTCACCGCCGTCGCCGAGACCATCGGCGACCGGCTGCGGGCCACCCGGACCCGGCTGCTCGACCTCTACGGACCGCCGGGACCGCGGGGAAGCGGAGCCGCACCGTGACGTCGGCACCGGTTCCCTGCCGCGTGGTGGACCGCCGCGACGAGACGCACGACACGGTCACGCTCGTGGTGGAGCCTGCCGGGGACGCCCTGGATCCCTTCGCACCCGGCCAGTTCGCGATGCTGTACGCGTTCGGCGTCGGCGAGATCCCGGTATCCGTATCCCGGATCGAGGGCGGCTACCGGCTGGCGCACACGGTGCGCGCCGTCGGAGCCGTCTCCCGCGCGTTGTACGGCCTGCGCAGCGGCGGGTGGGTCGGCGTGCGCGGTCCCTTCGGCACCGCCTGGGACACGGCCGCCGCTCACGGCAACGACCTGCTCGTCATCGCCGGCGGCATCGGGCTGGCCCCACTGCGTCCCCTCGTCGACACCGTTCTGGCCGACCCCCGCGCCTTCGGGCGGCTGAACGTCCTCGCAGGGGCCCGGACCCCCGCCGATCTGCTGTACACGGACGAGTTCCCCGGCTGGGAGAGGCCGTTCGGCGCCGTCACCGTCGACCGGCCCTCCAGCGGCTGGACCGGCCGGGTCGGCGTGGTCACCACCCTGCTGCGCGAGGCCCGGTTCACGCCGTCGGACACGGTGGCCTTCGTCTGTGGTCCCGAGGTGATGATGCGCGCGACCGCACGGGCACTGATCCACCGAGGGGTACGCCCCGACCGCATCCAGGTCTCCCTCGAACGCAACATGCGCTGCGCCACCGGCCACTGCGGGCACTGCCAGCTCGGGCCCCTCCTCCTCTGCCGCGACGGCCCGGTCGTCCGCTACGACCAGGCCGAACCCCTGCTCACCGTCCGGGAACTGTGAGATGAGCACCCCCACCCCACCCCAGCCTCCCGCCCGCCCCCGACTCGGCGTGTTCAAGCTCGCCTCCTGCGACGGCTGCCAGCTCACCCTCCTCGACTGCGAGGACGAACTGCTCGGCATCGCCGCCGAACTGGACATCGCCCACTTCCTGGAAGCGTCCGGCGACATCGCTCCCGGCCCCTACGACCTCGTCCTGGTCGAAGGGTCGGTCAGCACGCCCGAGCACCTGGAGCGCATCCGTCGCATCCGCGCGGATGCCCGCCACCTTGTCACCATCGGCGCCTGCGCCACGGCCGGCGGCGTGCAGGCGCTGCGCAACTACGCCGACGTCGAGGGGTACCTGGCGGCCGTCTACGCCCGCCCCGCGTACATCGAGACGCTCGCGACGTCCACGCCGGTCTCGGCCCACGTGCCGGTCGACTTCGAACTGCGCGGCTGTCCCATCGATCGCGGTCAGCTCGTCGAGGTCATCACCGCGTTCCTCGCCGGGCGCAAGCCCGCCATCGCGAACCACAGCGTCTGCTTCTCCTGCAAGCGGCGTGGCAACGTCTGTGTCACCGTCGCCCAGGGAACGCCCTGCCTCGGCCCCGTCACCCACGCGGGCTGCGGAGCCCTGTGCCCGACGTACGGGCGGGGCTGCTACGGCTGCTTCGGGCCGGCCGGAACCACGAACCTGCCCGCGCTGGTCCCGCTGATGCAGCGTGACGGGATGGGCGAGGAGGACATCGCCAGGTTCCTGCACACCTTCAACGTGACCGCCTTCACCGCCGTGGAGGAACAGGCGCAACCCGGCACGGCCGACGCGGAAGGACCCGGATGAGCGAGCCCACGCCCCCCGCCCGGGAGCTCCGCATCCCCTCCCTCGCCCGTGTCGAGGGCGAGACCGCGCTGCACCTGAGGATCCGCCACGGCACCGTCACCGAGGCGCGGCTCAGCATCTATGAACCGCCGCGGTTCTTCGAAGCCTTCCTCAGGGGCAGGGCGCACACGGAGCCACCCGATCTCACCTCCCGGATCTGCGGGATCTGTCCCGTCGCCTACCAGATGAGTGCCTGCCGCGCCATCGAGGACGCGTGCGGCGTCGTCGTCGACGGACAACTGGCCGCCCTGCGCCGCCTGCTGTACTGCGGCGAATGGATCGAGAGCCAGACGCTGCACATCCACATGCTGCACGCACCGGACTTCCTCGGCGAGGATGACGTCATCGGTCTGTCCCGCTCCCATCTGGAGCACGTCAGGCGCGGACTGCGCCTGAAGCAGACCGGGAACGCCGTGGTCGAACTGCTCGGGGGACGGGCCATCCACCCCGTCAACGTCCGGCTCGGAGGCTTTCACCGCGCCCCGACCCGTGCTGAGCTCCGCCCCCTGGAGGAGCGGCTGCGCACCGCCCTCGACGACGCGTGGGACACGGTGCGCTGGGTCGCCGGCTTCGAGTTCCCCGACGCCGAGTGCGACGCCGACCTGCTCGCCCTCGCCGAGCCCGGCACCTACGCCATCGAGTCCGGCGTCCCCACCGTGCTCCCGTACGCCGCGACGCCCCCGCCGTACGGTTTCCCCCTGCGCGACTTCACCGACCACGTGGCCGAGGAGCAGGTCCCCCACTCCACAGCCCTGCACTCCCGGCTGGACGGCCGCAGGCACCTCACCGGCTCGCTCGCCCGCTGGGCGGTCAGCGGCCATCTGCTGTCCCCGCTGGCGCTGGAAGCGGCACGGGCGGCCGGCCTCGGCGACCCCCCGTCGCGCGCGGGCACGGGGCGGGGGGAGGCCTGCAGGAACCCCTACCGCAGCATCCTCGTCCGGGCGGTGGAAGTCCTGTACGCGGTGGAAGAGGCACTCCGGATCATCGCCGAGTACGAGCGTCCGGCCCGCCCGTACACAGAGGTACCGCCCCGGGCCGGCACCGGGCACGGTGCCACGGAGGCACCGCGCGGCCTGCTCTACCACCGTTACGCGCTCGACGGCGGGGGCCGGGTCACCGGTGCCCGCATCGTGCCGCCGACCGCCCAGAACCAGGGCGCCATCGAGGAGGACCTGCGTCGGCTGGTGCAGGCGGGGCTCGACCGCGGTGAGGGTTCCGAGGCCGAGCTCACGCGGCTGTGCGAGCGGGCCGTCCGCAACCACGACCCGTGCATCTCGTGTTCGGCCCACTTCCTGGAACTGGACATCCAACGCACCCACTGACGACGCCCCGGCGCGGCCGGTCGGCCACAGGTGGCGCGGCGTTCCCTCAGCCCGGATTCGTGTCGTCGGTGGAGTATCCGAGACGCTGGGTCACCGAGACCACACCGTCCACGGTTCGGCAGAGGCGTTCGACGAGGGGGATGAGGCTCCTGAGGCCGACGGTCCCGTCCAGTTCCACCCGGCCGTCGGTGACGGTCACGGTGATGGCCGAGGGGTTCTGGGGTGCGCCGAGTCCGAGCACCTCACCCATGATCTCGCGACGGATGTCCTCGTCGTCGCGGAGGAAGATCCGCAGCAGGTCCCGGCGGCTGACGATCCCGATCAGCACGTCCGAGCCGTCCACGACCAGGAGCCGCTTGACTCCCTGGGCCTCCATCAGCCTGGCGGCCTCGGCGACGGTCCAGTCGGGTCGGGCGCACACGGGCGGCGAGGACATCAGCTCCTCGGCGCGCGTACCCGCGGCCTTGTCCTCCTCCCAGGCCTCCCGTGCGGGAAGCGACCGGAAGTAGTCGCTCTGGCCGGCGGACTTCGGTAGCAGGTCCCGTTCCGAGATCACGCCGAGCGGCCGCCCCGCCGCGTCGACGACGGGAACGGCCGACACCCCGTGCTCCGTCAGGGTGCGCGCGACCTCCTTGAACGGAGCGCTGCTGGGGACGGTGACGACCTCGCGGGTCATCAGCTCGCGGACTTCCCGATGCTTCATGTTCCTCTCCTACCGCTCGGAGGGCGTCGGGGCGCCGACCGACACGTCGTCCTGCGCGTAGTCGAGCCGGTTGACCACGTCGACGACGCCGTCGACGCTCTGGCACAGGCGCAGCACGATCGGGACCAGGCTGCGCCGGCTCACGGTGCCGCTGAGGGTCACCAGCCCGTCGTCGACCTCGACGGTCAAGGACGACGGGCTGAGCCCGAGGGTGCGGGTCACCACGTCTTCGAGGATCTCCTCCTGGATCGCGTGGTCCCTGCGCAGGAAGAGCTGGAGCAGGTCGCTGCGGCTCAGGATGCCGACCAGCCGGCCGGCGGCGTCCACCACGGGCAGTCTCTTGACCTGCCGCCCCCGCATGACCCGCGCCGCCCGGACGGCGCTCCATTCGGTCCGGGCCGTGACGGCGGGGCTGGTCATGAGCTCGGCGGCGGTGTTCGCGCCGCTGCCGGGGCCCCGCTTGCGGAGCAGATCCGCTTCCGAGACGACGCCCACCGGACGTTCGGCCTCGTCGACCACGGGCACCGCGGAAATGTCGAACTCCTTGAGGAGCCTGGCGATCTCCTTGAACGGAGTGCCCCGTTGGACGCTGACCGCTGTCGGGGTCATCAGGTCGGCGACACTGCGGTGCCTCATCGCGGCCTCCCTCACGCGCGGACTTCGGTGTCGAGATGCACGGCCGTGGCGTCCACGACGCCCGGTACGGTCCGTGCGATACGCACCAGCACGTCCTTCAGCGCCGGGTCGGGGACGGAACCGCGCAGGTGCACGATGCCGTCGGCCACGTGGACCTGCACCACGGCCGATCCCGCGGGGATGAGCTTCGCCACGATCAGCTCCCGGAGTTCCTCGGCGATGTCGGCGTCGGGGCGGAGATAGATCTTGAGGAGGTCGCCCCGGCTGACCACGCCGATGAGGCGGCCGTCGCCGTCGACGACCGGGAGTCGCTTGAGGTGGCCGCGGGCCATCAGGCGGGCGGCGCCGGCGATGGTGGCGTCCTGGGTCACGGTGACCGCCGGTACGGTCATCAGCTGCCCGGCAGTGACGGCGCGGGACTCGTCCGCACCCTGGGCCTTGAGCAGCAGATCCGCTTCCGAGACCACGCCGGCCACTCGACCTTCCTCCGACAGGACGGGCAGAGCGCTGATTCGCCACTGCCGCATGGCCTCCACGACCTCCTTGAACGGTGTTCTGCGATCGACGGAGATGACGGCGTGGGTCATGACGTCCTCGACCGTGCGAAGGTGCTTCATGATGCCTCCAGCGCGGCGTCCCGGCAGGTTCGAGCATGGACCCCCGTGCCCGTCGGAGGTAGGGCCGTCAGGGGGCCGTCCGGGACCGGTCGGCCCTGTTCTCCCGAAACCGGGCGTGCTGTCATGGATGGGGCGGAAAGAGTTCCCGAGAGGATGTGGAGAAGCGGCTGGTGGCCGTGCACCGCACGATCGGGTTCCGCGAGAAGCGGGCGGGCTCTTTCCGCCCCTCGTCCTGTGCGCTCACTGCGCGGCACGGCGAGGGGCGGCGACCCCGGACAGGTCGTCGACCGCGTAGCCGAGGGCCTGGTCCACGCTGACGACCCCGTCGACCGACTGGCACAGTCGTTCGACGATCGGAATGGCCGACCGCTCCTCGACCCGCCCGCTCAACGAGACGACGCCTTGGCTCACGGTCACCGCAACCCCTCCCGGGGTCATCCTGAGGGTACGGCCCAGCACGTCGTCGACGATCTCGTCGCGGATGGCGTCGTCGTGGCGGAGCATGGGGCGCAGCAGGTCGGTGCGGCTGACGATGCCCACCAGGGTCCCGGTCTCGTCAACCACGGGCAGACGCTTGACGCCTCGCTCGTGCAGGAAGCGGGCCGTCTCGACGATGCCCCATTCCGGCCGGGCGGTCAGGACGGGGGCGGACATCAGATCGCCGGCGGTCCGGGCCTCCATGGAGGCCCGGACCGCGGATGCCGTGGCGTGCAGGGCGTCGCGCCCTTCGGTATCGGGCAGCCCGGCCTGCCTGCGCAGCAGGTCGGCTTCGGAGACGATGCCGACCGGACGGCGGCGGGGGTCCACGACGGGCAGGGCGGAGACCTCGTGGTCGTTGAGGCTCCGGGCGACCGTCTTGAGGGGCGCTTCGGGGCTCACCGTGGCCACGTTCCGGGTCATGACGTCTGCAACAGTGCGATGGGACATGGTCCGATCTCCTTGTGAGGGGCCGTCAGTCGTGGGCGACGACCGCGACGGGCGCAGCGGCGTGGTGCACCACCGCGTGGGCAGCGGACCCCAGATGCACGCCCAGAGGCGAGCGGCGCAGGCGTCGGCCCACGACGACCAGGTCCGCCCTTGCCGCGGCCTGGACGAGCCGCTCACCCGCGGATCCCTCGAACGCCTCGTGGGTGACGCTCACGGACGGGAACTTGTGGCGCCACGGCATCAGCATGTCGTCGAGCATCACGGTGACACTCCGGCCGACCTCCCGTTCGTTCTCCGGGTCGAAGAACGGTGCGTACCGGTACATCGACGGCATCTTCCAGCTGTGGATCGCACGCAGGGCGCAGCCGCGGCGCTCGGCCTCCTCGAAGGCGAACGCCAGAACCCTGTCCGCCGCCTCGTGGATGTCGACGCCCAGGACGATCTCCCCGTAGCGGGTGGGCCGGGCCTCCTCGGGCGTGTCCGACACGCGTACGAGCACCACCGGCGTCTCGGTGGCCACCAGTGTCGACAGGCTCACCGAACCGATGAGGAATCCGACCAGGCCTCCCACCCCTCGCGAGCCGAGGACGAGCAGTCCGGCGTCGGCCGCCTCCGCGGCCAGGGCTGCCGCGGGCCTGCCGGAGAGGCATCTCGTCGAGACGTCCAGCCCGGGATGCCGGCGTCGCACGTCCTCCACCGCCTCGGCGAGCGCTTCGTCGGCCCAGCGGTCGGCCACTTCGCGGCCCGGCCGCGGCACCGCCGGGCTGATGAGCCAGTCGACGGCGTGGACGAGCCTCAGCGGTACGTCCCGCAGGGCCGCTTCCCGGGCCCCCCAGCGGGCCGCGGCCCGGCTCTCGGGCGAGCCGTCAATGCCGACGGTCACATGGTGCTTCATGACGTAAACCTCCTCGCGGTGCCGCGGACCAGCGGCTCTCTTCCAGCGTCACCCGCGGCGCGCCGACCGAGCAGGGGCCGAGTGGCCCCATGTGGGACCGATCAGCCCCGCCCCTGCCCGCCACCGTGCGCGTCTCCCGCTCCCCGGACGGGGAGACGGGGCGAGCGCGATGGGCCTGTCGTCCCCGGCCGGGACCCGACCGGCCCATGCCCGGACGGCACGCGCCGGGTGACAGTGAGGGCACGGGGGACACGCCCTGCCGGTCGTGTCCCGGGCCACCGCACAGGGAGCGTGAGCCATGTTCTGGTACGACCACGGAATGGGCGGATGGGGCTGGGTCGCCATGTCGCTCGGCATGGTCCTCGTCGCGGCCCTGGCCGTCGCGGGAGTCGTCCTGCTCCTTCGCAGCGTCGACCGTCTCGCTTCGGGCCCGGCGCGGCCTCCGGCTACGCCGTCCGCCCAGCAGGTGCTCGCCGATCGGTTCGCCCGGGGGGAGATCGACGAAGAGGAGTACGAACAGCGTCTGGACACGCTGCGCGCGCACGGGCCGAGCCGAGGTCGACCGGGACCGAGAGAGAGCTGAACCGATCCCACCGGGACGGGGCGGGGCGGGCCCGGCGTCGGCACCCGCCGCACAGAAGAGGAAACGGGAAGGCGGCATTCTGCCGCGCCTGAGTGATCAGCGACCCGACGGGCAGGAGTGGGTGAAGAAGCCGGTGGCAGGCATGGGCGTGTATGTGTACGACTTCAGCGAGGGCGACCGGGGCATGGCCGAGCTTCTCGGAAGCAAGGGCGCGAACCTCGCGGAGATGGCGGCCATGGGCCTGCCCGTACCGCCGGGCTTCACCATCACCGCCGAAGCCGGCGCCGTGCTCCTGGCCACCGGCGAGCCGCCGGAGGGCCTGGAAGAGGAGGTCGGCGAGCACCTGGCGGCGCTGGAGCGGGCTGCCGGCAAGCGGCTGGGACAGGTGGACAAGCCGCTTCTGCTGTCGGTCAGGGCGGGGGCCGGGCACTCCGTGCCGGGTGTGCCGGAGACGATCCTGGACATCGGCCTGAACGACCTGTCCGTGCTGGGGCTGGCCAGGATGCCCGATCGGGAGAGGTTCGGCTGGGATTCCTACCGGCGTCTCGTTCAGATGTTCGGCAGCACGGTCATGGGCGTCGAGAGTTCCGCGTTCGAGGACGCGCTCCGGCGCATCAGGGTCCAACACCGCGTCGCGGACGACTCCCGGCTGGACGCCTGCGACCTCATCCGGGTCGTGGAAACGTTCAAGGACCTCGTTCTCGAACGTACCGGCAGGGCGTTTCCGCAGGATCCGGCCGAGCAGTTGTGGCAGGCGGTCCTCAACGCGTTGCGCTCCGGGACGGCCGTCACCGTTCAGAGCATGGTCTTCGGCAATTCCGGAGCCGACTCCGGCAGCGGCGTCGTGTCTTGCGGCGGTCCGGCCGACGGCCGCCCCGGGCCGTACGGTACGTACCTCCCGAACGCCCAGGGCGAGGAGGTCGTCGCGGGCGCCCGCGAGAGCCTGCCGCTTCGGGAGCTGGCCACGCTGGACCCGGCGGCGTTCGATCGCCTGTGCACGTACGCGCAGCAGTTGGAGGAGCACTACCGCGACGTGTGCGACATCGAGTTCACGATCGAACACGGCAACCTGTGGCTGCTGGAGACCCGTGTCGGCCGGCGCCCGGCGTGAGCGCCCCCCGGCGCGCGCCGAGCGCCGGCCCGGCCGCTCACCGGCGGCCCGCCGACGGGTACCAGGCGGTGGGCGTGGCGGGCATGCCTGATCCGCCGTCGCGGGTGGGGCGCACCGCGAGCAGCTGGTCGAC
The DNA here is from genome assembly GCF_000612545.2 of Streptomyces sp. PCS3-D2. Classification (GTDB taxonomy): domain Bacteria; phylum Actinomycetota; class Actinomycetes; order Streptomycetales; family Streptomycetaceae; genus Streptomyces. Next base: position 702,059 of record NZ_CP097800.1, on the reverse strand, counting down.
ACCCATGCGGCGTTCGGTGAAGGCCAGGGAGGCGCCGGCCAGGTAGAGGCGCCACACCCGGCCGGTGGTCTCGCCGACGAGGTTCTCCACCTCGGACCAGCGGTCTTCCAGACGGGTGCGCCAGGCGTCGATGGTGGCCGCGTAGTGCTCGCGCAGGGACTCGACGGAGCGGATCTCCAGACCCGCTGCCTCCAACAGGTCGGCGGTGCGTCCGACGGGGCGCATGTGCATGTCGGGCGCGATGTAGGTCTCGATGAAGGGCCCTCCGCCGGGTGCGTCGGCTCCGCGCGACATCTGCTGGATCAGGAGCCGGCCCTCGGGGCGCAGTGCGTCGTGCAGCTTGGCGGCGAAGGCCGGGTACTCGGTGTCGCCCACGTGTTCGCCCATCTCGACGGCGGCAGCCGCGTCGTGGCCCCCGCCGTCGATGTGGCGCCAGTGCCGCAGCTGGACCTCCACCAGTCCGGCCACGCCCTCGCGCACGACCCGCGCGGCGACGAAGTCCCGCTGCTGCCGCGACAGGGTGACCGCGGTGACGCGCACCCGGTGTTCCCGGGCGGCGTGCACGGCCAGGGAGCCCCAGCCGCACCCGACGTCCAGCAGCCGGTCGCCGGCCCCCAGCCCGAGCTTGCGGCAGATCAGCTCCAGCTTGTCCCGCTGGGCCTCGGCCAGGCCGTACGAGGCGTCCGCGGGCCGGGCCCAGTAGGCGCACGAGTACGCCATCGACTCGTCGAGCAGCAGCGCGTAGAAGTCGTTGGACACGTCGTAGTGGTGGCTGATCGCGGCGCGGTCCCGGGAAGAGCTGTGCAGGCGGCCGGTCAGCCGTGCGCGCCCGTCGGGTCGGCGCGGCGGCAGAGAGGCCGCGCCCAGGGAGACGGCGAGCGCTGCGGCCGACGCCATCCGGGCCGGCCGCGGTCGTGTGATGCCCTGGTCGCGGACAGCCCGACGGGCCTGGGAGAGAGCGCCGGCGAGGTCGCCCTCGACATCGAGGTCGCCGCTGATGTAGGCCTCGGCCAGACCCAGTTCGCCGGGCTGCCAGAGCAGTCGGCGCAGGGCGTCGGGGGAGCGCAGCACGACCACGGGCGCGTCGGCGGGTCCGGACTCGGCGCCGTCCCAGTCGCGCAGCCGTACCGGGAGGGGGCCGGTGAAGAGGTGGCCCATCAGAGCGGTCAGGCGTTCGGCCGCGGGCTTCATCGGTGGTCTCCTGCGGCGAGGAGGGGCCGGCGGGCGCCGCCGGCGACCGCACGGGAGAGCCCGGCCCGCCCCGCGGGGCGGGGAAGCGCACGCCGGTGGGCCCGGCTGCCGAGGCGTCCGCCCGCCCCGTACGGGGTCCTCCCGCGCGAGATCGTCCACACGCCGGCGGCGGCCGGCCCCGCCCCGCCGGTGTCCGCCGCTTTCCGGTGTTCCGCCACTGCCGCTCCCGCCACTCGACACGCCGCTGGTGAGCGGCTGGTTCACCCGTACTTCGCAGCCGAGGGCCGGGCGGATTGCCGGTGATGCGGTGCGGTCGGGTCGTCGGACGGTCGGGCCGTCGGGCAGTCGGTCCGTCGGGCAGTTGGGCCGTCGGGCAGTTGGGCGCGGTGCGGGCCGGTCCCCGGCCGCCGTCGCATGCGGCCGACCACCCGCGGCGGGTGCCACCGTGCGGGCCCGCCCCTCAGCGCGGGGAGCGGGCGGCACCGGGCGAGGGCAGCGGCTCGGACCCGCCGGCCCCCGGTGGGCACGGCCGCCGTCGGATGCGGCCCCTCACGAGAACGAGGACGGTCGCCGCTCCGTAGGCGATGTTGCTCAGGGCCGGCTGGTAGTCGAAGGTCGGGCCGAGGACGTAGACGGCGGCGCCCGCCAGGGGGATGCCGAGCCATTCCCAGCGGCCGTCGAGGGCGACGAGGGCGATCAGCAGCAGCGCGTACCAGGAGTAGCCCGGAGTGAGGAGGACGAAGGACCAGCCGGTGACCTGCAGGGCGCCGCTCCAGGGGCGCTGCGGATCGCCGCGCCGGATGACGTGGAGGGACACGGCCGCGACGATGACGAGCAGTACGGGAAACGCCCAACTGTCGGGCAGGAC